>NZ_CP108067.1:602250-1204500 GCF_036178145.1 Streptomyces sp. NBC_00273 | reverse complement strand
ACATCCGGATCGCCCTGGACGCGCTCAAGGAGAAGACCGGCACCACCACCTTCGTGGACCTCAAGGTCTACGAGGGCTACGTCCTCGCCAAGGTCCCCACCGCTCCCGGCGCCGACACCGTCGACGCCTGGCAGTACCGCGACGGCGCCGCCAAGCGCACGGGCCCGGACGGCACGGTCGAGGAGGGCGAGCCGCTCATCGACATGGCCGCAGTCAACTGGGACGCGCTGCCAAGCCTGTTCGAGCAGACGAAGAAGGAGTCGGGCATCGAGAAGCCGACCATGACCTATGTGGTCGTCGAGCCCTGGATGATGGACCAGGTCCCCTGCATGCGGCCCTACCTCATCGACGAGTACGGTCGCGGCGGCTATGCGCTCGCCGGTGTCGACGGCAAGGTCAAGAAGGTCACCAAGTTCTGACATCGTCTACCCGTACGCACGTACGGACCGACGCGTTCAGGAGTACGACCACGATGCCCAGCTGGCGCACCACCCTCACGGGGGCCGGCATTTCCGGCCCCCGGCTGCGCGACGACTACACCCGCGCCGCGCGCCGGGTGCTCCGCCGCGAGCCAGCCCCCTACCTGGCGCTGCGGCTGCTCGCCGCGCCGCCGCTGGTGCCCGCTCTCGCCGCGGGCCTCGCCTTCATGAACCTGGTCGACGACGTCGCCGAGACCGGTACCCCGCAGCAGCGGGCCGCCGGTCTCGCCGCGTTGTCCGAGCGGGTGGAGGCGGCGTTGGAGTCCGGGGACAGTCCCGACCCCCTGCTGCGGGCCTACGCGCACGCGGTGGACTCCCGGGGCCTGCCCCCGCACTGGGTCTCCCGCTTCCTCGAGGGCGCCGCGACCGCTGAGGCCGGCTTCGACGGCTTCGCCGCGGAGGAGGACTTCCAGGCCTACCTCGACGCCTACGCGTGGCCCGGGGTGCTGGTCTTCACCGGACTGCAGTACCAGGGCGGCCCCGACCCGGAACAGGCCGCGGGCTGGCGGTGGTTCGTCGACGCCGCCCAGCGCGTGGACTTCCTCGCCGATCTCCGCGAGGACCTCGCGGACGGCCGGCTCTGCATCCCGCGGGCCCGGCTCGACGAGCACTCCGTGACCCGCGCCGACCTGGAACAAGCCCGCGACACCCCGGCCGTGCGCGCCCTCTTGGCCGCCGAGTGCCGTCGTGCCCGTACGGCGCTGGACGCCGCCCACGGCATCGGCGACCTCGCCGAACCCGGGCTGCGTCCCGTCATCGCGACCATGACGGAGCTGATGGCGCACCAGCTGACCGCCGTGGAGCGGGCGGGGGCCGCCGCCCTGCGCCGGGACATCGGCTACGGCCTGGCGGCGCCCCTGCGGATCCTCGTCCGCGCCGCCCGGCGTCGCCCGGTGTGAACCGGCGCGGGGAGTTCCCCGGTGTGCAGGGGGTGCCCTAGGGTGCGTACCGAGTCGTGATCAGCGGGTGGTTCGGGTGAGGTCTTCCTCGGCCGAATGGCCGCACCACGCCGACCAAGGGTGGTGCGCGCAGCGGGTGCACGCGTGTCCGGCGTCGGCTCCTAGCCGGTGCGGGCCATGCTCGGCGCGTGAGCGGGGCCCTGCCGTTGCGCGGACAGGGCCCCGACGGCGACGTCGAAAGGCAATGGCGGATGAGACCCACCCGGATCCGAGCGGCCCTGGCCTGCGCCGCTCTGGCGACCGTACTGACGACCCTGGGCGGCGGCACGGCCCACGCGGACAAGGGCTGGGAGGAGACCGCGGCGCAAGGGGTGACGACACCAACCTCCTCCGACGGGGGGAACCACTGCCTCTCCTCGGAGGGGGTCGACATCAATGCGCAGCTGTCGATCCGGGAGCAGATCATTGGCCCGCCCAACTGCCGCGTCGCAGTGGCGTGGAAGCCGTGGGTACGGGCCTTCCCCAGCTGGGGCACGGCCGCCGACGCGGCCACCGCCGTCTATCCGGCGGGGTACACACCCTCGCTGCCGAATCCCTTCGACGACTTCCTCCTGAAGTTCCTCGGCGTCCGCATCACCCAGGACATCGGCACCCCGCAGGAACGGAGCTACTCCTTCGGCCCCGAGGTCCTGCGCCTGGTGACGATCGAGGAGGGGCTGCCCTTCGCCAACTTTGCGTCGCCCGCGCTGCCCGGCCTCAAGCCCGGTACGCACACGACCACGGTGTTCTTCAGGATGGCCTTCGAGCACTGCGACGGGGCCGGCACCGTCCGGGAGGAGAACTGCCTCCCCGCGGGCGAGAACCAGTACACGGGCAACACCCCGTTCGAGGTCGTCAAGAAGCGTGCCTCCTCCGCCGGCTGACCTAGGGGCGCGTATTGAGTCGTGATAGATCTACGGGATTCGCCCTCATGAGGCGGCTGGAACCGGTAGATCATCTTGTGTGACACGCCTGCAACTGACTTATGCGGAGTGGGAGTTCATCGGGCCGTGCCTGCCGATCGGCGAGTACGGCCCGTATCCCGAGCGGCTGCGGCAGCAGTTCGAGGGGGTGATCTGGCGGTTCAGGACCGGCGGGCAGTGGCGGGAGATGCCGCAGGAGTTCGGTGCCTGGTCAACCGTCCATCACCGCTTCCGGCAGTGGCGTGATGCCGGCGTCTTCGAGGCCCTGCTGGAGGGCGTGATCGCGGAGGCCGTGAAGCGGGGCGAGGTGGACCTGGCCCTGGTCAGTATCGACTCCACGACCGCCCGGGCCCACCACGACGCGGCCGGGATGCACCTGGGCGAGAATGTCATCACCGCGCTGGAGAAGGCCGCTGCCGAGGAGAAGGCCAGGTCAAAGGGGGCAGCCGCGAGGAACGAAACGGGCAGGACACCGAAGCCTGCCCCGGGCGGGAGGGGCGGCGACGCATTCGACGCCGGCGCAAGCTCCGTCTGAAGGCTGCGTTCCTGGGACGCTCGCGGGGCGGACAGACCAGCAAGGTCCATCTCGCCGCCGACCGCAGGTGCCGCCCGCTGGCGTTCGTCCTGACTGCGGGCCAGGCCGCGGACGGCCCGCAGTTCATCCCAGTGCTGGGGAAGATGCGGGTCCGTGGTCCTGTCGGCCGTCCCCGCACCCGGCCGAACGCGGTCGCCGCCTTCAAGGCCTATTCGTCCCGCGGCAACCGGACCCACCTGGCGCGGCATCGCCACCCGATACGACAAGACCCCGGACAGCTACCTCGCCGGCCTCCACTTGCGCGCCTCGATGATCTGGATCAAGGACCCTACCCAGACCACCGATTGATCGCGACCCAATACGCGCCCTAGTAGGCCCCGTTGACGTTGTCGATCGAGCCGTAGCGCGCTGCCGCGTAGTTGCAGGCGGCGGTGATGTTGGCGACCGGGTCGTAGGAGTTCGTCGAGGTGCCGGGAACGTGATAGGCGCGGAAGGTCGGATCGATGACCTGGAGCAGCCCCTTGGACGGGATGCCGTTGCGGGCGTTGATGTCCCAGTTGTTGATCGCCAGCGGATTGCCCGAGGACTCCCGCATCACATTGCGGTGAATTCCGTTGTAGGAGCCGGGAATTCCGTGCTTGGCCATGACGGCGAGGGACTCGCGGATCCACCCGTCGAGATTGTTCGGGTAGGCGGTGGCGGGCTTGACGGCGGCGGTGGTGGTGGTCTTGACCGCGGGCTTGGCAGCGGGCGTGAGGGTGGTCCGGGCGGCGGACCTGCTCGCACGCTCGGTCTCCGCCGGGGTGCCGAGCTTCAGTTTGATGCCGGGCCGGATGATCGACGGGTTGTCGCCGACGACGCTCCGGTTCGCCGCGTAGAGCTGCTGCCAGCCACCGGTCACGGAATGCTTCGCCGCGATCTCCGAAAGGGTGTCGCCCGCGACCACGGAATACGTCGTGGGGGCGGCGGCCGTCTCCACCGCCCCGGCGGTGGTCGCACTGATCAGCGGGAGAGTGAGGGCCGCGCCACCGGTGCCGGCAAGGGCCAGCTTGCGGGTGATCCGGTAGTGCTTCGGCCGACGGTGCTTACCCTTTGCAGGCATGGCGGAATTCCTCACGTGGGGGGGACGGGAGATCCCGGGCGGCGGCCCCATTCGGCTGCTGACCACCAGGAACGAGGTGACCGTAGGCGAGCCCGCCGCGCGGGAACAAGACCCGAATTCCACCGATAGATCGACATCTCGCTATCGGTCGGGTAAATGACCTTGAAGGGGTATCGACGCAATAGCCGATTCCCTTTCCGGGAAAAGGGAATCGACTGTTTGCCGGAAATGATGTTGAGATGTCCGATGTGGCTCACATCACGGGTCGTCGACCGGAGGGCCAATACGGGCAAGTCCAGTCTCTAAGCGCCTCATTCGGGCTACTTGCCCGTAAGCACCGAATCGCCCATTCAGGACTCTTTCGGGCGTGTTCCCGGCCGGCGTGCGCCCGGGGTCACGCCAGCCGCGCCAGGGCGGCCGTCACCGCCGTCACCGCCCCCCGTGAGGCCGGCAGCAGGGGCAGTCGGACGTCCGGGGTCGGGATCCGCCCCTGGGCGTGCAGGACGCCCTTGAGCACCGCCGGATTGGGCTCGGCGAAGGCCGCCGTCGACATCCGGGCCAGCGCGTGCCCCAGCGGCCGCGCCCGGACCACGTCGCCCGCCCGCCAGGCCGCGTCGAGCTCCACGAAGCGCTCCGTCGCCAGATGCGCCGAGGCCAGGATCCCGCCCACCGCACCAAGCGCCAGCAGCGGGGACAGGTAGGCGTCGTCACCGGCCAGCACCTCGAACCCGGCAGGCAGGTCGCCGAGGAGGGCCACCGCGTCCTCGCCGATGCCGCCGCCCGCGTACTTCACGCCGGCGACTCCCGGCAGTGCCCCGAGCGCCCGCAGTGCGTCCGCGTCCAGGGGCTGCCCGGTCCGGTACGGGATGTGATAGACGATCAGCGGTACCGGGCTCACCTCGGCCAGCCGCGCGAAGTGCGCCAGCACCCCGGCGGCCGAGGGCCGGACGAACGGCGGCACCGTCACCAGCGCCGCCCGCACCTCGGGCCACCGGGTCAGCCGGGCCAGCGAGGCCCCGGCGGCCCGGGTGCCGCCGGCCCCCGTGCCGACGACCAGCGGCGCGCCCCGCTCCCCGCAGACCCGGGCGCACACCCCGGTGACGAGGTCGTGCTCCGCCTCGTCGAGACCGGCCGCCTCCGCGGTGGTGCCGAGCGCGACGATGCCGCGGGCGCCGGCGTCGAGCACCTCGTGGGCGAGCGCCTCCAGCGCCTCGGCCGCGACGTCCCCGGTGCGGGTGAAAGGAGTGATCAGCGGTACGTGGATCCCGTGCAACGGGAGGTCCTCTGCGATGTCCAGTGCCATGCCCCAGAGCCTCGCCCGTCCGAAGCATCAAATCCAGTTCGCTTTTCTTACTCGACCCGTAAGCTGAGCCGATGCTCGATGTACGACGCCTGCGCCTGCTGCGCGAACTCGCCCGCCGCGGCACCATCGCCGCCGTCGCCGAGGCCCTCAGCTTCAGCCCTTCGGCGGTCTCCCAGCAGCTCAGCGCCCTCGAACGGGAGGCCGGCCTGCCCCTGCTGGAGCGCACCGGCCGCGGGGTCCGCCTCACCCCGGCCGGCCAGAACCTGGTCGGACACGCCGAGGCGGTCCTCGAACGGCTGGAACGGGCCGACGCCGACCTCGCCGAAGCGCGCGGGGGCCTGGCCGGAGCCCTGCGGATCGGCGCCTTCCCCACCGCCACCCGGGCCATCGTCCCGGCCGCGCTGACCGCCCTCGCCCGGCGCCACCCGGGGCTGGAGCCGATGGTCTCGGAGACGGACCCGGCGGCGGTGGCACACGCCCTGCGGGCCGGGGACCTCGACGTGGCCCTGGTGCACGAGTACGACTTCGTACCCGCCGAGCCCGAACCGGGACTGGCCACCGAACCCCTCTACGTCGAGGCGATGTACCTGGCCGCGCCCGCCGCCGGGGCCCCCGCCCCGCCCGGGGCCCCCGCCCCGCCCCGGGGACCCGCCGAGTCCGGCGCATCCGACCAGGGCACGGTCCTGCGCACGTACGCCGGGGCGCCCTGGATCACCGCCACCCCCGGCACCCTCTGCCACGCCATGACCGTCCGGGCCTGCCAGGCCGCCGGTTTCACCCCGCGGGTCCGCCACCAGGTCGACGAGTTCGCCACCGTGCTCGCCCTCGTCGCGGCGGGCCAGGGGGTGGCCGTCGTACCGCAGCTCGGGGTCACGGGCCCGGCCGATCCGGCCGTACGCCTCACCCGCCTGCTCATGGAGCGCCGCACCAACCTCGCCTTCCGCAGCGGAGCCGGGGCGCACCCGGCCGTGGCGGCCTTCGGCACGGCACTTCGGGCCGCCGTACCGCCGGATCTGGCCGGGTCGCGCGCCGGAACGTGACACAACTCCCGTACCGCGTGCCGTCCGTGTACGTTCGTTGATCCAGACGGATACGATCAGAGTGGGGTACGACGTGACACATCGCGTACGAGGGGTCATCGCCCGGAGCAAGGGCGCACCGGTGGAGACGACGACGATCCTCGTGCCCGACCCGGGACCCGGCGAGGCCCTCGTCCGGGTGCAGGCCTGCGGGGTCTGCCACACCGACCTGCACTACCGCGAGGGCGGCATCAACGACGGGTACCCCTTCCTGCTCGGCCACGAGGCCGCCGGAATCGTGGAGTCCGTCGGCCCGGACGTCACCTCCGTGGCCCCCGGCGACTTCGTGGTCCTCAACTGGCGTGCGGTGTGCGGCACCTGTCGGGCCTGCAAGCGCGGACGCCCCTGGTACTGCTTCGCCACGCACAACGCCACCCAGCCCATGACCCTGGAGGACGGCACCCCGCTCTCCCCGGCCCTCGGCATCGGCGCCTTCGCCGAGAAGACCCTGGTCGCCGCCGGCCAGTGCACCAAGGTGGACCCGGCTGCCGCCCCGGCCGCCGCCGGACTCCTCGGCTGCGGGGTGATGGCCGGCCTCGGCGCCGCCCTGAACACCGGCAACGTCGGGCGGGGCGACTCCGTCGCCGTCATCGGCTGCGGGGGAGTGGGCAACGCCGCCGTGGCCGGAGCCCGACTCGCGGGCGCCTCGAAGATCATCGCGGTGGACCTCGACGACCGGAAGCTGGAGTGGGCCCGGGGCCTGGGCGCCACCCACACGGTCAACGGGCGCACGGAGGACGTGGTCAAGGCCGTCCAGGCGCTGACCGGCGGCAACGGTGCGGACGTCGTCATCGACGCCGTCGGCCGCCCCGAGACCTACCAGCAGGCCTTCTACGCGCGCGACCTGGCCGGGACGGTGGTCCTGGTGGGCGTACCGACCCCGGAGATGAAGCTCGAACTCCCGCTCCTGGACGTCTTCGGCCGCGGCGGCGCCCTGAAGTCCTCCTGGTACGGGGACTGCCTGCCCGAGCGCGACTTCCCGCTGCTCATCGACCTCTACCTGCAAGGCCGTCTCGACCTGGACGCCTTCGTCTCCGAGACCATCCCGCTCGACGGCGTCGAGGACGCCTTCGCCCGGATGGAACGCGGCGAAGTCCTCCGCTCGGTCGTCGAGTTCTGACACCCCGGCCGGTCGGGCCCGCCCGGCACGCCCGGCCGGCACGCCCGGCCGGGCCGGCCGGGTCCGGTCCTGCCTAGACTCGGACCGCCACACCCCCGCGCCCCCGCCGTCACCCGGCCGGGGCGCGGTCCTTCATCTCCTCGTACCCCTGGGGGCCGTCCGTGACCACCGCACACAGCTACCGCCAGCCCGGCACGGTCCTCACCGACCACCGGTTCTCCGTCCCCCTGGACCACGCGCGCCCGGACGGGGAGCGGATCGAGCTGTACGCCCGGGAGGTCGTGGCGGCCGGCAAGGACCCCGGGGCGCTGCCGTGGCTGCTCTACCTGGAGGGTGGTCCGGGCTTCGGAGCCCGCCGCTTCATCGGCCGCCAGGGCTGGCTGGAGCGCGCGCTGACCGAGTACCGGGTGCTGTTCCTCGACCAGCGCGGGACCGGCCGCTCCACCCCGGTGAACCGGCAGACCCTGCCCCTGCGCGGCACCCCCGCGCAGCAGGCCGAGTACCTCGCCCACTTCCGCGCCGACTCCATCGTGCGCGATGCCGAGGCCATCCGCCCCGGCCTGACCGGCGGCGCTCCCTGGACCGTGCTCGGCCAGAGCTTCGGCGGCTTCTGCACGACCCACTACCTCTCCACCGCGCCCGAAGGCCTCACCGCCGCCCTGATCACCGGCGGCCTCCCCTCCCTGACCGCCACCGCCGACGAGGTGTACGAGGCCGCGTACCCCCGCATCGAGCGCAAGAACCGGGCCCACTACGCCCGGTACCCGATGGACGTCGAGCGCGCCCGCCGGATCGCCGCCCACCTCGCGGAGCACCCGACCGAACTCCCCGGCGGCCACCGCCTCACCGTCGAGGGCTTCCAGTCCCTCGGCATCCTCCTCGGCGGGGGCGACGGCAGCCACCGGCTCCACTACCTGCTCGAGGACGCGTTCGTGCCGACCCCCGCGGGACCCGCCCTCTCCGACGCCTTCCTGGAGGGCGTCCGCGCCGAGCTCTCCTTCGCCGGGCACCCCCTCTACGCGCTGGTCCACGAGGCGATCTACGCCCAGGACCCCGCCGCGCCCACCGCATGGGCCGCCGAACGGGTCCGCGCCGGCCACCCCCGCTTCGACGCCGACAAGACCCTCGCGGGCGACGAGCCGCTGCTCTTCACCGGCGAGACCATCCACCCCTGGCACTTCACCACCGACCCGTCCCTCGCCCCGCTGCGCGAGACGGCGGACCTGCTGGCCGCCCGCACCGGCTGGCAGCCGCTCTACGACCCGGCCCGCCTGGCCGCCAACGAGGTGCCGGTGGCCGCCGCCGTCTACCACGACGACATGTACGTGGACACCGCGCACTCGCTGGAGACGGCCCGCTCCGTCCGGGGCCTGCGGACCTGGGTGACGGACGAGTTCGAGCACGACGGCGTCCGCGCCGGCGGCCCCCGCGTCCTGGACCGCCTGCTGTCCCTGGTCCGCGACGAGGCGTGACCGGTGTCCGTGCAGGTCAGGGATGTGATTCGGCCTCGATACATCGTTCCGGCAGAAGTTGATCACACGGTTGGGGCGGGGCCTGGTACCCGAGGGACCGACCGATGTGTGGAGCCTGCATCCTGAGAAGGATGTCGAGCGCCGTCTCGCTGGCCCTGGCCGGCGGACTGGCCGCGACCGGCGTGGTGGCAGGAACGGCGACGACCGCCGTCGCCGCGCCCGCCGTCAGCGCCGCGGGGCGGGGGAGCCCCGCCGTCGGCGCGCAGGCCTGGCCGCGCGTGTCCAAGAAGAACCCGAACCGCTCCTACTCCGAACACCGCCGACGACCTGCGCGTGGACAACGAGGGCGGCGCCGAGGGCCCGTCCCGCGCCTACCTCCGCCCGGACACCACCGCGCTGGGGGTGCCACGGTCTCCAAGGCGACCCTCCGGATCACCAACACGGGGGCCGCGTCCTGCACGGGCCGACCGGTGGAGCTGTGGAGCGTCGGCGCCGTCTCTGCGAACGCGGGAGGTCACCGTGGCGCCGGGGCGTCCTTCGCCCGCGGAACCAGGATCGCCACCAGCGGGGACTGGACCGGCGGCGGCTACAACGACCTGCTGGTGCTCGAGCCCCGCGCCGGGCTCCAGCGGAAGCTGCTCCGGCGCGTGCCGGGCAACGGCCCCGGGGGCGTTCGTCCGAGCGGCACCATCGTTTCGGACGTCTCCCGCCCGGTCGCGGATCCGGACGCGGGGTGCGTGAACGACGCCCCGGCGTGGACCGGGGACAACCGCTCGTCCCACGCCGAGGACGTCGCCGGCTCGGGTGACGTCAATGGTGACGGCGAGCCCGACCTGCTGGCCGCCGGGCACCTCGACCCCACGAGCCGGGGCACGGCGCAGCGCGTGAAGATCGGCTCGGGCCTCGGCCGGACGGCGTACCCGACCCCGGTCTCGGCGGGCGACTTCGACCGCGACGGGCGGACCGACCTGGCTGCCGTCGGCGCCGACGGCAAGGCCGTCTGGTTCCGGGCGACGGCCACCGGCATCGACACGACCCCGCGGCCGGTCGGCTGATCCCGCCTCGACCCGCCGGGCCGGCGTCCCCGGTCAGGGGCGCCGGCCCGCTGTCGTTTCCGGGGGCGGCTCCACGAACGCGCGGGTCAGGTGCGCGGTGGCCAGGAGGGCGCCGCGCCGTCTGGCCCGCGCCAGCAGGTCCTCCCGGGAGGCCCGGGCGGTCTCCCGGTCGCGCTCGTGGGAGTACGGGACCGCTGGGTCGCCCAGCTGTACCGCGTGCACCAGTACGTCCCCGGTGACCACCACGTCCCGGGCCCCGGCGCCCTGGTCCACCAGTACCGACTGGTGTCCCGGGGTGTGCCCGGGCGTCGGCAGCAAGGTGATGCCGGGGGCCAGCCGGTGGGTCCCGTCCACCTCGTGCAGCTGCCCGCCCGCCCGCAACGGCGCCACCGTCCAGTCCCACACCGGGTCCGCCCGGTCCAGCCCGGCCACCTCTGCGCGCTGTACGACGTACCGGGCCGCCGGGAAGAACGGTTGCCCGTCGGCCCCCGACGACCAGCCCGCGTGGTCCTCGTGAAGGTGGGTCAGGACCACGGCCTCCACGTCGGCCGGAGCGATGCCGGCCGCGGCGAGGGCGTCCGGCAGCCGCCCCGGTACCGGCGCCCAGGCGGCGGCGGGGGACTGCGCCGGCCCGACCCCGGCGTCCACCAGCACCCAGCGGCCGCCGGGCCGGGCGATCGCGAAGCACCGGAAATCGAGCGCCCAGGTCCCGTCCGGTCCGGTCGCGCCCGGATCCAGCTGCCCGGCCCGCTCCCACGCGGCCCCGCTCGCCCCCGGGAAGGCCGTACGGGCCGGCTCGAAGAAGATCCCCGTGGCGTCGAGCAGCGCCACCACCCGCCCGTGTCGGTCCATTCGCCTATTGTGCGAGACATGACCGAACAACCTGATCAGCAGCCCGCATTGCAGCCCATGCCCACCGACTGGACGCGCGCCCTCGCGGTGGTCGCGCACCCCGACGACCTGGAGTACGGGTGCGCCGCGGCCATCGCGCACTGGACCGACGGGGGCCGGGAGTTCGCCTACCTCCTCGCCACGCGCGGCGAGGCGGGCATCGACAGCATCGCCCCCGCCGACTGCGGTCCCCTGCGCGAGGCGGAGCAGCGGGCGAGCGCCGCGGTCGTCGGCGTGTCCGAGGTGGAGTTCCTGGACTATCGCGACGGCGTCGTCGAGTACGGACTCGAGCTGCGCCGGGACATCGCCGCTGCCATCCGGCGGCACCGGCCCGAGCTGATCGTGACCCTCAACCACCGCGACACGTGGGGCGGTGCGCAGGGCGGCGGCTACTGGAACACCCCCGACCACAAGGCCGTCGGCCGGGCCGTGCTGGACGCGGCCGGTGACGCCGGGAACCGCTGGATCTTCCCCGAGCTCATCGAGCAGGGCCTGGAGCCGTGGAACGGCGTGCGCTGGGTCGCGGTGGCCGGCTCCGCCACCCCGACGCACGCGGTCGACGCCGGCCCCGGGCTGGAGCGTTCGATCAAGTCCCTCCTGGAGCACAAGGCGTACATCGAGGTGCTCACCGACCAGGACCCCGAGGAGTACGTCCGCACCTTCCTCACCGGGAACGCCCAGCAGGCCGCAGCCCGGTTCGGCGGGCGGCCGGCCGTTGCGTTCGAGGTCTTCCCCCGCTGACCGGCCGCCCCTAGTCTGACGATCCGTCAGTTCGACGGGTCGTCAGCCATCGGGCCGGGGGTGCGGGACACGGTGATCGACACCATCTCCACGGAGATCGCGGAGGGCGAGGAGCGGATCAGGCTGGAGGTCGCGGACGGCCTTGCCATCCTCACCCTGTGCCGCCCGGACAAGCTCAACGGCTGGAGCTGGGAGTCCACCCGCCAGCTCGGCCTGCTCGCGGACCGGATCCGCTTCGACGCGTCCGTACGGGCGGTGCTGCTGCGGGCCGAGGGCCGGGCCTTCTGCGCCGGCATCGACGTGACCGCCCCGGGCGGCGCCATCACGGGCGCCTCACCGGCCGAGCGCACCCGCAACTACTACGAGGGCATCCGCTGGGTGCACGAGCGGTTCGCGGTCCTCGCCCGCCTCCCCCAGCCGGTGGTGGCCGCCGTCCAGGGCCACTGCCTCGGCTTCGGCTTCGAGCTGGCGCTGATGGCCGATGTCCGGGTGGCGGCCGAGGACGCCGTCTTCGCGCTCCCGGAAGCCGGGCTGGGCGTGGCGGTGGACGCGGGCGGCGACCTGCGCATCGCCCGCGAGGCGGGGGCGGGCTGGGCCAAGTACCTGGCCCTGACGGGCCGGCGGGTCGACGCCGCGACGGCACAGCGGCTCCATCTCGTCCAGCTGGTCGTCCCCGGCGAGGAGCTGGAGGCCGCCTCCCGCGCCGTGGCGCGGGAGATCGCCGCCAACGCGCCGCTCGCCGTCCAGGGCATCAAGCGCGCGATCGACGGCTACGCCGATGCCGCCCTCCCCGCGGCCCTCGACCGGGTGGCGATGACCGCGGCCCTCACCCTGACCTCGGAGGACTGCAGGGAGGGTTACACCGCCAAGGCGGCCCGCAGGCCCCCGCGCTTCAGCGGAGGCTGAGCACCGGCCGGGTCGAGAACTCCTCGTACATGCCCTCGCCGTCCGGTCCGTACACGAAATCGGCCATGGACGGGTTGCGGTTGGCGGTGGCCAGCGGCAGCCACGCGAGCAGATCGCCGTACCCGCCGCAGACGGCCTCGCCGCCGTCACCGCCGTGCACCGCGGTCGGGTCCGCGCTCAGCTCCGTGCCGTAGCTGTCGTAGGCGATGTGCAGACCGAAGGCGTTCGGCTCGTGGCGCACGCGGCCGTTCCCGTACGACGGCTCGTCCAGGGGGCACTCGTTCCCCCACCGGAACAGGGTGCCGGCCCCGGCTCCGCAGGCGTGCTCCCACTCGTCGGCGCCGGGTATCCGCAGCCCGCGCGCCGCGAGCGCCGCCGGCACGTCGGCCGCCGACTCGGTCAGGGCCTCGTCCTCCACGGCCACGAGCACGGTGGCCAGCGTCGCGGTGCGCGGCGGGCTGAGCACGTCGGCGAGATAGGCCTTGAGGTCCGCGTGCCCGTATCCGTACCCCTCCACCACGCTCGCCGCGTAGTCGGCGGCCTGCGCGGGCGTCGGCTCCCAGGCGTCCAGGTCGAACCCCAGCCGCACGGTCCCGCCGGGTACGAGGGCGAACTCGCGTCCCTCGCGCTCGATGCGCACGCGGTGCAGCGTCCCGCCCAGGTGTCCGACGGTGTCGAACAGCACCACCCGGCCGCCCACCTGCGCGGCGGCCTCGTGGGCGAGGCGTCCGGCGGCGGCCGGGTCGAGCGAGCGCCAGCGGTCAAGGGTCAGATCGGCGAGAGACATGGTCCGATCCTCGCACCGCCCACTGACAACCGGTGCTCAGGGGGAGGGGGTGAAGGGGCCGCGACCCAACTGCGTGCGGACCGGTACCACCTCGGGGTTGACCACCGACCGGCGCTGCCAGTTCGCGCCGTCCACCACCAGCGTGTGCCCGGTGATGAACCGGGCGTACGGCGAGGCCAGGAAGGTGGCCGCCCAACCCAGTTCGCGCGGCGCGCCGACCCGCAGGGCGGGTTGGCGGGCGTCCCTCGCGTCGGGCGCGGCGCGCTCCAGGCCGCCCCGGATGTCCGCGGTCATGTCGGCGTGCGGGACGAGCCCGGGGACGAGCCCGTTGATCTGGATGCCGTACGGGCCCCACTCGACGGCGAGCGTCTCCACCAAGCTCTTCACCCCGGCCTTGGCCGCGGCGCTGTGGGCGAAGCCCGGCCCGCCCGTCCAGGCGTACGAGGCGCCGATGTTCACGATCGAGCCGCCGGTGCCCGCGGCGAGGTGGCGGCGGCCGAACTCGCGGGTCATCAGCCAGGTCCCCGTCAGCGTGATGTCGACGACCGCCCGCCAGGCGTTCGGCGAGAGGTCCTCCGCGGGGGAGGGGAAGTTCGCGGCCGCGTTGTTGACCAACACGTCCGGCAGGCCGAAGGCCGCCTGCGCGGCGTCGAAGACCTCGGCGACCCGCTCGGGATCCCTGATGTCGCAGACGGCGGCCGTCACCCGGCCCGCGCCGGGAACGGCCGCCAACTCCTCGCGCGCCGCCTTGAGCTGCTCGGCGCGCCGGCTCGCGATCACCAGATCGGCGCCGAGCCGGGCGAACTCGGCGGCGATGGCCTTGCCCAGCCCGGTGCCGCCGCCGGTCACGAGGACCACCTGGCCCTCGAAGGTCCCGGAGGGCAGGGCGGCGGCGCCGAGCGCCGGTGGCGCGGGCAGCCCGCGCCGGATCTCGTCCGTCATGGGGCATCGATAGCGCGCGGGCGCCGAGATGACCATCCCCCGGACAGGACCGGCTCGGGACCGGGGGTCCGGGACCCCCGGGCGGTCAGCCCTTCGGGGCGTACGCCTGCTTGCTCGCGCAGGTCCAGACCACGGCCTTGCCGTCCCGCGTCTCCCGGTCGGTGATCATGCCGGCGACGCGGTCGTCGTCGGTGGCCGCGAAGGCCCGGCTCAGCGGCACGCCCGAGGTTCCGGCGGGGAAGGGCAGCACCAGCGGCTCCCCCTTGCCGGGCCAGTAGACGGCCTGGAAGAAGCTGGGCCAGCTCTCCTCGAAGTTGGTGGCCGTCCCGACGGCCACGTTCGTGGTCGGGCTGCTGCCGGAGAGCTCCAGGTCGTGGTAGCCCTTGGCCCGGCCCGGGTCGGTGGGCAGGGCGTCGTACGGCTTCTTCCAGACGGCCGGCGTCAGCCTCGGGTCGTTGCGGTAGTAGTAGTCCTCGAGGCCCACCACCCGGCCGCGGTCGTCGATGTCCCGGCCGGCCGTCACGAACGAGGAGTGGTAGCCGTTCCACACCTGGAGGCTGTAGGGCGGGTAGCCGCCGCCGGCCGGCCAGACCACCGGGAACGTCTTGGTGACCATGATGTCGTTCTCGGCGTCGAAGTAGGAGCCGGAGACCGTGCCGAGGATGTCACCGCGCTTGTTGATGCCGTTCAGCGAGGTGACCGTGCTGCCGGCGATCGCGTCGGCCGGGACCGGGAGTTCGCGCACGACCTTCCCGTTCACCCACTCCTTGGCGACGCCCCCGTCGGCGAAGACGACCCGCCCGGACTCGTTGACGTCGACATCGGCGAAGTGGCCCTCCTTGCCCGGCGCGGTGAGCGGCTCGGAGGTCGTGGAGCCCCGCTGGTGGGTGAAGGCGACCATGGCCCGGTCCGAGGTGCGGGTGGCCGTGCCCACCATCAGGCCCTTGGCGCTGACCGCCTTGACGCTGCCCCGGTCGAAGCCGGCGGGCAGCGGGACGGCGTGGACCGTGTGCTCGGCGCCGGTCCAGTAGACGGGCAGCCCCGCACTGTCGCCGACCACGACCCCGCCGGTGCCGAAGCCCGTCGCCGTGGAACCGGTCGCACCCGCCAGCGCCGGGAGGATCTCGATCCCCGGGGTGCAGGAGGCCCCCGTGTCCGCCGCCGCGGCCGGGCCGGCCGCGGTGATCAGGCCCGCCAGAACGATCGCGGCTCCGGCCGCGGACATGCTTCTTCTCATGTGGTTGTCCCCCCTGGACAGGTGCTGTTCCCCGTTGAGTCATGACACGTGCACGCCACATGTTGCCTGATCTTGAGACGGATGTGGCCTGAATGACGCGTGTCGACTCGCTCCGGAGGGTTCTCCACCCTGACCGGTGGTTCCCAGAGAGGCAAGCGACTGCTTAGTATGCCCGCGGAGCGTGGTTCCTCGACGGCGGCTGGAGGCCCCGGATGCAGGCATGGCGAGTACATACCCCCGGCGAACCCCGAGAGGCACTGCGCCTCGAAGAGATTCCCGAACCGGTACCCGACGAGGGCGAGGTGCGGCTGCAGGTCCTCGCGGCGAACCTCAACTTCCCCGACGCGCTGCTCGTCCGCGGCCAGTACCAGATCCGCCCGCCGCTGCCCTTCACCCCCGGAGTCGAGATCTGCGGCCTCACCGACGACGGCCGCCGCGTCATCGCCACCGCGAGCCTGCCCCACGGCGGCTTCGCGGAGTACGTGATCGCGTCCGAGCGGGCCGTGCTCCCGGCCCCCGAGAGCCTGAACGACGCCGAGGCCGCGGCCCTGCACATCGGCTACCAGACCGGCTGGTTCGGCCTGCACCGCCGCGCGCGCCTCCAGCCGGGCGAGTCCCTGCTCGTGCACGCCGCCGCCGGCGGGGTCGGCAGCGCCGCCGTCCAACTCGGCAAGGCCGCCGGCGCCACCGTCATCGGGGTCGTCGGAGGCAAGGCCAAGGTGCGCACCGCCGAGGAACTCGGCTGCGACCTGGTGATCGACCGCACGACCGAGGACGTCGTATCCCGCGTGAAGGAGTTCACCGGCGGGCGCGGCGCCGACGTGGTCTACGACCCCGTCGGCGGAGCTTCGTACGCCGCCTCCGCCAAGTGCGTGGCCTTCGAGGGCCGCATCGTCGTCGTCGGCTTCGCGAGCGGAGACGTCCCCGCCCCCGCCCTCAACCACGCCCTCGTCAAGAACTACTCCATCCTCGGCCTCCATTGGGGCCTGTACGCGACCAAGGACCCGGCCGCGATCCTCGCCTGCCACACCGAACTCACCCGCCTCGCCGCCGACGGCACCATCAAGCCCCTGATCAGCGAACTCGTCGCACTCCCCGGCGTCGCCGACGCCGTGCAGCGCCTCGCCGACGGGACCACCACCGGCCGGGTCGTCCTGGCCATGCCCCGGCAGCCGGGTGTGTCCCGATGACCGCGACCACCGCCGAGCACCTGCTCGCACGCGTCCGTGACCTGCTCGCCGCGCACCCGCCCGCCGACACTGACCGCACCGCATTCCTGCGCGCCCGCTTCGACGCCGGACTCGCCTGGGTCCACTACCCCGAAGGCCTCGGCGGACTCGGCGCGCCCCGCTCCCTCCAGGCCGTCGTCGACGCCGAACTGGAGGCCGCCGGCGCACCCGACAACGACCCGCGCCGGATCGGCATCGGCCTCGGCATGGCCGCGCCCACGATCCTCGCGTACGGCACCGACGAGCAGAAGCAGCGCTTCCTGAGGCCCCTGTGGGTCGGCGAGGAGGTCTGGTGCCAGCTCTTCAGCGAGCCCGGCGCCGGCTCCGACCTCGCCGCGCTCGGCACCCGCGCGGTGCGCGAGAGCGGCTCCGGCGACTGGATCGTGGACGGACAGAAGGTGTGGACCTCCAGCGCCCACACCGCCCGCTGGGCCATCCTGATCGCCCGCACCGACCCCGGGCTCCCCAAGCACCAGGGCATCACCTACTTCCTGTGCGACATGCACGCCCCGGGCGTCGAGGTCCGGCCGTTGCGCCAGATCACCGGCGAGGCCGAGTTCAACGAGGTCTTCCTCACCGGCGTCCGCATCCCCGACTCCCACCGCCTCGGCGCCGTCGGCGAGGGCTGGGCGGTCGCCCGCACCACCCTGATGAACGAGCGGGTCTCCATCGGCGGCATGCGCATCCCGCGCGAGGGCGGCATGATCGCCCCCGTCGCCGCGGCCTGGCGCGACCGCCCCGAGCTGCGCACCCACGCCCTCCACCAGCGACTGCTGGAACTGTGGGTCGAGGCCGAGGTCGCCCGCCTCACCGGGGAACGGCTGCGCCAGCAGCTCGTCGCCGGACAGCCCGGCCCCGAGGGATCGGGCATGAAGCTCACCTTCGCCCGGCTCAACCAGGAGATCAGCGGGCTAGAGGTCGAACTCCTCGCGGAGGAGGGCCTCCTGTACGACGACTGGACCATGCGCCGGCCCGACGGCGTCGACTTCACCGGCCGCGAGGCCGGCTACCGCTACCTGCGCGCCAAGGGCAACAGCATCGAGGGCGGCACCAGCGAAATCCTCCTCAACATCGTCGCCGAACGCGTCCTCGGCCTGCCCCCCGAGCCGCGCGACGACAAGGACCTCGCCTGGAAGGACCTGAGCCGATGACCATCGCGGCGGCACCGACCGACCTGCTCTACTCCGGGACCGAGGAGGAGCTCCGCTCCGCCGTACGCGCACTCCTCACCGACCGCTGCGACGCGAAGGGCGTCCTCGACCGGGCCGAGACGGGCCGGCCGCACGACCCGGCGCTCTGGTCCACCCTCGCCGCCCGGATCGGCGCGGCCGGTCTCCTCGTCCCCGAGAAGCTCGGCGGGCAGGGCGCGAGCCACCGTGAGGCGGCCGTGGTCCTGGAGGAGCTGGGCCGGGCCGTGGCGCCCGTCCCGTACCTGACGAGCTCCGTGCTCGCCACGGAGATCCTGCTCGGGTGCGACACCGCGGAATCCGCCCCGCTGCTGCGGGAGCTGGCCTCCGGCAGCACGGTGTGCGTTCCGGCCGTGCCGCTGACGCTCGCTCCGGGCGCGCCCCTCCCGGCCCCCGTCCGGGACCTCGGGGGCGGGGCGCTGACCGGGACGGTCACCTCCGTGGCGGACGCGGTGGCCGCCGACGTCCTGCTGGTCCTGGCCGACACCGGGCTGTACGCCGTCCCGGCCGCCGCGGCCCGGCTGACCCCGCGGGTCCCGCTGGACCTCACCCGCCCGCTCGCCACCGTCACCCTGGAGGCCGCGGCCGGCACCCGTCTCGCCGATGCCGGAACGGCCCGGGCGGCGGTCGCCGGAGCCCTGCTCTCCGGGGCCGGACTGCTCGCTTCCGAGCAGCTCGGGCTCGCCGAGTGGTGCCTGACGGAGACGGTCGGCCACGTCCGGGGCCGCCACCAGTTCAACCGCCCCGTCGGTTCCTTCCAGGCCCTCAAGCACCGCCTCGCCCGGCTCTGGCTCGACGTGGCCTCCGCGCGCGCGGCGGCGAGGGCCGCTGCCGATGCCCTGGCCGCTGAGGCCCCCGACGCCCCGCTGACGGTCGCCGTGGCCCAGGCCTACTGCTCGGGCGTGGCCGTCCGCGCCGCCGAGGAGTGCGTACAGCTGCACGGCGGCATCGGCATGACCTGGGAACACCCGGCCCACCTCTACCTCAAGCGGGCCAAGGCCGACTCCCTGGCCCTCGGCACGGCTGGCCACCACCGCGGCCTGGTCGCGGACTTCGCGGAACTCCCGGCGCCGTAGGCGTCTCGCCCCGGCCGGCCTAGGCCGACAGGACCTAGGTGTATTGATCACGAGCGTTGTTGACACTCGGCAGGTCTTGAACATGGCGAAGACCTCCGGTGTGGTGGGAGCTGTCTAGGAACTCACCGCACGGAGGTCTTCGTGTCCCACCGTAATGCCCGGCTGACCGTCTTCGGTAGGCGCCTGCTGGTCGAACGAGTCGTATCGGGCCGCCCGGTCGCCCACGTGGCCGCCGAGATGGGCATATCGCGGGCCACCGCCCACAAATGGATGCGCCGGTGGCGGACGGAAGGCGAGGCCGGACTGCACGACCGATCCAGCCGGCCACGCACGACACCGCACCGGACTTCGGCCGCCATCGAGGCGAGGGTCTGTGACCTGCGCCGGACCCGCAAACTGGGGCCCGCCCGCATCGGCCCGGTCCTGGGACTGCCCGCCTCGACCGTCCACCGCATTCTGACCCGGCATGGTCTGCACCGCCTGGCCTGGATCGACCGCCCGACCGGCACCCCGATCCGCCGCTACGAACGCGAGCGACCCGGCGAGCTCATCCACGTCGACGTGAAGAAGCTCGGCCGGATCCCCGACGGCGGCGGCCACCGCTTCCTGGGCCGCAACGTCGGCAGGCCAGTGCGGGGAATGGGTTTCGACTACGTCCACTCCGCGGTCGACGACCACTCCCGCCTGGCCTACAGCGAGATCCACCCGGACGAGAAAGTCGCGACGTGCGCAGGCTTCCTCACACGCGCCGCCGCGTTCTTCCACACCCAGGGCATCACCCGCATCGAACGCGTTCTCACCGACAACGCGTGGGCCTACCGCAAAGGCCTGGCCTGGAAGGCCGTCCTGGCCGACCTCGGCGCTGCCGGAAGGCTCACCCGTGCCTACCGGCCTCAGACCAACGGCAAGGTCGAACGTTTCAACCGCACCCTCCTCGACGAGTGGGCCTACCTACGGCCCTACACCTCGAACGACGAGCGGACCGCGGCCCTGGCAGACTTCCTCCACACCTACAACCATCACCGCTGCCACACCGCACTCGACGGCAAGCCACCCATCAGCCGCGTGAACAACCCTGCGGGTCAATACACCTAGCGCCGGGCCGGCCGGGCAGGGGCCGAACGGCCGGTGCGGGCACGGAACGCACCCCGTCCGCCCCGGGGCGCGTCATCCGTCGGCTACGTCCTCGGACTCCCAGCGCAGCAGGTCGCCCGGCTGGCATTCGAGCACCTCGCAGAGCGCGGCGAGCGTCGCGAAGCGCACCGCCTTGGCGCGGCCGTTCTTCAGTACCGCCAGGTTGGCGGGTGTGATCCCCACCCGGTCCGCGAGCTCGCCCACGGACATCTTCCGCCTGGCCAGCATCACGTCGATGTCGACGGCGATCGGCATCAGATCACCTCGTCCAGCTCGGCCCGCAGCTGCGTCGCTTCGACGTCGCGCGCGACGGCCTGGGCGAGCAGCATCCGCAGTACGAGCACGATGAGGGCGACCCCGAGGATGGCCAGGCCGATCCCGCCCATGATGACGGTGACGCCCGGGTCCTCCCGCTGGCCCGGCGCATTGACGGCCGTGACCGCGAACCACAACAGCGCGGCCGCCACGATCGCGCCGATCACGCCGTCCACGTACCGGAAGGCGGCGGGGGAGAACACGGTTCCGCGCCGCACCATCGTCACCAGCCGCCATACGCAGACCAGGGCGACCTGGGCCGCCACCATGCCCAGGATCGTGATCACGCGCATCGGGGTCAGGGGGAGCGTTCCGTCCTCCGGGTCGGTGGCCAACGCCCACACCATCAACACCTGTACCAAAGCGGTGCCGACGAGCACCACCGCGAGCACGGCGCGCAACGCACCCACCGTCAGTTTCCCCATGACCCATCCCTCCATCGACTTACGATGGGAATCTATCGATTCTCGATAGGTAGGGCAAGGGGTCCGACGAAGGGCCCGATCGCATGATCCGTATGCTCGCCGCATGACGGCCACCATCACCGCGCTCTCCGCCGCCGGTCTGCGCGCCCACCGCGACGAACTCGCCGCCCTGCTGCTCGCCGTGGTCGACGGCGGATCGTCCCTCGGCTTCCTCGCCGGGCTCGACCACCAGGGCGCCGCCGCCTGGTGGGACTCCCTGTTGCCCGCCGTCGAGGAGGGCTCCCTCGCGCTGTGGGTCTCCCGCACCGGCGGCCGGATCGACGGCACCGTCAGCTGGTACCGGGAGACCAAGGCGAACGGCCGCCACCGCGCCGAGCTGCGCAAGCTCATGGTCCACCCGGCCGCCCGCGGTCGGGGCACCGCCCGCACCCTGCTCGCCGAGGCCGAGTCGGCCGCCGCCCGAGCCGGAGTGGTGCTGCTGTTCCTGGACACCGAGACCGGCAGCGGAGCCGAGCGCGTCTACCGCCGCGCGGGCTGGACGGAGGCCGGCACCATCCCCGACTACGCCACCGACCCGGCGGGCCGGCTCCGCCCCACGACCCTCTTCTACAAGCAGCTCCGCGGTACCCACGGGTGACCTCGTCCGCCGCGCGGCGTTAGACCCGTAGCCGCCGGCCACCGAGCGAGGGAGACCGTATGTCCGCAGCATCGCCCGCCGCACCACTGACCCGTCGCGCGGTTCTCCGTACCGCCTTCACCGCAGCCGTGCTCGCCGGTACGGCCGCGGCCCTGGCCCCCGTGCTGCGCGCCCGACGTCCCCGGCAGACCCTCACCCCGGCGCCGCTCGCCGAGGAGGAGACCTACCGCGGCCGGCACATCGCCGTCGACGTCGCCGGAGTGCGGATCGACGGCCGCCCGCTGCACGTCATGCGCCGGGCCGACGGCAGCTACCTCAGCGGGATCAACCACTTCCAGTCCTACTCCACGCCACTGGAACTGGCCCGGGCCGCCGTCGACGAACTGGGCACCGCCCAGCTCGCCTTCGCGGCCCCGCACCACGGCTGACAGATTCACGGGAACGGGAGGAACCCCGCATTGCACACCCGGCAGAACCAGAAGAACCTCACCGGCGCCCAGAAGAAGCGCTTCACGGCGGCGGTCCTCGAGCTCAAGCGCAGCGGCGCCTACGACGCCCTCGTGCGCACCCACGACAAGTACTTCGTGCCCGACCGCGACCGCAAGCTGCGCGTCGGGCACATGTCCCCGTCCTTCTTCCCGTGGCACCGGCGCTATCTGCTGGAGTTCGAACGGCAGTTGCAGGAGATCGACCCCGGCGTGAGCGTCCCGTACTGGGACTGGACCGCTGACACCAGCCCCGTCTCCTCCCTCTGGGCCGACGACTTCCTCGGCGGCACCGGCCGGGCGAGCGACCGCAAGGTGATGACCGGGCCGTTCGCCTACGACACGGGCAACTGGACGGTGACCGTGGGCATCACCGAGTCCGCGTTCCTCACCCGCAACCTCGGCCGGCCGCAGAATCCGATCACCCTGCCCACCACCGCCGAACTCCAGTGGGCGATCGACGACCCGACCTACGACGTCTCGCCCTGGGACTCCACGGCCACCGCGGGCGGTTTCCGCAACAAGCTGGAGGGCTGGTCGGCCCCCAGGAGCGAGCGCTGGCGCAACCACAACAAGGTCCACCAGTGGATCGGTGGCCACATGACCGGCGGGACGGCGCCCAACGACCCGGCGTTCTGGCTGCACCACGCCTTCGTCGACCTGATCTGGGACCGCTGGCAGGCCAAGCACCCCGGCTCCGGCTACCTGCCCGCCGCCCCGCTCGCCCTCGGCGACTTCCAACGCGGCCGGGTGATCGCCCTCGACGAGCCGATGCCGCCGTGGAACGTCACCCCGCGCGAGATGCTCGGCCACCAGGGCCTGTACCGCTACGAATGACGCGCGCGGCCCGGTGCCTACCCGCCGTGCGCGCGGACGTGCGGACACGGGGGAAGGGCCCCCGCCACCCGGCGGGGGCCCTTCCGTCCATCAGCCGATCAGCCGATCAGTGGCCGTAGTCGCCACCCTGGGTGTGGTGGTCGCCGCCGCCGGAGGCGTTGACGCAGGTGTTGCCGAACGCCGGGTTCAGCAGGCCGATCACGTTCACGGTGTTGCCGCAGACGTTGACCGGGACGTGCACCGGAACCTGGAGCAGGTTGCCCGACAGGACACCGGGGGAGCCGACCGCCGCACCGTGCGCTCCGGCATCGGCGACAGCCAGACCCGCACCAGCGACCACGGCGCTGCCGGTGACAGCGGTGATGGCGAATGCCTTCGCGATACGCGACATCAAGATCTCCTCATGAGATGTGTGGGGCGCCACAGGACCTGTGGCATTTGACATGGCATACAACGCGGGGAAGGCCAAGGGGTCACGGCCCGTGCGCCTACCCGGTGACGGAAAACCGGACGGAGGCGAAGTACGGCCGCACCTGGCCGACCTCACCGGGCCGAAGGACCCGCAGGGCCCGGCCGGAACACCGGGGGCCCTCGAAGAGGGTCGCCGAACTCCCGGTCCCGTTGGTGACCGCCCGGGCGCCGCCGCCCTCCGCCTCGACGCACCCCCTCGGCGCGGTGAGGCCGTGGACCCGGTCGTCCTGGCCGACGTACTGGAAGTCCGCCCCGGCGGCCAGGGCCGGGCCGGACACGAGCGTGGCGCCCGCGAGCAGCAGGGCGACGGGCACGGCATGGTGGATACGCAGGAATCGCATGCCCGTCCAACCGGGCCGGGCGTGGGCCCGGTCACGCCTTGTCACCCGTTGGACGGCTGTGCGACGGTGCGACGGTGTGACCGGCACCGTCATCGCAGGAGGACGAGATGAGCGCAGAGGGCGCCGCCGACGGCCGCCGCCGGCCGCAGGTCAAGACGGCGGCCGGTGTCGTCGAGGGCCGGACCGGGCCCGGGGGGAGCGCCGTCTTCAAGGGCGTCCCGTACGCGGCCCCGCCCGTCGGAGCCCTGCGCTTCGCGGCGCCTGCGCCCCCGGCCGCCTGGGACGGCGTGCGCGATGCCGGCGCATACGGGCCGACCGCGCCCAAGGTGCCCTACCCGGACGCCTTCGCCGCCCTGCTGCCCGACCCGGTGATCCCCGGGGACGACTGCCTGAACGTGAACGTGTGGACCCCCGACCCGGCCCCCGGGGCCCGGCTGCCCGTCATGGTCTGGATCCACGGCGGGGCCCACACCCGCGGCTCCGCGGCCGTCCCCGTGTACGACGGCTCCGCCTTCGCCCGCGACGGGGTCGTGTTCGTCTCCTTCAACTTCCGCCTCGGCGTCCTCGGGTACGGACTCTTCCCCGATGCCCCCGCCAACCGCGGCCTGCTGGACCAGATCGCCGCCCTCGCCTGGGTCCGCGACAACATCGGCGCCTTCGGCGGGGACCCCGACCGGGTCACCGTCTTCGGCGAATCCGCCGGGGCCATCAGCATCGGCGCCCTCCTGGCCGCCCCGCGCGCGGTCGGCCTCTTCCACCGGGCGGTCCTGCAGAGCGGGGCCCCCGAGGCCCTGCCGCGCCCCCGGGTGCGCGCCATGGTCCGGCGGATGGCCTCGCTGCTGAAGGTGGAGGCCACTGCCGCGGCCTTCACCGCCGCCTCCCTGCCCGACCTGATGGCCGCCCAGGCGGCCGTCCTGCGCAGATCGGGTCCCCTCCTCGGCGGACCCGCCTTCGGCTTGGTCACCGACCCGGACACGGTCCCGGCCGACCCCCTCGACACCCTGTGCGCCGCGGCCGCCGCAGACGAGGTGCCGTTGCTCCTCGGCTGGACCCGCGAGGAGTACCGGCTGTGGCTCGCCCCCACCGGCGGGATGCGGCTGCTGGACCGGCTCGGCCCGGTCGCCGTGGCGCTGGCCCGCGCCCGCTCCGGCAAGGACCGGGCGGCCGTACGCGCGCTGCGCGCCGCGCTGCCCGCGGCGAGCCCCGCCGAACTCGCCGGACAGCTGCTCACCGACCGGCTGCTGCGCGACCCGCTGCGCCGGCTCGCCGGGGCGCGGCGGGCGGCGCCGAGCTTCCTGTACGAGTTCGGCTGGCCCTCCGGCGTTCCGGGCCTGGGCTCCTGCCACGCCCTGGAGCTGGGCTTCGTGTTCGACACGCTCGCCGTACCGGAGGCCGCCTGGCTGGCCGGTCCGGACACCCCACAGGCGCTGGCGGACGAGATGCACGCGGCCTGGGTGCGGTTCGCGGTGACGGGCCGCCCGGGCTGGGCGGCCTGGAACGGCGACGGCCCGCCGAAGGTGTTCGGCGGGCCGTCGCTCGATGGTGCGGGGGCGTCGGTGGTTACTCGACGGGCCCTTCCATGACCTTGCTGATGTACTGGACCGGTCCCTCGCCCATGTTCGGCACATAGGTCTTGGCGTTGTGCTGGCCGCCCTTGATGACCTTCAACTCGGCGTGGATGGGGCCCTTGTTGCCGTAGGTGGCGACGAACTTCTGCACGTCGGGCAGGGTCTTCTTGTTGTTCTCGCTGTCGCCGACCTGGAAGGCGAGGTAGACCTCGGGGCCCTTGGTGTCGATGAGCTGCTTCGCCAACAGCTCCGGGTTGTTCTCGGCCTTCTCCTTGTCGTGGCCCTTCCACAGGGAGGAGTCCGGGACGACGTCCGGGCCGGAGGCGATCACGGCCTTGAACTTGTCCGGGTGCTTCAGCACGGCCTTCAGGCCGGCGAATCCACCGGTGGAGGAGCCCATGAAGGCCCAGCCGTCACGGGACTTGACGGTGCGGAAGTTCGCCTTCATCAGGTCCGGGACGTCCTCGGTCAGCCAGGTGCCCATCTTGGGCTGGCCGGGGATGTCGGAGCCGTCCCAGTAGACGCCCTTGTCGTCCGGCGCGGGGTTGAGGACCGGCATCGCCAGGATGAAGGGCTTGCTCTTGCCCTCCGCGTACCACTTGCTGATGCTGGTCTGGAGACCGAGGTCGGTGCCCATCCAGTAGTTGCTCGGGTAACCGGCGCCGCCCGGCAGGGCGATCATGACCGGGAAGCCGCTCTTGGCGAACTTCGGGTCGTTGTACTCCTTGGGGGCCCAGACCCAGACCTTGCCCTTGAAGCCGGACTTCTTGCCGTCCAACGTGGTGACGGCCACGTGCGTGCCGTCGGGGAGGGTCATCGTGTTCTTGAACTCGGCGGCCGGTCCGGTCGGCATGAGCATCTTGGAGTTCGGCGGCGGAGCGTCGTTCTTCTTGCCGCCCCCCGCGGGCGTCTGCCCGAAGGACACCGAGGAGCCCTTGTCGGTGAACGGGGGTATCTCGTAGTGGTTCAGCACGAGCGCGGCTATGCCGGCGAGCGCGAGCACGGACGCGCCCGCTATCAGCCAACGGCGCCCCCGCGACCTGCGGCGCGGCTGCTCGGGCTCCTCGTGGTGGCCCTGCTGCCCGTACTGCGGCTGCTGCCCGTACTGCTCCTGCGGTGCGTACTGCGCCTGCTGCCCGTACGGCTGCTGGGGGCGGCCGGGCGGCGGCTGCTGTCCGTACGGCTGGCCGTACTGGTCGCCGTGGGGCGGCTGCGGTATCTGTCCTTCCGGCCGGTACGGCTGGTACTGCTGCCCGTCGGGTGCGTACGACATGTGCGGTGGCTCTCCGGCTGGTGCTGCCCCAGGGGGGCGGGGTGGTCTGACTGCTGGGTCCTTCCGTTCGAAGGATGAACGAAAGCATGTCAGGGTTCCGTACTTTCCCTACTCTTGGGGTGCCCTGGGGGAGGCCATTGCCCGGCGCCCGTGCGCCCGGTGGAGTTCACGGACCCGCCCCCCCTCCGTGCCTGGCTCTTGTGCAGGTCGCTGGGTATGGTGCCCCCGCGCCGCCCCCGGAACCCCACCCCGCCCCGGAGTCATCCCATGACGCTCCAGCGCCGGATCCTGATCCTGGTCACCGCCGTGGCCCTGCTCGCGGCCGTGGGCGTGCTCGCCGTCGTGCGGGCCTCCTCCCGCGCCGACGAGAAGGACCGCGCCCGGCCGGGCGGGCCGCCGGTCGCCCCGGGCGCGGTCTCGCTGGCGCCGGGCGACGGCGGCCGCCGGATCGCCTTCCGCAACATGGCCTGGGGGCCGCACCGGGACGAGCTCACCACGGTCTTGGCCGGCGCGCCACAGGGGGCCCGTACCGCGTCCGGGGTGAGCTGCCTGCGCTTCCACGCGGCCCGGGGCACCGGGATCTGCCTCCAGGCGGACCGCGGCGGGGTCCAGGAGGGCTACCGGGCCGTCGTCCTCGACGCCGGACTGAAGGAGGTGTCCGCCCACCCGCTGGGCGGTCTGCCCACCCGGGCCCGGGTCTCGCCGGGCGGGCACCTCGCCGCCTGGACCGTCTTCGTCGGCGGGGACTCGTACGCGGGTACGAACTTCTCGACGCGGACCTCGGTGCTCGACCTGCGCACCGGCACGCTCGACGCCTCGCTGGAGGACTTCACGATCCTGAAGGACGGCAAGCCGTACCGCAGCGCCGACGTCAACTTCTGGGGGGTCACCTTCGCCGCCGACGAGCGGACCTTCTACGCGACCCTCGCCACCGGCGGCCGGACCCACCTGGTCCGCGGGGACCTGGGCGAACGCACCGTGACCACCCTGCGCGAGAACGTCGAGTGCCCGTCGTTGTCACCGGACGGGACCCGGGTGGTCTTCAAGAAGCGCGTGGCGGGCCTGCCGGCCGAAGCGCCGTGGCGGCTGTACGCCCTGGACCTGGCCTCCGGAGCCGAGACCCCGCTCGCCGAGGAGCGCAGCGTGGACGACCAGGTGGTGTGGACGGATGACCGGACCGTCGTCTACGCCTTGCCGGGGGACTTCGGCGCCGACCTGTACGCCGTACCGGCCGACGGGAGCGGCGCCCCCGCCCGGCTCATGGACTCGGCCCTCGCCCCGGCCTTCCTCGGCTGAGGAGGCCGCGGCGAGGGCCGGGGCGGGAGCGCCTTCCGTTCTGTGGTCCGGCTGGACGCGGTTACGCGGGGATCAGGGTCTTGCGGCGCCGCTTGCGCTGCGCGCCCGCCGACAGCCTCAGCTCGATGATCGACCGCACGGCCGGCCACTCCTCGTCGAGGATCGAGTAGAAGGCAGTACTGCGGACGGCGCCGTCGAGGCCCCGCGAATGGGCCCGGCGGACCCCCTCGCAGGTGAAGCCCAGACGTTCCATGGCGGCCCGCGACCGGCCGTTGCGCGCGTCCGCGCGCAGCGAGATGCGCCGCACCCCCCAGGTCTCGAAGGCATGGCGGAGCATGAGCAGCTTCGCCTCGGTGTTGATGCCGGTTCCCTGGGCGCCCGGGGACAGCCAGGTATTGCCGATCTCGGCGGCATCGGGGATCGCCGTCGCCGGATCGCCGAACGGGACTCCGGGCACGGCGGGCCAGACCAGAGGCCCCTGCCAGTAGTCGAGTTCCAGGAACCGGGTCGAACCGACGACCCGCCCGTCGGTGGCTCTGACCACCGCGAACGGGAGCGATCGACCCGCTGCCTGATCGGCGAGGGCACGTTCGATGTACTCGTGTGACGCCTGCACACCGTGGGGCACGGGAGTGAAGGCGTAAGTCGTACGATCCTCGGCCCCGGCCACGGCCAGAGCCTCGGTGTGGTGGGGGGCGAGGGGCTCGAGCCGCACGGTGCGGCCCGCGAGGTGTACGGGTACGGGCACGGAGCCTTCGGTCCTTCTGGGCGGTGGGGTGGTTGCACAGTCTGCGTCCATGACGTCGCCCCCCGTGCAAAACACGAGTGAAAGGCAACCGGCTGTCAGGTGAACGCGAGTGGCTCAATGTAGCTCCTTAAAGTCCTCTCATGAACCCCCAATTTGGCAATGGCGCGACACTGATTTCCGGGGACTTGGGTCCCGGCCCCGGAGGGCCCGTAATCATGATCGACGGACATCCCTTCAACCGCACGGCGTGGGCCCCCCAGACGGCCGCCCCGGCCGCCTCCGACTGCCGTGCGATCATGTCTGACCTGCGGTGATGCGGATGGAGTCGGGTGCTCCCGGGCGGAGCCCCAGTCGGAGGTCCCGCGGACGGGGCCGCCGTTTCGCCGGTCCGCGCAGCCGTCGAACGCATGGCCGTCGGTGGTGTGTCCGTGAGCGGTCCGACCACGGGAGGGGTACGACTGCGCCACCCGGGTCCGGTACGGCCCCCGCAGGGCCGCCGTAGAGTCGGAGCGGTGCTTCCGTCCGTCGAGGAGGGCGTTCATGCTGCGAGGTTTTGCGACGATCAACTTCTGGGCCGACGACCTGGAGGCCGCGACGGCCTGGTACACCGAGCTCCTCGGGATCGCCCCGTACTTCGAGCGGCCCGGATACGCCGAGTTCCGCATCGGTGACTACCAGCACGAGCTGGGCATCGTCGACCGCCGCTACGCCCCGCCGGCCGCGGCGAAGGACCCGGGCGGCGCGGTGGCGTACTGGGCAGTCGACGATCTTCCCGCGGTCCGCGCGAGGCTCCTGGACCTGGGGGCGACGGAGTACCAGCCGGTGACCGCGCACGGCGACGCCGGCTTCGTCACGGCGGCCGTCACCGACCCCTTCGGCAACGTGCTCGGCATCATGCGCAACCCGCACTACCTGGAGGTCCTCGAAGGGGCGACCCCGGACCCGGCCTGACCCGGGCCCCGCGCCGCTGAGATCATTTCGGGTATGGACGACGTACTGCGGCGACTGGCCGCCGTAGGACCCTTCTTCACGGTCCCCTACGGGCAGGAACCCCCCGGCCCCGGCTTCCGGCCGCTCACCGCGCTGTACGGGGAGCAGCTCGGGCCGTACGTGGCCGAGGTGGGCCGGCGGATCGGCACCGGACCGGGCCGGGTGGCCGCCTCGACCGCACAGTTCGGGATCGTCTCCCGGCTCTGGTCCCTGGGGCTCGGCTGCGCGGCACTGGCGGGCCGGGTGCCGGACCTGGCCGCCGACCGGGTGTGGTGGCGGATGCCGGACGCGGGATCGCTCCAGCTGTGGCTGCCCGAGCCCGCCCCCGGCCTGCCGGCCGAGGCGCTCGGGGAGAACGTCCTGGCGAACCTGGCGGTGCTCGACGAGGGCCTGCGCGAGCGCTTCGGGGTCTCGCCGAAGGTCCTGCGGGGGAACGCGGCGTCCGGGCTCGTCGGGGCGCTGCGCGTGCTGATCGACCGGGTGCCGGGCGGCGCGGCCGTGGAGCTGGCGGGCGCCCTGCTGGCCGACGGCGGAGCCCTGGCGGGCACCGGCACCTTCATCCACGAGGAGGGGCTCGGGGTGGCGTTCGTACGGCGCAGCTGCTGCCTCTACTACCAGGTCCCCGGAGGCGGGCTCTGCGGCGACTGCGTGCTGCGGACCGGGCGGCGGACGGGCTGACGGACGGCCCGGCAAACGGCCCGACAGGCGGTCCGACGGCCCCGGTCGGCGCGCGCGGCCGTTCGGAGCAAGGGAGGGCGCGCCTCGCCCCGGCCCGCCACGGGCCCCGCGTACGGTCCGCTGCATGACCGCTCGTACACCGCACCAGCCCTCCGCACTCACCCGCCGCGCAGCCCTGACCGGGCTCGCCGCGGGGGCCGGGGCGCTCGCCGTCGGGGGCGGGGCCCGCACCGCAGCCGCCGCGCCGAAGCCGTCCGCCAAGGCCGTGGATCCCACACCCGGAGCGATGAAGCTCTTCGACGATCCCGGCTTCAACTTCGCGGGCCTGCTCGCGCTCGGCGCCGCCGGCATGCGCGCCTCCGAGGTGGGCGAGGTGCTGACCGCGGTCAACGCCATCAACGCGGCGGGCCTGTCCGAGCAGACGTTCAGCGACACCTTCCGCGCCTGGGGGGACCGGCTCGCCGCGCCCCCGGCCGCCGGCCGCCACGGCCACGGGGCCCCCTCGCAGACCCGCCGCTTCCGGTCCCTGCGCGCCGCCCAGTACTACGCGCAGGCGCTCTTCTACGTGCTCGGCACCGACCACCCCGGTGACGAGGAGGCCGTCTACCTGGCCGGGCGCGGAGCCTGGGACACCTTCGCCGAGCTCTGCTCACCGGCCGCCGTCCGCGCGAAGGTCCCGTACGGCAAGACCCACCTGCCGGTCTGGTTCTTCCGCCCGGACGGTCCCGCCGAGCCGCGCCCCACCGTGATCCTCACCAACGGCAGCGACGGCCAGAACCTCGACATGTGGACCTACGGCGTGGCCGCCGCCCTCGGCCGGGGCTGGAACGCCCTCGTGTACGACGGACCCGGCCAGGGGCAGCTGCTGTTCGTCGAGGAGATCCCCTTCACCACCCGCTGGGAGAAGGTGGTCGGCCCGCTCATCGACTGGCTGGAGCGCCGCAAGGACGTGGACAGCGGCCGGATCGCGCTCACCGGCCTCAGCATGGGCGGCAACCTGGTCGCCCGCGCCGCCGCCTTCGAACACCGGCTCGCCGCCGTCGCCTGCCAGCCGGGCTGCGTCAGCCCCTGGCTGGGATTCGACGCGGAGCTGCGCGCCATCGTCACCCCCGACAAGGAGGAGACCAACCGGGTCTGGAACGAGGAGGTCGTCCCGGAGCTGACGCCGGAGCTCGCCTTCACCGTCAAAAAGCGCTTCGAGATCTTCGACGGGCAGGCACTGCGCCAGGCCCGCGAGGGCGTCGTGCTCACGGACGTGTGGACCCCGGCGCAGGTGGCCATGGGCCTCGACATCACCAAGGTGGTCGGGAGGATCAAGGCCCCGACGCTGGTCCTGGACTACGACTTCGAGCTGTTCTACCCGGGCCAGCCGCAGCAGATGTACGACCTCCTGCGCACGCGCCGGGAGTACGTGAAACTGACGGAGGCCACCGGGGCGCAGTTGCACTGCTCCCCGATGGCCCCGCAGCAGCACTGCGACGTCGTCTTCGACTGGCTCGCCGACGTGCTCCAGCGCTAGCCCCCGTCCAGAGCTTCCGGAGGACCTCCTAGAAGGTCAGGTTCCAGGAGTCGACCTTGCCGGTGTCGCCGCCGGCGTTGTCGTTGACCCGCAGCTTCCAGGTGCCGTTGGCGACCTCGGAGGAGGCGTTCACGGTGTAGACCTGGTTGATGTTGTCGGTGCTGCCACCCGCGCGGTTGTGCACGGTGTAGACGGTGCCGTCCGGCGCGACCAGGTCGACCTTCAGGTCACCGATGTAGGTGTGCACGATGTTCACGCCCACCTTGAGGGTGGCCGGGGCGTTGCCGGTGACACCGCTGACGGTGATCGGGCTCTCCACCGTGGTGTTGTCGCCGATGGCGACGTCACCGGTGTTCTCGAAGTACTTGCCGGGCGGCGGGGTGCTGCCGACGGCCTTCAGCGCGTCGACCTGGCCCTCGCCGAAGAAGCCGTTCTTCGCCGTGGTGCCCTTGCAGCGGCTGTCCGACGGGCAGGCGACGTCGTTGGCCTGGGTGGCCAGCTTGTCGCGCAGCTGCGCCGGGGTGATGCCCGGGTTGGTGCTGGCCAGCAGGGCCGCCACACCGGCGACGTGCGGGGACGCCATCGACGTACCGCTCATGGTGCCGTACTTGCCGCCCGGCTGGGTGCTGTAGATGCCGACGGTGTCGCCGCCGGGGGCCGTCACGTCGACGACGTTCAGGCCGTAGTTGGAGTACGAGGCCTTCGCGGTGGTGCCCATCGCCGAGACCGTGACCACGCCCGGGAGCTCGGTCGGGATGTCCAGGCAGGCGTTGGTGATGGTGCGGGTGACCGGCGTCGAGTCGTTCGGGCTCTCGGTGTCGGTCGTCTTGTTGGCCAGGTCGATGTTGGAGTTACCGGCTGCTGCGACCTGGAGCGAGCCCTTGCCCTCGGCGTACTCCTGGGCGCGCTTGACGCCCTCGATGATCGCGGCCTGGTCGGCGTTGTCCGGGCAGTTGAACTGCCACGGGTCCGTGTAGTAGCTGTTGTTGGTGACCTTGAAGCCGTGGTCACCGGCCCACATGAAGCCGCAGACCGTGTTCTCGGCGAAGAAGAGCGAGGAGCCCGGCTCGGCGATGCGCACCGAGGAGATCTTCACGCCCGGGGCCACGCCGATGACGCCCTTGCCGTTCTTGGCGGCCGCGACCGTACCGGCCACGTGCGTGCCGTGGGTGCCGACGTCCCGCCAGGCGCCCGTGCGGGTGTCCGGCTTGCCGTAGGCACAGGAGGCGGAGTCCGCCGCGTTGAAGTTCGGGGCCAGGTCCTGGTGCTGGTCGTCCACACCGGTGTCCAGGATGCCGACCTTGACGGAGGCGGAACCGGTGGTCACGGCCCAGGCCTGGTCGGCCTTGATCTGGGTCATGTCCGCGCGGACCGGCTCGCCCGAAGGCGTCGTGGCCTGCGTCGGGTTGGCGGGCAGCGCCGGGTTGTAGGCGTCCGCCGGCACGTCCGAGGTGCGGGTGGCGCCGACTTGCTGGACGCCGCTCACACCGCGCATGGTGGTGGCGAAGGTACCGGACGCGGAGTGGGCGACGATCACGCCGATCGCGTCGTAGTACTGGAACACCGTGCCGCCGTTGGCGGTGACGGCGCCCCGCACCGCCGTGGTGTCACCGGGAGCGGTGATCACGAGGTAGGCACGGGTACCGGCAACCCAGGTCGCACTCTGGGAAGTCGGGGCCGCAGCCTTGGGGGCCGCCGCGGGGGCGGGGGCCGAGGAGCCGCCCGGCGAGACGGGGGCCGTGCCGGCGAGCGCGGCCGGGGCCCCGAAGGCGAGTGCCGCGCCGAGCGTGGCGGCCAGCACGAGGGTACGTCGAGGTCGGCTGGATATGTGGGGTATCAATGCGTCCTCCGAAGACCCGGTGGTCAGGCCGGGTCGAACGAAACGAGTGGTGGACGCAAGATGTCATGCACACAGCCTGTTACGGAAGTACCTTTTACAGCCGGGGGGTTCGGATATCGGTGGCCGAATACCGACTATGGGTGCAAGTGCGGAGAATGCGGCGGGCCGACCGGGCTGGGCACCGTGGGGGCGAGCCCTGCCCGGTCGGCCCGTGGGGGCGTACCGGCTAGACCGGCACCCCGTCCTTGGGGGTGACCGAGGGCTGCGGTACGGAACTCGGGGTTCCATTGGAGCCGTCGGAGCCGTCGGCCGCGGCGGACTGCGCGGGTGCGTCCTGCTGCGGTGCCCCGTGCCCGTCGTCCACCAACGTGCTCTCGTCGAACGGCAGCCGTCCTGCGAGGACTTCGCGGGCGCGTGCGTGGTCGAGTTCCTTCGTCCACGTCCCGATGAGCACCGTGGCGACCGCGTTGCCCGCGAAGTTCGTCAGGGCCCGGGCCTCGCTCATGAACCGGTCGATGCCCACGATCAGGCCGACGCCGTCGACCAGTTCCGGCCGGTGCGACTGCAGTCCGCCGGCGAGGGTGGCCAGGCCCGCGCCGGTGACCCCGGCCGCGCCCTTCGAGGCGATGATCATGAACAGCAGGAGCGAGATCTGCTCGCCCAGCGCCAGCGGCTTGCCCATCGCCTCGGCGACGAACAGCGAGGACATCGTCAGATAGATGGCCGTCCCGTCCAGGTTGAAGGAGTATCCGGTCGGCACGGTGATCCCGGTGACCGGTCGGGAGACCCCCAGGTGCTCCATCTTCGCGATCAGCCGGGGCAGCGCCGACTCGGAGGAGGAGGTCGAGAGGATCAGCAGGAACTCCCGGCCCAGATAGCGCAGCAGGGCGAAGACGCTGACCCCGGTGCACACCCGGAGCAGCGTCCCCAGGACCACGAACACGAAGAGCAGGCAGGTCGTGTAGAAGCCGATCATGATGACGGCCAGGGACTTCAGCGCGTCGATGCCGGTGGCGCCGACCACCGCCGCGATCGCCCCGAAGGCGCCCACCGGAGCCGCCCACATGATCATCGCGAGTACCCGGAAGACCATCTTCTGGACGTGCCCGATGCCCCGCAGCACCGGCTCGCCCGCCGCGCCCATGGCCTGGAGCGCGAATCCGCAGAGCAGCGCCACCAGCAGCGTCTGCAGCACCTCGCCGCCGGTGAAGGCGGACACGAGCGTGGTCGGAATGATCCCGAGCAGGAACTCCGGCGTGCTCTCGGCCCCGCCCGCCTTGGCCTGCGCCTCGCCCGCGCTGCGCGCCGCCTCGGTCAGGTGCAGCCCGCTGCCGGGGTCCAGGAGGTTGCCGACCAGTAGTCCGATGGCCAGGGCCACCGTGGACATGACCATGAAGTAGCCGAGGGCGAGCCCGCCCACGGCACCCACCTTGGCGGCTTTGCGCACGGATCCGATGCCCAGCACGATCGTGCAGAAGATCACGGGCGAGATCATCATCTTGATGAGGTTGACGAAACCGGTGCCCAGCGGTTTGAGCTCCACGGCCACGCCGGGGGCGGCGAAGCCGACGGCGATGCCGAGCAGCACCGCGCCGATCACCGCGATGTAGAGATAGTGCGTTCTGTCGCGTCTGGCGGCCACGATGCCTCCCGGTGGTGATTACGTTCGGGGAGACCATCGCCCAGGCTTGTGACCCCGGTCACCCTTGCGTTCATTGAGTTCACGACCCGGTGCACACTGAGCGCCATGTTCCGTTTCCCCCGCCCCCCGCGCAGCCTCGCCGGCCAGCTCTTCGCCATGCAGGTGCTGCTGGTCGCCGTGGTCGTCGCGGGCTGCGCCGTCTTCGCGTACGCCACGGCCCGGGGCCAGGCCGAGGAGGCCGCCCGGCGTCAGGCCGGGGCCGTTGCCCGAGCGGTGGCCGACTCGCCGTCCGTGCGTGAGGCCGTACGGGGAGCGGCGCGCGGGATCGACCCGTCCGTCGGGCTCCAGCCCTACGCCGAGCGGGTCCGCGAGGACTCCGGCGTGGCCTTCGTGACGATCATGTCTCCCGAGGGGCGGCGCTGGACGCACCCCGACCCGCGCCGGATCGGCGAGCAATTCATGGGCAACACCGCCCCCGCGCTGCGCGGCGAGACCTTCAGCGAGACGTACACCGGCACCCTCGGCCCCTCCATCCGCGTGGTCACCCCGCTCCAGGACGAGGGCCGGATCATCGGCCTGGTCAGCGCGGGGATCACCGTCCGCGCCATCAGTGACCGGCTCGCCGCGCAGCTCTCCGCCCTCGCCTGGGTCGCGGGCGGCGCGCTAGCCCTCGGCGGCGTGGGCACGTACGTCGTCAACGCGAGGCTCCGCCGCCACACTCATGGAATGAACGCGGCAGAGCTCAGCCGGATGTACGACTACCACCAGGCGGCCCTGCACGGGGTCCGCGAGGGGCTGCTGATGCTCGACGGGCAGCGCCGGATCACCTTGATCAACGACGCCGGACGTGAACTGCTGGGTCTGCCGGGGGAGGTCACCGGCACCGGGGTCGCCGACCTCGGTCTGCCGGCCCCGCTCACCGGGGCCCTGCTCTCGGACCGGCCCCGGGTGGACGAGGTGCACCTGACCGCGGACCGGGTGCTGGTGGTCAACAGCTCGCCGGTCGCGGGCGGCGGCCGCCGGGGTACCGTGGTCACCTTGCGCGACCACACGGAACTGCAGGCGCTGACCGGCGAACTGGACCACGAGCGGGGCTTCACCCAGGCGCTGCGCTCCCAGGCCCACGAGGCGGCCAACCGACTGCACACCGTGGTCTCGCTCATCGAACTCGGTCGTGCGGACGAGGCGGTCGACTTCGCCACCGCCGAGCTGGAACTCGCCCAGGCCCTCACCGACGAGGTGGTCACCGCGGTGGGGGAGCCGGTGCTGGTGGCGCTGCTGCTGGGCAAGGCCGCCCAGGCACACGAACGGGGCGTCGAGCTGGTCGTCACCGCCGACAGCCGCAGCCTCGCCGAAGGGGGCGGGCTGCCGCCGGCCCGGGACCTGGTCACCGTGCTCGGCAACCTCATCGACAACGCGGTCGACGCGCTCACCGCCGTACCGGGGGCCCGGATCGCGGTGACGCTGCGGCCCGAGTCGGACGAGCTGTTGCTGCGGGTCGCGGACAACGGACCCGGACTGCCCGAGGGGGTGGACGTGTTCCGCCGGGGCTGGTCCGGCAAGGGCGAGGGCCGCGGCCTCGGCCTCGCACTGGTCCGGCAAGTGGTGGAGCGCTACGGCGGCGCGGTGGTCGCCGCGCAGGGTCCGGGCGGTGGCGCGGAGTTCACGGTCCGGCTGCCGATCGTGCCCGCACCGGTTGCGGACCCGGGAGGCCGGCGATGAACGGGGGCGAGGTGCGCGTACTGATCGTCGAGGACGATCCGGTGGCCGCCGACGCGCACGCGCTCTACATCGGCCGGGTGCCCGGCTTCACCGCCGTCGGCGCCGTCCACTCGCTCGCCGAGGCCACCCGGTTCCTGGAGCGGACCGGCGTCGACCTGCTGCTCCTGGACCTCGGCCTGCCCGACGGACACGGCCTGCGCTTCGCGCGCGGGCTGCGCGCCGCCGGACATCCCGTCGACGTGATCGTGGTGACCTCCGCGCGGGACCTGGCCGTGGTCCGCGAGAGCGTATCCCTCGGCGTCGTCCAGTACGTACTGAAGCCGTTCGCGTTCCCCACCCTGCGCGAACGGCTCCTGCGGTACGCCGAGTTCCGCCAGACGGCGGGCGAGGCGGCCGGCCAGGACGACGTCGACCGGGCGATGGCGGCCCTGCGCGCGCCCCGCCCGGCCGAGCTCCCCAAGGGGCTGAGCGCGCCGACCCTGGACCGGGTCGCCGCGCTACTGCGGTCGGCGCCCGAGGGGCTGACCGCAGCGGGGGCGGCCGAGGCGGCCGGGATCTCCCGGATCACCGCCCGCCGCTACCTGGAGCACCTGGTGGACACCGGCCGCGCGGACCGCACCCCCCGGTACGGCCAGGTCGGCCGCCCCGAACTGCACTACCGCTGGCTGGCGGCGGCGGGTGCGGCCGCCGGTTCGGTGTCGAAGGTGTAGAACTTCCGGTGGTCCAGCATGTCCGCCGGGGTCACGTTGTTCCAGGGCCGCATGGTGTCGTTCAGGTCGACGACGTTCTGCGTGCCCGCACCCGGCAGGTACGTGGACTGGGGGTGCTTGGCTTGCCAGTCGGCCCACAACTTGTCGATGAAGGCGTGGTGCATCCAGAACACCGGGTCGTTGGGGGAGACCCCGGTGGACATCTGCCCGCCGACCCACACGTGCACCCGGTTGTGCAGGTTGGCCCCGCGCCAGCCCTCCAGGTTGTTGCGGAAGCCGTTGGAGGAGCTGTTCCAGGGCGCCATGTCGTAGACCGGCATGGCGAGTACGGCGTCCACCTCGGCCTTCGTCGGCAGCTGGGCGACGGCCGCGCCGAGGTCACGGCGCAGGTAGGCGCGCCCGTCCACCCGCACGTTTATGTTCCACCTGCCCGTCGCGTACGCGAACGGTCCGTCCATGACCTGCCCGTCGCGGGCCCGCCCGGTGCCGCCGAGGAAGTCGGCGGCGAAGAGGGAGGCGCGAGAGGTCCGGTCCACGGTCCAGTCCCAGTACGGGAGCGCCACGCTGGCGTCCACTTTCTGCAGCGCCTCCTCGAACTCCAAGAGGAAGCGCCGGTGCCACGGCAGGAAGGAGGGGGAGCGGTGGCCGACGCGGTCGCCCGAGTCGGTGTCGCTCATGATGAAGCCGTTGTGGGTGGTGACGAAGCGGTCGTAGCTGCCGTTGCGCTTGAGCTCCAGCAGCGCCGAGGTGAAGGCGCGCTTCTCCTCGGGGGTCAGCGTGGCCTGGTTCTTGCGGACGGTCATGCCGCACCTCCGAAGGGAACGAGGGCGGCGCCCTGGAGATCGCGGACGGCCGCGCGCGCGAGCAGCTTCGGGTCGGCGAAGGTCTCGTAGTGGTTGATGACGCTGATCCAGGTGCCATCGGCGTTGCGCATGACGTGCAGCTCCCTGCCGTCTATTCGGACGGTGGGCTGGCCGGGCGAGTGGTGGCCGCCGTGGTGGCTGCCCCCGCCGGCGGTGATCTGGATGCGACGGCCCTGGTAGACCTCGTCGACCGTGCCCGGGGTGGTGGGCTCGGTGGGGGTCGCGGCGGCGTTCGTGGCGCCCGCGGCAGCAGCGGTCAGGCCAAGGACGGTGAGGGCACCGGCAGTTGTCCCCAAGGCCTGACGGCGAGTGATCTTCTTCATGGTTCGAAGAGGTATCAGGGCTCGGGCGGGGGTTGGCCTGTATCCGGACATGCAGCGATAAGTTGCCGGTAGAACAAATTAGATGATCTTCCCGTCCGGAGCGGCTCCGGGGGTCCGGACGGGAAGATCTGCGGGACAAAGCCTACCCGACAGTAATTTCTTCTGAGTGAGGGGGGCGCTATGTGCGGGATCACACTGCAGAGTCGGCTGGAAGCAGAGCGTCAGGCTCGGTTCGAGGGCGTACCGGGTGACTCCGGGGTGGATGCGGCCGGGACCTCCGGAAGATCCTTGATGAACACGACCCCGTCGATCGTGGCCAAGTGGGCCGGATCGAGCGGGGCGTAGCCGAACCAGGGGGAGACCCGGGGTGCCGGCGCCGGTGCGTCGCCCAGGGAGGCGGCCAGCCGACGGGCGTCGACGAAGCAGCGGTCGTCCGGGAGTGCGTACAGGAGGCCTTCGAGGGTGTCCGGCGGCGGCGCGTCCACTCCCCGGTGCCGGATCGTGCCGACGGCCGTGGCCACGAAGGCGTACTCCCTGCCGAGCCGGGCGCTCACCAGCGCACCGGCGCTCCACCACTCCAGAGGCCTGCCGCCCATCCGCATCGCGCTCTTCTCCCGCTGGAGGTGGGCGTTGTGGGCGTGGACGAGGACCGGGCCCCGGGCGGCGAGGGCGAGGAGGTTGTCGGCCATCATCCGGCCCCGCAGGCCCACCAGCCGGGTCATGCGGGCCGCCGAGGTGTCGGCCATCCAGTGGTGGTAGTGCAGCAGGCCGGTGGCAGTGCGTCCGTACAGGTGGGCCCGGTCCAGGTCCTCCGGGGAAGTCGCGGCGACCAGGTGCGGCGCCTGCTCCTCCAGCAGCGCCACCAGGTCATCGGCGAGCAGCCGTAGCTCCCGGGCCTCGGCGGACCGCCCCGTGGACCGGGCCGGGTCCAGCATCGCGGCGGGTTCGGTCCACCGGTCGTCGGCGCCGAGCAGGCGGTCGAGCGTCTGCGCGGTGCAGGGGAGCAGCTCGGCGTCGACGTGGCGGGCGAGGTGGTCGTGGAGCGCGGTGAGGGCCTGCCGGGGACTCGCGGCGCCCGCCATCTCCAACGGGCCGTCGATCCCGGCGAAGCGGAGCCGCTCGGGCGCGGGCCGGCCCTCGTTGAACGCCCGCATCCAGCGGACGAGTTCGCGATTGGCGGCCGATGCGCCGAACCCGTGGCTGAAGCCGCGCTCCATGACCTCGTCGAGGCTGCCGGTGCCCGAGGTGACGTACGCGTCGACCAGCAGGCCCGCCAGGCAGTCGCTCTCGATCGCGATCGTCCGGTAGCCCCCTTGCGCGACGAGCTGCCGGAAGAGCTCGTTGCGCACTTCGAGCAGGGTGTCCTCGCCGTGGGTGGGCTCGCCGAGGGCGAGCAGCCGCGGTGGGGCCGCGAACGGTTCCCTCACGGTGGCGGCGTCGACGGCGCGGGCGATGTCCTTGATGTCGGTGAGCATGCCTTCAACGCTATCGTTGAACCTTCGGTGGAAACTTTTCCGCTCTATCGTGGGATTCGTGACCCAAAACCTTCAAAGCGGCCGACGGCTTCGGCCGGTCGACCTGGCGCGCGTGCACGGTCTGTCCACGCAAGCGATCAGGAACTACGAGGAGGCCGGCATCCTCCCGGCCTCGGACCGGACCGCCCAGGGCTACCGCACCTACACTCCGCTGCACGCACGCGCGCTGGCCGCGTTCCTCGCCCTCGTACCGGGCCACGGGCACCGGACGGCGGCATCGATCATGCGGGCCGTGAACGAGGGCGCGGCCGAGGAGGCCTTCCGCCTCATCGACGGGACCCACGCCGAACTCCTCGCCGACCGGCGGACCCTCGAAGCCGTGGAGAACGCCCTGCGCGCCCTGGCGCCCACCGGTGCGGCATTCGAGCCGGGAGCCACGTCCGGCGCCACGTTCATCGGGCCGCTCGCCCGCGAACTCGGTCTCCGGCCCGCGACCCTGCGCGCATGGGAACGCGCCGGGCTGGTCCGCCCGCGCCGCGACCCGCTGACCGGGTACCGCGTGTACGGCGAGGCCGACGTCCGGGACGCCCGCCTGGCCCACCAACTCCGCCGCGGCGGCCACCTGCTGGAACAGATCGCCCCCCTGCTCGCGCAGGTCCGCACGGCGGGCGGCCTGGCACCCCTGGAGTCCGCCCTGACCGCCTGGCGCGCCCGCCTCTCCGCCCGCGGCCGCGCCCTGCTGGCGGGCGCGGCCGAACTGGACAGGTACCTCCAGGCCCGCGACTGACCGCCGCGAGCGGGTGGAACGGGACGCGGCGGCGCTCGAACCGCCGGGCCCGGTCCGGGTCCCGGCCCGCGCCCCTGTCCGTCCTGCCCGGCCATAGTCCTTTTTATGTCTATAGTCCCGATATGGCTCTTCATGAGACGAAGGACGTACGCGCCCAGGACGCCGACACGGACGTGTTCACGTCCACGCTGAGCGGCCAGATCCTCCCCAAGTACAGGATTCCTGAGGACCACTCGCCCACCGAGGTCGTCTACGAACTGCTCCGCAACGAGCTGCTCCTGGACGGCAACGCGGCCCAGAACCTGGCCACCTTCTGCACCACCTGGTCGGACGAGGGCGTGCACCGCCTGATGAACGTCTGCCTCGACAAGAACATGATCGACAAGGACGAGTACCCGCAGACCGCCGAGATCGAGTCCCGCTGCGTCAACATCCTGGCCGACCTGTGGAACGCCCCCGCCGGCACCACCGCGGCCGGCTGCTCCACCACCGGTTCCAGCGAGGCCGCCATGCTCGGCGGCCTCGCCCTCAAATGGCGTTGGCGCGAGCGCCGCCGCGCCGCGGGCCTTTCCACCGACCGACCCAACCTGGTGTGCGGCCCGGTCCAGATCTGCTGGGAGAAGTTCGCCCGCTACTTCGACGTCGAACTGCGACAGGTCCCGATCGAGGCCGGCGCCACCGGCCTGCAGGCTCATCAGCTCGCCGAGCACGTCGACGAGAACACCATCGGCGTCGTCGCCATCCTCGGCGTCACGTACACCTGCGACTACGAGCCGGTCGCCGAGATCGCCGCCGAGCTCGACCGGATCCAGGCCGAGCACGGCTGGGACGTCCCCATCCACGTGGACGGTGCGAGCGGCGGGTTCGTGGCGCCCTTCCTCCACCCGGACGTGGTGTGGGACTTCCGGCTGGAGCGCGTCGCCTCCGTCAACACCTCCGGCCACAAGTACGGGCTCGCGCCGCTGGGAGTCGGCTGGATCGTCTGGCGCACCGCCGACCTGCTCCCCGCCGACCTCGTCTTCAACGTCGACTACCTCGGCGGCGACATGCCGACCTTCGCCCTCAACTTCTCCCGGCCGGGCGGCGAGATCATCGCGCAGTACTACCTGTTCCTGCGCCTGGGCCGGGCCGGCTACCGGCGGGTCCAGGAGGCCTGCGCCGACACCGCCCAGTACCTCGCCCGGCAGATCGCCGACATGGGCCCCTTCACCCTCCTCTACGACGGCCAGGGCGCCCTGCCCGCCGTCTCCTACACACTCACCGACCCGGACGCCAGCCCCTTCAACCTCTACGACCTCTCCGACCGGCTGCGCATGCGCGGCTGGCAGGTGCCCTCGTACCCGCTGCCCGCCGACCGCGACGACACGGTCATCCAACGCGTCCTCGTCCGGCACGGCGTGACCCGCGATCAGATGGCCCTGCTCGTCACCGACCTGCGCGCGGCCGTGGAACACCTGACGGCCACGCCCCCGCCCGAACCGGCCGCCGCGCCCCGGTCCGGCTTCCACCACTGACCCGCGCCGGGGCGTGCACGCCCACCGGATGGTCACGACCGGCATGTACGTGTCCAACGCCCGGGCCGGGGCCGAACTCGGCTGGGCGCCGGGCCACGCGGACCGCGTCGAAGGGCTGCGCGCACTGCCGGAGGCTGACCCGGTGGACATCCCTTGATCATCCGGGTGCACGAATGACACCGTGGTGATCATGAGTGAGACTTTCGAGGAGCACCGGCGCCTGCTGTTCGGTACGGCCTACCGGATGCTGGGCAGCGTCGCCGACGCCGAGGACATCGTGCAGGACGCCTGGCTCGCCTGGCACCGCACGGACCGCACTGCCGTCGAGAACCCCAGGGCCTACCTGGTGCGCACCGTCACGAACCTGAGCCTCAACCGGCTCAGGTCGGCCCAGGTCGTCCGCGAGGCCTACGTCGGACCCTGGCTCCCCGAACCCCTCCTCACCTCGCCCGACATCGCCGAGGAAGCCGAACTCGCCGACACCGTGTCCATGGCGGTCCTGGTCGTACTGGAGACCCTGACCCCGACCGAGCGCGCCGTGTTCATGCTCCGCGAGGTGTTCGGGTACTCCTACGCCGAGATCGCCGGGGTCGTCGGGAAGTCCGAGGCGAGCGTCCGCCAATCCGCGCACCGGGCCCGCGAACACGTCCGGTCCCGCCGCCCCCGCTTCACCGCCAAGGCGGCCGAACAGCGGGAGATCGTCGAGAAGTTCCGGCAGGCCTGCCTCGGCGGAGACCTCGGCGAGGTGCTCACGGTCCTCGCCCCCGACGTCGTCTCCTGGGCCGACGGCGGCGGCATCGTCACCGCCGCCCGCCGTCCGCTGCACGGAGCCGACCACGTCGCCCGCTGGTGGCTCGGCGTCCTGGCCAAGTCCGAGGTCCGCGACGGGGCGATGCGGCTCGCCGAGATTAATGGCGAGCCCGGCCTGCTGCTGGTCCACAACAGCGCGACCGTCGGCGCCATGACCTTCGAGGCCGCCGACGGCCGGATCACCGCGCTGCGCATCACCGTCAACCCGGAGAAGCTGCGGGGGCTGCGGGGCCTGCGGCACTGACGTGCGGGCTCGGCGCCGCCGGGCCGGGGGACCGCTCCGTACCGCTTCCTACCGCGCGCCGAAGTTCTGGGTCCACCAGGGGCCGCCCGAGCCCTGGTGGATGCCCACGCCGATGTCCTTGAAGGAGCAGTTGAGGATGTTCGCCTTGTGGCCCGGGCTCTTCATCCAGGAGTCCATGACCGACTGGGCCGTCTGCTGGCCCCGCGCGATGTTCTCCCCGTACGTCGACCAGCGGTAGCCGGCCGCGGTCGTCCGGTCGCCCGGGTCCTTGCCGTCGGGGCTGGTGTGGTCGAAGTAGTCCCGGGACGCCATGTCGTCGGAGTGCCCCTGAGCCGCCGCACGCAGCTGCGGGTCCTCCTTGAGGGGGCCGCAGCCGGCCGCCGCCCGCTCGCTGTTGACCAGCGCCACGACCTGGCCGGCCACGCCCGACGGCGGGGCGGGTGCCGGCTTGGCCGCCGAGGCCTTCGGGCTCGGGGACTTGCTCTTGGACTGCGTCGGGCTCGGGCTCGCCGACGGGCTCGGCGAGGCGGAGGCCGACGCGGAGGGCGAGGGGGACGCGGAGGGGGAGGCCGACTCCGAGGGCGGAGCAGCTGATTCGGTCGCCGAGAGCGCGGCCAGCGGGGTCGCGGGCGCGGCGGCGCCCTCCTTGGTGTCACCGGAACCGGGCAGCCCCCCGAGGTACACGAGCCCGCCGCCCGCGACACAGGCCGCGAGCACCGCACCGCCGACCACCCGGCGGCGGCCCTGCCGGCGCTTGCGCAGCGCGCCGCGGCCACCGCCGCCCACGTCGGCCACCGGGGTGAGCTGGGTCGCCGCGTCGTCGAAGCCACCGCCGAAGCCCCCGTCGACACCTTCGGCGAAGGCAACGCTCGCGGGGGCGAAGCCGGCCGTCCCCGCCGTCTTGACCCCTGCGAGCAGGGCCGCCGAGACCGGTACCAGGGCCAGACCGGCCAGCAGGCCCTCCGCCGGAACCAGCCCGCTCCACAGACCGGAGCAACGTACGCATTCACGGGCGTGCCGGGCTATTCGCTTGCGCCACAGCGCCGAGGGCTGCCCGTCCCAGCCCGCCATCACGGTCCGCAGCTCCTCGCACGCCGGATGGGTGTCCAGCGCGCGCTCCACCACGCGGGCCGACTCCAGCTGCGCCTTCATCCGCTGCACCCGGACCGCCGTGTGCTGCGGGGACAGCTCCAGCGCACTGGCCACCTCGGCCCGGGTCAGTTCCCCGGCGCACTCCAGCCACCACAGCGACAGCAGCGCCCGGTCCTCCGGCTCCAGCCAGCGGGTGGCGCGGGCCGTCTCGCGCCGCTGTCCGGCGAGCTGGAGGCGGACGACGGTCAGGTCGACGAAGTCGGCACCCGGGTCGGCGACGTCGCTCGCGGCCTCCAGCGTGCTCTCGCCGAAGCCGCTCTGCCGGGCCTGCCAGTGCGCCCGCACGCGGTTCATCGCGATCGCCACCAGCCAGGACCGGAAGCTCTCGTCCGCCCGCAGGCCGCCCAGCCCGTCGAGCGCCCGCAGCATCGTGTCCTGCACCACGTCGTCCACGTCGCAGGACCCGTTGAGGGCCCGCCCGACGATGTTGTAGACGAGCGGGAGATGGGTGCTGACGAGCTCGTCCTGCGCGCGCAGGTCGCCCGCGCGCGCCGCTGCCACGAGCGCTGCGGTGTGCTGAGTAGTCATGTGATTCCCTGTCCGTACCGGCGGTCGATGATGCCCGATACATGGGAGACCGTCGACGGGGGCGTCGATAACAGTTATCCGGAAGAATTTTCCCGAAGGGTTTCCGGCGCCTTCCACCGGGGCCCTCCAACAGGGGTCACAGCAGCGGAGCCAGGGCCTCCGCGGCCGCGCGCAGAGCCGGCGCGTACGCCTCGATCTCCTCGCGGGAGACCAGGAACGTGACGGTGGTGACGCTGACCCCGCCGACCGGCCGGCCCGCCGGACCGAGGATCGCGGCGCCGATGCAGCGGATGGTGGGCTCGTTCTCCTCGTCGTCGACGGCGAAGCCCCGGGCGCGGACCGCCGCCAGTTGGGCCTGTAGGGCCCGTGCGGTCGTGAGCGTGTGCGGCGTCCGGCGCGGCAGCCCGGTCGCGTCGATCAGTTCCCGTACCTCCTCGGCGGGCAGCAGGGCCAGGATGCTCTTGCCGATCGCGGTCGTGTGCAGCGGCATGCGCATGCCGACGCGGGAGGCCGTCCGGATGGGCTGGTCCTCGCTCTCCAGCTTGCGGATGTAGGTGATGGTCCGCCCGCCGTGCAGGGCCAGATGGACCGTCTGGCGGGTGGCCCGCCCCAGTTCGCCGAGGATGCGCCCGATGCTGGCCGGCTCCCCGGCGCCGACCAGGGCGGAAAGCCCGCGCAGCCGCGGCCCCACCCCGTACCGGCTGTCGGCCTCCTGGCGTACGAAGCCCTGCTCGATCAGCGAGGCCAGGATGCGGAAGGTGCTCGACTTGGGCACCGCGGCCGCCGCCGTCACATCGGCGAGGCGGTGCGGGCCGCCGGGTGCGGCCACCGCCTCCAGAACGCGCAGGGACTTCTCCAGGGCGGAACCGGCCGCGGAGGTCCGCCCCGCACGACCTCCCGCTGCCGCCTCATCCATTGACACGAGCGCTCCTGGCCTGGGTAGGGTCTCGACCACATGGTTCCGTCACACGGTACGACGTTCCACTACGTGGAACAAGTGCGTGGAGCGAAGGGGAGGGTCCGTTGCCCGATCACCCGTCAGGCCACCTGTCCGGCCGTGCGCCATGCCACGTGTCCGGCGATCGGTCGGAGCACCTCTACGCGGTGCTGGCGGCCCAGCGCGTGCTGCCCGTGCTGCGCAACGGCGACGCCGACGAGGCCGTCCGCCACACCACCGACCTGCTCGCCGCCGGCTGCCGCGCCGTCGAGCTCACCACCTCCACCCCCGGCTGGGCGGCCGCCGTGACCCGCACCGCCGCGCTGAACGACGTCCACGGCCGTCCGGCGCTGATCGGCGTCGGCACGGTCACCACCACCGCGCAGGCGGAGACGGCCCTCGACGCGGGCGCCGCCTTCCTGATCTCCCCCTACCCGGCCCCCGAGGTCCGCGCGGTGGCCGTACGCCGTGAAGCCGTGTTCATCGAGGGCGGGTTCACCCCCGGCGAGATCGCCGCCGCCGTCCGGGCCGCCGGAGCCGCCAAGGTCTTCCCGGCGCACGTCGGCGGCCCCGGGTTCGTGCGCTCCCTCCGGGCCGTCCTGCCCGGGGCGGTGATCGTCCCGACCGGCGGCATCCGGCCCGCCGAGGTCCCGGACTGGCTCGCCGCCGGCGCGACGGCCGTCGGGATCGGCGGCGGCCTGCCGTGCGACCCGGGCGAACTGGCCGCCGTGTTCGCCGGTACGGCGCCGCCGTGCTGCGGCTCCTGCGACGCCGCCGCGGGAAACTGACCGTGGCCGGAGGAGCCGACCCGCACTACGACGTGCTCGTACTCGGCGAGGTCCTGGTCGAGATCCACGCGGGCACCGCCCTGCGCGAAGCGGCCGACGGCACCCCGGCCCGCATCTCCTACTCCGGGGACGCCCTCAACGCGGCGGCCGCCGCGTCCGCCGCCGGCGCCCGTACCGCCCTGCTCGCCGTGGTCGGCGACGACGAACTCAGCGTCCCGCTGTTGGACCGGGCCGCCGCACTCGGCGTGGACGTCTCCCACGTCCGCCGCGCCCCGCGCCCCAACGGCGCCTACCTGCTGTCCGCCGACACCGACGGCGACCGCGAGTTCGTCTACTGGCGCACGCACAGCGCCGGATCCACCCTGGGACCCGGGCACGTCGCATCCTGGCGGGACCTGCTGACCGGCTGCGGCGCGCTCGTCACCAGCGGCATCACCGGCGCCCTGTCGCCGAGCAGCCGCGATGCCGTACGGGCCGCAGCCCGCCTGGTGCACGGGGCGGGCGGGCACGTGACGTACGACCCCAACTTCCGCTCCCGACTGACCGGACCGGCCGAGGCCCGGGAGCTGCTGGCGGAGATCGCGCCGCTGACCGGGCTGCTCAAGGCCTCCTGCCCGGCCGACGCGCGGGCCCTCGTGGACACCGCCGACCCGCGCGCCGCGGCCGCCCGCTGCCGTGCGCTGGGCGCCCGTACGGTCGTGGTCACCACGGGCGCCGACCGGCTGTTGCTGGACGACGGCACGCGGGCGGCGTACCTTCCCGTGCCGGTCAATCCCGAGCCGGTGGACGCGACCGGTGCGGGGGACTGCTTCACCGGCACCACCACCGCCCGGCTCGTCCTCGGGGACACCCTCGAGGACGCCGTGGCGTACGGCACCGCCGCGGCCTCGCTCTCGGTCTCCGGCCGCGGCGGCACCGGGCGCGTGCCCGCCTTCAGCGAGACGGCGGCGCTGGCGGCCGTCCACCGCCGCTCCGGCCGGATGGCGTCGGGCTAGAAGTCGTCGGGCTCGGGCTCGTAGGCGTCGGGTTCGGCGACCCAGCCGGCCGCCAGCACCAGCCGCGAGGTCCGGTGGACGGCCAGGAACCCGAACGGCCTGTCGAAGTGCACCTCGGCCCGGCGGGCCCGGTACCTGGGCCGCGTCGGCGCGCAGCCCGCGGCGATGCCGAAGGCGGTGACGGCGGCGGTCTCGAAGCCCGTGGACTCGAACCGGGCCATCGCGGACTGCCGGGCCGAAGTGATCGCCAGCGGCCGGGAGCTGACGCCGGGGAAGTGGCCGCGATCCGTGTCGGTGGCGGTCTCCAGCCCGAACAGCCGGGCGTGGTCCAGGAGGTCGTGCTCCGACCGCACGTCGAAGGCCACCGTCTGGATGTCCAGCTGGGGTTCGGGGGAGTAGGCGGCCACCGTGCCGACCGCCAGTCCCGGACCGGGGCGCCCGTCGGGGAGCAGGCTCGCTCCCGTGGCGGGGAGGGCCCTCGTGACGGCGGCGATCCCGGTGGTGAGCGTGCCACCGGCCGGCGCTTCGGGCTCGCCCAGTACGAGGTGGACGTCCACGCCCGCCGCCCCGACGACCTCCAGCAGGGTGACCGCACCGGTGGGGCCGTGCGCCACCCGGACCCGGTCGAGCAGCGAGGTGTTGCGGTGCAGCATGCGCACGCTGCGCCCGGCCCACGGGCCGGTGTGCGGCTCCCCGATCCACTCGCCGAACGGCTGGATCCACCGCAGCCGCAGCGTGAGCGCGGAGGCGAGGACCAACAGGGTGTCCTCGTCCAGGACCACCGGCATGCGCTCGATCAGCCCGTTGGTCCGCTCCGAAGCCCACGCGTCGAGCGCCTTGGCGTCGGCGTCCGGGTCCCCGGTCAGTGTTCCCCGGGCGCCGGCCGGGAGCTGCGCCGACCAGTCCTCCTCCAGGGGGAGCCCGGCACCGGTCCACAGGCCGGTCGCCGTCCGAAGACCCCGTACGCCGGCCAGGGCGGCGAGCAGCTCCCGGGCGGCCGGACCCGCGGCCTCGGCAGGTATGTCCAGGGCCTGTGCCAGTTCGGCGCGGGCCGGGCCGCCCGAGCCGTCCGCGAGCAGGGCGAGCAGCGGCCAGAGCCCGGCCGCGGTGAACACGGTGCCCGTGTTCCCGTCCGGGGTGTGCGCGACCGAAGCCCAGCGCGCCGTCAGCTGATTGACCGCCCGTACCGTCGAGTTCCTCATGCGGGGGAGCGTACGTGGAGGGACGCCGCCGGGCCGGATGGTTTTCCGCGGCCCGGCGGCGCCGGTCTGGTGCGGCCCCGGTCAGCGGCCGCGCAGGCCCCGGTCGACGGCCGTCATCAGCTCGCCGTCCGCGGTGTCGGCGTCGAGCGACCAGAACATCGCTCCGCCGAGGCCGTGTTCGCGGACGTACCCGGTCTTGGCGCGCAACACCTGCGGGTCGTCGTACGTCCACAGCGTGGTGCCGTCGAACAGCCAGGCGTGGCCGCCGCGCCGGTCCCGGTGGAGCGTGTAGGTGCCGGAGTCGGCCAGCTTCTTCAGCACCTTGTAGTCCTCGTACCCGGCGGACCAGGTGGCCGGTGCCGGGCCCGTGGCCGGCTGCCCCATGCCGTCCCCGCCACCGCTGACGCCGGTCCAGCCCTGTCCGTAGAACGGCATGCCCATCACCAGCTTGTGCGCGGGCGCGCCGCGCCGGAGCCAGGCGTCAACCGTCCCGTCGACGCTGAAGTCGCCCCGGGCGCGGAGCGCGGACTGCTGGGCGGTCCTCGGCTCGCCGGAGACGTGGAAGTCGTAGCCCTGCAGGGTCACGAAGTCGAGGTCGCGCATGATCCGGCGGACGTCGAAGCCCGCGTCGATCTTGGCCGGGGCGGTCGGGACGAAGGCGGTCAGTTCGTACGCGGTCTTCTTCTTCTGGCTCCGCGCGTACGCGTCGAGCTGCGTGCGGAACTCCTTCACGAGCGCGGTGAAGTTCTGCTTGTCCTCGGGCCGGTACTTCGTGTCGGTGTCACCCGCGGAGCCGGGCCACTCCCAGTCGAGGTCGATCCCGTCGAACACGCCGGCGGCCGCTCCGGCTCCGCCGCGGGCGCCGTCCTGGGGGAGGTCGCCCTTGATGTAGAGGTCGATGCAGGACCGGACGAAGGCCTTGCGGGAAGCCGGGGTGAGCGCGGCGTCCGAGAAGTGCGTGGACCAGCTCCAGCCGCCCAACGAGATCAGCACCTTGAGGCCGGGGTGCTTGGCCTTGAGCTCGCGCAGCTGGTTGAAGTTGCCGGCGAGGGGCTGCTCGCCGGTGTCGGCCACCCCGTCGACGGAGTTCGCCGCGTCGAGGGGGCGCACGTAGTCGGCCCACGCGTCGGCCTCGCCGGGCACGTTTCCGGTGAAGCACTTGCCCTGCGGACTGACGTTGCCGAAGGCGTAGTTGATGTGGGTGAGCTTGCCGGCGGAGCCGTTCGCCTCCAGGTCCTGGACCTGGAAGTCCCGTCCGTAGACACCCCATTGGGTGAAGTAGCCGACCTTCTTGTACGGACGGTCGTGGCTGCCGTCGGCCTGCGCGGCGGCGGCGGGCGCGAAGGCGGTCAGCAGGGAGAGGGAGCAGGCGGCGACGGCGAGCCTGCCGAGCATGCTGCGGCGCATGGGCTTCCTTTGCGGATGCGGGGAGCGGGGCGTGTGCGCGTGCGCTGTGCATGCCGGAAACTATTGGTCTGGACCAGAGCGGTCAAGAGGGCGGCCGAAACCCGCCCGCTACGGGAGCGGCAGGCTCCACTGGCCGACGTCGTCGGAGAGGCCGGTGTTCAGGGCGAACTGGACCGCGGCCGGCTCGGCGTCCGCCGGGAGCCGGAAGGTGATGAAGCCCTCCGCCGCGCCGCCGGGATCGAGGGTGACGGTCTCGGGGAAGGCCGGCCCGGCGGTGGTGGGGGCGTCGTCGCCGGTGTACCGCTGCCCGGCGGAGTCCAGTAGGTGCGCGGCCGGTGCGGGGGAGTCCTGGTAGACGGCGGTCCCGGTGTTCTCCAGGCGGAAGCGCGTCGCGACGAGCCGGTCGCTCCCGGTGGGCTCCGGACCTGCGGGGGTCGCCGGGTCCACCACCTGCGTCAACGTGACGTCGAGCCGCTGGCCGGGCCCGTTCCCGGAGAGGGAGATCGTCTCGCCCGAGCCGCCCGGGGCCGCGCCCAGCAGGGCGGGCGCGAGGAGCGCGAGCGCGAGGAGCGAGCCCCGCACCCGCCCCGGTCGTCGACTTCGGGGCATGACGGAACCTCCGCTCCACGGGTCCCCTCACCACGATCCTCCACACCCCGCGGGCTCGCCACCCGCGCCCGCCCGGCGCTGCGTCGCCGCCCTCGGGGCCGCACGGGGGCGTCTTGCCCACAGGCGTCGGCGTCGGCGCTGTCGGCGTCGGTGTCGTCGGAGGGGAGGCCCGGCAGGACCAGGGCCTCGTTCCGGGCGAGTCCTCTGGTGATCGGCGCGTGGCCCACCGTCAGAACCTACTCCGGGGAAGGACTCGTACCCGGTCGGGCGAGGAATTGATTGGATCTCCGGGCCCGTTCGTGTCATGGTTGGTCCCACCGAAGGGGTGTAGCTCAGCTGGTCAGAGCGCCGGTCTCCAAAACCGAAGGCCGCAGGTTCGAATCCTGCCGCCCCTGCAACACCGACGGCACGCTCGTCGAGAACGCCCGGCCGAGAGCACGACTCCCGGCCGGGCGTCGCCGTTTCCCCGGACCGGCCGCCATCAGACGGCGGCCGGCGCGAAGCTCGGCATCATCGGGATCGTGGCGGCCAGCCAGCCCTCGGCGCTCGTGGTGAAGTGCGGCGCGGCCGAGGTTTCCCACCAGGAGCGGACCGCGGTGGTGGTTTCCTCCCGGCCCGTGCGCCGGTCGACGTAGGCCGTCTCCCGTTCACCGGTCAGGCGTACGGCGACCCGCCCCCGCTTGCAGCCGTCCGGGTACTCGCTCCAGTTGACCCCGGCCTGCGACCACAGCAGTTCCTGCAGGCCGCCGGAGGAGACGCCCTGGAGGCGCTCGTGGGGGAAGTGCGCCTGCGCGGCCATGCTGATGCTGTTGCGCACGGCGTCCCGCTGCCGCCACAAGAAGTAGTTCGCGACCTCGATCGGATCGGAGATCGTGAACAGGCGGGCGTCGAACAAGGCGCGCTTGCCCGGCCGGCGTTCGTTCAGGACGGCCGTGGCCAGCGACGCGGCGACCGACAGCTGTTTGGCGACCACGCCGCCGAACCAGGGCTCGGTGCCCGGACTGTCGAAGTCGGTGTAGAGGACGCTGATCTCGTCGGACTGGGCGTACGAGAACTGCGCTCCGGCGATCTCCGCGCAGAGAGCCTCGGCGACGGCGTCCATGTCGGCCATGAAGGCCTCGTCGAACGGCCGGGCCGCGCCGCGCATGTAGGTGTGGAAGGCGCGGCCGTCCACCCGCAGCAGCGTGTAGGTGCGGCGCGGCAGGACCGCACGGTGCACCGCCTCGTAGCGCTTCATCCGATCACCCAGCGGGGTGTTGTCCGACATGGCGTGTCCCTCCCTCGACGCCCCGCCGCCCGCACGGACGCGGTCGGCGCGGCTCACGAGGACATCCTCCGGGGTCGTCCACCGCCGCGGGTGTCCGGGGTACGGACCCGCGCCGAGGTGCACCCGGACACGGGCACCCGGACACGGGCACCCGGGCACGGGTACGCCGAGCATCGTCTACCGTCCTTCGGATGGGGACAGACGTACGACACTGCGACGACCGGTGGCCGGACCGGGACTGGGGGCCGGAAGCCGGGCCGGGGCTGCGGCAAGCCTGGTTCCAAGGGCTGAGCCTCAACGCGGCCGCACCGGACCGCGTCCGGATCCGGCTGTTGGACCTGGACATGGCCCCGTACGTCCTGGCGCGGCGCGACCTGCCGTCCGCCGTCCTCGACGCCGCGGTCGACCACCCGGACCGGCGGGTCCGCGGCCGGCTCGCCGAATGGCCCGCATCCCGCGGGCTCTGCGCCGCCCAGTGGTCACGGCTGGTGCTCGGCGAATCCAGCGGTGCCCGGCGCGAGCTGGTGCTCCAGGCCGCGGCCATGGCCGGGCGGGGGCTGACGCGGGAGGCGTACGGGACGCTGGCCGCGGACCCCTTCGGTCCGGTCCGGGAGGAGCTGGCCTTGATGCTGCCCGCACTGCCCCTCCCGCTGCGCGTCGCCCTGCTGGCGGATCCGCTCCCGCGGGTGCGGGCCGCTGCGTGCGAAGCCGGCTGGCGGGACCTCGACGAAGGGACCCGCGCACGGCTGATGGCGGACCCCGACCCCGCCGTGCGGACCGCGGTCACGCTCGCCCGGCACGAGGAGGTGCCGCTCACGGCGGAGTTCTACGACGCCGCGCACGGGGCGGGCCACCTCGTCGAGGGTCACCGGCTGGATCGCGACCTCGCCCTGCGGCTCTGCGTTGACGCGGACCCCCGGCTGCGCCGGAACCTGGCCCGCAACCCCTACCTGGACCCCGATCTGGTCGCCGTACTCGCCGCCGATCCCGAGGAAGACGTACGCCTCGCCGTGTCCACGCGCCCCGAGCTGACGGAGGAGCAGCGGGCCGCCGTACCGGTCGCCATCGACCCGCGGACGACGCGGCATCCGATCGCGTGAGTGGTGGCACTGCACGAGGACGAGGAGGCCGTGCGCCGCCTCGCGGCCTCTGCGCACCTCCTGCTGCGCAGCAGCGTCGCGACGGCCCGGCGGCTGCCGCCGGACGTGGTGGAGCGGCTGGCCCGGGACGAGGACCGGGTCGTACGGCTCTTCCTCGCCGAGCGGTGCGACGATGCTCCGGCGGACGTGCTGCTGGAGGTGTGGCAGTGGTGGAACGGGAGCTACTCCACCCCCGACCGGCCCTACGGGCACCCGAACTTCCCGCGGCGCGACCTGCTCCGGTACGCCGACCACCCGCACCCGCGGCTGCGGCAACTGGCCCTCGACGACCCGGACTCGACGCCCGCTCTGGTGGAACGGTTCAGCGGGGACGAGGACGCCGAGGTGCGGCTGCGCGCCGCCACCGACCCCCGGCTGTCGCCGGACTCGGTGGTACGGATGCTCGACGATCCGGACGGCGGGGTGCGCGCGATGGCGGCGCGGCACCCACGGGTGCCCGTACCCGTCCTCGTCGCACTGCTCGACGACGAGGACACGGCGGGGGCCGCGGCCAGGAACCCGGCGCTCCCGGTGGCCGTCATGGACCGGATGACCGCCCCGGGGCCGTGAGAGGGACCGTCGGCCCGGCCGAGGGCTACGCGGCGCCCGGCTCCTGGTAGCCGTACGGGCGCGTGATGATCTCCATTACGTGGCCGCTCGGGTCCGTGAAGTACACCCCGCGGCCACCGTCGTTGTGGTTGATCTCGCCGGGGTGCCGGCCGTGCGGGTCGGCGAAGTACGGGGCCCGCGCCGACCGGATCTTCTCGAACGCCACGTCGAACTCCTCCTCCGAGAGGAGGAACGCGTAGTGCTGCGGGGTCATGGAATCGGCCGGGACGGTCGCGAAGTCCAGGGTGACGCCGTTCCCGGTCTCCACGGGGATGAAGGGTCCCCACTCGGTCCCGACCTCCAGGCCGAGGACATGGGCCAGGAAGGTGGCGGACTCCCGGTTGTCACGGGAGTGGACGATCGTGTGGTTCAGATGGACGGACATGAGTGAATGCCTCCGAAAGGCACGTCACGGCACCTCCATGCCTCACCCGGTCGGTGACCGACACGCGATGCCGTGATCACGATCCTAAACACCCCGTTCGGGCGAAGTCCACCTTCTTCGACCCGGACCCGCCCGCTGCCCGCCCGCTGCCCGGCCGTGCCCATCGGCTCACGAACGCCCGTACACCGCCTTGACGTTGTCCTGCGCCGGGTGCGTCCGTCCGGCCGGTCCCGCCGCGAACACCCGCAGGAGGTTCTCCGTCACCCGGGTGGTCAGCGCTCCCGAGCGCGCGTCCAGACCGTGGTTGCGTCCGCTGCGGCCGTCGCCGGTCGCGTCGAGGGCCTCCACCCACCGCATCGTGCCGGTCGCGAACACCCCCGCCCCGCTCGCCACCGTGTAGTAGGCCGTGTCCTGGTGGCTGGGTCGCCCCTCGCACACCACGGGGGAGTGGGCCAGGATCTCGATCGGCCGGGGCGTCGGGAAGCTGGTGTCCACCTTGTCGTACTCGACCCCGACCAGGTGCTCGAAACGTTCGCCCGCCTGCGCCCCGGTGCCCTCGAAGAGCCAGTGCCCGGGGTTGGTGACCACGTACGGGGCGTCCACCGGGTAGCCGTCGTAGATCACGCCGAGCAGCGAGCTCTCCGGGTCCGCACCGGGCACGGAGCGGAAGTCCACCGTCGCGGGCTGGCCGCGCTTGAAGCCCGGGTCCTGCTCGTAGGACGACTTGTAGCAGACCAGCGTGCGGTCCGGCCCCAGGTCGGAGGGCTCCAGCCGGATCCGGCGGTAGCAGCAGTTCGCGCCCAGGACCGCGATGTTGGTGCCGGCGTCGCGGGCGGCCGTGAAATGGGCGCGCTGCTCCGGCGACCAGTACTCGTCGTGCCCGAGCGAGAGCACCGCCGCCGCTCCCTCCAGGAGCCGCTTCTCCCGTGCCACGTCGGTGGTGGTCGTGTAGGCGAGGGGTATGCCGAGCCGCTCGGCCAGCGCGATCAGCGGGGCCTCGTAGACCAGGAACAGGCCCGCGCCGTCGTCGTACTCGTACGGCCGGTCGAAGCTCACGGCGAGCGAGCGGGAGGCGAAGCCGCCGCTTGGGCCGTCGTAGCTGCCGTAGCCGCCCCACCGGTTGTACGCCTGCCAGGTGGTTACCGCGTTGACCACGACCGTACGACCGGCGGTCACCGCGGACCGCACGGTGATCGGCACGAACCGCCGGCCCTCGCCGCCCTGCGCGTCCAGCCGCAGCAGGTAGCTGCCCTCCGGCCAGTCCTTCGTCTCGACCGTGGCGGTACGGGTCCACCGGGTGCGGACCATCCTGGTCGCGGCGTCCACCGTGTGCTCCGGCTGCCGGACCCCGGGCAGGGCCTCGGAGCGCCACACCAGCCGCGCCCGGGCCCCGCCGTACCAGCCCATCCGGTAGGCGGAGACGGTGAACCGGGGTGCGGTCGTCGACACGTGCAGCCCGAAGGACTCGCCGGGCAGGACGCTGACCTTGTCCGCGAACCCCTCGATGGCCCGCGCCGGGCCGGCCTTGTCCACCGGCCAGTCGGCGTGGCCCGGGCGGGCGTTCTCGGCCTTGACGTCGAGACCCCGCGCCGCGGCCGCCGGCGGCCTCTTGCCCGGCGCGGCGGACTCCGACGCCGCCGCGGATCGCGGCGCCGTCCCGGATCCGGATTCGCCGGTACGGTCGCCGTCGCCGTTCGCGCAACCGGCCAGGACCCCGAACCCCGCAGCCGTGGCCGCCCCCGTCGCGATCGCGAGGAAGCGCCGCCTGCCTGCGTCTTCGCCGTCCGATCCGGGTCCGGCCGAGTACATCTGATGCATGGAGTGCACGCTATGTGATGCTCTGGCCCAGACCTCCACCGGCCTGGCTGCTCGACGGACACCCCCCACGTCGTCTCTTTCGGATCTGGCCGGCCCGGCAAGATCCGAAGGAGACGGCCTAGGCTGACCCCCAGTTGTTCCGGCCACCAACCGACCTCGGGGGAACGCGAGATGACCTACGACACCGCACACGCACCGGGCACGGTCCGGCAGCTGTGGCAGCTGCTCGAACCGCTCCACGCCGTCGTCTACTTCGCCCCCGAGGCCTACGAGGAGGCCGGCGCGCTCGGCTACGCCACCGACGACCGGTGGCCGATGTACTTCGCCTACCGGGCCGCACCGCTGGGCCCGGCCGGAGCGGGGCTCGTGAACGCCCTCTTCTACAGCTTCAGCCCGCGCATGGTGGACCACTACCTCGCACGCTCCTGGCACACCGCCCCGCCCGCCCGGGTGCTCGCGGCCCGGGCCGTCGCCGCCGACCGCTCCCTGCACGCCCTGCTCGGCGAGCGCACCGCCTCACCGGACCTGGCCGAGGCCGCCCGGCTCGCCCGGCGCGCCGCCGAGGCCGTCACCACCGGCGGGCGCCCGCTGGCCGCCGCCAACGCCGCCCTGCCCTGGCCCTCGGCACCGCACACCGTGCTCTGGCACGCGGCGACGATCCTGCGCGAGCACCGCGGGGACGGCCACCTCGCCGCCCTGCAGGCCCACCACCTCGACCCGGTCGAGTCCCTGGTCCTGCAGTCGGGCGTGGGAGCCGCGCCGGCACCGTGGTTCGAGAGCCGCCAGTGGTCCGCGGGCGAGTGGAACGCCGCCCGCGAGCGGCTCGCCTCCCGGGGTCTGCTGGCCGAGGACGGCGCGGCCACCGGAGCGGGGCTGACGCTGCGCACCCGCGTCGAGAAGCTCACCGACGAACTCGCCTCGGGCCCGTGGTCGGAGCTGACCCCGCAGGAAGCGGCCCGGCTCGCGGACCTCCTCCTCCCGCCGGTCCTCGACATCGTCGGCGCCGGGATCCTCCCGACCCAGGGGACCCTGGGCATCGGGGTGAAGTACGACTACGAGGACTGATCCGGCGCCCGCGGGAAACTCCCTGTGACGTACGCGTTCTCCGGACTCGGCCCGCCCGTCACACCGCTGGGCCGCAGCACCGCCCGCGCCGCGCACCTGGGCCGGTCCGAGCCTCCATGGCCGAATCGGCGTTCTGACAGAGAGGGGCCGGGCTGTGTTCAGCTGCTTGCCGGCACCTGCCGGGCGTCATCGGCCCGGTGCCGCATCGCCGGTATGCCCCCGAGGACTTGGGAGAGAACATGCCTCGTACCACCCGATCGGCGGCGGTCGTCGCAGCCGCCGCCGTCGCCTTCGCCGCCGCTCTGACCGGTACCGCCGGGGCCGATGCCACCGGTGTGACTGCACCCGCGGCCCAGGCCGGACCCCAGCCGGTGTACTGGGCCGCACCGCCGCAGGGCGTGACGGTCGCCGCACCACAGCGGTTGCTGAACCAACCCGTGCGGATCACCAACGACTTCGCCAAACGCCCCACCACCCAGTGTCTGGACGTGGACGCGAACGGCGGCGGCAACGGCACGGTCGTCCAGGTCTGGCAATGCAACGGGACCTCCCAGCAGCGTTGGTACCTCTGGAACAACGGCGCGCTGGAGAGCTACCGCTTCCCCGGCAAGTGCCTGGACGCAGACCTGGGCGGCGGCGGCCGCAACGGCACCAAGGTGCAGATCTGGGACTGCAACAACAGCCCGCAGCAGAGCTGGTCCCACCCGTCGGGCGACCGTGCGATCTACAACGCACGCTTCTACAGCGGCGGCAACATCGTCATGGACCGCGACGCGAACGTCGTGGGCAACGGAGCCCGCATCCAGCTGTGGCAGAAGAACTTCCAGTCGCAGCAATGGTGGGACGTCTGGGCCGACACGTGACCGCAGGGGTTCACCGGGTCGCTCGTCGTGCTGGTGGGAAGCGACGACTTCCCACCAGCAGGGACGCGGATGGCGCGCTACCAGCCTCCGCACGGGGCCATGATGTCGCCGACCGCGTCGGGGCTCGTGACGAGGATTCAACGACCGTCTTGGCCCAGCCTTGTCAGCAAGGACCGCGTCCGGCCGGATGACGGAACCAACGGTCGGACGGTCTGAAAGGGGCGGGCCTAGCATCCCCTCGTGAACACAGTGATCTTGACCGTCAGTCTGGCCTTCGCCGGCTACCTGGCGACGTACCTCAACGGGCTGAGGCTCGCGCAGCGACAGGCCCGGCTCGCCCGAGTGAACCAGCAGCTGAGCGACTTCTACGGCCCGCTCTTCGCGCTCATGGAGGCCAATAGCCGTGCCTACGAGGCGTTCTGCGAGAGATACGTCCGCCCTGATGGGGTCCACCCCTTCGACCACGACATACCCCCCACCGAGGAGGAGATCGCCGAGTGGCGCACCTGGGCCACGACCGTCTTCCTGCCCAACATCCAGAAGATGCGTGACGTGGTCGTCACCAAGGCCGACCTCCTCATCGAGGAGGAGGTGCCGTCGGTCCTGCTTGACCTGTGCGCCCACGTCTCCGGCTACGAGATCACCGCAGCGCGCTGGGCATGCGGCGAGTTCGGCACATACAAGTCCGTCATCCAGTTCCCGGGACCGGAGCTGAAGGAGTACACCACGACGCGCTTCGCGCGACTCAAGAAGGAGCAGGCCGCCCTTCTCGGCCGACGCCGGTGAAGCCCTCACGAGGACTGGCCGGGCGTACCCGCCAGACCAGCGATCGAACGGTCCGCCGGTGTCCAGCGCCAGTACCCCGGAACGGCGGGCCGGAACAGGGCGCATCCGGCCGGGGCGTCGCGTTCCGCAGAAGTCCGCCACGGTAGGCACCCCCGCGCCCCCCGGGTCACCCGCAAAACGCCGTCCCGAGATGCGGTTCGGGGCGTCCCGGGACGGCTGGACGGACGGAACGGGCGGCGTCTCGCCCTAGGTTCGGTGCCACGGGCCCCGGCAGCCGATGTCGCCGGTGGCACCCGTCCTCCGTATCCCGGCCGCGGCGGCGCAGCGGCCGAGCCTTCCCCATTTGGTGGCACACACATGGCAGATCTGGTTCCTCCCCACCCCGAGTCGGCGGGGGCCCCGCCGTTCGAGGAGGTCGTGGCCTCCTCGCCCTCCCGCCGTCAGGTCGTGGCCGGCGGCACGGCCGCCCTCGTGGCCTTCCTCGGCTTCGGCACCCCCACCGCCCGGGCCGCCACCGCAGCCGCCACCCCGGCGCCGCCGCCCGCCGGCCGGGAGCCGAAGGGCCTCCTCGGCTTCGCCGCGGTGCCGACCGCGACCACGGACGCGGTGACCGTACCGCCCGGCCACACGGTGCAGACCCTGGCGCCGTGGGGCCGGCCCCTGTACTCCGGTGGGCCTGCGTGGCTGGTTAACGGCGGCAACAGCTCCGCCGACCAGGCCCGCCAGATCGGCTCGCACCACAGCGGGCTGCACTTCTTCCCGTACGACGACGGCCCCCGGGGCAGCCAGCGCGGGACGCTCGTCGTCAACCACGAGGCCACGGACGCCACGCTGCTCCACCGGGACGGCGGCGCGGCCCTGACACGCGAGAAGGTCGACAAGTCCCTGGCCGCGCAGGGGCTGAGCGTGGTCGAGGTGCGCGAGAGCGGCGGCACCTGGGACATCGGCGACTCGCCGCGCAACGTCCGCATCACCGGCACGACCCCGGTGAACTTCTCCGGCCCGGTGGGGTCCGGTCACCCGGCGCTGCGCACCGGTACGGCCCACGCCGGCACACTGGGCAACAGCGCCTACGGGGTGACCCCTTGGGGCACGTAGATGACCGGCGCCGGTCTGGCCGTCGACGGTGCGTGGGGTCCCGCCACCGTCAAGGACCTGCAGAACGCGCTCAACCTGAGCAAGTTCTGACCGCGCCGCCCGTACTCCGTTCCGTGCACCCGAGGAAGGATCCGGCTGCCCGGGACGGCGTGCGGGCGAGGGGCCCGTGCCTCGCGGCCCACCAAGGCAGCGCACGGCGCAGACCGCGCCGGTACGGCCGGTGGCTACGGCTACGGCTACGGCTGCGCGTCCTCGTCGGACGGCGCGACGGCGGCGAGCCAGAGCTGGATCTCCACGTCCCCGTCGCCGACCAGGACGTAGGACTGAAGGACCAGCTGCTGTGCGCCGACCTGCCACACGGTGGACGACTCGCCGTCGCCGTAGCGCAGGCACAGCTCGGCTCCCGGGAGCGGGTCGCCGAAGCGGGCGGTGAGCCGGCCGATCATGTCGGCCTCGATCTCACCGAACCGTTCGTTCGCCCAGTCCTGGAGGAAGGAGAAGTCGTGCTGGTGCTCGGCGTAGAGAAACGTCTCCGCGACCACGCTCATGGCACCGAACCAGATGCCGTCCGCGTCCGGGTCGTCCTCGGTCTCGGCGGGCTCGTACGGGTCCTCCCTGCTGTCGAAGATCAGCGAGCAGGGCTCGAACGGGCGGGGATCGGCGGCGAGCAACTCGCCCGCGAGCTCGGCGACGTCCCGTTCCGGGGCACCGGGGTAGACCAGGTACGAGTGGGCCTCTTGGCAGTGGGCGGGCTCCACGGACGCGAAGGTGCCCTCGGCCCCGGTGGTTTCCCACAGGGTCGTCCCGGCCCGGTCCACCAGGCGCAGGGCGGCACCGTCCGCGGTGGCCTCGACCCGGCAGACGTCCATGCCGTCGCGGTCCACGTGGGCCACCCCGCCGTCGCGGGTGACGAACGCGGCGAGTCCGGTCCCGTAGCCGAATCCGAGAACCCAGCCCCCGGCGTCGGTGAGGGGCTCCGGATGGTGGACGGGGATGAACCGGCCGTCTGAGCGCAGGACGCCCCACGCCCGCCCGGAGGGGCGGTCGGCGGCCGCCGCGCGGGCCTCCTCGGGGTCGTCCTCGTCCAGGGGTTCGAGGTAGTGGGCCACCGCGGCCCCCGCGCCGTCGAAGTCCTCCGCCCACTCGTACTCCTGCTCGATGACCTCCTCGCCGGCGGCGTCGAGGTAGCCGTGCGCGTAGCCGTTGTCGAAACGCACCAGCCCGCACCGGAAGTCCTCGGAGAGCCGGTTGCCCTCCGACTTGATCACCAGCTCGCCGCGGGCGTTCAGGAAGCCCCGGAAGTGGTCGCCGACGGTGCCGCCGAGGACGTAGGCGAGGCCGTTCGCGCCGAAGGGGTTGAGCATCCGGAAGGACGGCTCGACGATCCACTCCCCCTTCTCGTCGATCAGGCCCCACAGCTCGCCCACCCGCACGGGCGCCGCGCCGTCGGGTCCGAAGGGCCGTGCTCCGTCGAACCGCGGCTCGATGACCGTGCGGCCCGTGCGGTCGATGTAGCCGCAGGGCCCGCCTTCGGCCATCCGCACGCCGGCGAGCCCGTTCGACGCGAACACTCCCGCCCCTGCGTGCTGCGGGCGTATCACGAAGCGGCCCGTGGCGTCGATGTAGCCCGTCCCGTCATCGGTGCGGGCGGCGGCCAGGCCGTGGCGGAACACGTGGGCCTCCGTCAGGGTGGCCGGTATGACGGGTGTGCCGTCCGTCCCGGCGTAGCCCCAGCGGCCGTCCTCCGCCCGGAACCGGGAGAGCCCGGTCTCCTCGAACACCTCGGTGTAGGGCAGCGCCGGTTCGGCCAGCCACACACCGCGGTGGTCGAGGTAGCCGCACCGGCCCTCCGGGTCGGCGGCGGGGGCGACGAACCCGCCCCGGCCGTCCGGGTGGAACGCCCCGACCGCGCTCAGGTCCGGCGCCCGCACCAGCCGTCCGTCGGCGCCGACGAGGGCGTACCGCGTCCCGGAACCGCCCGGCCCCGCGCAGGGAACGACGTAGGGCGGCGGGGCGGTGGTGCTGGACGGCATGGTGCGGCTCCTCGCACGGGGGCCGAGGCAGCGTCACCGGCTGCGCGGCCCGGGGATGATCAGGAGGGGCCCATGCTAGAGCGCCCCCGCGCCACCGGCTCCAGGCGTCTCGAGATCACGGCTTGACCCTCCCCTTACGTCAGGCTTGAGGCTGTAGACGAACGAAAGGGCGGTCCATGGGCTATACCGTGGGTCAGGTCTCGGCCTTCGCCGGGGTGACCGTGCGCACGCTCCACCACTACGACAAGGCAGGGCTGCTCTCGCCCGGCGACCGCAGCCGGGCCGGGTACCGCCGCTACGACGACGCCGACCTGGCGCGGCTCCAGCAGATCCTCTTCTACCGCGAACTGGGCTTCCCGCTGGACGCGATCGCCGAGATCCTCGCGAACCCGCAAGCCAGCGCGCTGGAGCACCTGCGGACCCGGCAGCGGCAACTGACGGAGGAGATCACCCGACTGCAGCGCCTGGCCGAGGTGGCCGAGCGGGCGATCGAGGTCCAGCAGACCGGGGTGTCCTTGACGCCCGAGGAACGCTTCGAGGTCTTCGGTGAGGTCGCCTTCGACCTCACCTACGCCACCGACGCCCAATCGAAGTGGCGGGACTCGAACGGACACCGGGAGGCGATGGCGCGGGCCTCCGCCCACACCAAGGAGGACTGGCGGCGGCTGATGGCCGAGGCCGCCGCATGGCGGGCGGACCTGCTCGCCGCCTACGACGACGGCGAGCCCGGCGACGGTGAACGGGCCATGGACATCGCCGAGGAACATCGGCTGCACGTGTCCCGCTGGTTCACGCCCTGCCCGCCACAGATGCACCGGCGGATCGCGGACGACTTCGCCGCCGATCCTCGCGCCTTCGCCCTCGTCGTGCCGCCCTCGCGGCAACGTCCCGGCCTGGCCGCCTACCTGGCCCAAGCGGTACGCGCCAACGCGTTGCGCCACATCCACATCGAAGAACCACGTGTAAGGAACACCGATGAGAATCCTGATCGCCACGGCCGGATCACGCGGTGATGTCGCACCCTATACCGGCCTGGGCGCCGCCCTCCGCGACGCCGGACACGAGGTCGCACTCGCCGCCACGGAGTCGTTCGCACCCCTTGCCGGGGAAGCCGGGCTGGAGTTCCGACCACTGCCCGCCGATCCACGGGCGCACGGTGACGTCCAGGGGAAGCGCGAACTGCTGCGGGCCGCCAGCGCGTTCATCGCGGACCTGGGCGAGGGGTTCGCCGATGCCGTCAGCAACGGCACGGACCTGCTCCTGCTGTCGGCCACCACCGCTCCGCTCGGCTGGCACCTCACCGAAGCCACCGGGATACCGAGCACGGGCGTGTACCTGCAGCCCACCGCCCCGACCGGCGACTTCGCCCCGACCTTGATGGGAACCCGCTCGCTGGGACGGTTCGGCCACCGCGCCGCCGGACGGTTCGCCCTGCGGATGACCGACCGGGTCTTCGAGCCGGCGGTGGCACGGCTGCGCGAACGCCTTGACCTGCCGACGCTGACTGCCGCACGGATGCGCCGGCGGCAGGACGAAGCCGGCTGGCCCGTCCTGCACGGCTTCAGCACGGCGCTGGTACCCCGCCCGTCCGACTGGGCGGCCCATCTGACCGTGACCGGCTCCTGGTGGCCGTACGTCGATGCCGGCCGTCGGCTGCCCGCGGACCTGGAGGACTTCCTGGCTGCCGGACCGCCACCGGTGCTGGTCGGCTTCGGCAGCATGGCCGCCGGCCACGGGGACCGCCTGAGCGAGATCGCCGTAGGTGCCCTGCGGAGAGCCGGACTGCGGGGGATCCTCCAGTCGGGCAGCGCCGGGCTCGCCGCCGACGGGGACGATGTCCTGACCATCGGCGACGTACCGCACGCCCTGCTGTTCCCGCGGCTGGCCGCCGTCGTCCACCACGCCGGAGCCGGCACCACGGCGGCGGCAGTGCGCGCCGGGGTCCCATCCGTCACGGTACCGGTCGCCGCTGACCAGCCCTTCTGGGCCGCCCGGCTCACCGCGATCGGCGCAGCGCCGACCCCGATCCCCTTCCGCTCCTTGACTCCCGAAGCCCTCGCCGACGCGCTCACTGCTGCCGTACGAGAGCCGTCGTACGCGAAGGCGGCCGCGGTCGCCGCGCACCACATGTCGGCAGAGGAGGCAGAGGCCAGCGTCGTGACGGCGGTCCGACGGCTAGCGCAGTGACCGGGCGCCGTTTCCGTCCGGTGGCATTCGCCTTCGCCGCCCGGGCAGCCCGGGCCGCGCTCGGCGGCGTACCACCCCTCAGCAGGGCCGGGGCTGTCGGCGGATCTCATACGCGCCGAGGCTCGCGCCGGCGATGTCAGCCCACCGCGTCCCAGGCCCTCTTCGGACCGTCCAGCCAGGCGGGTGGCAGCTCGGCGGCCTCCCACTCCTCCCGCAGCGCGGCCGCTGGCGTGGCGAGCCGCTCCAGCACCGCGACGCTGGTGGCGGAGTGCAGGAGGGAGTAGCGGCCGTGGATGGCGGTGGCGCTGCCGGGCCCGTACTCCACGTACAACCGCTCCAGACGGGCCCGGTGCGCTGCGGCGAAATCCGCCAGCCGGCCGGCGTACCGGGCCCTCTGGCGGGGGGTCATCGTGGCGAGGACGGCACGGAGCACCTCCTCGGTGACCTCGGGGTCGAGGTCGGAGACGGCGGTGAAGGTGAGGTAGAGGGGGGTGACGGCTGCCTTCGCCTGCTCCACCTCCATGCGCCCGACCGGTGGCCGGTCGGCCGGGGCGGCGCTCGGTCGGTCGGGGCCGACGGTTTGCCCCAGTGCCCGTTCGGCGATCGCGCCGAGCTCGTCGGTGACGGCACGGGCACCGTCCAGCCAGCCCGACTCGTACGGCTCGCCCTTGTCCCCCGGGGCGGACCCCCCGAGCGCGCCGACCTCCTCGCACGCGCCGGCCAAGGCGCCCGCCTCGACCAGGGCGATCAGGCCCTCCGCATCGTCGGCGGCGACCCCCGCCCGACCGAGCAGCTGGAGCAGCGTCCTCTTCGCGTTCAGGACGCTGACCGAGTCCAGCTCCTGCCGGTTCTCCTCGGCGGCATGCATCGGATTCTCCTCATCCCAGGGGCCAGCGGTGCGGTGCGGTGCGCTAGTGGCGAGCGCACCGTTTGACGGTTCAACGAGGGATGGGGCCGCTGTGATCCCTGCGGACGTTCCGATGCTCGACGACTGCATCCGTTCAGCGGAACGAGCGCCTCGATCGCCTGGCGGGCGCTCAGCCCCCTTGACCAGGCCCGGCCCGGCTCCTCTGTGCGGCGGGGGCGGCTCAGCTCAGGACGAGCGGGAGCCTCACCGCCACGTCGCGCAGTTCGGCCCGCTGCGCGTCGGTGGGTGCGCTGCGGCCGGTGCCGACCAGGAGCGCGTCCCGGTCGGTGAACGACGCGGGGAACGCCGCCCCGGCGAGCTGCTCCAGCATGGCGCGGGAGCGGGCCAGGCTCTCCTCGGGCGGCCGGGTCCGCGCGTCCGGGAGGTGGGCGATCAGGTCGAGGTGGTGCAGCGTCCACTCCAGGACGTACGCGCCGAGGTAGTCCCTCACGGTGAGGACCTCGTCGCGGGTGCCCACCCGGGTCCTCGGGTCGGCGAGTTCGGCGGCGCGGCCGGCGGCGGAGCCGACGTCGTCGAGGTGGAACCGGAGCAGGTGCGGGTCCCCGTACGCGGCGGCCAGCCGCACGGTGAGCGCTTCGAGCGGGTCCTCGCCGGTCGGTGGCCGGTCCGCGACGTGCCAGTAGGTCACCGCGTCGACGGTCGGCTCCGTCGCGGCGGGGGTGGCGAGGGTGATCAGGACGTCCTGGGCATCGATGACCAGGTGGCACACGAGGTCCCGTACGAGCCAGCCGGCGCAGCCCGACGGCCGTGCGAAGTCCGGGTCCGGGATCTCGGCGACCGCCGTGCGCAAGGCCGTCCAGGAACGGGTGAAAAGATCCACACCCTCACCGTAGTGCGGCGCCGCCGCGGCGGACAAGCGCGGCCTTCCGGTCCGGCCAGGCGGATCCCCGTCGTCCAGTGCCGCCAGCTCCGGTCCCTTCGGGGAGCCGGTGTCGAACGCACGCCGTCCCGGCCCGCACCGCTCGATGCGGATGCGGGCCGTCACGGTCCCGAAGCAGCTACCGACCCACTGCGCGGACACGCCCTACGAGCGGATCGTCAGGTGCGGGAGCAACCCCACGTGTTGTCGGGGGCCGGTCTCCGGACCGGTGGTGGTCAGCCGGTCCAGCAGCAGGTCCGCCGCCCGCCTGCCCACTTCGTGCTGGGGCGGTGCCACCGCCGACAGCGGTACGCCGGCCAGCCCGGCCACCTGGTCGCCGTACGCGATCAACGCCAGGTCCTCGGGCACCCGCACGCCCCGGGCCTGGAGCCTGGGGATCAGCATGATCGCGTCGGTGTCGCTGTGGACCAGGGCCGCGGTCACCCCGCCCGTCGTCACCGCCCCGCACAGGTAGTCCAGGCTCCGGGCGAACAGGCCGGCCTCGGAGAGCGGGTCCGGTCCGGCGGGCGGCCACGGCGGCGCCGGTTCCAGATCGAGGGCGGCCACGGCGGCCTCGTACCCGGCGCGCAGCCGGGCCGTCGCCGGGGTGTCCCGGCCGGCGAGTGCGATCCGCCGGTGCCCCAGCCCGGCCAGGTGCCGGACCGCCGCGGCCGCGCCGTGCGCGTGGTCGGACGCCACCCGGTCCAGGGTGGCCGCCGGATGCCCCGGCGGGGCCCAGCGCTCCACCAGTACGGCAGGAACGGTGAGTTCCGCGGTCCAGGCGCCCTCCCCGGGCCGGGGGGATCCGGTCTCCCAGTTCGGGGTCAGCAGCAGCCCGTGGGCCCCCGTGGACAGGAGCCGGTCCGCCTGTATCCGGTCCTCGCCCGTCAGGTACCGCGTCAGGCCCACGGTCAGCCGGGCGCCCCGCGCCTCGATCGCCTCGCGGGCCCCGCGCACCACATCGGCGTAGGAGTGGTCGGCCGTCGGCACCACCATCCCGACCCCCAGCCCGGCGGTCGGCCCCGTCACCGCGGCTGCCCGGCGCTCCGGTTCCACCCGGCCGATCCCCCCGTGCATCCGCCGGACCTCGCCCCGCGCCGTCATCGCCTCGATGTCCCGCCGCAGGGTGACCGGCGAGACGCCGAGTTCCCGGGCCAGGTCCGTCACCCGCACGGTGCCCCGGGCCCGGACGAGCTCGAGCACGCGGGTCCGACGCTGGTTCACGTGCGGTCTCAAAGTGTGTCCCCCTGCGGTCTGCGCGGTCCCTCCCGGCAGCGGCATCATAAGGAACCGACCCGATCGAGCGATCGCTGACGGTGCGGTCGATGCCGCCATGCATGCGACGGCCGACCGTACTTCCGAAGGAGACTTCGGCGGACCGCCCGCTCGCCTCCTCGCCGTCGACGACCTCCGTCTGTACTGCTCCGCTCCGCGCTCCGAGGCCGAGGCGGAAGGCTGGTTCGCCCTGGGGGTCCCGAACTGTTGCCGCTGCTCGTGCGGCACGGCGGCCCCGTCGTCGCCGTGCAGGTCAGAACGAGTGCGGCTCGTACGCCAACGACACCCGCTGCCGCGCCCACGCGGAACAGGCCCTCGTCGCACGCGGCGTGGACGGCCCGCCGTTCACCGCGGACGGTCCCGAGGACGCCATGCTCCGGGCCGGCGCGGTCCCCGGCCGGCACGCCCCGGCGCCGCTCCCAACAGACCGGCCCGCTCGCCGCCGTGGAGTGACGACGTGGCCGCCTCCCACGGCGCACCAACTTCGGCTTCTGGGGCGGCGCCCACACCGGATCCCGCCCCACCGTCACCAGCTACGACTACGACGCGACCCATCGGCGAGGCCGGCGAACTCAGCCCCGAGCCGCACGCGTCCGCAAGGTCATCGGCCCGTACGTGCCGCTCCGCGGCCGTCGTCCTCGGCCTGCTGGTCGGGCACGGGTGGGGGTCAACTACGGGCCGCACCGCAACGACCCCAAGGACATCTGGCGCGGTGTCCGCCACGGACATCAACACCTGTGCGAGGGGGAGATCGGCCGCTGCCGCTGACCGACCCCACCGGACTCGACTTCGCGCAGCCCCCTACGGAGCCCGGCCGGCCCGCCTGCCACCGCTTCAGCCACCCCCCTCGCGGCCCGTGGGGCATGCGCTACTCCCACGGACCCCGTCGCACGACCCAGCGGACGAGAACGAGATCATCGTTCTCGAACGGGAGCGCCCCGGCACCGTCCTGCCGTTGCGCGACCAGCCCGACCTCGGCCGCACCACGGTCGTCACCCCGGATGAGAGAGTTCCTTCCGTGAAGCGCACGAGCACCCGCCTCGCCGACGGCCGCGAGATCCTCTACTACGACACCGGCGACGGCGCCGCCCGCGCCGCCCGCGCCGTCCCCGACACGCGTCCGCTCGACGCCCCCGCCACCACGAGCGGCTCCGAGGTACGGCGCGATCCGCTGCTCGGCGACCGCGTCGTCATCGCCTCCCACCGGCAGGGCCGCACCTACCACCCGCCCGCCGACGCCTGCCCGCTGTGCCCCTCCACCGGGGAACGCGCGAGCGAGATCCCGGCGCCGGACTACGAGGTGGCCGTCTTCGAGAACCGTTTCCCCTCCCTCGCCGGCGACACCGGCCGCTGCGAGGTCATCTGCTTCACCCCCGACCACCTGACCTCCTTCGCCGACCTCGACGAGGAGCGCGCCGCGCTCGTCCTCGCCGCCTGGAGCGACCGCACCGCCGAACTCTCCGCCCGCGAGGGCGTCCAGCAGGTCTACTGCTTCGAGAACCGCGGAACCGAGATCGGCGTCACCCTCGGGCATCCGCACGGCCAGATCTACGCCTTTCCCTTCGTCACCCCGCGCACCACCCGGATGCTCGCCACCGTCGCCGCCCACCGCGAGCGCACCGGCGGCAACCTCTTCGAGGAGGTCCTGGCCGCCGAGCGCGCCGAAGGCACCCGCATCGTCCTCGAAACGGAGCACTGGACCGCCTTCGTGCCCTACGCGGCGCGCTGGCCGTACGAGGTCCACCTCTATCCGCGCCACCGGGTCCCCGACCTGCCCGCCCTCGGCGACGCGGCCCGCGCCGAGTTCCCCCGGGTCTACCTGGAGCTGCTGCGCCGCTTCGACCGGCTCTTCGACCGGCCCGAGCCGACCCCGTACATCTCCGCCTGGCACCAGGCCCCGGCGGGCGAGGGCAGGGCCGACTTCGCGCTCCACCTGGAGCTCTTCACGATCCGCCGGACGGCGGACAAACTGAAGTACCTGGCAGGGACCGAGTCCGGCATGGAGGCCTACATGAACGACGTCCGGCCCGAGGACGCGGCCGCGCGGCTGCGGGAGGTGGCGAGCGCGTGACCCGGTCGGCACCGGACGGATTCCAGCAGCTGTACGGGTACCCGCCCGAGGGGGTCTGGGCGGCCCCGGGCCGGGTCAACCTGATCGGCGAACACACCGACTACAACGACGGCTTCGCCCTGCCCTTCGCCCTCCCGCAGCGCACCGAGGTGGCCGCGGCCCGGCGCACCGACCGGATCCTGCGGGTCCACTCCACCGACGCCCCCTCCGGCGCGGTCGCCCTCGACCTCGCGGAGCTCGATCCCGCGCGCCCACCGCAGGGCGCCGCCAGCTGGGCCGCCTACCCCGCCGGGGTCGCCTGGGCCCTGCGGGATGCCGGCCTGCCGGTCGGCGGCGCCGATCTGCACGTACGGTCCGACGTACCGACCGGCGCCGGCCTGTCCTCCTCGGCCGCCCTGGAAGTGGCCACCGCGTTGGCCCTCACCGACCTGTACGGGATCCCGCTCACCCGCCCCGAACTGGCCGCACTCGCCCGGCGCGCCGAGAACGCGTACGTCGGCGTCCCCTGCGGGATCATGGACCAGACGGCCTCGGCCTGTGCGACCGGCGGACACGCCCTCCACCTGGACACCCGCAGCCTCGAACGGCGCCACATCCCCTTCGACTGCCCGGCGGCCGGCCTGCGCCTCCTCGTCATCGACACCCGGGTCAAGCACGCACTCGCCGACGGGGCCTACACCCAGCGCCGGGCCTCCTGCCACCGTGCGGCCGCCGCCCTGGGCCTGCCCGCCCTGCGCGACCTCCCGTACGAGGAGCTGGAGCAGGCCCTGGCCCGACTGGAGGACCCGGTCGAGCGCAGGCGCGTCCGGCACGTCGTGACCGAGAACCAGCGGGTCCTGCGCGTCGAGGGACTGCTGCGCGCGGGCCGCCTGCGCGAGACGGGACCGCTGCTGACGGAGGGCCACCTCTCGCTGCGCGACGACTACGAAGTGTCCTGCCCGGAGCTGGACCTGGCGGTTTCCACGGCGGACGCGGCGGGCGCGTACGGCTCCCGCATGACGGGCGGCGGCTTCGGCGGATCGGCACTGTCCCTGATCGATGCGGACGCCGAGCGGTCGGTGACCCGGGCCGTGACGGACGCCTTCCTCCGCGCGGACTTCACACCACCGCGCATCACGACGGCGTCCCCGTCCCCAGGTGCCACCCGACTCCTCTAGCGCGGCGACCGCACGCCTCCACCGGCGGTGGAGGCGGCCCTGCGCGGTGACGCCGGCCCGGGAGGGTCAGGGGGTCGGGGACGGCCGGGACGGCTGGGTGGCGCCGGGCACCGGGCCGACGAGCTTCGGGTTGTCCTGCCAGGCGGGTTCCACGGGCTGGACGTCGACCACGGTCACGCCGGTACCGGGCCGCTGCTCGCCGATCAGTTCGCCGCGGTGCCGCATGACGAACCCCACGGCGAGCGGTACGGCCCGGACGGCGTCGTTGACGTAGACGTCCTCGGTGTAGTCGTAGCGGGCCGGGGACCAGCACCCTTCGCATCCCGCTTCGGGCTTGCCCTCGAACGTCCACCGCAGGGTGACGCGGTAGGTGACGGGGTCGTCGCCGTACCCGGCGGTGAAGACCAGCTTGCCGCGGGCGGTGCGGTGGTCGGTGGCGCACATGTCGACGGTGACGGTGCCGTACGCGGGGACGCTCTCGGGGGTGGGGAGCTGGGGCACGGTGCGCGCACAGCCGGGCCCGGGGGTGGGGGTCTCGCCGCCGCCCCCGCCCGTGCCTCCACCTCCGGGACGGCCGGTGGGCGTGCCGGGTCGCGGGGTGACGGTCGGGTTCGGGGCGGCGGTGGGGGCCAGGGTGGGGGTGGGGACCAGGGTGGCCGGGGGGACCAGGGTGGGGGTGGCGCCCGGAACGGGGGTGCCCGACGGCATGACCGTGGGGCGGGTGGTCGGCGGGGCGGACGGCCCCTTGGTGGGTGAGGCGCTGGGGACGGGGCCGGGGGTCTCGTTGGCGTTGACGGGCCCGGCGAATAAGGCGAGGACGGCGGCCGCGCAGGTGGCGACGGCGGCGGCCGGTATCAGCTTGCGGTTCACGGGATTCCTTCGGGTCGGGCCGCCCCCGGCCCGGCTGGGGCGGGGGAACTCCGGTCAGGACGCGGCCGCGACCGGCGCGGCGACGTCATGATCCATACGGTCAAATTACCGGGGGCGGGCCGGGTGGCCGGTGGGGGACGGGGCCCGCGGGTGTCACACGGTGTTCACGGCCCGCTGCCCGGATTCCGGTCCGGTGCCCCGGGGCGGCCGCCTAGACTTGAACTCAGTTGATCATGTACTCGTCGAGTCGGAGGAAAGAACCGCATGCGCTATCTCCCCCTGGGTAGTTCCGGACTCCAGGTCTCCGCGATCGGCCTCGGCTGCAACAACTTCGGTGGTCGACTGGACGCCCAGGCCACCCGCGCCGTCGTCGACGCCGCCCTGGACTCGGGCATCACCTTCCTGGACACCGCCGACATCTACGGTGGCGCCGGCGGCTCCGAGGTCCACCTCGGGCAGGCCCTCAAGGGCCGTCGCGACCAGGTCGTCCTCGCCACCAAGTTCGGTTACGACGGCGTGGACATGAAGTACGGGCCCGCCGCCGGCTCCCGCGGTGGCCGCGCCTACATCCGGCGGGCCGTCGAGGAGTCCCTGCGCCGCCTCGACACCGACCACATCGACCTCTTCCAGCTGCACAGCCCCGACCCGGCCACCCCGATAGCCGAGACCCTGGCCGCGCTCACCGAGCTCGTCGCCGAGGGCAAGGTCCGGTACATCGGCCACTCCAACCTCTCCGGCTGGCAGCTCGCCGAAGCCGCCCACGTCGCCCGCGAGACCGGCTCGGTCCCCTTCGTGTCGGCGCAGAACGAGTGGTCGCTGCTGGAGCGGTCGGTCGAGCGGGAGCTGGTCCCGGCCGCCCGCCACTACGGTGTCGGCGTGCTCCCGTACTTCCCCCTCGCCAACGGCCTGCTGACCGGCAAGATCCGCAGGGGTGCGCCCGTACCGGCCGGTTCCCGGCTCGAAGGCCGCGACTCGTACCTCACCGAGGAGCGCCTCGACGTCGTCGAAGCGCTGGCCGCGCTCGCCGAGAAGCACGACCGGACCGTCCTCGAACTCGCCATCGGCTGGCTCTCCGCCCAGCCCGGCTGTGCCTCCGTCATCGCGGGAGCCACCTCCGCCGAGCAGGTACGCGCCAACGCAGCCGTCGCCGACCGTCCCCTGGACGCCGAGCTGCTCGCCGCGATCGCCGCGATCCCGGGGGCGCGGGGGCCCGAGTGACCGCTCAGACGGGCGCCCCCGTCAGGACGTCCACCTTGCCGGTGCCCGGCGAGTAGGAGGTGCCGGCGACGGCCGAGGCGCCCTTCTTCACGAGGGGCGCCAGGCCGGAGCGGGAGCGCAGATCGTCCGCGGTGACCCGGACGTGCTGGTGGACCACGGTGTCGACGGGGTCGGCGCCGGGGTTCCGGACCGTCAGACCTGGAGGTTCCCCGGCAGCGCAGCGCTGGTGCCCGAGCACGGCGATCAGCGGGGGTGCCGCCCGTCACGGGCCCGCACTCGACGGACCCGGTGACCACCGGGCCGATCGCCCGCCCGCCCGTGCGCAGACGTACAGGTCGTCGAGTCCGGTGCCGAAGACGCGCTCGGGCGCCGCCCGGGAGTCGATGCAGGTGAGGACCACCCCGTACGGGTCCCGGACCTCGGCGACGAGCTCGCGCCGCTCGGGATCCCGCTCGGGGTGATCGAGGTCCCCGCTCACCCCGTGTGCGTTGGCTTCCCCCAAGCGGGCCAACGCGGCCCGGGGCGCATCCGGTCGCGGCTGGGGTGCGGCGGTCGTCTGCTTCGGGGTGCAGGCCGAGGGGCATCCCGCGAGCACGAGGCGCGGGGGCTGTCGCGAGGCCACCGGGCAGCACGGCCCTACGGGCCGGACGTCCTGCTGCGCGCAGGGGCGGTACCCCCCGGTCGTGATGACAGCGATGGTTCATCGGGCCGGGGCGAATGGACCGCAGCCGCAGCCGCAGCCGCAGCCGCACCCGGGCGCGGCCGCATTGCCGCGGACGGCCCACGGCCCGCCGCCCGGAGACCTCCGGGCAGCGGGCCGTGGGTTGTGGATCGTCCGCGCCGGGTCAGGACACGATGTCCTTGCGGGAGAACCCGCGGAAGGCGAGAGCGAACAGCACCAGCGCGTACGACACGGACACCACCGCTCCCTTGACCATCCCGCCCCACTCCAGCTGCGGCTGCAGCGCGTCCGCCCACGCGAACTGCCAGTGCGCCGGCAGGAACTCCCGCCACGACCCGAGCGCCGTCACCGCGTCCAGCACATTGCCGACGATCGTCAGCCCGACCGCCCCGCCCACCGCGCCCAGCGGGGCGTCCGTCCGCGTCGACAGCCAGAACGCCAGCCCCGCCGTCACCAGCTGCGACACGAACACGAAGGCCACGGCCAGCGCGAGCCGCGGCACGGTGTCCCCGGCCGCCAGAGCTCCGCCCGCCGGGAGCTTCAGCGGCCCCCACCCGTACGCGGCCGTGCCCGCCGCCAGCGCCACCACCGGCAGCAGCACCATCGCCGCCAGGCTGAAGCCCAGCGCCACCACCAGCTTGCTCCACAGCAGCCGCGCCCGGGGCACCGGCGAGGCCAGCAGGTAGCGCAGCGAGGACCAGCTCGCCTCCGAGGCCACGGTGTCCCCGCAGAACAGCGCCACCGGCACCACCAGCAGGAAGCCGGCCGAGACGAACAGACAGGTCGCGGCGAAGTTCGCGCCGGAGGCCGTGGCCGTGTCGATCAGGGTGATGCGGTTGTTCCCGCCGCCCCGGCTGCCCGGCCCGCCGCCCACCGCGAACGCGATCATCAGGATGAAGGGCAGTGCGGCCAGCACCCCGCCCATCACCAGCGTCCGCCGCCGGCGCCACTGCCGCAGCGCCTCCACGCGCAGCGGCAGCGTACGGCTCGCCCGGTAGCCCGGAGCCACCTCCTGCACCGTCGCCGCCGTACTCACGCCGCACCTCCGATCAGGGTGAGGAACGCGTCCTCCAGTCGCCGGTGCGGTCCCACTCCGTTCACCGGCACCTCCAGTCGTACGAGTTCGGCGATCAGCCCCGCGGCCGTCGCGCCTTCGAGCCGTACGAGCAGCCCGTCATCGGCGGCCACCACGGAACCCACTCCCTCCAGCGCCGCGACCTTCTCGACGCTCACCTCGTCCACCGGCTCCGCCAGCGAAACCAGCAGCGTGTCCCCGCCGCCGGTGATCTCGGAGACCTCGCCCGCCGCGACCCGCTGCCCGCGGTCCATGACCACCAGGTGCGTACAGGACTGTTCCACCTCCGACAGGAGGTGGCTGGAGACGATGACCGTCCGCCCGCCCGCGGCGTAGCGGATCATCACGTCCCGCATCTCCCGGATCTGCGGCGGGTCCAGACCGTTCGTCGGTTCGTCGAGGATCAGCAGGTCCGGCATGCCGAGCATGGCCTGCGCGATCGCGAGGCGCTGGCGCATGCCCTGCGAGTACGTGCGCACCGCGCGCTCCAGCGCGTCGCCGAGCCCGGCGATCTCCAGCGCCTCCGCCATGTGCGAGTCCTCGGCCGGGCGGCCGGTGGCCCGCCAGTACAGCTCCAGATTGGCGCGTCCCGTCAGGTGCGGGAGGAATCCGGCGCCCTCCACGAAGGCCCCGACCCGGGACAGTACGGGCGCCCCGGCCCGTACCGCGTGCCCGAACACCCGGATCTCCCCGGCGTCCGGAGAGATCAGCCCCATCAGCATCCGCAGGGTGGTGGTCTTCCCGGCGCCGTTGGGCCCGAGGAGTCCCAGGACCTGCCCCTTCTCGACGCGGAAGGACAGGTCCCGCACCGCGTACCGGTCCTGCGCCTTCGCGTAGCGCTTCGTCAGACCGGTGATCTCCAGGGGTACGTCGGCCAGTGCGGGGTCCGGCTGCGAGGCGCCCGGCCCCGACCCACCGGCGCCCCGGCCGGTCCGTCGGATCCCGAGCAGCGCCGCGGCCAGGGCCACCGCGCCCAGCGGCAGCCACCAGGTCCAGGCGGGCAGCCCGGCCGCAGCGGTCCGCACTTCCGCGGCGACGGGCACGGCCAGCGGGCCCTCCACGGCGACGGTGTAGGTGGCCGGAGCCGCCGGTGTCGCGTAGCCGAGGTCGGTCGCGGCGATCACCAGCCGCAGCCGGTGCCCGGCCTCGACGGAGTGGTCGATCGCGGGCAGCCGCAGCCGCACGGTGGTGCCCTCCTGTGCGTTCTCCACCCGCACCGGGGCGACCAGCTGGCTCGGCAGCACCTGCTGACGGCCGTCGGGCCCCACGTCGTACACCTTGCCGAACAGGACGGCCGAGCCGTCCGCGGCGCTCGACCTCACCTTTAGGGTGAGGGTCGGGGTGCCGGTGATCGTCACGTCCTCGGCCAGTGGCGCCGACTCGAACCGGGCGTTCTGCCCGGGGAAGTCGAGCGAGAGCCCGGCCCCGAAGGCGGCGAGCTGCCCGCCGATGCCCGGGAGCGAGGACAGGGCGGGGGGCGCGCCGCCCGCCGGATTGGCGAAGGTCTGTTCCGGCCCCGTCAGTGCGAACTCCCGCGGACCGGATTCCAGTCCGGGGTACCGGTCGCCGGTCGCGCCGCGCAGGGTGACCGTGCCGTCGGTGGAGTCGATGCCTCCGGAGCGCGTGACCCGGAACGCCGGGCCGGTGTCGGCTGCCTCGTCCCCCTTGAGGTGGCGGTCGAACCAGGAGGCCACCCGGGCCTCGACCCGGTCGGCCTCGCGCATCCCGCCGTCGTGCCCGCCGGCCGTCCAGTCCACGGAGACGGGCGCGCCGTTCGCCGCGATGGCCTTGGCCATGGCGTCGGCCTGGTCCAGCGGGAAGAGGGAGTCGTCCTGGCCCTGCACGATCAGGGTCGGCACCTTGATCCGGTCGCCGACGGCCGACGGACTGCGCTGCTCCAGCAGGGTGCGGGCCTCGGGATCGGGCTTGCCCGCCACCGCGACGCGTTCGTACATCGCGCAGAGTTCGGGCTGGAACCGTCCGCAGCCGGGCGCGGCCGAGGAGTCCGGCCGTTGTCCGGGCGCGGCCGAGGAGTCCGGCCGCTGTCCGGGCACGGCGCGCTGCATCCCGTCGGTCGAGCCGCTGGTGAAGAAGATGCCGGACCAGAGCTTCTTGAAGACGCCGTTCGGGAAGAGGGAGTCCGCGAGGTTCCAGTAGGTGATCACGGGGGCGATCGCGTCGACCCGCGGGTCGTGACCGGCTGCGAGCAGCGAGACCGCGCCGCCGTAGGAGGCCCCGGAGACGCCGACGCGCGGATCACCGGCCGCGTCGAGCTCCACCTCGGGCCGGGCCGCGAGCCAGTCGATGAGCCGGGAGACGTCCTTGACCTCGTACGCGGGGTCGTTCAGGCCGATCCGGCCCTCGGAGCGGCCGAAGCCGCGCGCCGACCAGGTCAGGACCGCGTACCCGTCCCGGGCGAGGCGCTCGGCCTGCTCGCGGACATCGTCCTTGCTGCCGCCGAAGCCGTGCCCGAGCAGGACGGCGGGACGTCTTTCCGCACCGCCGCCCGCCGTGAAGTAGGAGGTGTCGATCCCGGCGCCGGGCATGTTCACGACCTGGTCCTGGCGGTGCACGGCGGGTTCGTCACCGGTCGCGGACGCGGCCGTCCACGTACCGGCCCCCGCCACGACCGCGAGCGCGGCGGCGCCCGCGAGCAGACGGTCTCGGCGGCGCCGGGGCATTCGGAGCTTCATATGGGCACCCTAAGGGCCCGTTCCCCGGGCTCCGAGCACCCACAGGCGGAACCGCCCACCTTCTCGAGGAGTAGGGCGGGCCCCGCGCGTACCGCACCTGCGGTACACCCCCCGGCCCGCTCCCGGTCTGCACCCCGGCCTGCTGCGGCCCGATACCGACCTGCGCGGTGCGTCCGCGGGCGGGAGGATGGCCGCATGCTGCTGGCCGACGTCGCGCGCGTGTCCCGGGAGGTCGCCGACACCTCCGCCCGGTCCCGCAAGAGCGCCCTGCTCGCCGAGCTCTTCGCCGCCGCGCCCCCCGAGGAGGCCGGCCTGGTCATCTCCTACCTCTCCGGGCGCCTCCCGCAGGGCCGCCCGGGCATCGGCTGGCGCACGCTCGGCCAGGACGTCGCACCGGCGGCGGAACCCGTCCTGACCGTCCGCGACGTCGACACGGCGGTCGGCGAACTGGCCGCGGTGGCGGGCACCGGGTCCGTGGAGCGGCGCGGCCGGATCCTCGCCGACCTGCTGGGCCGGGCCACCGGGTCCGAGCAGGTGTTCCTGCGCGCCCTGCTGTCCGGCGAGGTGCGTCAGGGCGCGCTCGACGCGGTGGCCCTGGAAGGGGTGGCCGCGGCCGCCGGCGTACCGGCCGCCGCGCTGCGCCGGGCGGTGATGCTCGACGGCTCGCTGCCGCGGGTGGCGGCGGCCGTGCTGGCCGACGGCGCGCAGGCACTGCGCACAGTCACGCTGCGCGTGGGGCAGCCCGTCCAGCCGATGCTGGCCGGCACGGCGAAGTCGGTCGCCGAGGCGCTGGAGGTGCTCGGGCCGTGCGCGGTGGAGGAGAAGCTGGACGGGATCCGGGTCCAGGTCCACCGCGAGGGCGACGACGTACGGATCTACACGCGCTCCCTGGACGAGATCACGGGGCGGCTGCCGGAGGTGGCGGAGCTGGCCCGGTCGCTGCCGGGGGAGCGGTTCGTCCTCGACGGGGAGGTCATCGGACGGGCGGCGGACGGCCGCCCCGTCCCCTTCCAGGAGATCGCGGGCCGGGTCGGCTCCCGGGTCGACGTGGACGCCGCGCGGCGCACGCTCCCGGTCGCCCCCTACTTCTTCGACGTCCTGGCCGTGGGCGAGGACGTCCTCCTCGACCTGCCGGTGCGCGAGCGGCACGCGGCCCTCACCGCGCTCGTTCCCGAGGGCGCCCGGGTCCGCCGCCTCGTCGTCGAGGACCCGGGGGAGCAGGGCGCCGAGGCCGAGGAGTTCTGGGCCGAGACCCTGCGCCGGGGACACGAGGGGGTCGTCGTCAAGTCACTGGACTCGTCCTACGCCGCCGGGCGGCGCGGCAAACACTGGCTCAAGGTGAAACCGGTGCACACCCTCGACCTGGTGGTCCTCGCCGCGGAATGGGGCCACGGGCGGCGCACCGGCCTGCTCTCGAACCTGCACCTGGGGGCGCCCACCGGCGACGGAACGTACGCCATGCTCGGCAAGACCTTCAAGGGGCTCACCGACGAGATGCTGCGCTGGCAGACGCAGCGGCTGCGCGAGCTGGCGGTCGAGGACGACGGCTTCACCGTCCGGGTCCGCCCGGAACTGGTCGTCGAGATCGCCTACGACGGCCTCCAGCGCTCCTCCCGCTACCCGGCCGGAGTGACCCTCCGCTTCGCCCGCGTCCTGCGCCACCGCCCGGACAAACCGGCGACCGAGGCGGACACGGTGGCCACGGTCCTGGCGGCACACACCCCCTAGACCGCCGGCGTGCCGCAAACGCGATGACCTGCACTGACGGTCCGTGGCACCGTCACCGCATGTCCGACGCCGTCGCCTGTCCCGTCTTCCGTACCCCCGACCCCGCACTCGCCCCGAGCACCGCGCGCAGCCCCGTGGAGTTCGGCCGCCACGCGTACTCGAGGGTCTCCGCGTACGCAGAGTTCCGCTCCGTCGCCGAGGTGCGGGCCGTGGCGAAGGAGCTGCCCACGGGGTGGTTCCGGGGGCAGGAGGAGTACGGAGAGTTCGACGGCGTGCCGCGCGAGGACCGTCCCCCGCTGGTCGTCGGCGTCCGGGGATCCGGTCTGCCGGCCGACCCGGCCGCGTACGAAGGACGGCTGCCGCCGGAGTGGGAGCTGCTCAACGTGCCCGTCGGCAGCGTCGAGGACGCCTTCACGGCGGCGATCGGTGCTGAGCACCGGAGTCGTGCACCGGGGCCGGGTACGGCGCTCGGTCGCACCTACTCGTCGTCGGGGTCGCTGTCGTCCTCGCGCAGCATCCGCCACAGGCGGGTGCGGTGGAGGACGTAGAGGGCCACGAACAGGAAGACCACCTGCAAGCCCACGGCGAGCAGCCAGAAGACGGCGCTGCTCTCCAGCTCGTCCGTCAGGTAGGCGAAGTTCATGCCGAAGAACCCCGTCAGGAAGGTCAGCGGCAGGAAGATCGTCGACACCACCGCCAGGCGGTTGATCACGCCGTTCTGGTCGCCGGACACCAGGGAGGAGTAGCTGCCGAAGGCCCGGCGGGCGGTTTCCTGGAGGGACTCGATGTCCGTGAGCACCAGATTCGCGGTGCGCCGGTACTCGCGGACGAGCTGCTGGCGTTCCTGGTGGAAGCCGCGGTTCATCACCCGGCGCGTGACGCTCTCCTCCGCCACCCGGTGGTAGGGCAGGAGGGTGTGGTGGAGCAGGGCCGCGGTGCGCCGCAGCCGTGACAGGCGGTAGAGCTGCTCGGGCTCGCGCCGGTGGAACATGGCGTCCTCCAGGTCTTCCACCTCCAGCAGGGCCTGGACGGCGGCCCGGCGGTAGGTCTCCATGGCCTCGTCCAGCAGCAGGAAGAGCATGGCCACGGAGTCCGGCGGGCTCTCGAGCGGGAACCGGGCGGTGACGTTCGCGATCAGGGGTGCCGACCCCCGGTGCACGGTGAGGAGGTACCGCTCGGTCACCACGGCGTGGACGTGGATGACCCGGTCCGCGTCGACCGCGGGCACGACGAACGCGCCGCTCTCCCCGAAGATCTCCGCCCGGGCGGTTTCCCCCTTCCGCCCGAGCCAAGCCAGGTCATCGGCCTCCAGACCGAGCAGGTGGGCGAGGGGTGGTTCGTCGGGTGCGCCGTCCTCGGGCAGTTCCACGTCCACGAACAGGAAGCGGGACGTGGCGAGGCGCTCGCGGGCCTCCGACACGTGCCCGCGGGCCAGGGTGCCCTCCGGCATGGACAGCATCGATACGATCATCGTCCCTCGCCGTGGGTCATCCGGTGCCGTGGCTCCCAGCCTGTACCGCGCAGGACCCCGCGCAACCGTGGTGACGCATTCGCCCGGCAGTGGGCCCTCGAACAGGTGAGGCCGGGCCGCGCGGCGGCGGTTTTGCCTCAGAGGCAACGTGGTTTGCCAGACAGGCAAGACTCTGGCTCAATCGGGGCATGACATCCGGATCCGACACCGGCCCCGAAGGCGCGGCCGGTACCGACGAACCGGCGGACGAGCTGCCCGCCGTCGCCCCGCAGCTACGGGACCTGCGCCGCCGCGCCGGACTCACCCTGGAGGCCGCCGCCGCACGGGCCCGGCTCTCGCCCGCCCACCTGTCCCGCCTGGAGACCGGCCGGCGCCAGCCCTCGCTGCCGCTCCTGCTCGGACTCGCCCGCACCTACGGTACGACCGTCTCCGAACTGCTCGGCGAGACCCCCGCCGCAGCCGATCCCATCGTACGGGCCGGCGGTCCGGGCGCCCGCGAGGCCGACGGCTGGACGTACTGGCAGGCCGGCGGCTCCGGTCGGGGGATGCAGGCGCTGCGCGTGCACGTGCCCCACGGCCGCAGTCAGGGCGAGCTGGTCCGCGTACATCCCGGCGAGGAATGGTTGTACGTCCTGGAAGGACGGCTGCGGCTGCACCTGGGCGAGGCCGAGCACCTGCTGGAGCCCGGGGACAGCGCGCACTTCGACTCGCTCACCCCGCACCGGATCGGCGCGGCCTCCGCGGGCGGGGCCGACCTGCTCTTCGTCCACACGCTGCTGCAGAGCAGCCTGGCCGGACTCTGCCTCGGCGGCGCCACCAAGACCGCGCCCGCGAACCCGCCCGCGAACCCGCCCACGCCCACTACGCACACCACGCCCCCGACCACGCACCACCGATAGCCGAGGAGCCGTACCCATGTCACAAGCCGAGAAGCCCGCGCCTGCGACCATACGGGCCCGCTTCGAGTCCAAGTTCCCGCGCGGCCTGATCATCCGGCTGATCGCCTACTTGTTCGTCGGTCACCTCTTCGCCTTCTTCGTCTACCTCCTCTTCGTCCTGGGAGGCCAGAACCAGTAGCCGCAGGAGGCGGAGGAGTTCGGGCCGCGCGACTCTGGCAACGTACGGGACCTGTGGCTACCCTCCGCGCATGATTTCCACGGTTGTCTGGGGTACCGGCAACGTGGGCCGTCTGGCGATCCGTGCCGTCGAGGCCCATCCCGCGCTCCGACTCTGCGCAGTCATCGTCCACAATCCAGCCAAGGTCGGCCGCGACGCGGGAGAACTCGGCGGGCTCGACCGCCTGTTGGGGGTCGAGGCCACCGACGACGTCGAAGCCGTACTCGCCGCCCGCCCGCGGGCCGTGGTGTACGCCGCGTCCGGAGACGTCCGGCCCGACGAGGCGCTCGCCGACATCACCCGCGCCGTCCGCTCCGGCGCGGTCGTCGTCAGCCCGGCCCTGTACCCGCTCTACGACCACCGGAGCGCCCCGCCCGAGTTCCGCGACCCGGTGCTCGCCGCCGTCGCGGAGGGCGGCGGCTCGCTCTTCGCCTCCGGCGTCGACCCCGGGTGGGGCAACGACGTGCTCCCCCTCCTGCTCAGCGGCCTCGGCACCACCATCGACGTCATCCGCTGCCAGGAGATCTTCGACTACTCCACCTACGACCAGCCGGACTCCGTCCGCCACCTCGTGGGCATGGGCCAGCCCATGGACCACGAGCCGATGATGCTCATGCCCTCGATCCCCACCATGGTGTGGGGCGGGCAGATACGGATGATGGCCCGGGCGCTCGGGGTCGAACTCGACGAGATCCGCGAGACGTCGGAGCGCCGCGCGCTCGACACCACGGTGACCACCCGGACCATGGGCGAGTTCGAGGCCGGCACCCAGGGCGCGATCCGTTTCGAGGTGCAGGGCATCGTCGAGGGCGAGCCCCGCATCGTCATCGAGCACGTCACCCGCATCCACGCCTCGTGCGCACCTGACTGGCCCGTGCCGCCCGACGGCGGCGACGGCGCCCACCGGGTCGTCATCGAGGGCCGCCCGCGCATCGAGGTCACCATCGAGGCCACGGACGAGGGCGAGAACCGCTCGGCGGGCGGCAACGCCACCGCCGTCGGCCGCCTCGTCGGCGCCATCGACTGGCTCGTCGAGGCCGAACCGGGCCTCTACGACGCCCTCGACATCCCGCTGCGCCCCGCCATCGGCAGACTCGGAAGGAAACAGTCATGAGGATCGACGTCCCTGAAGGCCAGCACCCGATCGAGTACGTGTGGGGCGACCTGGTCCCCGGCATCGGCATGGCCGCCGCGAACTTCTCCCTGTCGGTGTACGCCCACACCACCCTGGGCCTGCGCGAGTTCGAGGCGGCCCGGCTGCGCGTCGCGCAGATCAACGGGTGCGTCTTCTGCCTGGACTGGCGCACCGAGCGGGACGGGGAGAAGGTCGAGGAGGAGTTCCCCGAGGCGGTCACCGCGTGGCGCACGACCGACGCGTTCGACGAGCGCACCCGGCTGGCGGCGGAGTACGCCGAGCGGTACACCCTCGACCACCACGGGCTCGACGAGGAGTTCTGGGACCGGATGACCGCGCACTACAGCCAGCTGGAGATCGTGGAGCTGACGATGAGCATCGGGTCCTGGCTGGCCTTCGGCCGGCTCAACCACGTGCTCGGCCTGGACAGCGTGTGCATGTTGCCGGGTCAGCCGGCTCCCCGGCCCTGAAGGTTCCTCGGCCCTGAGGGCTCCCCGGCCCTGAGGGGAGGTCCGCCCCCGCCGTCCGGGTCACCCTGCGCGATGCAGGGACCGCCCGGACGGCCCGCTGCCCGCCGGATGCAAGGGCCCGCTCAATCCGCGGCTCCGCCGCCCGCCGTTCCCTCCGTCCGGGGCGGGGTCCCGAGCATGGCGATCACGTGGTCGAGCGCCGCCTCCGCGGCCGGTGTGCCGGGCAGCGTTTCGGGTGCGACGGCCTCGGTCCGGGCGGCAGCGGTCGCGGCGGCGGGCGGTCTGGCCGCGGCCGCGGCCCTGCACGCGGTCTGGACCCGCTCGCCCTGGCCGCTGAGCTCCCCGGCGGAGCTGGCCGAGGTCGTGGTGGGGACGGGAGAGGACGCGCTGCCGTCCGCCGCGGCGACGGCCGCGGTCGCCGGCCTGCTGGCGGCGGCCGCGGGACTGGTGCTGGCCGGTGCCCGGCCGGACTCGGCGCTGGGGCGCGCCCGGCTCGTCCGGGCCGGGCTGTGGACGGTCTCCGGCGTGCTCGCGGCGCGCGGGCTGGGCGGGCTGGTCATGTCGGGCCTGGACCTCCAGCACGCTCCCGCCCGGTACACGGCGATGGACCTCCGGTTGTACTCGCCGCTGTGCCTCGGCCTGTCCTCCCTGACCGGCTACGTCGCGGCACGCACCCGCGGAGGCCGTCGTTCGCCGAAGGCCCTTCGCCGGGTGGCGGCCGGGCAGCGGGGCGATGGACGCCGGAACGAAGGGCGGTAGGCCTCCGCTTCCGGACCGGGCCGGGGGCGGACCGGGGGCGGACCGGACCGGGGGCGGACCGGGCCGTGCGGGGCCCGGCCCGGGCGGGCGTACCGCTACAGGTCGGTAGCGATGATCTTCTCTATGTTGCGTTCGGCGAGCGCCGTGATGGTGACGAAGGGATTCACGCTCGCGTTGCCGGGGACGAGCGCGCCGTCGATCACGTACAGCCCGGTGTAGCCGTGCAGGCGACCGTAGTTGTCGGTGGCCTTGTTCAGGACCGCGCCGCCGAGCGGGTGGTAGGTGAGGGTGTCGTTCCAGATCTTGTTGCCGCCGAACAGGTCGGTGCGGTAGATCGTGCCCTCCTTCGAGTTGATCTTGTCGAAGATCGTCTTGGCCATGGAGACGGACGGCTGCTTCCAGGCGGTCTGCCAGCTCAGGTCGGCCGTGCCGGTCGCCGCGTTCCAGGTGAACTCGGCGCGGTTCGGGTTCTTGGTGATCGACAGGTAGAACGAGGCGTACGTCTCGATCCCGGTGGGGAGCGGTGCGACCTCGGCGAACGCGCCGCCCGCGTCCCAGTTGTCGATGCCGGAGCAGGGGATGGTCGACTGGAGCTTGCCGGTCGGGTCCCACAGGTGGTTGGCGCGGCCGCACATGACGTTGCCGTTCTCGCCCCAGCCCTTGCCGACCTCGCCGTTGAGGTTCGGCAGCGCTCCCGTGGCCTTCAGTTTGACCAGCAGCTTGCTGGTGCCGACGCTGCCGGCCGCGAAGAAGACCCGGTCCGCGGTCACCGTCTTGGTGGCCACGGTGTCGCCGGTGGTGTTGATCTGGTCGATGGCGACCGTGTAGCCGCCGCCCGCGGCCGGCGAGACCGAAGTGACCTTGTGCAGTGCGGAGATGGTGACCCTGCCGGTGGCCTTCGCCTGCGCGAGATAGGTCTGGACGAGCGACTTCTTGCCGGCGTTGTTGCCGTAGAGGATCTCGCCGGCCAGGGCCGACTTGGTGACGGTGCCGGCCGCCTCCTTCTTCATGTAGTCCCAGTCGTACACGTCGGGTACGAAGGTCCAGGCGAAGCCGGAGCGCTGGGCGTGCTTGCGGCCCACCCGGGAGAACTGGTAGCAGTCGGCGGTGTCGAACCAGGCCGGGTCGATCATGCCGACCCCGAGGCCGGCGTTGGCCCTCGGGTAGTAGGTGTCGTACATCTCGTCGGCGTCCACGGAGGGGAGGACGGCGGCGAAGTTCGCGCGCTTGGGCGTGACCGCCATGCCGCCGTTGACCAGTGAACCGCCGCCGACGCCGCGGCCCTGGTAGACCGTGATGCCGGCGAAGTCCTCGGCGTCCAGGATCCCGGTGTACTTGGGGACGTCCTTGTCGATGGGGAAGCCGAGGAAGTTGCTGAGCGGCGCCTTGGTCCGGGTGCGCAGCCAGAAGGACCGGTAGTCCGGGCTGGTCACCTTGGGGAAGATCTTGCCGTCCGGGCCCGGCGTGTCCCAGGACATGCCCATCTCGATCATCTGCACGTCCACGCCGGCCTGTGCCAGTCGCAGGGCCGCCACCGATCCGCCGTAGCCGGTGCCGATGATCAGGGCCGGTACGCGGGCACCGTCGGCGATCGTGGCTGATGGGGAGGCCGCCTGTGCCGGGGTGAGGTGACCCGCCAGGGCCATGGCGCCAATTATAGAACCTGTTCTACCGAGAAATCCGCGACGGGAGATTCCGTTCGAGCCTTTTCTGGGCAGCATGTTGTCGCTCATGTGACGTTCCTCACTCGTGGGGGAATGGGAACGAGTTCTACTGCTGGCTGCGTGTGAAGTCACTACATACGTCTAGGTAACTTTCGGTCGATCACGAGGCGGCGGAAGCCGGTTCCGGCCGCCGGACCCAGCCCCAGACCAGCAGTGACGCGACCGCCGCGAAGGCGCACCAGGTGGAGGCGAATTCCAGCCGCCACAGCGCTGAGCAGGCCAGCGCCCCCACCGCCAGCACCGCACCGAGGGTCCTGAGCCGCCGGTCGCCACCGAGCAACAGCGACCCCAGCGTGGCGAACAGGTAGCCCGCCAGCACCAGCGGCATCCACGGAACATTCACGCCGTAGCCGATGGTGTGGCCCCGGATCTCGGCGGTCACCGGCCGCGTCGCGAGGCAGTACGAGAGCACCGCGGCGGTGGCCAGGCCCGCGGCCAGCGGTGCCCACAGCCGGCGCCGGACCTCGGGCGCGGCCGCCAGCAGGACCCCGGCCGGCACCCAGAGCGCCAGCAGCGGCAGGGCGATCACCGCCCAGGCCGTGGCGGCCGGGGAGCAGCCGCCGCCCGTGCCCCACACCGCGACCAGCTGGTGCGCACCCAGCAGCAGCGGCAGCGCGGCGACGGGCAGGTCGCGGGCCCGTCGTACCCGCGCCAGGCACACGATCCCGACGGCGCAGACCACGGTGCCCGCCACCAGATCGGCCGTCGCGCTCCAGCACACGGGATCAGCCGGGCTCCTCACGGGGTTCGAGCGGCGGGGCCGACACCGCGCAGTACGTGTGGCACTGGGGGTGGCACGCCTCGGGCACGGGGGAGCGTACGGTCGCCCAGGCGAGGGCGGCGCCGGCCACGAACGCCCCGGTGCACCAGAGCATGGCCCGCCCGAAAGCGGCGTCGAACTGGGTCGCCGAGCGGTACGACTCCGGCCCCATTCCGGACAGCAGCGGCAGCGCCGCCACCGCGAGCAGCCCGGCCACGCGCGCCGCCGCGTTGTTGATGCCGCTGGCCAGGCCCGCCCGGCCGGGATCCACCGAGGCGAGCACCGTCGACGTCAGCGGGGCCACCAGGGCCACGAGGCCCATGCCCATGACGACCATCGCGGGCAGCACGTCCCGTACGTACGAGGCCGAAGGCCCCACCCGCAGCATCAGCAGCGTCCCCGCCGCACACAGCAGCGGCCCCACCGTGAGCGGGACGCGCGGCCCGATCCGCTCCCCGAGCTCACCCGAGCGCGCCGACAGGAGGAGCATGAGGAGGGTCGTCGGCAGCATCGCGGCTCCGGCGGCCAGCGCCGAGTAGCCGGACACCACCTGGAGCTGGAGCACGACGAGGAAGAAGAACCCGCCGATCGCCGCGTAGACGCACAGGGTGACGAGGTTGACGGCGGTGAACAGCCGGGACGCGAAGATGTCCGGCGGCACCATCGGATCGGGCCGCCGCCGCTCCACGTAGACGAAGGCGATACCCAGCAGGACCCCGAGCACCGCGGCGACGATCACCGCCGGCGCACCCGACCGGGCCTCGATCAGCGCGTAGGTGACCAGTCCCAGGGCGCTCGCGCCGAGTGCCGCCCCGGCCACGTCGAACCGCCCGTGCGCCTGCGGGTCCCGCGATTCCGGTACGTGCCGCAGGGCAACCGGCACGCACACCGCGGCCAGCGGCACGTTCAGCAGGAACACCCACCGCCAGCCCGGCCCGTCCACCAGCCAGCCGCCCAGGAACGGTCCCACGGCCGCGCCCACTCCGCCGAGCCCCGACCACAGGCCGATCGCCCGACCCCGGTCCTCGGCGCGGATCGACGCCTGGATCAGGGCCAGGGAGCCGGGCGCCAGCAGCGCCCCGCCGATGCCCTGCAGGGCCCGGGCGGCGATCAGCACCCCGGCGTTCGGCGCGATGCCGCACAGCAGCGAGCCGACCGCGAACCACACCACGCCGAGCACGAAGATCCGGCGCCGCCCGAAGCGGTCGCTCAGCGATCCGCCGACCAGGATCAGCCCGGCCAGGGTCAGCAGATAGGCGTTCACCGTCCACTGGAGCACGGCCAGATCGGCGTCGAGGTCCTCCCCGATGCGTGGCAGTGCCACGTTCACCACGGTCCCGTCCAGCATGGCCATGGTCGACCCGAGCACGGTGGTCAGCAGGATCCACCGGCCGCGTGCGGACGCGATCGGGACACCGGCTCCGGACGGCTCGGCGGGCGCAGTCATGTCTTCAGGCTGGCGCGCGCGGCCCATGCGGGCCACCGGGGCGGGCCGAGGACGGCCGAAAAGCCACCCTTGTAATGAGCATGACGCCTCGTTCACCATGACCCGCGCACGTCACGCGCACCCTTCCCGCACATCCCGCACACGGCGTACGAGGAGACAACACGTGGCCCAACGCGACAACCGGCCCCCACGAGCCTTGCGGCCCGCCAGGCCGGCAAGGCCCGCACGGTCCTTACGAACGGCGCTCGCCGCCCTCACCTCGGTCCTGCTCCTGCCGATCGGCGCGGGCGTCGCCGCGGCCGCGCCGGACCCCGGACCCGCCGCCCCGACGGCGGCCGAGCGCAAGATCGAGCCGCGGCTCCGCGCCCAGCTCGACGAGTCCGCCAAGGCGGCCTTCTGGGTCTACCTCGACAGCGCTGCCGACCTCACCGCCGCGGGGAAGCAGCAGACCCGCGCCGCCAAGGCCGAAACGGTTCTGCGGATCAAGAAGGACCACGCCGCGCGCAGCCAGGCCGAGGTCATCAAGGCCCTGCAGGGCGCCGGAGCCGAGTACACCTCGTACTGGATCGTGAACGCGGTGCGCGTCGTCGGCAGCCAGAAGCTCGCCGGAACCCTCGCCCAGCGCCCCGAGGTCGCCCGGATCGACGCCGACGACAAGGTCGACCTGCCCAAGCCCACCGAGGGCAAGCGGGAGAAGGCCGTCGCAGACGCCATCGAGTGGAACATCGACCGGATCAAGGCCCCGCAGGTCTGGGACCAGGTCGGCGTGCGCGGCGAGGGCATCGTCGTCGCCAACATCGACAGCGGCGTGGACTACACCCACCCGGCCGTGAACAACCAGTACCGCGGCAAGAAGGCGGACGGCACGTACGACCACGCCTACAACTGGTTCGACCCGGCGGGCGTGTGCACCACGGCGGCCCCCTGCGACAACAACGACCACGGCACCCACACCATGGGCACGATGGTCGGCGACGACGGCGGCGCCAACAAGATCGGCGTGGCCCCCGGCGCCAAGTGGATCGCGGCCAAGGGCTGCGAGTCGAACTCCTGCTCCGAGGCATCCCTCCTCGCCTCGGGCCAGTGGATCGTCGCTCCGACCGACTTGAACGGCCAGAACCCGCGCCCCGACCTCGCCCCGCACATCGTCAACAACTCCTGGGGCGGGAGCGGCGGCGACACCTGGTACCAGCAGATCGTCGACACCTGGCGGGCCGCCGGCATCTTCCCGGCCTTCTCCAACGGGAACGCCGGCCCGAGCTGCAACACCGCGGGCTCGCCCGGCGACTACGCCAGCTCCTACAGCTCCGGCGCCTTCGACATCAACAACGCGATCGCGTCCTTCTCCTCGCGCGGCGCGGGCCCCGGCGGCATCGTCAAGCCGAACATCGCCGCCCCCGGCGTGAACGTCCGCTCCTCCGTGCCCGGCGGCGGGTACGAGGCCTTCTCCGGCACCTCGATGGCCTCGCCGCACACCGCGGCCGCCATCGCGCTGCTCTGGTCCGCAGCGCCCGCCCTGGAGGGCGACATCGCGCAGACCGAGTCGCTCCTGGACGGCACCGCCCTGGACACCGACAGCAGCCAGTGCGGCGGCAACGCCGCCGACAACAACGTCTTCGGCGAGGGCCGGCTCGACGTCCTCGCCGCCGTGACCGCCGCCCCGCGCGGCGCCATCGGCTCGCTGGGCGGCACCGTACGCTCCGGCGACCAGCCCGTCGCGGGCGTGAAGATCACCGCCGACGGCCCGATCGACCGCACGACCACCACCGCGGCCGACGGCACCTACCGCTTCACCTCCCTCTCGGTCGGCGACTACGCCCTGACCGCCGCCAAGTTCGGTTACGGGCAGCAGACCGGGACGGCCACGGTCACCGAGAACGGCACCGCCACCGGCGACTTCACCCTCACCCAGGCGCCCTCCGGCAAGCTCACCGGCACCGTCTCCTCGGCCGCCGGCCCCGCGGCCGGCGCCTCCGTCACCATCGCGGACACCCCGGTGACCGCGACCGCCGACGCCCAGGGCCGCTTCGAGGTCACCCTGCCGCACGGCACGTACGACGTGAACGCCACCCACGCCTCCCGCTGCGTCACCGGCGGCACGGCGAAGGTCACCGTCGCCGGCGACGCCACCGTCGCAGTGAACCTGCCCGAACGCACCGACGGCTACGGCTACGCCTGCGCCGCCGCCGGCGACCGCCCGTACGTCGAGGGCACCCGCCAGCTCGCGCTCACCGGTGACAACACCACCGAGCGCGTCGACCTGCCCTTCCCGCTTCCCCTGTACGGCAAGACGTACGGCCAGGCCTGGATCGGCACCAACGGAACCGTCAGCTTCGGCGGGAACAACACCGGCGACATCAACGGGGACATCCCGAGCACGGCCACGCCCAACGCGGCCCTGTACCCGTTCTGGGACGACCTCGTCGTCGGCGCTCCGGGCAGCGGCTCCGGCGTCTTCACCGGCGTCACCGGCACCGCTCCGCACCGCAACTACGTGATCGAGTGGCGCCAGGTGTCCCACTGGTCGGCGCAGGCCGACAAGTTCTCCTTCTCGGCCACGATCGGCGAGGACGGCACCGTCTCCTACTCCTACAAGGGGACCGGCGGCACCGGCATCAAGGGCGGCTCCACGGCCACGGTCGGCGTGGAGAACGCGGCCGGCACCGACGCCTTCAAGTACTCCTTCAACACCGCGGTCATCACGGACGGCCTCTCCATCGCCTTCCGGACCACCAAGAGCGGCGTGGTGGCGGGCCGGGTGCTCGACGCCAACGACGGCAACGGCGTCGCGGGCGCCACGGTGACCGTCGGCACCGGTGACACGGCGGTGTCGGCGACCACGGCCGCGGACGGCGGATACGTCGTCCAGAGCCCGTCCGGCGCGCTCCCCGTCTCGCTGGCGGCTCCGCAGTACGAGTCCGCCACGGCGACGGTGAACGTGAAGGCCGCCGACGTCACGGCGGTGACCCAGTCCCTGCGCACCGGAAAGGTGACGGCGTCCAAGCCGTCCCTGGAGGTCGTCCTCCCGGCGAACCAGCAGCGGACGCGGACCCTGGAGCTGACCAACCCGGGCCTCGGCACGGAGTTCACGGTGTCCGAGGACGCGACCTGGCTGACCGCCACGCCGGCGACCGGCACCCTCGCGACCGGCGCGAAGGTCCCGGTCACCCTTTCGGTGGACACCACCGGACTGACCCCGGGCGCGGTCCTCACCGCCGACCTGAAGATCACCTCGGCGAGCGGCCGGACCCCGGTCCTCTCCGTCCCGGTCAAGGTCGTCGTCCCGCGCTACCAGGTCGGCCTGGACGCGGGATCCGGCTACACCACCACCGACGGCCTGGGCGACGCCTGGTCCCCGGACCGCAAGTACACGCCCGGCTCCTACGGCTACCAGGGCAACAGCACCGTGGAGGCCACCGGCCGCACCATCGCCGGCACGGACGAGCAGCGGCTGTTCCGCAACGCCCGTGAAGGCATGTACGAGTACCGCTTCGACAACGTGCCGAACGGTACCTACACGGTGGAGCTCGGCTTCGCGGAGCTCTCCTCCACCAAGCCCAACAAGCGCGTCTTCGACGTCCTGGCCGAGGGCACGCAGGTCCTTCCCTCCCTGGACATCTCCTTGGAGGCGGGCACCTACAAGGCCCTGACCCGTACGTACACGGTCACGGTCACGGACGGGGTCCTCAACGTCCGCTTCGTCACGCACAGCGGTTTCGGCAAGCCCCTGCTGAACACCCTGCGGGTGACCGACCGCCCGGACAAGAGCTAGCCCGGCCGGTAGGACACGGGGGCGGGGTGCCTGCGGGCGCCCCGCCCCTTCCTGCTGCTGCGGCGGCATTCGGGTGGCCGGAGCGCGGACTCCGCGGCGGCCTGCCGTCGGGCCGCCACCCGGCTCGTTAACGTGGGCGACCATGACCCCCCTGTGCGACCAGGCCACCGCCGTCCGGGCCCTCGTGGAGTCCGCCGACCCCGGGGCGGCGTGGGCCGTCGGCGGACCCGAGGGCCCCCTGGCGGGTTCGGACGGCGGGTACCCCGCCGACGCCGCCTTCGACGTGGACGGCCTCAGCGGCGTCCTCGCGCTCTGGCCGGTCATCGGCAGCCTCGTCGACGAGGGCGCGCTGCGGCTGCACACGCCGCTCGCCGCCTACGGGGACACGGCCGCCGAGGGCGTCCCCGCCGGGACCACCGCCCACCACCTCCTCACGCACCCGGGCGGGACCGCGGCCCTCACCCACCTCACCCGCCTCGCCGAGCAGCTCTCCGGCAGCACGCTCGCCGACCTCGCGGCCACCCGGGTCTGGCACCCCCTGGGCATGACGGGTACCCGCTTCGTCGACGGCACCCTCCGTGCGCCCCTCGCCGACCTCCTCCGCTTCCTGCGCCGCCTCCTGGATCCGGGGGACCCGGCGGACCCGACTGCCCCGGAGGGCATCAGCCGCGCCTGGACCACCGAGTCGCTCCGGATCCGCACCGGCGAACTCACCCCGGCCCGCGGCCTGCTCTGGGACCCCGCCCCGCACGGAGTCTGGACCCACCACGCCCCGCAGGACGGTGGCCCGGCCCTCTGGGTCTCCCCCCGCCACCACCGCTGGGCGGTCCTGCTGCCGACCGCCGGGCGGGGCGCGCCGCGCCATGCCTTCCGTGAGGCCGCCTTCGCGCCAACTGCCGCTGAATGACGGTCTGTTGTGTGAGATCCTGGAGGCCGTACCCAGGAGGTCACGGTCGTATGAAGAAGACCCGCCGGCGGGACCGGGACGTACCCGGGCCGTCTTCCCCGTGGGACGAGGTCGTACCGGGCCTGTGGATGGGCGGCCACTACTGGACCGATCCGGCCGGTGAGCTGTGCCCCGTCGTCGTGGCGGACGAGTTCGACCTCGTCATCAGCCTGTTCACCCGGACCGGCCACGGCCCGGGACCACGCGCCGAGCACGTCGTGGGGGAGATCCCGGACGCCGAGCTCACCGCCGACCAGCTCCACACCGTGCAGCGCCTCGCCGGCACCGCGGGACTGGCCCTCGACTCGGGCCTCACCACGCTGGTCCGCTGCCACTCGGGCTACAACAGGTCCGGCCTCGTCATCGCCCAGTGCCTCGTCGACCGGGGACTGACACCCGCCGAGGCCGTCGCCCGTGTGCGCCGCGGCCGCTCGCCGTGGGCCCTGAACAACGAGACCTTCACCTCCTACCTCACCGCCGGGCTGGACGTCGCGGCGCTGCTGGTCGGGTTGGACCCCTGACGCGGTCCTCGGGGCGCGGAGTGCACAGGTGGGACGTACGGTGATGCCGTTGTCGCCGAGTGTTGTCGCTCCCGCCGCGGAGGTACACGGATGCGTACGGTCCAAGGGGCCGCCCTCGACGGGCTCCGAGCCCGGGTACGGGCCCTCGCCGCCCGGCGCCGCCCCGAGCGGGCCGGTCGGTCACCCCGCGGTGGGGCACCGCTCGCGGACCGCGGGCCCGCCGTGCCGGGGCCGGGCGCGCAATCCCCCGGCCGGCGGACGTCCGCAAGGCAATCGTTGCGGTACGCGGCTTCCGCCCCGGCCCCCGCCCCGTCCCCGGAAACCGCCGCCCGGGCGGCCCTCGCCGGCTTCGGCGTCCTGCTGCGCGCCCTGGCCCGGCCCCGCCCCGGCGAGGTGCGCACCTCCGCCGCCGCGCTGCGGGCCCTGCGCGCACGGCGCGGGGACGCGCCCGCCCTGGTCCGCACCCGCTCCGGGCGGACCGTCCTCGTCCTCCTCGACCCGCAGGACCTGCGCCGCTTCTACGCCGAACCCGTCAGCGTCCTCGCGGCGGCCCTGCCGGACAAGTGCCGGAGCCTGGACCCCGGAGAACCCGCCGACGCAGGCTGCGCCCGTGGCGAGCCCGGTGCGCAGCGGCGCGAGGTCAGCGCCGAGGTGCTGGCCACGGGCCGGCCCGTGCACCCCTCCTACGTGCCCTTCCTCGCGGCCCTCGCCGAGGAGGCCCGGCACTTGACCGGCTCCGCGCCCGCTTCCGCCCCAACCGTTGTCACCCTCGACCTCGCCCGCGCCCGGTACGCCGTGCACCGCGCCGCCCGGCGGATCGTGCTCGGCGACGCGGCAGCCGCGGACGAGCAGCTGAGCGGATGGCTCACCCAGCTGCGCGCCGAGGGCAGGGGAGCGCGCGGCGGCCGGGTGCGCGCCGCCCGCTCCGTACACGACAAGGCCCGCGCCCGCATCGAGGAGTACGTCGCCCGGGCCGACGGCGACACCCTCGTCGGTCGGGCCGCCCGCCACGCCGATCCGACCGGAACCCCGGACCCCGTCGGTCAGGCCCAGCACTGGTTGCTGGCCATGGACGCCGTCCCGGACACGTTGTTGCGCACCCTGCTCCTGCTCGGGGCGCATCCCGCGGAGCAGGACCTGGCCGTGGCCGAGGCAGCCGCCGAAGTCGCCGCCGGTGCGGAGCGGGGCGAACTGCCCCGGCTGCGGGCCTGCGTCCGGGAGTCCCTGCGGCTGTACCCGGTGGTGTCCGACCTGATCCGCGTCACCCGCGCCGAGACCGAATGGCGGGGCGTGCGCTACCCGGCCGGTACCTCGGTGCTGGTGCCCGCCGCGTTCCACCAGCGCGACCCCGAACGGGTCCCGGCCGCGCACGTGTTCGTGCCCGGCCGGTGGAAGAACCCGGGTGCGGACCAGGACATCCGGATGGCGCCCTTCAGCCACGGCGGCGGCCGCTGCCCGGGCGACCAGCTCGGCCTGATGGCCACCGCCGCGCTCTGTGCCGAGGTGCTGCGCGGCCATCGGGTGACGGGCATCCGGCCGGTGCTGGACCCAGTGGGACCGCTGCCCGCGACGCTCGATCCGCAGGGCATCCGGCTCAGGCTCACCCGCCGCTGAGGGTGCCGCGGCTCCCGTCCCGGTCCCCGTTCGCGCCCGACGTCGTTCGCTCCCGTCGGACCTTGTTGGATCCTGCTCGACTCCGTCCGACCCCGTCCGTCCCTGCTCGACCCCGTCCGTCCCCGAGCCCCTGCCGAACCCCACGAGGATCACATGCCCGACGCCGCGACCTCCGCGTCCACCGCCCCGGACATCGACCTGCTCGACGCCCCGTGCCGCGCCCTCGCCGAGGCTGCCGACGCGGTCGGCGAGGCCGCCCGCTACGCCTCCGGCATGGCCTTCGGAGCCCGGCTGCCCACGGCCGCCCTCGCACGGGGCGGCCGTACCCGGCTCGGCTGGCGCACCCTGCTGCGTACGCTCACCGACCCGTCGGGCCTCGGCTGGGCCCCGCGGGGCCGGGGCGTGGCCCGGGCCGGGCGGCTCGCCGGAATCCTTGCGGGCCGGGAGAACCTCGCGATCAGCATCGCCGTCTGTGGGTTGAAGGCCCGGATCCGGGCCGCGAGTGCCGGCCACCCCGAACTGTTCGACGATCCCGGCGCGGCCGCGGTCCTGGGAGCCGTCCGAGCGGGCCGCCAGGGCGAGGCCGTCCGGCTGTTCCGCGCCATCATGCGCGAGCGCGGCGCCGAGCACGCCTTCGCGCTGCTCGCCCCGTCCTTCGCCGACATCCTCGCCTGGCACGCACTGACCGACGCGAACCCCTTCAACGACCACGCCGGTTGGCAGGTCGCCACCGGCCGGGCCGAGACCGCCGAACCGGCCCTCGGGCTCGGCGCCGCCTTCTGGGCCTTCTGCGACCGAGGCACGGGTCTGCCCGAAGGGCCGGCCGCGACGGGGGCCGCGCCCACCCGGGGCCCGGCCCGCCGCCGGGTCACGGCCCGGCCGCCCCGGCCGGCGCCGCTGCCGCCGGACGGCGGCCTGAGCGGCCACGCCGCCGCACTGCGTACGCACGCGTTCCGGCTGTACGGGGTGGCCGGAACGCGGGAGTGGCACGGTCCGGAGACCGAGGCCCTGCGGGCCGAGGTCACCAGGCTCGCCGCGCGCTGCGCCACGGCTGCGGGCGGGCTCGCGCTGGCCGCAGCCCAGCTACAGGACCAGTGACAGCAGCAGCACGAGACCCAGGCCGACCACCGAGATGATGGTCTCCATCACCGACCACGTCTTCAGGGTCTGACCGACGGTCATCCCGAAGTACTCCTTGACCAGCCAGAAGCCGGCGTCGTTGACATGGCTGAAGAACAGCGAGCCGGCCCCGATGGCCAGGACCAGCAGTGCGGTCCCGGTCGTGGACATGTCCGCCGCGAGCGGGGCCACCAGCCCGGCCGCCGAAATGGTGGCCACCGTCGCCGAGCCGGTGGCCAGGCGGATGGCCACGGCGATCAGCCAGGCCAGCAACAGGGTCGGCACGGCCCAGTCCTTGGACACGTCCAGGATCATCTGGCCCACGCCCACGTCGATCAGCGTCTGCTTGAAGCCGCCGCCGGCGCCCACGATCAGGAGGATGCCCGCGATCGGGGCCAGGGACTTGTCCACCGTGGCCGAGATCCGCGTCCGGGTGAAGCCGGCCGCCCGGCCGAGCGTGAACATGCCCACCAGGACGGCCGCGAGCAGCGCGATCATCGGCGAGCCCGCGACATCGGTCACGCGCTGCACCGGGCTGGCGGGGTCGTCGACCACGATGTCGACGAGGGCCTTGACGAGCATCAGCGCCACCGGGAGCAGCACGGTGAACACCGTGGCCCCGAACCGGGGGCGGTGCTCCAACTCGGCCGAGGGGCGCGCCGCGATCATGTGCTCCGGCGCCGGGATGTCCACCCAGCGCGCCGCGTAACGGGAGAACAACGGCCCGGCGATGATCACGGTCGGGATCGCCACGAGCACTCCGAGCCCGAGGGTGACCCCGAGGTTCGCGTGGAGCGCGTCGATGGCGACGAGCGGTCCGGGGTGCGGCGGGACCAGCCCGTGCATCACCGACAGGCCGGCCAGCGCCGGGATGCCGATGCGCATCAGCGAGTAGTTCCCCCGCTTGGCGACCAGCAGCACCACCGGGATCAGCAGCACGATGCCGACCTCGAAGAAGAGCGGCAGCCCGATCACCGAGGCGATCAGCACCATCGCCCACGGCATGGCCCGACCCTGGGCACGGGCGAGGATCGTGTCCACGATCTCGTCCGCGCCGCCCGAGTCCGCGAGCAGCTTGCCGAGGATCGCGCCGAGCGCGATCAGTACGCCGACGCCCGCGACCGTGGCGCCGAGTCCGGCGGTGAAGCTGGCGATCGTCTTGGCGGGCGGTGCGCCGGCGAAGACCCCGAGGGCCAGCGAGCCGACCGTCAGCGCCAGGAACGCGTGCAGTTTGAAGCGGGTGATGAGCAGGACGATGACGGCTATGCCCGCCAGGACGGCTATCCCCAGCTGGGTGTTCCCGGCCGAGGTGATCGGTCCGGTGGCGGCCGCTGCCAGAGTCTCGACGTGGAGACCGGTCACGGTGGGGATTCCTCAGTTCTCTTGTGCGGGGAGTCGGCGCAGAGCGGCCAGCGCCCGCTCGGTGATGTCTTCCGGGGACCCGGACACGTCGACGACGACGCCGAGTTCGTCGTCCTGGAGCGGCTCCAGCGCGGCGAACTGCGAGTCCAGCAGGGTGGTGGGCATGAAATGGCCCTTGCGCTCCGCCATGCGCTTCTCGATCAGCGGGCGCTCACCGGAGAGGTGGACGAAGACGGCCCCGGGGGCCGCGGCGCGCAGCCGGTCACGGTAGGCGCGCTTGAGGCAGGAGGCGGCGATCACACCGCCGCGCAGATCGGCCCGGTTGCGGATCCACTCGCCGATGGCGTCGAGCCACGGCCACCGGTCCGCGTCGTCCAGCGGGATGCCGGCCGACATCTTGGCGACGTTGGCCGCCGGGTGGAAGGCGTCGCCCTCCGCGTACGGAATGCCGAGGGCCTCGGCGAGCAGTTGCCCCACGGTCGTCTTGCCCGTACCGGCCACGCCCATCACCACAATGACGCGCTGGGTGCTCACGCCTACCTCGCTGTCCTCGTCGACATCGGTTCGTGTGGCACCACTGAAGCGCATTAAGTACTACGTATTCAAGCCTCAGGTCGGAAACGTCACATCTTTTGTTGGTGGAAGCGTCACCGTACGCTTACGCCATGACCACCGAAGGCAGTCCCGGCCAGGGGCACGGGCTCCACACCCACGTGCTGGACACCCTCGGCCTCGCGATCACGGCGGGGGAGTACCTTCCGGGCGGCGTCCTGCGCACCGACGAGATCGCCGAACGCTTCGACGCCTCCCGCACCGTCGTACGGGAGGTGGTCCGCGTCCTGGAGTCGATGCACCTGGTCGAGTCCCGCCGCCGGGTCGGGGTCACCGTGCGCCCCACCGACGAGTGGAACGTCTACGACCCGCGCGTGATCCGCTGGCGTCTGGCCGGCACCGACCGGCCCCGGCAGCTGCGGTCCCTGACCGTGCTGCGCTCCGCGATCGAGCCGGTCGCGGCCGGGCTGGCCGCGACGCTGGCCACGCCGGAGCAGTGCGCCGAACTCACCGAGGCGGCCCTCGGCATGGTCCGCACCTCGCGCGGCCACCAGCTGGAGGGCTACCTGCGGCACGACATCGCCTTCCACCGCGTGGTGCTGAACGCCTCCGGCAACGAGATGTTCGCCCGCCTCGGGGACGTCGTCGCCGAGGTCCTGACCGGCCGCACCGAGCACGCGGTGATGTTCCACGATCCCGACCCCGCCGCCGTCACCCTGCACGTCCAGGTCGCCGAGGCGGTCCGCGAGGGCGACGCGGCGCGCGCGGAGGCACTGACCCGCCGGATCGCGGCGGGCGCCCTGGAGGAACTGGACGTACTCGCGCCCTGAACGACGGGCCCCGGCCCCGACGCCCCGCGCCCGCGACCGCCCCCTGCGGGGATCGCCCCGCGGCCCGGAAGGGGCGGCCGGGGCAGGATCGCCACGGCCGCCCCTTCCGGGTGCTGAACTCCCCGCCCTCAGACGTCGAGCGCGGCGAGTTCGAGAGAGCCGAGACGCTCCGGTTCCGCCACGACGTCGATCTCGGTGATCAGGCCGTCCTCGATCGTGAAACCGAGCACCAGGAACAGGCGTCCCAGCGGGGCCATCGCCAGGCCGACCACTCCGTCGACCAGGGCCGGGGCCGTGGACCGGGCCCGCTGCATGGCGGCCATCGCGCCCGTGGCGACGGTGACGGCGCCGCGGACGACGATCGGGGCGGGGGTGGGGCCGACGGCCTCGTCGGCCCGGAGCACCACGTCGGGGTGGAGCAGGGCGACGAGCGCGTCGAAGTTCCCGCCGCGGGTCGCGGCGAGGAAGGCGTCCACGACGCGGCGCTGGCGGGTCAGATCGGCCTCGGGCACCAGCGGGGCCCCCTTGACCCGGCGGCGGGCGCGGCTGGCGAGCTGACGGGTCGCCGCCGGGGACTTCTCGATCATCGGTGCGATCTCGTCGAAGGGCACGGCGAACAGGTCGTGCAGCACGAACGCGAGCCGCTCGGCCGGTGCCAGCTGGTCGAGCACGACCAGCAGCGCCAGCCCGACCGAGTCGGCCAGCAGGGCTTCCTGCTCGGGGTCGACGGGGCTGCCGGGGCCGCCCGGGCCGAAAGCGTCGGCACGGCTGACGGCGGGGTCGGAGGGAAAGGCCTCCATGGGGTCCTCGCGCCGGGCCTCGCGCGAGCGCAGCAGGTTCAGGCAGACCCGCGACACGACCGTCGTCAGCCAGCCGCCGAGGTTCTCGACATCGCTGACATCGGACCGGTTGAAGCGCAGCCAGGCCTCCTGGACCGCGTCCTCGGCCTCGGCGAGCGAGCCGAGCATGCGGTAGGACACCGCTCTCAGATGAGAACGGTGCTCTTCGAACCGTTCTGTCAGCAATGAGTTCTCGTCCACCGGTCCCCCGTATCGATCGCACACAACGGACCATCAACATAGATCACGAGGAAAAGGCCCTGGTGGGAGGGGAGTTGGTACCGGCCCCGGCCGGGACCGACCGGGCCGGCCCGCTGCTGGATAATGGCCCCTGAACAGCACAAGCGAGTGGAGACGCCGGATACACCGAGTGGTCCGGCAGGAGAGGGAGCCCCCGATGGACGTGCAGCACTTCGAGCGGATCACCGCATTCATCGAGGCGCGGCTCACCCCGCTGTTCGACGAGGCGACGGGCAGCGAACACGGCTTCGCCATGGACGACGCCTCCCGCGCCCTGCGCGCACTGCGCAACTCCGTCCTGGAGGCCTCCGCCATCAAGGGCCTGATCGAGAAGCGGGAATCCGCCGAGCCGGCCATGCGCCGCGTCATCGACCAGTCGGTGGAGCACAACTGGGACGTACTGCGCGGCATCGCCCGCCAGTGGGAGGACCACACCGACTTCCGCCACGAGTTCAAGCACCACGCGTGGGAGCTCGACCACCACCACGCGGAGGCCTGAGTTCACCGCGGTGGTTCGAGGACTCCGCGCGCGGTGACGGCCGCGCGCAGGAGCCCGGCCGTGGCGGCCTGCTCCGCGGGCGACGGCGACAGGACCCCGTTCTCGGTCATCAGGGCGTGGAACTGCTGCCGCTCGTACGGAACCCCGGGCGGCAGTGCCGCGATGTGCCAGTGCAGGTGGGCGTTGCCCTGTCGGCTCCCCAGCGAGTACAGGTAGGTCCGCTCGCTGTCGAAGACGTCCTCGACGGCGAGCGCGACCTCCCGTACGACGAGCATCAGCCGGGTGTAGGCCGCGGGGTCCAGATCGCGCACGGCGTGCTCGACGTGCGCCTTGGGGGCCACCAGGACCTTTCCGGGGAGCGTGGGCCAGCGGTCGAGGAAGGCCACGTGGTGCTCGTCCTCGAAGACGGTCTCGTGCGCGTAGTCGGGATCCCCGGCGAGGAAGGTGCAGACGAAGCACGGTCCGCCGCGCGTCCGTTCGACGTAGGCCTCGAGGTCCATCGGTTCACGGTCCATCGGCATGCGCATCGGTGTCGGCATCGGTCCATCCTCCCACCGGTGCTCCGCCCGTCACAGGGCGGACGCGTGGCCCTTCGGGTGGCCGGTCACCACCAGGCCGCCGTCCGCCGTGCGCCGTACGAGGGCGCCGGTGCGGAAGTAGCCGTCGGGGGTGAAGGAGCGCGCGTTGAGGTCGGGCGCCCGGTAGTAGCCCCGCAGCGTGCGGGGACCGCGGGCGAGGAGCTCGCCGCATTCCCCGTCGGGCACGTCCTCGCCGTCGGCGTCGACCACGCGGATCTCGTCGTCGGGCGAGAGCGGGCGGCCCTGCGTGGTGAGCGCGGTCTCGCCCGGATCGGCGGGCCGGGTGAGGGTGAGCACCCCCTCGGCCGTGCCGAAGACCTGCTGCAGGCGGCAGCCCAACGCGGGACCCATTTGTTCGGCGGTCGCCCGGTAGGGGTCCGCCGCCGATCGGCACGAGCCGAAGCAAGCCAAGCCGCCAACAGCCCTGCGGGCAAGGCGCTTTCCCGACCACGCTCGCGCCCCGCCCTCGGTGGAACGTCCAATCGGCGTCCCCGACGGGAAGGACTAGGTGTATTGACCCGCAGGGTTGTTCACGCGGCTGATGGGTGGCTTGCCGTCGAGTGCGGTGTGGCAGCGGTGATGGTTGTAGGTGTGGAGGAAGTCTGCCAGGGCCGCGGTCCGCTCGTCGTTCGAGGTGTAGGGCCGTAGGTAGGCCCACTCGTCGAGGAGGGTGCGGTTGAAACGTTCGACCTTGCCGTTGGTCTGAGGCCGGTAGGCACGGGTGAGCCTTCCGGCAGCGCCGAGGTCGGCCAGGACGGCCTTCCAGGCCAGGCCTTTGCGGTAGGCCCACGCGTTGTCGGTGAGAACGCGTTCGATGCGGGTGATGCCCTGGGTGTGGAAGAACGCGGCGGCGCGTGTGAGGAAGCCTGCGCACGTCGCGACTTTCTCGTCCGGGTGGATCTCGCTGTAGGCCAGGCGGGAGTGGTCGTCGACCGCGGAGTGGACGTAGTCGAAGCCCATGCCGCGGATGGGTCGGCCCGCGTCGCGGCCCAGGAAGCGGTGGCCGCCGCCGTCGGGGATCCGGCCGAGCTTCTTCACGTCGACGTGGATGAGTTCGCCGGGTCGCTCGCGTTCGTAGCGGCGGATCGGGGTGCCGGTCGGGCGGTCGATCCAGGCCAGGCGGTGCAGACCATGCCGGGTCAGAATGCGGTGGACGGTCGAGGCGGGCAGTCCCAGGACCGGGCCGATGCGGGCGGGCCCCAGTTTGCGGGTCCGGCGCAGGTCACAGACCCTCGCCTCGATGGCGGCCGAAGTCCGGTGCGGTGTCGTGCGTGGCCGGCTGGATCGGTCGTGCAGTCCGGCCTCGCCTTCCGTCCGCCACCGGCGCATCCATTTGTGGGCGGTGGCCCGCGAGATGCCCATCTCGGCGGCCACGTGGGCGACCGGGCGGCCCGATACGACTCGTTCGACCAGCAGGCGCCTACCGAAGACGGTCAGCCGGGCATTACGGTGGGACACGAAGACCTCCGTGCGGTGAGTTCCTAGACAGCTCCCACCACACCGGAGGTCTTCGCCATGTTCAAGACCTGCCGAGTGTCAACAACGCTCGTGATCAATACAACTAGGGCGTGCCCGCCGACGTGCGGGGGGTGGTCTGCTGGACCGCCCAGCCGTTGCCGTCGGGGTCGGAGAAGTAGACGAAGGAGCCCCACGGCAGGTCCTGGATCTCCGTCACCTCCACGCCCCGGCCGCGCAGGTCCTCGTACGCCTCCTCGATGTCGGTGACGACGACCTGCATGTTGTCCAGCGACCCCGGGGTCATCCGGGTCAGTCCCTTGCCGATCGCGATCGAGCAGGCCGAGCCCGGCGGGGTCAGCTGCACGAAGCGGATGTCCTCGCTGACGGTGACGTCCTGGTCGGCGTTGAAGCCGAGCTTCTCGTAGAAGGCCTTGGCCCGGTCCACGTCGGTGACGGGGACGGCGACGAGTTCCAGTTTGATGTCCATCACAAGATCATGCGCCCGGCACCGGTGCCTCGCCGCCCGACACGGCGAACTGGGTGCGGTACAGCTCCTCGTACCGCCCGCCCGCCGCCAGCAGCGCGGTGTGCGTGCCCCGTTCCACGATCCGGCCGTCCTCGACCACCAGGATCAGGTCCGCCGCCTGTACGGTCGACAGCCGGTGCGCGATCACCACCGCCGTCCGGCCCGCCAGGGCCTCGCCCAGGGCCTCCTGCACCGCGGCCTCCGAGGTGGAGTCCAGGTGCGCGGTGGCCTCGTCGAGGATCACCACCCGCTGCCGGGCCAGCAGCAGCCGCGCGATGGTCAGCCGCTGCCGCTCCCCGCCCGAGAGCCGGTAGCCGCGTTCCCCGACCACCGTGTCCAAACCGTCCGGCAGCGAGGCGACGAGCCCGTCCAGCCGCGAGCGCCGCAGGGCCTCCCAGATCTCCTCCTCGGCGGCCTCCGGGCGGGCCAGCAGCAGGTTGGCGCGCACCGATTCGTGGAAGAGGTGCCCGTCCTGGGTGACCATGCCGAGCGTCTCGCGGATCGAGTCGGCCGTGAGGTCCCGTACGTCGATCCCGCCGAGCCGGACCGCGCCCGCGTCGGCGTCGTACAGCCGCGGCAGCAGCTGCGCGATGGTCGACTTGCCGGCGCCGGACGAGCCGACCAGGGCGATCATCTGGCCCGGCTCGGCGCGGAAGGACACCTCGTGCAGCACCTGCGTACCGCCCCGGGCGTCCAGGGTGGCGACCTCCTCCAGGGAGGCGAGCGAGACCTTGTCGGCGGCCGGGTAGCCGAAGGAGACCCGGTCGAACTCCACGGCCACCGGCCCCTGCGGCACCCCACGGGCGTCCTGCTTCTGCGCGATGAGCGGCTTCAGGTCGAGGATCTCGAAGACCCGCTCGAAGCTCACCATCGCGCTCATCACCTCGACGCGGGCGCCGGCGAGTGCGGTGAGCGGGGCGTACAAGCGGGTCAGGAGGAGGGCGAGGGCGACGACGGAACCGGCGTCCAGGGAACCGCGCAGGGCGTAGAACCCGCCGAGCCCGTAGACGAGCGCCAGGGCCAGCGCCGACACCAGGGTGAGGGCCGTGATGAAGGCCGACTGGGCCATTGCCGTACGGATCCCGATGTCGCGCACCCGCGCCGCCCGGGCCGCGAACTCCGCGGACTCCTCCGCGGGCCGCCCGAAGAGCTTGACCAGCGTCGCGCCGGGGGCGGAGAACCGTTCGGTCATCTGGGTGCCCATCGCGGCGTTCAGCGCGGACGCCTCCCGCTGCATCGCCGCCATCCGCGCCCCCATGCGGCGGGCCGGCAGCACGAACACCGGCAGCAGCACCAGTGCCAGCAGGGTGATCTGCCAGGAGATGCTGAGCATCACGGTGAGGGTCAGCACCAGGGTGACGGTATTGGCGACGACCCCCGACAGGGTGTTGCTGAACGCCCGCTGGGCCCCGATCACATCGTTGTTGAGGCGGCTGACCAGGGCCCCCGTCCGGGTCCGGGTGAAGAAGGCGACCGGCATCCGCTGCACGTGGTCGAAGACCGCCGTCCGCAGATCCAGGATCAGCCCCTCGCCGAGGGTGGCGGACAGTCTGCGGGTCAGCAGCCCGAGTCCGGCTTCCGCGACCGCGATCAGCGCGATGAGCAGGGCCAGCCGGGTGACCGCGGAGCTGTCGCGGCCGTCCACGATGGCCGTGACGACCCGGCTGGCGAGCACGGGGGTGGCCACCGCGAGCAGCGCGGTCACCACGCTCAGCAGGAGGAAGAGGGTGAGCCCGCGGCGGTGCGGGCGGGCGAAGGCGGCGACGCGGCGCAGGCCGGCCCGGGAGAGCGGGCGACGGTCCTGCTGGGCGTTGATCGCGCTGTGCAGCGACGTCCAGGCGGTGACTTCCATGTCCATGGCCCGAACGCTAGGACCTCAACCAAACTTCAGGTCAAGCATTCGGTCCGGGATCGCCCGCACGGGGCGCCAACTCCCGCTCGCGCGAACGATTGTGACGACCCCCGTCCGATGTCGGCGCCCGGTGGCATCATCGGTCCATGACGCAGGGATCCGAGTCCGTACGCTTCGGCAAACGAACCACCGACACCGTCCTGCACCGCTTCGAGCAGTGGGCCCGGGACACCCCCGGGGCCCGCGCGCTCATAGCCGGCCCGGACGGCCTCACCTACGGGGAACTGGACGCGCGCGCCGACCGGCTGGCGCACCGTCTGCTCGACTCCGGCCTGACGCCCGGCGCACTCGTCGCCGTGGGCACCGCCCGGCAGATCGAACTGGTCGTCGCCCTCCTCGCCGTCCTCAAGGCAGGCGGGTCCTACACGGTCATCGACGTGGAGAGCCCGCGCTCCGGGCGCCGGCAACTCTCGGCGGCCGAGCCCGTCGTCCTGCTCACCGATGCCGCCCAGCAGGCAGCCCTCGAGAACGGCGCCGGCCCCCGGGTGATCCGGCTCGACGCGGAGGCCGCGGCGATCGGCGGGCCGCGCACCGAACAGCCCGCGGACCGGCCTGCGGACGCGGACGCGCCTGCCGACCGACCGACGGACCCGCCCGCCGACCGGCTTCCCGGGGTGGCCGCCCCGCCGCCCGGCCGCACCGCCGCGGTCCTGTTCACCGGGTCGGCCGAGCAGCGCGCGGTCCCCGTGAGCCACGGACTGCTCCTCGCCGCCCACGAGGCCTGGGCCGAGGTGGCCCGGCCGACCCCGCAGGACCGGCACCTGTTCACGGTCGGACCGGACGTCACCGCCTTCGCCGCGGGCTGGACCCGGGCCCTGTGCTCGGGCGGCGCCCTCGTGCTCTCTCCGCGCTCCGCCTGGCAGCCCGAGGGCATCCGCGCGGCCGTCGGGACCGACCGCGTCACCGTGCTGCACACGGACCCGGCCGGCGCCGCCCGACTGCTGATCGAGGGAGCGGAACAGGGAACCCTCACCCCGGCCGCCCACCTCGGCGCCGACCCGGCCTGCCGGACCCTGCGGCTGCTCGTCGTCTCGGGCGACCGGCTCTACCTCGACGAGCAGGCGACCCTGCAGATCCGGTTGCGCCCCGGCGCGCGCGTGCTCAACGTCTACGGCCCCGCCGAGTGCGCCGGCATCGGCACCTGGTTCGAACTGCCGCAGCTGCCGCACCCGTTGGACGACCCGGAACAGATCTCCCTGCTCGGCACCGCGTTCCCCGGCTTCCGGGCCGAGGTGCACGGCGGGGAGATCCGCCTCGTCCCGCCGGGCGGGGCCGACGCGGTACCGACCGGCGACCTCGGCCTGCTCCGCGAGGACGGGCTGCTGCAGTACGGCGGCCGGATCCGGGACCGGATCACCCTGCCCGGTGGCCGCCTGCTCGACCCGTACCCCGTCGAATCCGCCATCCGCAGCCACGAGGGCATCGGCGCGGTCATCCTGAAGGGGGTCGACGGCTCCCGCGGCCCGCGGCGGCTCGTCGCGTACGTGGCCCCGCCACCCGGCGGGCCGGCCGGGCCCGCCAGGGCCCCGCTGCCGGACATCGAGGAGCTGCGCGACCACCTGGCGGGCAAGGTGCTCCGGGAGGAGTCCCCGCGCACCGTGATCCGGCTGCGCACCCTGCCCCGCACCACGGCGGGCCAGGAGGACCGGGACGCCCTGCCGCTGCCCATCCTGCCCGCGGCGGTGCAGCGTGCCGGTAGCAAGTCCAGCAAGTACGGGGGCGCCGCGGGCAAGAGCGAAACCCCGGCGGGCTGCGCGGCCGGCTGCGGGGGAGTCGGACTGGGCTTCGTCGCCCTGATCCTGACGAACTTCCTCTGGCCCGGATCGACCGACCTCACCGGGGTGCCGCAGCCCTGGGCGTTCCTGTTCTTCGTGCTGTACCTGTTCGAGTGCGTCGCCTTCGGCATCGGGGTGGTGTTCCTGTTCGGCGGCCGCGCCCGGATGCTGCGCCAACGCCGTGGCCCTTCGCTCACCGTGGCCGCCCATCTGGCGGTGTCCTACCTGCTGTTGTCCTGGTGGCCGCAGGACAACTTCTACCGGCTGGCCGCCAAACAGGACTGGTCGCGCCAGGCCGCGCTCGTCTACGCCTTCAACATCCCGCTGATGATCGCGGGCGTCGTCGTCGCGGCCTACGTCGTCAGCAAACCGGCCGACCCCTTCGACTTCCACGACCCCACCGACGACTGGCCCGATCGCTGACCTGAACACAGGGCCGGACCACTCACCAGCCGACCGGTCGGCCGCGCGGTCGGTCGGTCGCGCGCGCTCGCCCCGGCTACGGCGGGCCGAACATCGCCCCGACCGCCAGGGCCTCGGCCCGTACCAGCGCCTCGGCCGCGTCCAGCACCTCCCTGCTGTGCGCGGCCACCAGCACACCCAGCCAGGGCGCCGGTTCGAAGGCCGCGGTCGGGATCGCGGGGACGAACACCGCCCCGAGCTCCGCGCAGCCCCGGGCCAGGTCTGCGCACCACTCGTCCAGCAGGGCCTCGGGCAGCCGCGCGCCCAACTCCACCCGGTCGGCGATCCGTACGAGGTGTCCCGCGCCCCGCAGCGCGTCGAGCCGGGCCGCCACCATGAAGGCGATGGACGGCCCGGTCAGCCGCAGGTTCGTCTCGGTCGGCGCGAGCCGCCCCGCGCCGTCGGCGACGAAGTCCACGTCGAACCAGCCCCGGTAACCGGACTCCGCCAGCGCCCGGCCCACCGCCGTACCGAAGGCCGTGAGCGCCTTCTCCGCCCACGCGGGCACCACCCCGGGACCCACCGTGGCACCCCGGTAGCAGCCGTCCGCCACGTCCATCACCGCCCCGCCCACCTCGTGCGCGCGGCCCGCGTCGTCGACGAAGCCGTCGTACGTCAGGTCCCGCGGCCCCCCGTCGACCCCGGACGCCGGACCGCCGACGTACTCCTCCACCAGCAACGGCCCGCGCGGCAGCCGCCGTAGCACGGCCCGGGCCCCGCCCGCGGCGCGGACCCGCTCGGGTGTGACCACCGTGGTGCCCGAACCCCCGACACCGTGCTCCGATTTCAGAACGGTGCTCTCGCCGGCCTTGGTCCTGGCCGCCAGCATCCGGGCCGCCGCCCACCGCCCGTCGGCCCGCCACTGCCGGGGGAGCACGATCCCCGGATGCCCGCCGTCCGCCAGGATCCGCCCGAAGAGGGCGTGCGCCGCGGACTTGGACTCGTAGCGCAGCTCCCCGGGCCGCCACGGCCGCCCCGCCAGCCGCCCGAACGGCCGGGTGCGCCCCCACGGTACGAGGGGCAGCCCGGCCCCGGTGAGCAGCCCGGCCAGCGCCGGCCGGGCCCGTACGGCATCGGCGAGGCCGGGATCCGCGTCCAGCAGGCCGTCGTACACCTCGACCCCGGTCCAGCCCAGTTGGCGGCAGACCAGCTCGGTCCAGCCCCGCGGCACCGGCCGCGGCAGCACCAGCGCGGCCGGGTAGGGACTGTAGAAGGCGGCGAGGCACGCGTAGTGGTGTGCGGGCCGCTGCTCGGGGTCCAAGGTGGCGTCGGCGAACTGTGCGTTGAACTCGCCGACATTGCCCAGGTGCACGGCCCGCCCGCCACCGGTCCAGGCCCGCGCCCAATCGGCGAGCGGGACGGGAGCCGCCTCGAACCGGACCAGGGCCGGACCGCCGGATCCCGCGCCCGGTGCGGCATCGGCCACCGCGACCGCCCCCATCGCCCGGTAGAACCCGGCCGCGTGCGGATCGGAGTCGATCACCAGCCGGCGCACCCCCAGGTCCACGGCCCGCCGCAGCGCGTCCCGGTACAGCAGCCGGCCCACGCCCCGCCCGATGGCGGACGGCTCCACGAAGAGCAGTCCGAGCGCCGCCCGCGGGGGAGTCCCTTCCAACGAGGCGATCCCGAGCAGCTCCCCCCGCCCGTTTTCGGCCACGACGACACGGCGGGCCGTCACGTCGTCGGGCCGGATCCGAAGTTCCGGCGCGCACGCGGCCAGGAAGGCGGCGTCGTACCCCCAGTGCGCCTTGGACCGCATCACCAGCCCGGTCAGGTCCTCCGCCTCGGCGGGCCGCGCGGCCCTGACCTTTACCATTTGCTGACCTCCCCATGGTCCGCGCCAAGGCCGTGCGATAGATTCGGCCTCTCCACGGCACATACTTTCCCATTCACGCGGAGACAGGCTTCTCAATGAGCGACATCATCAACGGACTTGGCCGCACCAGCGCCTACGGCGCCCTCGGCCTGGTGCTGCTGATCCTCGGCATCGTCCTCGTGGACGTGCTGACGCCCGGGAAGCTCCCCAAGCAGATCTGGGAGGAGCGCAACCGCAATGCGGCCCTCTTCCTCAGCTCCGCGCTCCTCGGCATCGGCGGCATCGTCTTCACCTCGATCTGGACGACGTACGCGGACTTCGGCAAGGGCTTGCTGTCCACCGCGGCCTTCGGCGTGCTCGGCCTGATCCTGATGGCGGTGGCCTTCCTCGTGCTCGACCTGGTGACCCCCGGCAAGCTGGGCGCCATCGTCGTCGACCCGGAGCCCCACCCGGCGGTCTGGGTCTCGGCCGCCTGCAACCTTGCCGTGGCCGCGATCGTCGCCGCCTCGATCGCCTGACGCGGAGCGCCCGTACGTGACGAGAGCGCCGCTCCCCGGGGGGAGCGGCGCTCTCGCCGTATCCGGGATCCATCGGGACCCACTCAGGCGAGGCCCAGCGCGAACACCGCGAACCCCGCCGCCAGCAGCCCGGCCGCGGTACGGCGCAGCGCGCTCGACCGGCGTCCCTCCCGCGGCGGCACCTCGAACCGCCGCGCGTAGCGGGCGATCGAAACGAACAGCGCCGCGAACACCGGCATCCACGCCAGCCGCGCCGCGATCCAGCCCGGGCTGTCCGGCGCCGTCGTGAGCCCGGCCAGTTCACCCACGAAGGAACCGGGCACGGCCGCGGCCAGCATCGCCGTCTGGTGCCAGCACAGGATCGTCATCGCGGACAGGTTGATCACGACCACCGGTGCCCACAGGGCGGGCCGCGCCAACAGCTTCGCCAGCCGGTCGCGCAGCAGGATCGCCGCGCCCGACTGCGCCGAGGCCAGGGCCAGCACCAGCAGCGACGGCGGGTGCGAGTTGGTGCGCGCCGCACCCGGCACGCCCACCATCGAGGCCGGATAGTGGAAGACCGCCAGCAGCGCGGCGAACAGCAGCGTCCCGCCGGCCAGCAGCAGCCAGGCCCCGCGCCGCCCGATCCGCCGCTCGCCCCAGGAGACGCCCAGTTGGTACGCGAACAGCCAGCCGGGCAGGACGTTCAGCAGGGCGAGCCACGACGGTACGGACTCGGCGAGCGGTCCGTAGCGCAGGAAGTCCACCACGGCGACCGAGCCGAGCAGCGGGGCGGCCGCCCAGCCGCCGAGGCGCCGCGCCGCCCGCACGCAGTACGGGGTCAGCGCGGTGACCACCACGTACACTCCGACGAACCACAGCGGTTGGACCACCAGCGTCGCCCCGGTCCGCAGCGACGCCTCCGGCACCCCGGCCGCGTACAGCACGGGCGCGGCCAGCGCCCACACCGCGGTCACTCCGAGCACCGGCCGCCCCAGCCGGACGACGCGGCCCTTCAGCCAGGCGCCCGTCGACCCGGTGCGGCGCCCGAAGGAGAGCGCCGAGGCGTACCCGCCGACGAGGAAGAAGACGCCGAGCATCTGGAGCACCCAACTGGCCGGGGCCAGGCCGCCGAACGCGGACAGCGGGCTGGCGTTGTGCAGGCCGCCGTCGGGGTCGAGGGTGAAGCCGCCGAGGAGCCAGTGGCCGGTGGGTACGGCCAGCAGCGCCAGGGCGCGCAGCCCGTCGATCGCCCGGTCGCGGTGGGCGGGGGTCCGGCCGTCGATCCGGGCGGCGGCCTTCCGCAGCGGGGCCAGGGAGGCGTAGGCGCTCATCGGACCGCTCCCTCCGCGATGGCGGCGAAGGCCGCCAGGGACTGGGTGCCGGGCATGAAGTAGCCGGTGTGGCCCTGTACGTCGGCCGCCGGCACCCGGCGGGCGCCGAAGGCCGCGGAGGTGGGGTCGGCGCCGTGGCCGATCCCGGCGAACTCGACGTTCGGGACGTCGGCGATCCAGTCGGAGGGGCCCCGGGCCGCCCAGACGCGGGCCCCGGTGCCGAGGGCGGCCGCGGTGTCGGCGCGCACTCCGGGGGAACCGAAGGCCACGAGGTCGGCGGCGTCGGTGTGCCGGGCCGCGAGCCCGCACACCACCGAGCCGTAGCTGTGGCAGAACAGCACCGGGTCGGGCGCGCCGACCGCGTCGAGTCCCGCCGTGAAACGGGCCAGTCGGGCCGCGCCGGCCCGGGCGAGGCGGCCGTCGGCCGCGTCCAGGCCGACGCCGACCGGGGTGGTGTAACCGATCCACGCGACGACGGCGGTGGCCCCGCCGGTCCCGGTCCCGGTCCCGGTCCCGGTTCCGGTCGCTTCGCGCAGCGCCCGGGCCATCCCGGCCGGGCCGGTGTAGGGCCCCCGCGGGGCGTCGTAGGCGGCGGCGTCGTTGTCCGAACCCGGCACGATCACCGAGACGTGCTCCGCGTGCTCCAAGTCCCCGAACACCTCGGCCACCTGGCCCCGGCCGCGCGGGTCGAAGGCCAGGATCTGCCGGTCCGGCGCGGCGAGGGAGGCGTACCGCGCCTCGCCCGTGGCGGCCACGGCGATCCGGTTGGCCTCGTACCGCAGGGGGAGCGGCGCCCCCTCCAGGTTGCCCACCACCAGCGGGTGCGACCGCAGCAGCTGCTGCCGCGCGGTGTCGTCCAGCCCGGCGAAGAAGGCGGCCACCTCGCGCGGTGCGGCGCTCGCCGGATCGGGCAGCGCCCGGCCGGACACCGTGTCGGCCCGCCAGGCGGCGGTGCCGGGTGGCGGGCCGGTGACCGCTTCCTGGCTGTCGCCCGAGGCCCAGCCGGCGGTCCCCCCGACGAGGGTCACCGCCAGTGCGGCCGTGACCAGCGTCCTTCCGAAGCGGCGCATGCCCCTTCTCCTCTCCTCGTGACGAGGGGGAAGGTAAGGAGGGGGTATCCGCGTCCACGTCCGACCGTGGAGCCAAGTCGGATGTCATACCCCGGTAGGGGGTGGAGGAGACGGCGCCCTCGGCCGGCCCGCCGACGCCTCCGTCTGACCGGCCCGACATTGCTCCACCGGTGCGATCCGCGTCAGCCGTCTGCCCGAGCCCGTCAGTGTGTCGGCGTCGCCGAGCCCCATGCCGCGACTAGTTATGGCGATAGTCCGACTAATTGCGGCAAAGGGAGTGCAGACGATGCCCCACCGGGAACATCAGCGGGAGGCCGAGCCGGGACATCGCCCCCGCCGGGTGGCGGCCGCCGGCTTCGCCTGCGCCCTGGCCGCCGGATCCCTCGTCCTCCTCGGGACCGGGAACGTCAGCGCACGGGCGGTGACCTGCTTCGGCGTACCCGCCACCCTCGTCGTCACCACCCCCGGCGCGACCACCGACGGGACCCCGGGCAACGACGTGATCGTCGGCACTCCGGGCCCGGACACGATCCACGGCCAGGGCGGCGACGACCTGATCTGCGGGCTCGCCGGCGACGACGTCCTCATCGGCGGACTGGGCAACGACCAGATCGACGGCTCCGCGGGCTCCGACCAACTGCGCGGCGACAACTTCAGCCCGACCGGCAACGCCACGGGCGGCGGCAACGACCGCCTCCTCGGAGGCGACGGGGACGACCAGTTCACCGGCGACAGCTACGCCCCCGCAGGCACTGCCGAGGGAGGCGGCAACGACCAGCTGATCGGCGGCCCCGGCAACGACCGGCTGACGGGGGACAGCAGAGGACTGAACGCGGTGGGCGGCGGAGTCGACCGGATCGACGGCGGCCCCGGCGACGACGCCCTGCTCGGAGACTCCGGCGCGTTCGCCGGCAACGCCACGGGTGCCGGGAGCGACGTACTGCTCGGAGGGCCCGGGGCCGAGACCATGACGGGGGACAGCGAGGCCGCGCAGAACGCGATCGGCAGCGGCGGCAACGACCTGTTGGACCTGGGCGCCGACGGCGGGGTCTCGGCGATCGGCGACCACGCCGTCACCAACCCGGCGGGCGGCCGCGCGATCGGCGCCGGGAACGACCGGATCATCGGCGGCGCCTCCGACGAGTTCCTCGTCGGGGACAGCGGCCCGGCCGACGCGCGCCGCACCACCGCGGGCAACGACACCATCAGCGGCGGCGCCGGGAACGACCGCGTCTTCGGCGACAACGTCGACCTCACCGGCACGGCGAGCGCGGGAACGGTGGGAGGCGCCGACTTCCTCGACGGCGGCGAAGGCATCGACACCCTCAGGGCGGGCCCCGCCGGCGACTTCCTCTCCGGGGGCCCGGACGGCCAGGACGGCCCGGACGCCTGCGACGGCGAAGGCGGAGCCGACTTCGCGACCGGCTGCGAGACCCTGGCCGGCCTGCCCTAGGCCCCTGTCGGCAACGTCCCGCCCGCCGGACTCAGCCGGAGTCGCCCGGCCGCACCAGCCCCGCCTCGTACGCGAAGATCACGGCCTGTGCCCGGTCCCGCAGGTTGAGCTTGGCCAACACCCGCCCGATGTGCGTCTTCACGGTCTGCTCCGCCAGCACCAGGTGCCCCGCGATCTCCTGGTTCGACAGCCCGCGCGCGATCAGCTCCAACACCTCGGTCTCGCGCGGGGTGAGTCCCTTCAGCCGCAGCGCCGGGTCCTTGCGCGGTGCCGGGCGCTGCTGGACGAAGTCCGCGATCAGCCGCCGGGTCACCGAGGGCGCCAGCAGCGCCTCGCCCGAGGCGACCACCCGGACCGCCGAGATCAGATCGGCCGGCGGGGCGTCCTTGAGCAGGAAACCGGAGGCCCCCGCGCGCAGCGCCTCGTACACGTAGTCGTCGATGTCGAAGGTGGTCAGCATCAGCACCTTCGGCCGGTGCACCACCCCGGGCGGGGGATCGAGGATCTCCCGGGCGGCCGTGAGCCCGTCCATCTCCGGCATCCGCACGTCCATCAGCACCACGTCGGGGTGCGTGGAACGGGACACCTGCACCCCTTGCCGTCCGTCGGGGGCCTCGCCCACCACGTCGATGTCGGCCTGTGCCGACAGCAGGGCGGCGAACCCGGCCCGCACCATGGCCTGGTCGTCGACGATGATCACGCGAATGGTCAACTGGGGTCCTCGGTCGAATCGTTCAAGGGCAGCCGGGCGGCGACCCGGAAGCCCCCGTCGGGCAGCGGGCCCGTGTCGAGCGTCCCGCCGGTCAACCGTACGCGCTCGCGCATCCCCACCAGGCCGTGCCCCGTGCCCGAACCCTCCAGCTCCACCACGGCGTCCCGCGCCGGACCGTTGACCACGAGCACCAGGACCTCGTCCTCGTCCACCGTCACCGAGACCCGGGTGGGGGCGCCGGGCGCGTGCCGCACCACATTGGCCAGGGCCTCCTGCACGATCCGGTACGCCGACAGGTCCACCGCCGGCGGCGCCGCCCCGACCGCCCCGGCCGCCAGCGACAGCTCCACCGGCTGCCCGGCCCGTACGGTCGCCTCCACCAGCTGCTGGAGCCGGTCGATCCCCGGCTGCGGGGCCCGCTCGCCGTCGGCGCCGTTCGCCCCGTTTGCGCCGTCGCCGCGCAGCACGGTCAGCAGCCGCCGCATCTCGCCCAGCGACTCCCGCGCGCTCGCCGCGATCGCCGCGAACTCCTCCCGTACGGGCTCCGACATGCCCGGGACCCGGTACGGCGCCGAATCGGCCTGCACGGTGATCACCGACATGTGGTGGGCCACCACATCGTGCAACTCGCGCGCGATGCGGGCCCGTTCCTCCAGCAGGGTCCGCCGGGCCCGCTCCGCCTCGCTGATGCTCTCCTGCTCGGCGACCCGCTGCTGCGCGTCGCCGACCCCCCGCAGCGCGCCCGTCAGGACCAGCACGACGCCGCTGAGCACGAAGAGCAGGGCGGCGGTGTTCGTCACGCCCGCGGGCGGGGAGAAGCCCAGCACCGTACCGACGACGCCGGTCACCAGCCACACCCCGACCAGGGTCCGGACGGACTCGCGCAGTCCCAGGCAGGTCATCAGCACCAGGTAGCCGACGATGGTCATCGGCGGCCACGGCCAGGAATGCCCGGCCACCTCGTCGGCGCCGATCAGCAGGACCGCGGCGACGGTGTCGGCGATGAGGACGAGGACCCAGGCGTGGAGCGGCCGGGTCAGCGCGAGGAGCAGCGGCACGGTCTGTGCCACCCCCAGCGCGCCCGCCCAGCCGCCGCCGACCCCGTAGTCGTCGGACAGCACCGTGATCGTCACCGGCAGCAGGGTGACGACGAAGATGCCGACGACGACGAACGGCAGCGCCCGCTGCCACCGCCTGGGCGCGTGCGCGAACAAGGGCTGCGCCGCCCCGGCGGGCGTGCGCAGCACGACGGCGAGCCGCGCCAGCGCGCCGGGCACCCGGGCACCGGCCGCCGAGGAGGTACGGATGCCTTCGCGGGTGCGGCTGCGCAGCCGGGTGCGGGGTTCGTCGCTCATGATCGGACCAGCCTATGCGCCGGAGGGCCCGGAGGCGGTGGGGGCTAGGCTGCTGGCCTGTCGATCACGGGGGATACGGGCATGGGTGGCGCGGCCGCGTTGGAGAAACTGGTGCCGGTGCTGCTGGCGTTCGGCGGCGGGGTGCTGCTCGCCCGCCGGAAGATCGTTCCGGCCGAGGCTTCGAAGGTCTTCTCCGACTACGCCTTCCTCTTCGCCGTCCCCTGCTACCTCTTCGGCAACATCTACGCCAGCGACCTCGGAGCCCTGTTCAACTGGCGGGCGATCGGCGGCTATGCCGGGGCCGCGGCCCTCGCCGTGGTGGCGGTGGCCGTGGCGGCGGTCGCCCACGGCCTGCGCGAGCCCCGCGACGTGGCGCTGCGGGTGATGGCGGGAGTCCAGGTGAACACCGCCTACTTCGCCGTCCCCGTCTTCATCACCGTGTTCGGGACGGCGGCGCCGATCTTCCCGATCCTGCTGTTCCAGGTCTGCGTACTGTCCCTGGTCGTCATCGCCCTCATGGAACTGGGCCGCGCGGGCCCGGCGGCCGGCGGCCCCGGCCGCCGCCTCTCCCGCGCCGTCGGCGCCTCGCTCGCCACCCCGTTGGTCCTCGCCTGCAATGCCGGGATCCTGCTCAACCTGCTCTCGGTACGGGTGCCGGCCGTCGTCCTGGACGGCGCCGCGTTCGTCGGGGACAGCGCCTCCCCGGTGGCCCTGTTCGCCCTCGGCCTCCACCTGGGCGGCCTCGGCCTCGACCTGCGGGGCACCACGCGCGAGGAACTCGCCCTCATCGGCTTCAAGTGCCTGGCGTTCCCGCTGCTGACCTGGGCGGTGTGCGGGCTGCTCGTCGGTGTGCGGGGCGAGTGGCTCGCGTACCTCGTCCTGATCGCGGCGATGCCGACCCCGCAGAACCTGTTCATCTTCGCCCAGCGCTACGACGTCGGCGTCGACCTCTCCGCGTCGATCGTGATCAAGAGTTCGCTCGTGTCGCTTCTGCTGCTGCCCCTGTGGCTGCAGACTGTGGCCGTATGAACGCTTCTGCTTCCCGCCCCTCGATATCGCCGAGCGCCGTCACCTTAGGACTGTTCGCCGCCTGGGCCGTGCACGACCTCGAAGAAGTGGCCACCGTGGCGCGCTGGTCCAGGACCCGCGTTCCCGCCCTGCGCGAGCGCCACCCCGGTGTCCCCGACCGCGTCTGGCGGAGCATGGAAGGGGTGAACGGCCGCGAGTTCGCCACCGCGGTCGCCGTGATGGGGCTCGTCGTCGCGGCCGCCTCGGCCGACGGGTACCGCACCGGCGGGCGCTCCGCCTTCTACCAGACCTCGCTGAACGGCTTCGGCCTGCACGGCCTCGTCCACGTCGCCCAGGCCGCCGCCACCCGCGGCTACACCCCCGGCGTGGTCACCTCACCGCTGCTCGTGGTCCCCTTCACCCTGTGGGCGCGCGGCCGACTGCGCCGGGCCGGGGTCCTGCGGCCCACGCGGGCGCGCGACATCGTTTCGGGCCTGGCCCTTGCGGGCGCGGCCACCGCGGCCTCGCACGCCGTCGCCCGGCGGATCCACCGGGCCGCGTCCGCGCGGTAGTTTCCCGTCCTTCGGCATCCGCCCGTACGCACCCCGGGCGGCATCGGCTCGTTGACCCGGCATGGAACTGCCGACCATCGCGGCGCCGGGCGTCGGTGAACGGGCCGACGCCGTGGCCGATGCCGCCTGCCACCTCTACGACGCCATCGCCCCCCGGGGCACCGGCGCGCCCGGCGGATGGAGCCGAACCGCCGCCGAGGACGCCGCGGAGGCGATCGAGACCACCGCGCACGCCCTCGCGTCCGTCGACCCGGGCGCCGAGGTGGTCCTCGCGCCCGTCCACGCGGCCCTGGCCGACCTGCGCCGCCGGCTCGGCCTCGCGCCCGCCGACGCGTTGAGCGGCGACGGGCTCCCGGCGACCCCGCGTACGGTCGGCAACCCGCGCCGGACCCGCTGGGTACGGGCGCTCACCGCTGCGCCTTCGCCCCGGCAACCGCCTTCTCGTACAACTTCCTGATGTCCGTGCCGAAGTACGAGCTGTACGAGGTGTCGACCTTGTCCCCGCCGGTCTTCCAGCCGCCGATGACCCCGACCACGTCGCCGGTCCCCGTGCGCGCGTCGTAGCCGGTCAGGAACGGACCGCCGCTGGTCCCGCCGGGATAGCCGGTGCAGTCGATCCGCAGGAACGATCCCGGGATCCGCGCGTCGGCACTGGTGAACTTCGTCGTCCGGTTGACGCACACGCGCGGCCGGGCGGCGGAGGCCGGGTAGCCGATCAACGTGACCCGCGCGTGCGCGTAACCGGCCCCGGTCCTCAGCCGGTTCCCGCCGACCACGTCCTCCACCGGGAAGCCGCGGGCGTCCGGACCCACCTGGGCGAAGGCCACGTCGAGGGCTGCCGCGCGGTCGACGCCCTGGGAGCGGTAGCGCTGGTCGATCCAGATCTTGGAGCGCCCGCCCGCGTCCCGCACGACCGGGAACATGCCGTACGGCTGCGGCTTCGCCTGCGTGTACTGCGGTACGAAGGCCACCTGCTGGGTGTCGGAGCCCAGCAGGCAGTGCGCCGCGGTGAGCACCAGGTTGCGGCCGGGGGAGGAGACCACGCTCGCGGTGCAGAAGTAGGTCCCGCCGGCCTTGACGAGGAACATCCGGCCGGTGACCGGGATGCCGTCGAAGTTCTGCCCGATGCCGGCGGTGAGGGCCGGCAGCGGCGGAACGGCCGGGCGTGCCGGTGCGGGAAGCGGAGCCGGAGCCGATGGCGCGCGGGTGGGCGCAGGAACGGCAGCGGGAGTGGGGGCGGGAGCGGGAGTCAGGGCGGGCGCGGGCGTCGGTGGGGGTGTGGCGGCCGGGGTCGCGGCCGGTACCGGGACCCCCGTCCCGACGGGGGTCAATGTGGCGACCGGGACCGCCTCGTCCGGTTCGACTGGTTCGACGGGTTCGATGGGTTCGACCGGTTCGGCCGGCTCCTGCGGTTCGGGCACCTCGGGCGGCGCGGGATCCGCGCGTTCGGGCGGCACGGGCGGCAACGGGGCGGCGGAGGCCATCCGTTCGGCGGTCCAGAAGGACTGCGCCTCACGCGCCGACCAGCGGCCCGCGGCCACCGGGGCGTTGACGCTCCCGGCCGCGGCCTCGGGCAGTAGCGGTCCACCCGACACCAGCAGGGCGGCCGCCACCACGGCCATCGTCAACGTACGTCGCATGCCGGACACTCCCTAAAGGGCCTGGGGGAAACGGAAGAGCCGGTCCGGGTCGTAGACACGCCGGACCTCCTGCAGGCGCGCGAGGTTCGGGCCGTAGTAGGCCTCGCGCCATCCCGTGAGCTTCGGATCGGTGTAGTTCTGGTACGCGCGGCCGCTCGCCCAGGGGCGCAGGTCCTGCCAGAGCCCGTCGAGCCAGCCCTGGTGCCGGGCCACCTCGGCCGGCGTTGCGGATCCGGGCCAGTAGACGAGGTACTGGGCGAGGAAGGCGCTGTCGCGGTGGACGAAGGCGGTGGAGCCGGCCGGGACGCGGTTCACCGCGCCGCCGCAGACCCCGTCGAACTGGACCACGCCCAGGCCGCCCCGGGGCACGCTCGTCCCGTACCGCCGCACGGCGTCCAGGACCGCGCCGATCGCCGCGTCCGACAGTCCGCCGCCCGCCCAGAAATCGGACCGAGCGGCGTACGAGTCCCGGCCGAGCCGTCCTTGCGGGTCCCGGCCGGGCAGAGTGCCCGGCAGCCGGCACTGCGCGGGGCTCAGCTCCAGGCAGCCGGACATGGCCCGGACGGTGTCCTCGTGGCTGCGCACGGTGATCCAGCTGTCCTGCGGTGCCCCGCCGACCAGGTCGGACAGTCGGGTCAACTGCCGCTCCAGCTCCTGGCGCCCGTCGAGGCACACCACCCGTACCGCCGGCGGCGGCCCGGCCCCGGCGTCCACCTCGACGGTGAACTCCACCTGGCTCCAGAACGGGTCCGGCAGCCCGGCCAGCCAGCGCTGCCAGCCGCGCAGCACGGCTGCGGAGTCGCCGCCGGGCCAGTGGAGTTCGGCGTGGGCACACGCGTCGACCGGGTGCGTGCGCAAGCGGAACTCGGTGACCACGCCGAAGTTGCCGCCGCCACCGCCGCGCAGCGCCCAGAAGAGTTCCGGATCCCGGTCGGCGGAAACCTCGCGGACGATCCCGTCGGGGGTGACCACCCGGGCCCCGGTGAGCCGGTCGGAGGTGGTCCCGTACGCCCGCGAGGCCAGGCCCAGGCCGCCGCCGAGGGCGAGTCCGGCGATGCCGACGGAGGGGCACAGCCCGGTCGGGACGGACCGGCCGTGCCGGGCGAGGGCAGCGTGCACGTCCCCGAGCCGGGCCCCGGCGCCGATGCGTACACCGCCTCCCTCGCCGTCGCCGTCGACCGACACCGCGGCCATGGCTCCGGTGTCGACCACCAGCCCGGCGGATCGCGTGGACCAGCCGGCGTAGCTGTGCCCGCCGCCGCGCGGGACCACGGGCACGGCCGAGCGGCGGGCGAAGTCCAGGCAGACGGCCACGTCCCCGGCGTGCGCGGGATACGCCACCGCAGCCGGGGCGACGGTGTCGTACCGGGGCTGGAACAGCCGGCGGGCCTCCGGGTAGTCGCGGTCTCCGGGGAGCACCACGCGCCCGTCGATCCCGCGCGCCAGCGCCCCGTAGTCCGGGGTCCGGGCCGCCGCCCCGACGGAGGCGAGGACGGCCGCGGCCGCGCTGCCCAGGACCTGGCGGCGATTGAGGCTCATATGTCCTTCCTGCCACCGCCCGGGCCGATAGCCGTGCAGGCGGGTCCCACACGCACCGGGGTGCCCCCTGAACGGCGCACAGCCGAAACGGTTCGGCTTGTCCTATCGCCGTACCGCGACCCGCGACCCGTGACCCGTGACCCGTGACCCGCGACCCGCAACGCGTGAATCCCTTCCGCGTCCGGCGAACGGCCGCCGTACGCTGCCCCCATGGCCCTCGTGGATCTCAGCACGCACGCCGACGCGTTCAACGCCGACCCGTACCCCTTCTACGACGCGCTGCGCACCGCCGGCCCCGTCCACCGACTGGTGCTGGGCGGCGAACGCACCTGGCTGGTCGTCGGCCACGAGGAGGCCCGGCAGGCCCTCACCCATCCGGGCCTGTCGAAGGACTGGCTCGGCTCCGAGCTGTTCGCGAGCACCCTGCCCGTCCAGGCCGTCGCCACCAGCATGCTGGACACGGATCCGCCCCGGCACACCCGGCTGCGCCGCCTGGTGGCCCGGGAGTTCACCGCCCGCCGCGTGGAGTCCCTGAGGCCGCGCGTCCAGCAGATCACCGACGAACTGCTCGATGCGATGGCGGCCCGGCCCGACCGCAGGGCCGACCTGATCGCCTCCTTCGCCGTACCGCTGCCGATGACCGTCATCTGCGAACTGCTCGGCGTCCCCGGACTGGACCGGCAGCGCTTCCGCTACTGGTCGGGCGAGATCGTCGCCCCGCTGGACGGCGTCGGCGCGGACCCGCGGGCCGTGGAGGAGATGACCGCGTACCTCCTCGAACTCGTCGCGGCCAAGGCCGAGGACCCCGGCGAGGACCTGCTCAGCGCGCTGATCCGCACCCGCGACGAGGACGGCGGCCGGCTCTCCCCGGACGAGCTGATCGGGATGGCCTTCCTGCTGCTGGTCGCGGGCCACGAGACCACCGTCAACCTGATCGGCAACGGCGTACGGGCCCTGCTCGAGCACCCCGGCCAGCTGGCCGCGCTGCGGGCCGACCCGGACGGGCTGATCGACGGGGCGGTGGAGGAGATGCTCCGTTACGACGGCCCGGTCCAGCACGCCACGTACCGCTTCGCCGCCGCGGACCTGGAGCTGGGCGGCGTCACCATCACGGCCGGCTCCTCCGTCCTGGTCGCGCTCGCCGCGGCGGACCGCGATCCCGCGCGCTTCGCGGAGCCCGGGCCGGACGTCTTCGACATCCGCCGCACCGGCCCGGGACACCTCGCCTTCGGGCACGGCATCCACTTCTGCCTGGGTGCCCCGCTCGCCCGGATGGAGGGACGCATCGCGGTCCGGGCCCTGCTGGAGCGCTTCCCGGACCTCGCCGAGGACCCGGAGGCGGGCCCGCCCGACTGGCTCCCGGGCATCTTGATGCGGGGCGTGACACGGCTGCCGCTGCGCTGGTGAGCGCCGGGCCCGCCCGAAAGGGACGGTCTAAGGCGTGGCGGCGGGCCGTGTCAGGTCCTTCGCGAGGACGACGCTGTCGTAGTTGGTCACGTCCCACCGCCACGCGCCGATCGGCGCGCAGCCGCGGCGGCGGTACCAGCCGAGGAGTTCGGCGGCGTGTGCCGAGGTGTCGATGACGACGTGCTCGGAGTCGAGGGCGGCGATCCGGTACTCCGCCAGTGCCAGCAGCCGACGGCCCGGCCCGCTGCCCCGCCGGGCGGGGTCCACCGCCCGTTGCCAGAACGATCCGGCCCCTCCGGGCCCGGGGTAGCCGCTGGGCGTGGGGTGCGGGGCGGACGCGGTGACGGTACCGATCAACGCCCCGTCCCACGTCGCGACCCAGCACTCGCCCTTGCTCAGCCGGTGGCGGGTGTCACGGGGCGACTGGTACGACGCAAAGAAGACCCGCCCGGCGGCAGCGTGGCCCGCGTGGGCCCGGTGGAGCAGGGCGGTCAGCTCGTCCACCGAGTCGCCGTCCCGGAAACGCCGCAGGGCGAAGCCTCCCGCCTCCGCCCCGACTCCCTCTCCGCTCCCGCTGCCACCGCGTCGTCGATGTCCACCGCAGTAGTCAACAGCCCCGGCGGAGCGGTCCCCGTGACGGGTCCTCGCCGGCCTACCCCTTGCGCGCCAGCAGGAAGCCCTGGGGGGACGCCTCGCCGGGCCCCGCCTCGCGGACCAGCCGGGCCACCTCGGTCAGCCCGGCCCCGCCCAACAGGTCGGCGATCAGCTCGGGCGGAGTCCGGTACACGTCGAGGTCGACAGGATGCCCGTACGCGTGCTCCAGACGGATCAGCTCGTCGCCCGCCTTGAAGGCGATCAGGAAATGGCCGCCCGGTGCCAGCACCCGGGCGAACTCCGCGAACAGCTTGGGTAGCTGGGAGGGCGGGGTGTGCACGGTGGAGTACCAGGCCAGCACCCCGCCGAGGACCCCGTCGGCCACGTCCAGGGCAGCCATCGACGCCACCTCGAAGCGCAGCCCCGGATACGTCCGGCGAGCCACCGCCACCATCGCCGGGGACAGGTCGACGCCGAAGGCCCGAAGACCCAGACCGGCCAGATGCGCGGTCACCCGGCCCGGGCCGCAGCCCAGGTCGGCCACCGCCCGGCCCCCGCCGCCCGCGTCGTCGCGCACGTACTCGGCGAAGGCCGCCAACATGGCCCGGTCCAGCGGCTTTCCGGCCAGTTCGGTGCTGAGCAGCCGCGCGTAGTCGACGGCGACGGCGTCGTAGGACGCCCGTACGGAGCTGAGGTACGAGGTCTCTGTCATGCCCCTGAACAGTAGCCTCCAGAGCCCCTCCGGGGGGAAACCGATCGAGTGCTCCCGCTCACCCTCCCAGCAGCGGATTGGGCAGTTCCGCCCACTGATCGCCCGGAACCCCGGGACTCAGCCGCATCAGGGTGAGCGCCTTGGTGGGCAGCGGCCCGGTCAGTAGCGCTTCGGTGTCCGCGGTGGCCGGCAGGGCGGCCACTTCTGCGAGGGCCTCGGCGAAGGCGCCGGCCGAGCCCGCCGTCGCCCCGAGCGCCCCCGTCAGCAAGGACCCGAACAGCTTGCGCCGCAGCACGGTCACGTCGTCGGTGACCAGCCTGCCGGACAGGGGCGGCACCGGTAGGCCGTGCCGGGCCAGTCGGGCCGGGCTGATCCGGATGTCGGCGAGGTCGCGGTAGACCAGCCGCAGCGGGGCGCCGGTGGGGGAGAGGACGACGAGGAGGTTCTGGCCGTGCGCCTCCAGGGCCACCCCGAGCTCCAGCACCCGCAGGCACACCGAGAGCGCGAGCCGGGCGAACTCGGCCCGCCAGGCCGCCGAGCGCGCCGGCCCGAAGGAGGCCAGGGCCGCCACCGGCAGCACCCGCTCACCGGCGGCGGCGTCCGCGTACACCTCCGGCGGCTCGCGCAGCACGGCCGCCAGGTCCGGACTGTGCGCGGTCGTGGCGCCCAGCGTGCGGGTGATGTGCAGCCGGCCGTCGAGCCGCTCGGACAGGCCCTGGGCGAAGGCGGAGACGGCCGCCGCCGTTTCGATGGAGTAGACGGAGATGTCCCGCACGGACGAGGTGAGCCGGGCGCTCAGCGCGGTCTTCACGTGCGCCCCGCCGTCGGCGGGGGCCAGGGTGCGCAGGGCCATCAGTGGATGCGCCGCGAAACCGGACCGCACCCGCTCGTGCTTCAGGACGTGTGCCGCCTGCCAGGGGTGCACCGGCACCAGGACCCGCCCGGCGTCCCGCAGCTCCTCCGGCCAGTCGCCGGTGACCAGGCACTCCTCGGCCCGTACGGCGACCAGCCCGACGTCCACCACCGGCCGGTGCTCGGGCGCGTACGCCAGCTGCTCGGCCACCGAGAATCCGGGACGGGAACGACAGTTCGGGTGGTAGGGATGCCCGTCGACCACCCGCTGCTCGCATTCCCACGTCGTCCGCGGGGCGGGGTCCTCCCCGGTGGGCGGCTGACCCGCCCGGGAGAGCGCGAGGGAGGCCGTACAACCGTCCAGCTCGGCGGCGAACTGCTCCGCGTGCGGCACCCCGAGGGCCGTCACCAGCCGCGCGGCCTGCCGGTGGGGCCTGCCGTCGAGCAGCAGCTCGCTCACGTAGGACCCGGTCGCGTAGGGGTCCGGCAGCGGGCCCTCCAGCCGGGCGCCCCCGGCCAGCAGCAGCGCCAGGCCGTCGGGTGCGTGCTCGCGGCCGACGACCCAGGGCAGGGGCTCGAAGGCCAGGGCCCGCCACAGCCGGGTCAGCACGGCCGCCCGGGCACCACCGAGCGCGGTGGCGTACGAGGGTCCGAGCAACGGGCGTACGTCGGCCAGTTCGGCGGCGACGGCCTCTTCGGCCGGGGAGGGGGAAAGATGCATGCTGGGGCTCCGGCATCGGAATATCGCTTTACGGGATGATCAAGTAATGATTGCGGATACCGAAGATCACGACTGGTGGTTACGCCCTGCGAACCTCCGGCGCACCGGATGGACCGAATGGAACCAGTGGACCTCAACACCGCCGCCGACGCGTACGCCGCCGCCCCGCTCCTGAACTGCCTGCTCAGAGAAGCGGCCGAACCCGTCGAGGCGTCCGACGCGGGCGCGGGAACGGATGTGCGCGTCCACCGGCTGCGCGGCAGCGCGCGGCTGCTCCGGGTACGCGGGGGGCGCCGGCCCGAACGCCCCGAACTGCGCACGGCGGACGGCTGGCACCCGCTCAGCCACGCCGAACTGGCCAAACTCGTCTCCGACGAACTGGGCCGGTTCACCGGTGTCCCCAACGACGAGCTCCCCGTCGAGATCACCGACAGCCGCGACGCGATCGCCGCGCTGCTCGCCGCCCGGGCCACCGCCGAACCCCCGGCGGACCCGTACCTGCTCTCCGAGCAGTCCCTGGTCATGGGCCACCCCCACCACCCCGCCCCCAAGGCCCGCGGCGGGGCGCCGGCCGGGAGCTGGCTTCCGTACGCGCCCGAGGCCCACGCCCGGTTCCCGCTGGTCTTCCTCGGGCTGCGCGAGGACCAGACCGCCGAGGAGGGCGGCCCGGCCGCCTCCGCCGCCATCGACGCACTGGCCGACGCCCTCGACGGGCCGCGCCCGCCCGCCGGATACCGGCTGCTGCCCGCCCACCCCTGGCAGCTCGACCTGGTCGGCGAGAGGCCCGCGGTGCGCGAGGCCTTCGCCGACGGGCGGCTGCTGCGGCTCGGCGCGACCCGCCGACCGGCCTGGCCCACCGCCTCGATCCGGACCCTGTACGTACCCGACGCGGCGGCCGACCTCTTCGTGAAGTTCAGCCTCGACGTCCGGATCACCAACGACGTGCGCCGGCTGTGGCGCCACGACCTGCTGAAGCTGCGCCGCACCGATGCGGCCGTCGAGGCCGGTTTCGCCGCCCTGCGCCCGACCGGATCGGCCGCGGCCTGGCTCCCGGACCGCGGCTACCGCACCGCCGCCTTCGCCTTCGAGGAGCTCGCCGTCCTGGTCCGCGACGGCTTGCACGCGCACACCGTGCCCGGGGCCACACCGCTGCTGGCCGCCGCGCTCGCCGAGGGGTACCCCGGGAGCCCCCCGGCCGCGGCCACCGACCCGGTCCGCTGGTGGCGGGCGTACCTGCGCCAGGTCGTGCCGCCGGTGCTGGAACTGTTCGCCCGGCACGGCATCGTGCTGGAGGCCCACCTCCAGAACACCCTGGTCGCCGTCGACGCGGACGGCCTGCCGGTGCAGGCCCTCTTCCGGGACGCGGAGGGGGTCAAGCTGCCGGCGGACCTGCCGCGGGCGGATGCATGGCAGCGCCTGGTCTACTGCCTGGTCGTCAACAACCTGACGGAGATCGCGGGCGCGCTCTCCGGACGGTATCCGGACGCCTCGCCGCTGCTGTGGCCGGCCGCACGGGAGGAGTTCTTGCGCTACGACGCCACCCGCGGGCTCCCCGAGATCGCGGAACTGCTCGCCGCCGCGACCCTGCCGGGCAAGACCAACCTGCTGCTGCGCTGGACCCGGGCGGACGGCGCGGACGCCCGCTACCTGCCCCTGCCGAACCCGCTGCGCGGCTGAAGGGTTTGCGCACGGGCGCCATCGACGAAGTGGGCCGGTCGTGGCCCTCCACGTTGCACTTCGCGACGACGGCGGTCGAAGCGGACCCACTCCGGCCGCGCCCACCCAAGGAGCTGCTCAAGCGGAGGGGCCTCGGCCGAGGGCCCTTCGAAGAACGTGCCCCGCTCGGCGATGGCACGGTCCGGCTCGATGAAACGGCAGGTTACGGGCTCAATGGCCGCACCAGGTCCCCGCAGGCAGCGTGGCACGGGCGGCCTCGTCGTCGGGGGCGAGGAAGAACACCATGTCATGGGCCATCCGAGCAAGATGGCAGTCCGCCGATCAGCCCTCGGTGACCGAGCCGTTCGCGGCCGACCTCGGCCGTCGCTCCTCGCGGTAGCCTCTCCCCATGCATCACGGGGGTGGGGGCGGGGACGCGCTGATTCTGGATGCGCAGGAGATGCTGGCCGCAGGGCAGGACGCCGAGGACGTCTTCGCCGAACTGGCCGCAAGGACGGGTGAGTGGGGTGCCTGTGTGCTGGCCGTGTGCTCGGCCCTGGGCGTGCCCCGGACGGACGCCGAGGCCCGACTGCGCGAGGTCGAGCCGCTCTTCGCGGAATACGAGGCGGGCGAGGAGGATCTCGTCGCCACCCTTCTCGTCTTCGGCCACGTGTTCATCGTGGACCGGGTACTTGACGAGCACGAGGAGCACATCCGCAACCTGCTGGGAGCCGCCGCGGGCGCCAGCGGAGGCTATCCCGGCGGCCTGTTCGCGTGGTTTCGCACGGGGGAGCTGACGAAGATCTTCCTGTACTTCGCGCTGCCCCGGTTCCGGGCCAGGCGGGGCTCGGCGCCCGATTTCTGGGCCGCCTTGATCGCGGCTGGCGAACTACTGGCGAGCGAGGACGGCCCGGACCAGGCAGAAGTGAGGGCGGGGCTGGAGCGTTGCCGCACGCACGCTGCTGCCCTCACGGGGAGCTAGAGCCTGTCGGGCCATGACCGACTGCCAACCTCCGCAGCGCATGCGGCCCTGACGGCCCCGGCGGCCCAGCGTCCTCCGGCGTTCCGCCGACGCGGCCGAAGAGGAGCTGGCACCCCTCCCGCGTCATCGGCCGGCGTCCTCGCCGTCCTCGTGGTCCGCGACGAAGCCCTGATGGGGTCCGGCGGTGGACGAGCCGGAGCGGGACCGGCTCCTGGACATCGGGCCGGGCTCACCCGGACGGCCCCGGCGGGCCGTGTCCTCGCCCGCCACACCCGGCCGCAGATCTAGATTCGGCCCGGGACGCACCACCGCGCCCGTGCCCGCTGCCGTGACACTCGGGCCGGAACCTGGATCACCGTGAGGGATTGAGGGCCATGACACGACGTCCGAACATCCTGATGATCGTCACCGATGAGGAACGCGCGGTGATTCCGCGTCCGCAGGGCTTCTCGCTCCCCGCCCGGGAGCGGATGGCGGAGCGGGGCGCCACCTTCGACCGGTACTACACGGCCTCGGCCATGTGCAGCTCCGCCCGATCCGTCGTCTACACCGGGCAGCACCTGCCGCTCACCGAGATCTACGACAACGACAACATGCCGTACGTCCGCCCGCTCGACCCCCGACTGGGCACCCTCGGCACGATGCTCCGCGAGGCCGGCTACTACTGCACCTACCAGGGCAAGTGGCACCTCTCCAACGCCTACGTCACCCCACAGAACCCCGGCCCCACCACGAACGCGCTGGAACCCTACGGGTTCAGCGAGTTCAACGACTGGGGCGACATCGACGGCGGTGCCTGGGCCGGGCTCACGCTCGATCCGGTCATCGCCGGCCAGGCCGTGCGCTGGCTGCGCAACCGGGCCCCGCTCGTGGAAGCCGATCAGCCCTGGTTCATGGCGGTCAACTTCGTCAACCCGCACGACATCATGAGCTTCGACTACGGCGGCTCGTCCCAGGTGCGCCTTCCGTTCGGCCTCGCGCACGCGGTCGTGGCCAAGGCGGCCGCCAACATCCCGATCTACCAGCGCCGCTGGGACCTCGACCTGCCCGCCAGCCTCCACGACGACCTGTCCGGCGCGGCACCGGCAGTGGCCCAGTACGCACGGATGCTCGACACCGTCTTCGGCCTCTTGGGCTGGCCCACCTGGCACGGCGACACCGACCAGCCGCCGGCAGCAGCCGCCCGGCCCGACGCTGAGCCGAAGGCCCGTCGCGCGCAACCGGGCGGCGTGCTCGGGGGGACAAGGGCCGGCCGGCTGCCACGCTCGGCGTCCGTCCACCATGACGGCAGTCGTTCCGACCGGTCACAGACCGGCGACGTCCCCGGCCCTCTTGAGCACGGAGTCGACCGCGTTCACCACGGCGTCGTGCCGCCTCGTGCGCGCCGCCCGGTCCGCCGGGACCAGCCGCTCGGCGGCTTGCACGGCGTAGGCGTCCGGATCGCCGAAGGCAGTCTGCGGGTGCTCTCCCGTCTCCGCGTAGTGGGCGGTGACCTCCTTGACCGCCTGGAGCACGACGGCCCGGTCCACGCCGGGCTGCACGGCCAGCCGGACCTGGAAACGTGCCATCCACTTTTCGCGGTCCTTCTCCCTCGCCGCGTCCGTCGTCCGGTCCTTCTTCGCCACGTGTTCTCCAGGTGATCGCGTCCGTCCGTCGTGTAGGGGGACGCAGGGGCACCGAAGTGGGTTGCGAAGGCTCGACGTTCGGCCGGCCAGGGCGACGACCCGTACGGGCCGTTGGTCTTCACCATGGAGTGATCCGGGCCAGGTGGGCGAGGTCTGCCGAGTCGATCCTGTCCTGGTTCGGGCCGGATGGTCGTCGAGTCGTCGAGTCGGCGGGGCGGCAGGGGGACGCGGCGTCCTATGGACGGAAGCGGGCGCGGTGCTCGTGGAGGAAGGCGTCGAGGGTGCGGGGCGGGCGCCCCAAGACGTCGCTGACGGTGGTGGTGGGGGCTTCGGGCCGGGTGACGGCGAGTTGCTGGATCTCCGTCACGTGGTCGGCGAGCCAGCCGGGCATGTGGGCGTGGCGGACGAGGTGGTCGCGCAGTTCGTCCGGGGTGAGGTCGACGTAGCGGATCCGGCGGCCGGTCAGGGTGGTGAGCCGCGAGGCGAGTTCGGGGTGGGAGACGGCTTCGGGTCCGGTCAGGGCGTAGGTGCCGCCGGCGATGTCCGGCCGGGTGAGGGCGGCGGCGGCGACGTCGCCGATGTCGCGGCAGTCGACGTAGTTGCAGGGCGCGTCGCCCATGGTGCCGAGGATGACGCCCTGCGCGACTGCGGGAGCCAGGCGCAGGAGGTTCTGCGTGAACGCGTACGGGCGCAGGATGGTGTGGGTGAGCCCACGGGCGCGCAGGTGTTCCTCGACGGCGTGGTGTCCGCGGGAGACGGCGACCGGGGAGTCGGGTTCGGCGGCGGGTGCGGAGATCTTGACGATGTGTCCGATGCCGGCGTGGGCGGCGATGTCGATGACGCGGGTTTCGAGTTCGACCTGTGCGGGGCCGTTGGCCATGGCGAGGAAGAGTTGGCCGGCGCCCTCGAAGGCGGTGCGCAGGGAGTCGGGGTCGGTGGCGTCGGCGTACCGGACCTCGACGGGCGGCTGGTGCGCTCCGGTCGTGCCGGGGATCGGCGTGTGAGGGGTGCGGGTCAGCGCGCGGACGGGTGTGCCGAGGGCGAGGAGGCTGTGGACCAGGGCGTTCCCGGTGGCTCCGGTCGCTCCCATGACAACGATCATCGTGTGCTCATTCCTTGGTGGTGTTCCTGCGACGGGTATCGCCGGGCGGGTCATGCCGGTGGTGCTGTGGTGGTGCTGCGCCAGCGCAGGGTGACGATGGTGGTGGCGAGGGCTGCGGAGACGGGCAGGTCCACGCGCAGGCGCTCCAACCACCCGGTGGCGGGGAACGGGGTGTGGGCGGGTAGCCACCGGGCGGTGGACCACCCCAGCAGGGCCGCTGCGGCGACGGCGGTGATGACGAGTACGGCGGTCAAGACGCCGCGCGGCGCGGTGAGGGTCCACCGTCGGGGCCGTCCGCCGTGCCGCAGCCAGGTGCCGACCAGGAACGCCACCACGGCGGAGGTGCCGGCGATGGAGGTGCAGGCGGCCACGGCCAGCTCCCGCTGCCCGGTGACGACCCCGGCCGCACCCGCCGTCAGGGCGGGGGCGGCGTAAGCGGTCAGCACCTCACGCCACAGGGTGAACGGTCGGGGTGGCAGCGGTGGCCGCGGTGGCCGGGACGCTGCTCGGTCGGGGCTGGTTCTGTGCTTCGGCGCGGTCATGCTGGCCTCTTTCTCGTTCGGCTGAGGGATGCGAGAAGGGGCGACGGTGGGTCGCCGACCTGCTCCACCAAATTAATTAGGCAGCTAACTATTGCTGCGTAAAAAGGGCTCCGTCCTGCGGAACGGAGCCGAAACGGTCGTGGGTGGGGGTGTGGTCAGTCCGCCGTCAGGGCCGCACTGCCGCGCACGACGCGGGCGAGGAGGTCCAGGAATGCGGCGCGCTCCTCGACCGAAAGATCGCCCACCATCGCCTCCAATCGCCCGAAGTGTTCGGACGCCATGTCGCGCAGGCGCTGCGCCCCGCGCGCGGTCAGGACGGCCACCGTGCCCCGGCCGTCCTCCACGGACGGGCGGCGCGCGACCAGGCCTTCACGTTCCAGGCCGTCCAGCAGGCCGGTCACCGTGGCCCTGGAAACGTCGAGGTCGACCGCGAGGCGCGAGGGGGACTTCTCCCCGCCGTGGTCCTCGAGGTCGGCGAGCAGGCGGTAGCGCCCCGTCGACAGGCCGAACCGGGCGAAGTGCGCCTCGGCGGCCCGGCCGACCCGCGCCCCCGCCGAGATCAGCCGTACCGCGACCAGTACCGCCTGTGGATCGACCTCCAGGCCGTAGTGCTCGACCTGCCGTCTGGCCTGGTCCAGCGTGGGTGCCTCGCCGTCGATGCCGTCCCTCGTCATGAAAGTAATATGGCGGCTAACCAGTTGCCCTGTCAAGGCGTTGGGATCTTTGCGGGGGTGGCCGTACGTGGGGGCGGAATCGGCCAATCCCGATCGCGCGCCCCGATCCGCCCTCACGAAAGGTATAGACCAATGCTACGTTGGTCGGGCAGACCGCGCAGTCCTTGACCACCCGTCAGAGGAGAAGCCATGCCCTCCCCTTCGCGGGGCGGCGGCCACGCCGCCATGCCCAAGTACCAGCGGATCGCCGCAGCGCTGCGCCGCGATCTCGACCGTGCCGCGCACACCCCCGGCGGCAGACTGCCGTCCGAACGCAGCCTCGCCGCCCGCTACCAGGTCAACCGGCAGACCATCAGGGCGGCCCTCCAGTACCTGCGCGAGGACGGCCTCGTCGTCACCGGCCGCCGCGGCACCCGCCCCGCCGTCCCCGCCCTCGCCGCCGTTTCCGTCCTCCCGGCCGCTGCGCCCTCCGAGGGGCCCGCGCAGATCCGGAGCTGGGTCACCTTCGTCACCGTCCCGCCCTCGCTCGGCACGTTCCTCGGCATGACCGGCGGAGAGCGCACCGTGGTCCATCACCACCGCGAACGCGGCCCGGCCGGTGAGACCCTCCGGGACGCCGTCACCTACATCAGCCCCGGGGCCGTCGCGCGGAGTCCTGAGCTGACCGCCCTCCGGAACCGGGCCGCGGCAGCGACGACCGCACGCGGGCAGGACCTGGCCCCCCTGCACCGCTGGCTCGACCGTGCCACCACGGTCGGCCGGGTCGCCGAGACCCTCACCATGACCCGCGTCACCCACCCGCAGGCCACCGCCCCGACCTCCGCCCCGGTCTGCGGGCTGACCGTGCGCCGCACCCTGCACGATAGCTCCGGCCGGCTGCTGGCCGTCACCGACCTGGCCTTCCCCACCTGGGACCGCCTGACCTTCCACCGTGACCGGCGTGACCACGCGACCACCGGTTTCCGCATCACGTAACGGCCGGACCCGCGCTGTGGCCCCGACCACACCCCGGGCGGCGGCGCACCGGGCCCGACGGCCGGACCGATCGCCGGGCCGCAGCCCCAACTTCCCTCCCGGGAAAGGGCGTACCCGACGGCGGTCATCCGCGACCGTCCGCCCCGCCGCGCGGATCCGCCAACGGGGCCCTCGCGCCCCGTAAGTGAGGAGAATCACCCCAGTGTTTGCTCGGGTGAATGCAGGGCATCGGCGCTGCTGGAGCGGAACCATGTCCTCCGGCCCATCGCGGCGGAGGACACGGCGCACACGGGCAGATCCCGTCCCGCTCCACGGCCCGCCGCTCCGCCGGCGTGCGCCGTCCTTGGTACGACCCGTGAGGTGTATGTGTCCACGCTCCAGGCCGAGCACGTCTACAAGGTGTTCGGGAGGCGCCCCGCCGACAGCGCGGCCGCCGTCCGCGCGCTCGAAAGCGGCGCAGGCCGCGAAGAGTTGCGCGCCGACGGAACCACCGCTGCCGTGATCGACGCCTCCTTCGACGTCCGGCCCGGCCAGATCTTCGTCGTCATGGGTCTGTCCGGATCGGGCAAGTCCACTCTGCTGCGCATGCTGAACGGCCTGCTGGAGCCCACCGCGGGACGCATCCTCTTCGGCGGCCAGGACCTCACCGCGCTGAGCGCGAACGAGCTGCGCCACGTACGGTCCACGAAGATCTCCATGGTCTTCCAGCACTTCGCGTTGTTCCCGCACCGCAACGTGCTGGAGAACGCCGGCTACGGCCTCGAGGTGCAGGGCGTGCCCCGCCCCGAGCGCGAGCGGCGCGCCGCCGAGGCCCTGGCCCTGTGCGGCCTGGAAGGCTGGGAGAAGTCCTGGCCCGACGAGCTCTCCGGCGGCATGCAGCAGCGGGTCGGCCTCGCCCGGGCCCTGGCCACCGACGCCGAGCTCCTGCTGATGGACGAGTCCTTCAGCGCGCTGGACCCGCTGATCCGCCGCGACATGCAGGACCAGCTGCTGGAGCTCCAGCGCACGCTGAAGAAGACCATCGTCTTCATCACCCACGACCTCAACGAGGCCATGCGCCTCGGCGACGGCATCGCCGTCATGCGCGACGGCCGCATCGTCCAGCAGGGCACCGCCGAGGACATCCTCACCCGTCCCGCGGACGACTACGTCGCCTCCTTCATCCAGGACGTGGACCGCTCCCGGGTCCTGACGGCCGACGCCGTCATGGACGATCCGGAACCGGCCGCCGACGCCTGTGACTGCCCCACGGTCACCGCCGGGACCCCGCTCGCCGACCTGTGCGCGGTCAGCGCCCGCGTCCCGCACGCGGTCGCCGTCACCGGCGCGGACGGCGCCGTCATCGGCTCCGTACCCCAGGACCGCCTCATCGCCTTCATCGGCGACGAGCAGCGGCCCCCGATGTACTGCGCGGAGGTGGCCGCCTGATGCCCCGCCTCCATCTCGGCGCCTGGGTCGACCACGGGGTCGACTTCCTCCAGAGCCACCTCTCCTGGTTGTTCGATGCCATCAGCGTGCTCGTCACCGGCCTCTACGACGGCATCGACGCCGTCCTCTCCGCCCCCGCCCCGCTGCTCTTCGCGGGCATCCTGGCCGTCGCCGCCTGGTGGCTGCGCGGTCTGCTGGCGGGCCTGCTCGCCTTCGCGGGCTTCGCGCTGGTCGACTCCCTCGGCCTGTGGGAGGACGCCATGTCCACCCTGTCCCTGGTCCTGGTCGCCACCCTCGTCACCCTGGCGATCGCGATCCCGCTCGGCATCTGGGCGTCCAGATCCGACCGGGTGAGCGCCCTCCTGCGGCCGGTCCTGGACTTCATGCAGACCATGCCGGCCATGGTCTACCTGATCCCCGGCATCATCTTCTTCGGGGTGGGCGTGGTGCCCGGCATCATCGCGACCATCATCTTCTCGCTGCCCCCGGGCGTGCGGATGACCGAGCTCGGCATCCGCCAGGTCGACGGGGAACTGGTCGAGGCCGCCGAGGCCTTCGGCACCAGCCCGCGCGACACCCTCGTCCGCGTCCAGCTCCCGCTGGCCCTGCCCACCGTCATGGCGGGCGTCAACCAGGTCATCATGCTGGGCCTGTCCATGGTCGTCATCGCCGGCATGGTCGGCGGCGGCGGACTCGGCGGCGCCGTCTACAAGGCCATCGGCAACGTCGACATCGGCCTCGGTTTCGAGGCGGGCGTCTCCATCGTCATCCTCGCCATGTACCTGGACCGGATGACCGGCGCGCTCGGCCGCCAGGTCTCCCCGATCGGCCGCCGTGCGCTCGCCAAGGCGCGGGCCGCCGCGACGGGCGCGGCCAAGGTGTGGAACCACCGTCCCCAGCCCGCGTACGCGATCAGCGGCGCCGTCGTCCTGGCGCTCGTCGCGGGCGGCCTGAACACCTTCGGCGGCTCCGCAGCCGAGGAGGGCCCGGCCGGGGCCGCGAACATCGGCAAGGGCCGCACCCTCTCCGTCGGCTACATCCCGTGGGACGAGGGCATCGCCTCCACCTTCCTGTGGAAGGAGCTCCTGGAGCGCCGCGGCTACAAGGTCGACGCCCGCCAGCTGGAGGCCGGGGCGCTCTACACCGGCCTGGCCGGCGGCCAGCTCGACTTCCAGACCGACGCCTGGCTGCCCGTCACCCACGCCCAGTACTGGGAGAAGTACGGGAACAAGCTGGAGGACCTCGGCTCCTGGTACGGCCCCACCTCGCTGGAGCTGTCCGTGCCCTCCTACATGAAGGACGTGCGTTCGCTCGCGGACCTCAAGGGCAAGGCGGACCGGTTCAAGGGCCGGATCATCGGCATCGAGCCGAGCGCCGGCGAGATGTCGATCCTCAAGGACAAGGTCCTGAAGGACTACGGCCTCGACGGCGAGTACCAGGTCGTCGACGGCTCCACGCCCGGCATGCTCGCCGAGCTGAAGCGGGCCTACGAGAAGAAGGAGCCCGTCGCGGTCGTGCTGTGGTCCCCGCACTGGGCGTACTCCTCCTACGAGCTGACCAAGCTCGAAGACCCCAAGGGGGCCTGGGGCAAGGGCGACGGGATCCACACCCTGGCCCGCAAGGGCTTCGGTGAGGACGAGCCGAAGGTCGCCGAATGGCTGAAGTCCTTCAAGCTCACCGAGGAGCAGCTGACCGGTCTGGAAGCGAAGATCCAGCAGACCGGAAAGGGCAAGGAACAGCAGGCGGTCCGCGCCTGGCTGCAGGACCACCCCGAGATCGACCGGCTCGCGTAACACCGCGGGCGGGCGGCCGGTCGGCCTGGCGGTCGTCCCCCAGTGCAGGCGCCGCCGCGCGCAGGACCGTACGACGGTACGGGTCCTGCGCGCGGCGGCGCCTTTCGCGCGTCCGGGGCGGCTCAGCCGACCAGCACCCGGTCCGGAGTCCGTCGCGGCTCCGGGTCGGTGTCCTGCGTGCGGGGGCGCGGGCGCACCGGCCACCACATGGACCGCCCCAGGAGGGTGGCCAGTGCGGGCACCAGCACGATCGACAGGACGAAGGCGGAGAGGATGATCCCGAGGGCCGTCGCGAAGCCGATCTGCTGGGTGGAGGGGGCGGGGGTGACGGCCAGGCTCCCGAAGGAGGCCGCCAGCACCAGGCCCGCCGTGGCGATGGCGGGCGCCGTGTGCCGCACGGCGCGGCCCACCGCGGCGCGGGCCGGACCGGGCCGTGCCATCTCCTCCCGGATCCGGTCGCTCATCAGGATGTTGTAGTCGGTGCCCAGCGCGACCACGAACAGGAACAGCACGAGCGGCAGGGTGAAGTCCACCCCCGGCCGGTCCAGCGCGTGCTGGAACACCAGGGTCGAGGCGCCGAGGGTGGCTGCGAAGCCGAGCCCGACCGAGGCCAGCAGGATCACCGGTGCCAACAGGCTGCGCAGCAGGGCGAGCAGGATCAGTGCGATGAGCGCCGCCGCCACCGGGAAGACCACCCGCAGGTCCTTGTCCACCGCCGTCGCGATGTCGGCGAAGACCGCCGCGGTGCCGCCCACGTGCACCTCCGTACCCGCGGGCGTCCGAGCCAGGGCGGTGGCCCTGACCGGGCCGGTCACCAGGTCGCGCGCCTCTTGTCGTTGCGGATCGGAGGTGAGGAACAGGTCGATCCGTGCTGCCCGCCGGTCCTCGCTGAGCACGGTGTCCGCGACCTGGCCCACCCCATCGACCCCGGCGAGTGCCTTGGACAGTCCCTCGAGGCGTTCGACGGTCAGGGAGGCGCCGTCGGAAGCGGTGACGAAGACGCTGGTCGGGTCCGACACCCCGGCCGGCAGGGCGCGGGCCACCTCGGCCGCGGTGGCCACGGCGGCGGTGCGCTCGCCGCCCCCACCGCCCTGCCCGTAGTCCATGCGCATCCCCACGACGCCGGCGGCCAGCGTGCCGAGCAGCGCCACCGAGGCGAGGACCAGGACGAACGGGCGGCGCGCCACCCGGTCGCCCATCCGTGCGGCGGCCCCGGGGCGGGGCTCGCGCCGCAGGGACCGGGAAGGCCAGAACATCTTGCGGCCCGTGACCGCCAGCAGGGCCGGCATCAGGGTCAGGCTGCCCAGCAGCATCACCAGCACGGACAGTGCGATGGCCGGACCGAGGACCCGGAACTGGCCGAAGGAGGCGACCCCGAGCGTGGCGAAGGCGGCGACGATGGTCAGGGCCGCGGAGGTGATGGCCGTACCCACCCGCCCGGCGACGTGGGCGGCCGCTTCGCGCCCGGACTGGTCGGGGTGTTCACGCAGTTGCTCCCGGAAGCGGAAGAGGAGGAACAGGAAATAGTCGATTCCAATGCCCATCAGAACGACGCTGATCAGACTCGGTGTGGATTCGGACAGTCCGATCCCGGTCAGCAGCGCGGCGCCGACCACCGCGCCCGCCGCGGCGCCCCCGATGACGCTGACCGCGAGCAGCGGCAGCAGGGCCGCCAGGGCACTGCGGAAGACGAGCACGTGCAGCAGGACGATGACCGCGAGCATGGCGATGCCGACGACCGTCGAGCGGGTCTTCTCCGCGTCCGCCGAGTCCACCCGGTCGGCGATGCCGCCGGTGAAACCGGTGCGCAGGCCGTCCTCCGCCAGGGCGCCCCGGGTCGAGTCCCGAAAGGCCCGGTAGGTTTCCTGCACCCCGGGATCGGCGGGGTTCCCCGTCAGTTCGATGGACAGCAGCCGGAAGGAGCGGTCGGGCGCCGTCATGGCCGGGCTGACCCGGGGGACCTGCGAGTGGTCCTGCGCGAGCGGCATCGTCTTCTCGGTCCTGGGCATGACGACGCGCTTCTTGGCCAACCGCTCCGCTTGCGCGTCGATGCGCTGCTCGTCAGCGGCGGAGAGCGGCGCCCCGTCCGACCGGGCCACCAGCACGGTCAGGAGGTTGGCGTCCGGCTTCGCCCCGAACCGTTCCTCGGCGATCTTCAGGGCGGCAGCGGAGTCGTACTGCGCGGGCAGGAACCCGCCGTTGCCGGTCTGGACGGCGCGGAAGACGAACGCCTGGCCCAGGACGGTCGCCGCCAATCCCAGGACCACCCACAGGGCGATCACCTTCCACGGACTTCTCGTCGAGAATCCGGTCAGGGCGCGGATCACATTTCCTCCGGTCTGTGCGGTGCTGGCCAGGGGTTCCCGGCCTGACTCCAGACCATCAGGAGCGAGCGGGCGAAACGTCGGGTCGGGGGAGGATCCGCGCCCCGGGACCAGGGTCCGGCCGTCCGCGCAGACCAGGACTCCGGTCCTAGTACGGGCCCCGACCGTGGTCGGGCGGCTCGGCCGGCGCCCGGTGCCAGAATGGATCACCGGGGGGAAGGACGAGCGGCATGGGGGGCATGGGCATGGGGATGGGCATGGGTGCGGGTACGCGTGCGAGCACGACTACGGATGCGGTCGCGGATGCGGACGGGGGTGCGGACGGGGCCGGCGAGCGCGGGCCCTGGACGCGCAACGACGCGCTCGTGGCGGTAGCGGCCGGTGCCACCGACCTCGTGGGTTTCTCCCTGGGATCCTTGACCGAGGGCGGGTCCCTCAGCGTGACCGCGGCCGCCCTGCTGGTCGTCTCGGCGATGCCCCTGCTCGCCCGGCGCGTCCACCCGCTGCCGGTCCTCGCCGCCGTACTGGGCCTCGGCGCCCTGGTGAACCTCTCCGCCCCGCTGTCCCCGCACTTCAGCCTCACCCTCACGATCGCCCTCTACTCGGTGGTCAGGGTGAGCCGACCCGCCGTGGTCGCGGCGACGGTGGTCGCGGCGGTACCGCTCGTATCCGCGGGCCAACGCGGCTGGCCGCTGCCCTACGGCTGGTGGGGCCTGGCCGCGAACGCGGTGGCCGCCCTCATCACCGTCACCGCGGCCGTGGTGGTCAACCATCGGCAACGGGAGGCCGAGGCCCAGCGGACGCTGCTCGCCGACCGGGCGGTGGCCGAGGAGCGCCGCCGGATCGCGCGCGAACTGCACGACATCGTCGCCCACCACATCACCACCATGCAGCTGATGGCCGGCGGGGCGCGGGCCAACCTGGCGTACGACCCCGAGGTGTCCCGGGAGGCGCTGGTCACCCTGGAGGACTCCGGGCGGATGGCGTTGCGCGAGATGCGCCAACTCCTCGACGTGCTACGGGCAGGGGAGGAACCGGAACAGACCCCGCCGGCGCCGCAGCCCGGGGCGGACGATCTCGGCCGGATCATCACCGAGTCCCGGCTGGCCGGAACGGAGACCGAGTTCACCGTGGACGGGCCGGTCCGCCCCCTCCCGCCGACCGTGGGCCTCACCGTCTTCCGGATCGTCCAGGAGGCCCTGACCAACACCCGCAAGCACGCGGGCCGGGCGCGGGCCCACGTACGGCTCACGTACCGCGGGGACGAGGTCGGCGTGGAGGTGCGCGACGACGGAGCGGGAGCGCAGGCACTGCCCGCACGCCTCACGGCGCGCTCCGGGTACGGTCTGATCGGTATGCACGAGCGGGTCGCCCTGCAGGGCGGCACCCTGGAGGCCGCAGCCCTCGCGGGCGGCGGGTTCCGGGTGGCGGCCCGGATCCCTCTCCCGGTCCACGACCCCGCCTGAAGAGAGGAACCGTACGGATGATCCGCGTACTCATCGCCGACGACCAGCCGCTGGTCCGGCGCGGCCTGGCCCTCATCCTGGGCCCCGACCCGGAGTTCGAGGTCGTGGGCGAGGCCGAGGACGGGGCCCGGGCCGTGGCACTCGCCCACGAGGTGCGACCCGACGTGGTCGTCATGGACATCCGCATGCCGGTCATGGACGGGGTCAAGGCCACCGAGGAACTCGCGCGCACGCTCCCCGAGACCCGTGTCCTGGCCCTCAGCACCTTCGACATGGACGAGTACGTGGTCGCCGCCCTGCGCGCCGGTGCGTACGGCTTCCTGCCCAAGGACGTCTCCCCGGAGGAGCTGATCGCCGCGGTCCGCATCGTCCACACCGGCGAGGCAGCGGTCGCGCCGCGGCTGCTCAGCCGACTCCTCTCCGCCTACGTACGCACCCCCGCGCGGCCGCGCTCGTGGGCGGCCGAGCCCCCCCTTGAACTCACCCCGCGCGAGCTGGAGATCTGGCGGCTCATGGCCACCGGCCGGGGCAACGCCGAGATGGCCGCGGAACTGGACATCAGCGTCTCCACGGTCAAGAACCACATCACCGGCATCTTCGGCAAGCTGGGCGTGCGCGACCGTGCCCAAGCGGTGATCGCGGCGTACGAATCGGGCCTGGTGGAGGTCGGTAGCGGGAGCGGTTGATCACCAAGTGCCCGGAAGAGGGCCGGATTCCTCCTGCGGACCGCACCTCTGACCAGCCAGAACACTGGACGATTCGCCCGTGCGCACACGGGCCGGTCCATGGCACAGTGCGATCAGTCCAACCGTGCGACCAGGGAGCCTCCATGCGCGATCCGCACGCCACGCCGCTCACGGCCGCCCCCGAGTGCCTGCCGGAGCCCCGCCCGCTGCCCTGCTGCCCGGTGTGCGCCGGCGCACCGGAACGCATCTCCTGGCGCCAGCGGCCGGGGCGGGCGGTGACCCTGGTCTTCGACCCCTGCGGCCACCGCTGGTCCTCCCCGGCCCCGCCGGTCCTGGCGGTCACCCCGCCGCTCCCGCCCTTCTGACGGTCGTGGCACGTCGGTTGCACGTGCCGTGCCCCCTACACCCGCGAAATGGCGATGATCCACCGGGTGTTCCGCCGCGAGGCGCGCCTCCGCCCGACCCCCGTGCGGACGCCGGGCCCTCCCCTGCGGAACGTGCCTGACCCGCGCCGCCGCCTTGCGATGTACGACGTCAGACGCCGCGGGCCCGTCCGGCGACTTCCGGAGGAGACGTCCCCGCTGGTCCGGGGCGGGGGCCGGCGACCGCCTCGGCGAGCAGGCGGCGGCCGGCCGCCGTGGTGAGGGCGCCCCGTACCGCCGTGTCCCGTACGGCGCGGGCGGGCGCCGAGCGCAGGGTCCAGGCACGGGTGGCGAGGTCGGTGCGGGCGAGGACGCCCAGCGCGTCGGCCCGGCGGGCGCGGCGCCAGGCGGCGAGTCCGGCGTCGGTCGGGCCGCCGCGGGCGGTGGCGTCGGGCAGCGCCGCGGCGAGGGAGACGGCGTCCCGCAGCCCGAGGTTGAGCCCTTGTCCGCCGATCGGGCTGCACACGTGGGCGGCGTCACCGATCAGCAGTACCCGCCGCCTCCCGTCGTGCGCGGCGAGGCGCCGGTGCGTGCGGAAGGTGCTGGTCCAGCGACACTCGCGGACGGCCGCCGTCCACCCCCGGGCCGCCGCCTCGGCGGCGATGCCCTCCGGGCCGCTCGAGCCGCCGCCCGCCGTCCGGCCGTGCGGCAGGTGCAGCACGACCCGGGCCCAGCCGTCGAGGTGCATCGGGAGCACGACGAGCAGGCCGCGCGGACCGCCGACCATGTGGACCCGGGCCGGATCCAGTGAGGGATCCTCCACCCGCAGGTCGGCGAGCTGCCACGCGCCGGCGTACGTCCGGCCGCGGAACGCCGTGCCGGCCAGGGCGCGGAGGGTACTGGACGCGCCGTCGGCCGCCACGACCCAGCGGGCGCGCACCGGCCCGAGCGCGTCCGACCGTACGGTGACGCCGTCGGCGTCCTCGTCGACCGACCGGACGGCCGTCGAGCGGTGGACGCGCACCCCGGTGCGCTCGGCCTCCGCGGCGAGCAGACCCTCGGTCGCGCACTGCGGCACGGTGAGGATGTACGGGTACGGGGAGCGCAGCCGGGCCAGGTCGAAGCCGCCGAGCTGGCGCCGCCCCGACCACATCTCCACCGCGTCCACGCGTCGGCCGAGCGGGAGCAGGGATCCGGCCAGTCCGCTCGGGGTCAGGGCCTCCAGGGTCCGTGCGTGCAGGTCGGTCGCACGGGACTCGGTGACCGGTCCGGGACGGCGTTCGAGCACCACCACCCCGAGACCGGCCCGGGCGAGCAGCAGTGCGGCGCTCAGCCCGACCGGTCCCGCCCCCACCACTGCCACGTCGACGTCGTAGGCCACCATGACCCGCACTCTATCCAGGTCGCACCACTGCCCGACAGATGCTCAAAGATGCTTGGGAGAAGTCGACTTCGAGCATCATCTTTCATCAAGGCCCATCCGAGCGCTATCTTGCCGGGAGCATGCCAAGGAGCTGTGTCCGTGTCCCGGACCGCACGAGGAGCTGCCCCATGAGACTGCCAAGCATCCGCAGGAGCCAGGGTCGGCAAGGCCCGACAAGCAGCCGAGTTCACGCGGCACGGCGGCGGCGCAGGCGGCGCACCCCGGCCGCCGCCCTGCTCGCCGCCATCCTCACCGTGGCGGGGTTGGCCGCCGCCGGACCGGTCGCCTTACCCGCAGCGGCCGCCCCCGCCGTCTCTTCCGCCCCCGCCGGAGCCACGGCGACCGCGGGCGACGTCACCGGTTTCACCCGGTCCGGGAACACCTTCACCGTCACGGCATCCGGCGGAGCCAAGGCCCGGGTGGTCGTCGCCCGCGCCGACATCTTCCGTCTCTGGCTCTCGCCCGACGGGTCCTTCACCCACGACCCGGCCGGCACCGACCTCGCGCCCACCACCGATTTCGGCCCCGTGGCCACGAGTCACTCGGACGCCGGCGCGTACTACCGGATCACCACCGGATCCCTCTCCATCCGCGTCAACAAGAAGCCCCTGCGGTTCTCCGTCTTCCGCGCCGACGACACCACGCCCGTCTGGCAGGAGACCCGGCCCACCAGCTGGACCGGCGGCCGGACCACCCAGTACCTGGCCCGGGGCGCGGACGAGCAGTTCTACGGCACCGGCCTGCGGCTGGGCGAGTGGGCGCTGCGCGGCAAGACCGTCCCGATCGCCGTCGACAACAAGTGGCGCGAGAACGACAACGCCAGCCCCGCACCCTTCTACATGTCCACCAACGGCTACGGCGTCATGCGCAACACCTGGGCCCCGGGCTCCTACGGCTTCGACGCGCCCACCACCCTCACCCACGACGAGAAGCGCTTCGACGCCTGGTACTTCACCGGCGACTCCCTCAAGTCCGTGCTCGACGCGTACACCGACGTCAGCGGGAAGCCGTTCATGGCGCCGATGTGGGGCTTCGAGCTCGGCAACGCCGACTGCTTCAACGCCTCCAACCCCGACTACCAGGGCGATCACGACCGGCTCCGCCACCAGAGCACCCCCGACGTCGTCGGCTACGCGGCCGACGCCCGGGCCGCCGACATGCCCTCGGGCTGGTTCCTGCCCAACGACGGCTACGGCTGCGGCTACACCGCGCCCCTCAAGTCGACGGTGGACGCCCTGAAGGCCAAGGGCTTCCAGACGGGCCTGTGGACCTCCACCGGACTCGGCTCCATCGCCGACGAGGTCGCCGCGGCCGGCAGCCGCGGCGTCAAGACCGACGTCGCCTGGATCGGCGGCGGATACAAGACCGCCTTCCAGGGCGTCCAGCAGGCGGTCGACGGCATCGAGAAGAACTCCGACGCCCGGCGCTACGTCTGGACCGTCGACGGCTGGGCGGGCACCCAGCGCAACGCCGTCGTCTGGACCGGCGACACCCACGGCACCTGGGACGACATGCGCTGGCACGTCCCCGCCATCACCGGAGCGGGTCTCTCCGCCCTCAACTACGCGGCCGGCGACGTCGACGGCATCTTCGGCGGCAGCCCGCAGACGTACACCCGGGACCTCCAGTGGAAGGCCTTCACCCCGGCCTTCATGACCATGTCCGGCTGGGGCGCGACGGGCCCGTCCGCCGGCTACCAGGACAAACAGCCCTGGCGCTTCGCCGAGCCGTACCTGTCCATCAACCGCAAGTACCTCCAGCTCAAGATGCGGTTGATGCCGTACCTGTACACGATGAGCCGCGTCGCCCACGAGAGCGGCGTACCCAGCACCCGCGCCATGGTCCTGGAGTACCCCGACGACCCGGTGGCCCGCGGCAACCTCACCAGCGGCCAGTTCATGGCCGGCGACTCCCTCCTGGTCGCCCCCGTCGTCTCCGACACCTCGGTCCGCGACGGCATCTACTTGCCCGCCGGGACCTGGACCGACTACTGGACGGGCCGTACGTACGCGGGCCCGGGGTGGCTGAACGGGTACCGGGCACCGCTCGACACCTTGCCGCTCTTCGTCAAGGGCGGCGCCGTCGTCCCGATGTGGCCGCAGATGAACCACACCGGCGAGAAGCCCGTCTCCACCCTCACCTACGACATCCACCCGCGCGGCACCTCCACCTTCAGCCTCTACGAGGACGACGGCCGCACCCGCGCGTACCGGTCCGGTGCCTACGCCCGCCAGCGCGTCGACGTCACCGCCCCGACGGCCGGCCCGGGCACGGTCACCGTCTCCGTGGGCGCCCCCACCGGCAGCTACACCGGCAAACCGGCCTCCCGCGGCTACGAGTTCACCCTGCACGTGGCCACCGCACCCACCACCGTCACCCGGGACGGGACCCCCGTGCCGGGCCTGGCCTCCAAGGCCGCCTACGACCTGGCCGCGTCCGGCTGGTACTTCGACCCGGCGGACCGCTCCGGCGTCCTCTGGATCAAGACGCCCGACACGGCGGGCGCGTTCAGCGTCTCCGCCACCGGCACGAGCGTCCCCGCGGCCGCGGCCCTGCCCCCGTCCGCTCCGCTCGACCGGTCGGCATGGTCCCTGGTCCACGCCGACAGCCAGGAGACCGCGGCCGAGAACGGCGCGGCCGCGCGCGCCTTCGACGGGAACCCGGCCACCGTGTGGCACACGGCCTGGTCCTCGACGGAGCCCGCCCCGCTCCCGCACGAGATCCAGATCGACCTCGGCGCCCGCTACACGGTGGACGGCCTCGGCTACCTGCCCCGCCAGGACGGCGGGGTCAACGGCCGGATCGGCGGCTACGAGGTCTACGTCTGCGACACCGCCACCAACTGGGGGCCACCGGTGGCCAGCGGCGCCTTCGCCGACACCGCGGCCGCCAAGACCGCGGCCCTCACCCCGAAGAGCGGCCGCTACCTCCGCCTGAAAGCACTGACCGAGGCGGGCGGCCGCGGCCCGTGGACCAGCGCCGCCGAGATCACCCTCACCGGCCGGCCCGCCCCCTAACCCTCCCGATCACCGAGCACGGCCCGGCACTCCCGCCGGGCCGGCTCGCTCAGCAGTCCGCGCAGCCGTGTGAACAGGGCGAGGAGTTCGGCTCCCCACGCCTCGCGGAAGGCGGGATCGATCCGCGCGAGGTCGAGCTCGTTGGCCGCCGACAGCTCGGCGAGGTCCCGCCGGAGCTCCAGGGCGGGGGAGTGCACGCGGCCGGTGAACCGGTCCTGGAAGGCCGCCTCCTCGCCGGCGAGCGTCGGATACGAAGCCGCCCGGTCGCAGGCGGCGTACAGGTACACGATCTCCTCGGCCTCGTCGCCGATCACCGCGGCCAGTTCGGCCCGCCGGGCGAGCGGCAGCAGGGCGGTGGGGAAACCGTCCGTACCGTAGAACGCGTGGCACAGGCCCGCTCGCCGGAGCGCGGGCCGCGCCCCCCAGGAACCGAGGAGCCCCTGGACGCGTTCGAGGTGCGCGAGGAGGGTCCCGCCCGGATGGGCGATCTCCTGTGCTCCGAGCTTCCGCAGCCATGCGACGGCGTGGTCCGACACCGGCTCGTCCCTCCGGTCGATGGGGGCGGGCCGGGTGGGTCGACACCCGGCCCCGTCCGTGCCTGGGTTCCGGACCCCGTGGCGCGGGCAGGGACGGGTTGCCGCCCGGGCCCTGCATCGATCTTGATCCCATCCAAAACCCAAGTCAATCCTCCGATTTGCTCCCCACCTCCAAGCGATAACTTGGGCCTCATGACCCTCGACGATCTTCGTGTGTTCGTGGCCGTCTGCCGGGCCGGCAGCCTCAGCGCAGTGGCCCGCGACCTCGGCTGCACCCAGTCGGCCGTCAGCCAGCACGTCCGCCGCCTCGAGAAGCAGACCGGCACGAGCCTCCTGGAGCGCCACGCCCGCGGCGTGGTACCCACCGAGGCGGGCCGCATCCTCCAGGGGGCCGCCGCCGACGGCATCGCCGGACTCGACGGCGCCCTGCGCCGCGTGGAGGACCTCGTCCGGGGCGGCGGCGGCACGGTCCGCGTCACCACCGGCGCGACGACGGTGCGGCACTTCATGTCCGAGGCCGTCGTCACCTTCCGCCGCCGCCACCCCGAGGTGATCCTGGAGTTCCAGACCGAGAACTCCATCCGCAGTTGCCTCGACGCCCTCGCCTGCGACGACCTCGACCTCGCCTGGATCACCATCGGCGGCCCGGTCCGCGGCATCGAGCTGCGCCCCGTCATGGAACTGCCCTGGGTACTCGCCGTCGGCGCGGACGACCCCCTCGCCGCCCGCCCCCGCATCGACCCCGCCGACCTCGCCGACATCCGCCACATCCGGCTCCCCAAGAACTCCGCCTCCCGCGCCCACCTCGACGCCGCCTTCGCCGAATCCGGCATCCGGGTCAGCTCCGACACCAGCGTGGCCGACTGGGATACCGCCCTGCTGCTCGCCGAACTAGGCCTCGGACACGCCGTCGTGCCCGCGCTGCCCGGCTGGCGGGTGCCCGGCTCCGCCGGCCCGCTGCGCCTCGTGCCGATCCCCGCCCTGCCGCCGCTGGCGGTCGGCTGGGCCGTCCGCCGCTGGGCCGCCCTCTCCCCGCCCGCCCTGGTCTTCGCCGACGAGGTCGCCCGCAGCTGCCGGGCGCGCGCCGCCAGGCAGCAGTGACGCCACCACCAGCCCTCCGGCCGTCAGCGCGGCCAGCGCCATCAGCGCCACCAGCGACGAGCCGTCCTGTCCGGCGCTCGCGGCGACCGCGATCCCGAGGGCCGGGCCCACGTTCATGGCCGTCTGCTTGAGCCCCCCGACGACCCCGGCGTATCCGGCCGGGGCCTCGCCGACCACGGCCCCGGTGGCGGTGACCATGACGGTGGTGAACCCGGCGCCGAGCACCCCGAAGGCCACCGGGGACGCGGAGCCCAGCCCGGCGATGCCGGCAACGACCAGCCCCGTACCGGCCAGCGCGGTCCGCCGCGCACCGAACCGGCGCAACGCCAGGCCCGCCACCGGCGCCCCCGCCACCATCAGCGCGGTCAGCGGCAGCACCCGCACGCCGGTGGCGAGCGGGTCCAGTCCCTCGACGTCCTGGAGCTGGAACGTGGCCGTGAACAGCGCCCCGAACATGCCCGCGGAGACGATCAGCAGCAACCCGATCGAGGCCGCCACCGCCGTGGACCGGGCCACGGCGCGCGGGACGAACGGCAGCGCGGCCCGCCGCTCACGGCGTACGAACAGGGCTGCGAGTCCGGCAGCGGCGGCGAAACCGATGACGGTGGGCGCGGCGGTCCACCCGTACGCGGGCACGCCGACCAGCGCGTGCACGAACACCGCGAGGGCGGTGGCGAGCAGGGCGGCGCCGGTGAGCTCCAGCCGCCCGTGCCCGCGCTCCGTCCGCGGTGGCGCGGGGGCCCGTACGGCGAGCGTGAGCGCGGCGATCACCAGGGCCACCGGCACATTGATCACGAACACCGCCCGCCAGTCCCACCGCGCGACCAACAGGCCCCCGAGCAACGGGCCGGCCGCCGCGGCCAGTCCGATCGCGCTGGTCCGCACGGCGACTGCAGTGGCGAGCCGGTCGGGCGGGTACGCGAGCCGCAGCAGCGCCAGCGTCGCGGGCTGCAGCAGCGCGCCGAAGACGCCCTGCGCGGCGCGCAGCGCGATCACCCAGCCCACGCCGGGCGCGCACACGATGCCGGCCGACGCCGCGGCGAAGCCGAGGACGCCGACGAGGAACAGTCGGGGGTGCCCGTACCGGTCGCCGAGGCGCCCGGCCACGACCAGGAACGCGGCCACGGCCAGCAGATAGGCGGTACTGGTCCACTGGACCTGCGCCACGCTCGCCCCGAGGTCGCGCCGGAGACTCGGCTGGGCCACGGTCAGCACGGTGCCGTCCAGCGCGACGAGCATGGCTCCCGCCACGCTGACGAGGAGCGATGTCCGCCGCCTCATACGGGCTCCGGACCGAGGTGCGCCTCGACAGCGGCTCCGACGAGCCGCTCGACGCCGTCGACCGGCGCGCCGCTGAGGGCCAGCTGCAGACTGCCCCAGCGCCACAACTGCGCGATGCCGTGCAGGTTGGCCCACAACGCGGCGGCGGTGACGGAGGGTTCGGCCGCCCCGCTCCGGCGGACGAGCGTTACGAGGAGATCGAACATCGGGAGCGTCGACTCCCGCAGCCGCGGCCCCTCGGAGGGCCCCCGGCCCGTACTGTCCAGCAGGTCGTGCCGGAACATCAGCGCGAACATCCCCGCGTGCTCCAGCGCGTAGCCGACGTACGCGCACCCGATCGTTCGCACCCGTTCCCGCGGGGACAGCTCCGGCGCACCGGTCGAGGCCGCGATGCGCACCCCGAGATCCTCGAACCCGCGCCGGGCGATCGCCGACAGCAGGGACTGGTGGGTGGGGAAGTACCGGCGCGGCGCCCCGTGCGAGACACCCGCCCGGCGGGCGATCTCCCGCAGCCCGAGAGCGCCGGCGCCCTCGCTCACGACGAGTTCCACACCTACGTCGATCAGCCGCTCCCGGAGCGGTCCCTCTTGGTCCATGGACACTGTCTACCAGGGTGAGTAGACAGTGTCTACTCACCCTGACGTGCTGCGGACGTCCGGGCGGAGGTGTCGACGGAGCGTCAGGCCAGAGACAGGACGATCTTTCCCCGGGTGCGCCCGCCCTCGCCGAGCGCGTGCGCCCTCGACACCTCTTCCAGGGGGACCACCGCCCCGACCTCGACCCGCAGCCGGCCGCTGTCGACCAGGGAGGCGATCGCGCGCAGCGCGGCCTGGTCGGGCTCGACGAGCATGAACACCGCGCGCACCCCGGCCGCGCGGGCCCGGTCGGCGGGGAAGGTCTCGTCCGGAGGGACGATCGAGACCAGCGTTCCGCCCGGCCGCAGGGTGCTCAGCGAGCGGGACCAGTAGGCGGGCCCGACGGCGTCGAGGACGACGTCGACGCCGCTCACGGCCTCCGCGAAGTCCTGGCGGGTGTGGTCGACGAGCTCGTCGGCACCCAGCGCGCGCAGGAAGCCGTGCCCGGCCTCACGGGCGGTGCCGATCACGTACGCGCCCCGGGACTTGGCGATCTGCACGGCGAGGTGGCCGACCCCACCCGCCGCCGCGTGGATCAGGACCCGTGTGCCCGGCCCGATGCCGGCCGTGTCGACCAGGGCCTGCCAGGCGGTGAGGGCCGCCAGCGGAAGGGCCGCCGCGTGGATGTGGTCGAGCCGTGCGGGACGGTGGGCGAAATGGCGGGCCGGGGCCGTGACGTAGTCGGCGTAGGCGCCGGCCGGATGCGGGAAGCGCGGCATGCCGAACACGGCGTCGCCGGGCCGGAAGACGGTGACGCCCCGGCCGACCGCCTCGACGACGCCGGATACGTCGAAGCCCAGGGTGAACGGGGTCGTGGCGCCCGTCGAGAACACGCCGCGCGACCGGATCTTCCAGTCCGCCGGGTTGACGCCCGCGGCGTGCACCCGGACCAGGATCTCGGTCGGGCCGGGACTCGGCCGCTCGGTCAGGGCGAGCCGGAGCACCTCCGGTCCGCCGGGGCGGTCCTGGGTGACGGCTCGCATCATCGGACGGGCTTCGTGGGTCATGGCGATCGCTCTCCGGGGGAATATCCGTGGGTTCGTACCCCTTCGCCGGGGCACGTGCCCAGGCTGCCGTGAGCGGGAGGGACCAGATAGTGGCCCGATGGCCAACACCTGAAAGGATCGGGTCATGCACCACATCGGAGTCCTCGCCCTGGAGGGTGTGATGCCGTTCGAACTGGGCATCGCGGCCCGCGTCTTCGGAGCGGCACGCGACCCGGAGGGCAACCCCCTCTACTCCGTGACCACGTGCAGCCTGGACGGTCACCCGGTACGGACCGACGCCGACTACCGACTCGCCGTCAGCCACGACGCGTCCGTCCTGGCCGGCGTCGACACGGTGGTGATCCCGCCCTCCCGCGACCTGGGGCCGATCCGGACCGAAGGCCGCCTCCCGGACGCCCTGCGCACCGCACTCGCCGCCGTCCGTCCCGGCACGCGCATGGTGGCGATCTGCACCGGCACCTACGTCCTGGCCGCGGCGGGTCTCCTCGACGGCCGCCCGGCCACCACCCACTGGCGTGAGGCCGATCGGCTCCGACGGACGTTCACCCGGGTCCGCGTCGACCCCGACGTGCTGTTCGTCGACGACGGCGACGTCCTGACCTCGGCCGGGGTCGCCGCCGGCATCGACCTGTGCCTGCACATCGTCCGCCGCGACCACGGCAGCGCGATCGCCAACGAGGTCGCGCGCGCCTGTGTCGTTCCGCCGTGGCGCGACGGCGGGCAGGCGCAGTACATCCGCCGCCCCGTCCCCGCGCCCACGGCCGGCGGTACCGCGCCCACCCGCGCCTGGGTGCTGGAGCGGCTCGGCGACCCCCTGACCCTCGCCGACATGGCCGCGCACGCGAAGGTCAGCGTCCGGACCTTCACCCGCCGCTTCCGGGACGAGGTCGGAGCGAGCCCGGGACGATGGCTCGTGCAGCAACGGATCGAGCGGGCCCGGTACCTGCTGGAGACCACGGACTGGCCGGTCGACACGGTGGCCGCCCGCACGGGCCTCGGTACCGGAGCCTCGCTGCGCCAGCACCTGCGCACCGCCATCGGCGTCTCTCCCCACGCGTACCGCCGCACCTTCCGCGCGACGCGCGGAACGCGCCCGGCCCCGGAGGCCCGGTCCCGTGGTGCGGGGCATGATGGAGTGGCCGGGGAGGTAGGCCCAGTCTGATCCCGCGGCCCGGTGGAGGAGGTGCACGTGCCATGACGGAGCACGACGGCGGTCCGTCGGCGCAGAAACTGGAGGAGGGCCGGCTGCTCAAGGAGCTGGAGGCCATCCACCGCACGCGCCACGAGACCCTGTTGCACGGGTCCGACGACGCCCTGGTCACCCACACGAAGCGGATGAACGAGCTGGAGCACGAGTACGTGCGCCGCCACCCGCAGCGGGCCCAGACCGCGGGCCGCACCCGCTCGGGAGCCCGCGCCCGCAGCGCCGGCGACTAGGAACGGTGACCGGGCCCGGATGGGTGACCGGGCCCGGACCGGGCCTGTCGGACGGTCAGGAGACGGGGTCGAGGAGGGCGCCGAAGGCGGTCGGCAGGCGCTTCCACGCCTCCCGCCCGGCGGCGAACTCGGCTTCGGTCAGCAGGCACGAGTCGAGGACCTCCGCCAGCCCGTCGCGGTCGAGGCCGGGCGCGGTGAAGACCAGGTGCTGGCAGCGGTCGCCGTGCTCGGGATGCCAGCCCAGCGCTGCCGCCGCCCTGCGCACGGCGGGCACCATCTCCCACGCGGCGTCCGGCAGCGAGGCCAGCCACGGGCCGCTGCCCTCCACGCGGAGCGCGCCGCCCGCGCAGTCCCAGGCCAGCAGGGTGTCGGGGCGGTCGGCGAGCCAGAAGCGGCCGCGGCTGCGGGTGGCAGCGGCCACGAGGTCCTCCAGGGCCTCGTAGAGCCGCTCCGGGTGGAAGGGGCGGTGGCGGTGCCACACGAGCGTGGCGACCCCGGCCTCGTCCGCATCCTGCGGCAACAGCGCGCAGGCCGGATGCTGGGCGGCGGCCGCCGCCTCGACGTCGAATCCGGCGAAGGCCGCGCGCGCCAGCTCGCCGGACCCCGTCTCCACCCGGCGGGCGGTCGGCTGCAGCTGGGCCAGCAGGGCGCGGTCCTCGTCGCCCGCGTCCGCGCCGTCCACGAGCGCGAGGACGGGGGCGTACTCCAGCTGCCGGGCCCAGGTGTCCCCGACGGTCCGCCGGTCCGTGGGGGCCGCGGCGAGCCCGGCTTCGGCCAGGTCGTCCCCGTTGGCGAGGTACGGCAGGACGAGGGCGGGGTCGACGGCAGTGATCACATTGGTGAGCTCCAGGGCTTCGCCGCCGTGCGCGGCCACGACCTCGGCCATGGCGCGCGGTTCGACGGAGTCCCACAGTTCGACGGCGAGCCGGGTCAGTCCGTCCGCGGCGAGGCGCCACAGCTCGGGGAGCAGGTCCTCGCGCAACGCGCAACACGCGCAGCCGTTCACGAGCGGGGCCCCGCCCCGGGACAGCTCGCCCGAGGCGTCCCGCACCAGGCGCCGCACGGTGCCCCGAGCCGCCGTGGCCAGGTCGTGGTGGAGGGCGACGCTGCCCGGTACGGAGGCCAGCAGCTCCCGTACCGCGCTGCGGCGGGCGTCGCCGTGGAGCCCGCCGACGATGACGACGGGCAAGGTCACGGCTTGCTCCCGTAGCGGCGCTGGAAGCGCTCGACGCGGCCGGCGGTGTCCAGGACGCGGGCGGTGCCGGTGTAGAAGGGGTGGCTCTGCGAGGAGATCTCGACGTCGACGACGGGATAGGCGTGGCCGTCCTCCCACTCGACCGTCTTGTCACTGGTGGCGGTCGACCGGGTGAGGAAGGCGAAGTCGGCGGCCTTGTCGCGGAAGACGACGGGGCCGTAGGAGGGGTGGATTCCAGGCTTCACGGTGCGCTCCTTCGGGAGGGGTGGGGCGGGTCAGCGCTCTTCGCGGTAGTCGACGTGCCGACGGACGACCGGGTCGAACTTGCGCAGCACCATGCGGTCGGGGTCGTTGCGCCGGTTCTTGCGGGTGACGTACGTGTGGCCGGTGCCCGCGGTGGAGCGGAGCTTGACGATCGGGCGTACTTCGTTACGTGCCATGAAGGCAGTATACGGAAACGAATGTCATTTTCAATAGAGACCCGCGAGGGAGCGGTCTTTGCCTCGAATGAGACAATCTTGTATCGTTCGAGGCGAAGGAGGCTCACTCATGGTGAACGAAGAAGAACTGCTGGACGGCGCCGCCCGCGTCCTCGCCGGCGATCACAGCGCCTCGATGGTGCAGATCGCCGCCGGCATCGGCACCAGCCGCGCCACGTTGAGCCGCCGCTACGCGACCCGCGAGGCCCTGCTCAAGGCCGTCGCCGTGCGGGCGATCGAGGTCGTCGACGGGTGCCTGGCCCCGCTCGACCTGACCCCGAGCGCCGACGCGGCCGCCTTCGACGCCGCCATCGAGGAACTGGTCATCGCCCTGATGCCCGCCGCCCACCTCTACGGCTTCACCTCGCGCGACGCCACCGTTCTCGCGGACCCGGAGTTCCGGGCCGGCGTGGACCGGCAGGACCAGCGGGCCGTGGCCTTCATCGCCCTCGGCCAGCGGCTGGGCCGGCTGCGCGCGGACCTGCCGCCCTACTGGATCTGGTACTCGCTCTGGGGCCTGCTCGACGCGGCCGCCGAGGGCGTGCGCGACGGCCACTTCGCCCCGCGCCAGATCGGCCACCTGGTGCTGACCTCCTTCCTCAGCGGGACGCGGCCGCTCGCGCAGCCCCCCACCGGCGCTCCCGCGCCCTGAAAGTCCTCACCGCCGTGCGCGCCGTGCGCACCTCTGAACGGAACCTCATGCACACCCCCGCGCTGGACCCGCGCAGGTGGATCGTCCTGGCGATCCTCTCCGGCAGCCTCCTGCTCATCTCCATGGACACCACGATCCTCAACGTGGCCTTCCCCTCGCTCGTCGGCGACCTCCGGCCGGGCGCCGTACAGCAGCTGTGGATCATCGACGTCTACGCGCTCGCCCTGTCCGGACTCCTCGTCACCGCCGGGGCGCTCGGTGACCGTTGGGGGCGCAAGCGGCTGCTCATGGCGGGCTTCGGCATCTTCTCGCTCGCCTCGCTCATCGCCGTGTTCTCCACCGAGGCCTGGCACGTGATAGCGGCCCGCGCCCTGCTCGGCATCGGCGGCGCGGCCATCATGCCCGCCACCGTGTCGATCCTGCGCACCGTCTTCACCGACGCCAAGGAGCGCGCCTTCGCGCTCGCCGTCTGGGCGGCCGTCTTCGGCGGCGGCATGGCCTTCGGGCCGGTCGTCGGCGGACTCCTGGTCCAGGACTACGGCTGGCACTCCGCCTTCCTCCTCAACCTCCCCGTCGCCGCCGTCATCGTCGCGGCCGGCCTGCGCTACCTGCCCGAATCGCGCTCCCCGCGCAGCAGCGGCCGGTGGGACTGGTGGGGCGTCGGCCAGTCCGTCGTCGGCATGCTCGCCCTCGCGGGCGGAATCAAGCAGCTCGGCAAGAGCGGAATCGCCGACCCGCTGCCCTGGACCCTGCTCTTGGTCGCAGCCGCCCTGCTGACCGTCTTCGTGCGCCGCCAGCTGCGCCTGGACAACCCGCTGCTCCAGGTGCGGCTGTTCGCCAAGCCCGCCTTCAGCGTTGCGGCCACCGCGATCTTCCTGCCCATGGTGGGCATGGGCGCGATCCTGTTCCTCGTCACCCAGTGGTTCCAGTACGGCGAGGGCTACACCCCGCTGGAGGCCGGAGTCCGCCTGCTGCCGGCGCCGCTCGCGCTGATCGCCGCCTCGATGGTGGCCCCCTCGCTGATGCACCGCTTCGCCATCCGTCACGTGCTCGGCGCAGGGCTGGTCGTCCTGGCCGTCGGCATGGCCCTGCCCTGGACCTTCCAGCAGTTCACCGACCTCGGCTACCCGGCCTTCGCCGCCGCCCTGACCGTGATGGGCCTGGGCGCCGGCCTCGCCACCACCGTGGCCTCGGTGACCCTGGTCTCCGCGGCCCCCGCCGCCGAGGTCTCCAGCGCCGCCGCCATCGAAGAGACCTGCTACGAACTCGGTTCGGCCATGGGCGTCGCCGTCCTCGGCTCCACCGCGGCGGCCCTCTACCGGGGCAACCTGCCCGCCCTGGAGCTGGACGGCCCGAGCGCCGCGGCCGTACAGGGCTCCGTCGGCGAGGCCGCGCACACCGCCGAACGCATCGGCGGCGCCGTCGGCCAGGCCCTGCTCGACACCGCCTCGCACGCCTACACCCTGGCGATCACTCCGGCCTTCCTGTTGGCCGCCGTACTCGCGGTCGCCGCGGCGGCCACGACCTGGACGCTCATTCCGCGGGACCTGCAGCCCACCGAGAACCACTGACCCGGGCGGGCCGGACCGCGGGCGCGGCGGGCGCCGGGCCCAGGGTGGTGGTGCCGGGCGCCGCCCGGTGCCCCAGGCCCGTGCGGTACGCGTCCATGGCCGCCTCGACCCGGCCCGTACGCCGCAGCAGATCACCCAGCAGCCGGCACAGGTCCGCGAGATCGCCCGATGCCCCACTGCGCTCCAGCAGCGCCAACGCCTGTACGTAGTGCTCCTCGGCCGCCTCCGGCTCGCCGCGCTCCTCGGCCATCAGGCCGAGGAGCCGGTGCGCCCCGCCCGCGTGCACGGCGCCGTGGCTGTCCCCCAGCTCGAGCAGCGCCGAGAGTAGCCCGGCGGCCTCCTCGTACCGCCCGAGCTGGCGCAGTACGTCGGCCAGCTCGACCTCCACCTGCGCCGTGTAGAGCCCGGCGCGACGGGCCGACAGCATGTCCCGGGCGATGCGCAACTCGCGCTCTGCCGAGGCGAGTTCGCCGTTCTGCGCCTGGACGTAGCCGCGCATCCAGTGACAGTGCGCCAGATCGGTCCGCAGCCGCAGCTGCCCGTAGATCTCCTGGGCCTTCGCCAGGGAGGCGTCGGCGTCGGCCACCCGCCCCCCGGCGAGGAAGGTCCGGGCCACCTGCCGGTGCATGCCCGCCACCAGCGCCGGATCGCTGACCTGCGGAGCCAGCGAGAGGGCGAGCTCGGCGGCCCGGGCGGCCCGGGCGTGGGCGCCCATGTCAAGGTACGGCCCGATGATCGCGGCGTTGAGGAGCACCAGCGCCTCGGGATCGGCCAGCCCGCTCGAGCCGAGCTCGTCGATGGTGGATTCGAGCAGGTAGCAGGCGTAGCGCAGCTCGCCGGCGAGCAGGTGCGCGACGGCCCGGCCGCGGATCGGCCGGGCCCGTCGAGGGAGCGGCTCGTCCGCGAGGAGGCGCTCGGCCGTCTCGAAGTGACCGATCGCGTCGGGCAGTTCGCCGGACTCCAGCGCACAGTCACCGAGCCCGAGCCGGGCCTCCGCCTGCTCGGCGACCAGCCCGAGCTCCCCGGCCTCGGCGAGCAGCCGCCGATAGCGCGCGGCGGCTTCGTCGGCCGCGCCCGTGGCGAGCGTCTGCTGGGCATCGGTGAGGGCGAGCCGCAGCTCGGTCGCCAGGTGGGCGGGGCGGCCGGTGGCGAGCTCCTCGTACGAGGTGCCCAGGCGGGCGGCGAGGAAGCGCAGTGCGGTCTCGGAGGGCCGGACCTTGCCCGACTCCAGCGTGGAGATGTAGGCCGGGGTGTAAGAAGGCTCAGCCAACTGCCGCTGGGTCAGGCCGAGTTCGCCGCGCATGCGCTGCACCCTGCGGCCGATCCGGGCCGGTTCGTCCATGAAATCCCCCTGGTCGCTCGAACTCCCCAGTATTCAGCGGGAGCAGGCATTGCGCACGTCCCGTGCGCCACCTAGTTTAAGCAACTGATTCAACACGCTTAACAGACCATTTAACTTCCGTTCCCGGGGGAGTACTTCATGGATCCAGTCAGAGGTTCGGGCAGGCGTCCGGGCAGGCGTTCCGCCGTGCGCTCGGCGTGGCGCGCGGCCGTCGCGACGATCTGCGCGACCGCCGCGCTGGTGGCGGCCGGACCGGCCGGACCCGCCGACGCGGCCACCGCCCCGGCGGGGCCGCGCATCGAGGTCGAAATACCCGGGCCGGAGCACGGCGGTGACGCCGGATCGGGCCACGCCCGGGTACCGGCCGCCGGCGGCCCCGCCAAGGCCCCGGGCCGGCTGTCCCCGGCCGAGCGGTCGGCCGACGGCCAGGTCACCAAGATGATCGACAACGGCTCCACCGCCGATCGCCTCGACGTCGTGGTCATCGGCGACGGGTACACCGCCGCCGAACTGGCCCGGTTCCACACCGACGCCGAGCAGAAGTGGGCCGAGGTGACCGCCGTCGAGCCCTACACGACGTACCGGAACCTCTTCAACGTCTGGGCGGTCGACGCCGTCTCGCACGACTCCGGAGTCTCCGGCGACCCCGACCCGGCCACCGTCCGCGACACCGCCCTCGGCTCGTACTTCTGGTGCGAGAGCATCGAGCGACTGCTCTGCGTCGACCAGCCCAAGGTGGACGCGTACGTGGCGAAGGCGCCCGCCGCCGACCTCGTCATCGTCCTGGCCAACAGCGCCAAGTACGGCGGAGCGGGCTACAACGAGCCCAGCGCCACCCTCGGGTACGAGGGGATATCGACGGCCTCCGCGGGCCACCCGAAGTCCGGCCAGGTCGCCATCCACGAGACCGGCCACTCCCTCGGCAAGCTCGCCGACGAGTACTTCTACCCGGGCGTCCCGGACTACGAGAAGTACACCGGTCCCGAGCCCGGCGAATCCAACAGCTCGACCCTGCCGGCCGACCGCATGGCCGCGCAGCGGGCCAAGTGGTACCGCTGGCTCGGCGAGGAATCACCCGACGGCGGCACGGTCGGCGCGTACGAGGGCGGCAACTACTTCGTCACCGGGCTGTACCGGCCCACCGACAACTCCCTCATGCGGGTCCTGGGCAAGCCCTTCAACCTGCCCGGCGTCGAGTCGATGATCGCCGGGTTCTACCAGCACGCGCGGATCGTCAGCCCGCTCACCCCGACCGACCGCACCCTGCGGCTGCGCCACACGGCGAAGGCCTCCGTGCCGAAGCTGGCCGGCGCGGACGGCCGACAGCTCGTGGTCCGCTGGTACCTCGACGGCCGGGAGCTGAAGCGCTTCCAGGGCCGCACCGAGGTGTCGGTGGCGGAGCTGTGGCTCTTCGACTTCCGCACGCACCGCCTGACGGTCACGGCCGAGGACCGCACCGCATCGGTGCGCGACCCGAAGGTGGTGCGCACCCTGCGTTCCTCCGTCGACTGGAACGTCCGGCTCTGAATCCCTCTCCCGCGGGGTGATCGTCCGTCAAGCTCCGCTGTCAGAGGCTCCTCCTAGTGTGGAGACATCACTCGGGGAGCCTCTGAGAAGGAGCACAGACATGTCCGCCAACAAGATCCAGCACAAGGTGAACCACGTCGCGCTGGTAGTGGACTGTTCGGGTTCCATGCGCCCGCACCAGGGTCAACTGATCCGTGTCGTCGACGAGTTCGTGGCCGGCCTGAAGGCCGAGTCGGACAGTCTCGGTCACGAGACCCGGATCAGCCTCTACTCCTTCGACCACAAGGTGGAGAACCTGGTCTGGGACATGGACGTGAAGCACCTCCCGTCCATGCGGGGGCTCTACAAGGTGAACAACGGTGCGACCGCCCTCATCGAAGCCTCGCTGAAGTCACTGGACGACCTGGGCCACATCTGGGAGGAGTACGGCGAGCACAGCTTCCTCCAGATCGTGGTGACGGACGGCGAGGAGAACGCCTCCGGCGGCGACCGCCGGCACGACGGCGACATGACCATCCTCGGCCCCTGGCTGGACAGGATCGCGGCGAAGATGGGTGCGCTCCCGGGCCACTGGACGTCCGCGATCCTCGTTCCGAACTCCCTGGCGAAGCGGACCGCCCAGAACTACGGTTTCCCGGCCGGAAACATCGCCATATGGGATGCGGATTCCCAGGAGGGCGTGGAGGAGGCGATCGGCACCGTGCGCGCCGCCGCCACCAGCTTCCTGCGCGGCCGCGAGAAGGGGGTGCGGGGCACGAAGAACCTGTTCGCGGTCGGCCAGGACCTCTCGGTGGACGACGTGCGGGCGAACCTCGAACCGGTCCCGGCCGACAAGTACCGGCTCCTGAAGGTCGACGAGGAGGTCGCGATCCGCACCTTCGTCGACTCGCACCCGGGCGTGACGTACGAACGCGGGTCGTGCTACTACCAGCTGGGCACCCGGGTCCAGGTTCAGCCCGACAAGGAAGTCATCGTGGTCGAGAAGGACACCGACCGCGCGTACACGGGCGACGCGGCGCGCAGTCTCCTGTTCGGCACGGGCATCCAGGGGACCGTCTCCGTGAAGGCGGGGCGCAATCCCAAGCTGGAGGTGTACGTGCAGAGCCGTTCGGTCAACCGGAAGCTCAAGGCCAAGACGCGGCTGCTCATCATGCTCTGAACGAGCCCACCGTCACCGGGCCGGGCCGGCGAGGGCCGCGAACCCAGGGGTCAGAGCGGCAGTTGCTCGACCACGCTCGTGCCGCTGCCCTCCTGGGACTCCCAGGTCCAGGTCTCCTCCAGGCGCAGGCGCCCGTCGGGAAGCTCCGTCAGGAGCGAGGTGCAGTGCCCGGACGCGGTCGTGCCGTCGAGGCGGAGCTGGACGTAGCGGAAGTCGATGGTGCGGCCGGCCCGGGTGCCGACGAGATAGCCCATGGCCACGTCGCCGCCCCGGTATTCGGCCCAGACCCGGTCGTCCTGCTCGTGGTACTCGAACCGGGTCTGCCGGCCGACCTGGCCGGGGGACTGGTCGGCCACGGGGGCGAAGACGAGGCCGTCGAGCGAGCGCGCCACGGGTGACTCCTGGAGGAAGGCGATCCGGGGCAGCAGCTTAGATCCATGATTCCTACGGTCCAAGCCCGCGGCGGGCCCCCGAGACGGGCACCGGCCGGTGGCCGCGGCGACGGGGATCGCGGCGGACACCGGCCGGTGGGGGTGCGTGGGGGAGACGCACGGACTACATGGGGTCCATGCCCCGGTCGTCCATACGGCCCTCCTGCTCGCTCTGCTCCTGGAGGCGACGGGCCTTCTCCTTGAGCCGGCGGCGCTCCTCCGGGTCGGTGGACCGCTCGGCCGCGTCGTTCAGCTCCTTCGCCTTGGTGCGCATCTGCTGGGACCGGCCGCGGGACTCACCTGAAACGCTCATGATCGCTCCTTGGATCTGTGGGGGAGAGCGGGCGGATTCAGCGAACCAGTCCTGCCGTGCGCCCGCATCTCGAAGCGTCACCGAGTGTGAGTCGCCCCCCACCAACGGAGGACGGGGACGGTCAGTCGATGTCCGACCCGAGGGCGGTGGTGAGGGTGAACAGGGCCCCGTCCGGGTCGCGGAGCGTCACCCACCGCTCCACGGCGTTCGAGGTGATCTCCGAGACGGCCCGTCCGCCCAGCGAGACGGCGGCCTCCATCGCCGGACGGAGCTTCGGCACCCGGAAGTGGACGTGCCAGCGCGGCCGGGTGTGCGGGGAGTAGGAGGCGATCTCCACCGGGCCGCTGTTCAGGCGGGCGACGGGCTCGCCGTCCTGCCGCAGCACGACCTGGTCCTCCTCGTACGAGACCTCGCAGCAGCCGGCGCGGCCGGTGGCCCACTCCAGCACCGCACCGTAGAAGATCGCCGCGTCGAAGGCGTTCCTGGTGCGCAGTTCCAGCCAGGCGGGTGACGGACCCCTGCCCACCCGCCAGTCCGCCTCCACGTTGCCCTCCCAGATCCCGAAGACGGCGCCGTCCGGGTCGGCGACGAGCGCGGCGCGGCCGCCGGACTCGAAGGAGACCGGGCCGACCGCGATCGTGCCCGTCCGCTCCCGGATCCGGTCCACCGCCACATCGGCGTCGTCGACGGCGAAGTAGGGGGTCCAGGCCGCCGCGACCCCCAGGTCCGCGGCCAGCGCCCCGATGCCCGCGACCGGCACCCGGCCCTGGAAGGCCACCGAGAACGCCTCGCCGAGGCGGGTCGGGCGGAACCTCCAGCCCACGACCGCACCGTAGAAATGCTGGGCCGTGCCGAGGTCGCGCGTCATCAGGCTCACCCAGCACGGGGCCCCGAAGACTTCCTTCGTCGAAATCTCCACCGTTCGCTCCGTCCCTGGTGAGCCACCGCTGCCCCTCCCATTCTGGTGCTTATCGTGACGATCTTCGCGATCCACGACGGCGAATGCACACAGAAGGTGTCCGAGAATCACGCTCCGTGGCGATCCCCTCCGGTGGCGCGCGGCGATAGCCTCGGTTCCGGACGCGCCCGCAGCCCCGGAAGGCAGGTCTCCCATGGCCGCATCCCAGATTCCCGTGATCGACCTCGGGCCGTGGCGGTCCGGCGGGCCCGCGGCCCGCGCCCGTACGGCCGCCCGGGTCGACGAGGCCCTGCGCGAAGCGGGCTTCCTGCTGGTGGCCGGGCACGGCGTGGACCCGACGCTCCCGGCGCGGATCCGGGAGGCGGCGGGCTGGTTCTTCCGGCAGCCCGCCAGCACGAAGGCCCCGTACGCCGTCCCGGTCGGCGGCCGCGGCTGGCTCGGCCCCGGGGCGGAGGCAAACAGCTACGCGGAGGGGGCGGCCTCGCCGCCCGACCTCAAGGAGTCCTGGTCCTTCGCTGCCGATGACCCCACGGGGATCCCCTCCGTGGACGCCGAATGGTTCGCGCCCAACGTGTGGCCCACCGAAGTGCCGGAGCTCCGGCCCCTGGTGACGGAGTACCTGCGCCTGATGCGGTCCCTCTCCGACGAACTGTTGGAACTCCTCGCCGTCGCGCTGGGCCTCGCCGAGGACCACTTCACCCGCCACACCTCACACCCCACCTGGGGGTTCAACCTCAACTGGTACCCGGGCACCGAGATCGTCGGCCCGCCCCTGCCCGGGCAGTTCCGCATCGGGGCCCACACGGACTTCGGCACCGTCACCGTCCTCGACCGGCAGCTGGGCGCGGGCGGGCTCCAGATCCACACCGAGGCCGACGGCTGGCAGGACGCGCCCTACGACCCCGCGGCGCTCACCGTCAACATCGGCGACCTGATGGCCCGCTGGACCGGCGACCGCTGGCGCGCGGGCCGCCACCGCGTACTGCCCCCGCCCGCACACACCCCGGCCGAAGAGCTGATCTCCCTCGTCTACTTCTACGAGTGCGACCCGCACACCCGGGTGGAGTCGCTGCCCGCCCCGGTCGGCCGGATCGTGCACGAACCCGTCGACTCGCACACTTACCTGCGGGGCCAGCTCGACGCCATCAGCGTGGCTACGACTCAGGAGTGACCCGGCGCCCCCGACTCCCCCCGGGGGCTGACGGCCGATCCGCCTCAGAGGCTGACGATCCACCAGAACGGCGCGCATAGCGTGACGTTCATGAAGAACCGCAGAACCGCCGCCGCCCTGACCCTGGCCGCGATCCTCCTGCCCCTCCCGCTCGCCACCGCCGGCACCTCGGTCGCCGCGGACACCTCCGTGGCCGCCGGACCGGTGGGGACCGACGACCGCCGCACGACGGTGGAACTCCCGCGCCCCACCGGCCGGTTCGCCGTCGGCCGGGAGGACCTGCACCTGGTGGACCGCAGCCGCACCGACCCCTGGGCCGGATCCGGGCCGCGCGAGCTGATGGTCACCATGCGCTACCCGGCGCGCCGCGACAGCGGCCGGGCCACCCGCTACCTCACCCCCGAGGAGGCCCGGCTGCTGCTGGTCGACCGCGGACTGGACCAGGTGATCCCGGTCGAGACCCTGACCGGCACACGGACCCACGGCCGTACGGGCGCCCGTCCCGTCGCCGGTCGGTACCCGCTGATCGTCCTCTCCCCGGGCTTCAGCGTCCACCGGGCCACCCTCACCGCGCTCGCGGAGGACCTGGCCTCCCGCGGCTACGTCGTCGCCTCCGTGGACCACGCGTACGAGAGCGTGGGGACCGCCTTCCCCGGCGGGCGCGTGCTCACGTGCCTGGCCTGCGAGAAGGTCCAGGACGAGGCCGGCTACCGGACCGTCAGCGACACCCGCTCCCGCGACGTGTCCTTCCTCCTGGACCGCCTCACCGGACGCAACCCCGTCTGGCGCCACGCCGGACTCATCGACCCGGGCCGCATCGCGATGGCCGGCCACTCCATCGGCGGCGCCTCGACCGCCGCCGCGATGGCCGCCGACGGCAGGATCCGGGCCGGCATCAACATGGACGGCGGCTTCTCCACGCCGGTCCCCGCGGCCGGACTCGGCGGGCGCCCCTTCATGCTGCTCGGCGCGCAGCAGCGCGGCCCCGGAGGCAACGCGAGCTGGGACCGCGACTGGCCGCTGCTCGACGGCTGGAAGCGCTGGATCACCTTCGCCGGCTCCGCTCACTTCACCTTCACCGACTTCCCGGCGATCGGCGAACAGCTGGGCCTGCCCGACGAGGAGGCCCCGCTGCCCGGTGGCCGCTCCGTCGAACTGACCCGGCGCTACGTCGGCGCCTTCTTCGACCAGCACCTGGGGGGCCGCCCGCAGCCCGTGCTCGACGGCCCGTCGCCGGACGCACCGGAGGTCGCCTTCCACACCCCCTGACCCGGGGGCGGGGTCAGACCACCGTCACCGGGTGGCGGACCACTGCGTCGAAGAGGTAGCCCTGCGCGTTGTGGACCGACCGATCGGGCTGCGTCCGCCCGGTCGCGTCGGTCGCCCGCGCCAGCAGCGAGGTCGCACCCGTGGCCCGCGGGGTCCACGGCACCGACCAGCGCACCCAGCCACCTCGGCGCGGGGTGTCGTGCAGCCGGGCCCGCCGCCAGTGGACGCCGCCGTCCGTACTGACGTCGATCCGGGTGACCGGGGCCCCGCCCGACCAGGAACGACCGGTCAGCAGCCGGGGCCGGTGCACGGGGACGGCGGCCCCCAGCTCCAGTTCGAAGGCGCTCTTGAGGGTCTGCCGGGTCAGCGGGGCACTGCCCTCCGCCGGGTGCTCGGGCCCGAACAGCCGGTACAGGTCGGTGTTCCACGGCGAGTACAGCGGCTCGTCGCTCACCTCGATGTCCCCGACCCACTTGATCGACGAGATCCCGACCCAGTCCGGGACCACGAGGCGGACCGGCCCGCCGTGGTCGGGCGGCAGCGGCTGCCCGTTCATCTCGTAGGCCAGCAGTACGTCGTCCAGCGCCTTCGAGACGGGCAGCGGGCGCCGCACCCGGCCCAGGTTCACCCCGTTCGCCACCACCTCGTCGTCCAGCCCGCGCGGCAGGACGTCCACGGCCCCCCGGGTCACGCCCGCCAGGCGCAGTACGTCCGACAGCCGCGCACCGCGCCAGCGCGCGACGCCGATCGCCCCCAGGGTCCACGCGGTGCCGGTGACGGCTTGGCCCTGCTGCGTGGTGTAGAAGCTGCGGCCGTTGCCCGCGCATTCGATGAACAGCGTCCGCTCCACCGGCCGCAGGGCGCGCAGCCGCTCGTACGACAGCTCCAGCGGGCCGCCCGCCAGCCCGTCGCCCCACACCTTCAGCCGCCACGCGGCGGCATCGATCCGCGGGGTGGCGGTGTGGTTGCGCACGAAGAACCGGTCGATCGGGGTGAGCGGGCCCGTGCCGCGCAGCGCTGCGAAGTTCGTCTCCGCGTTCGTACCGCGCAGGGTGAACAGCTCGGGCGGCAGCGGCTTGACGGTGCGCGGCACCGGGTCGGCGACGGGTGCGTCCGGCGCTGCCCAGGCCGTGCCGCCGCCCGCGGCCGCACCCAGCGATCCGGCGGCGGCCCCCACTGCGAACAGCTTCAGCAGATCACGGCGGTCCACTCCGGCGGAGCGGGCGCGGCCGCGCGCCCACTGCCGCAGGCGCGTGCGGTCGTACCGGCTCTCGTCCGACAGATCGAGGGGCATGGCAGGAGCACTCCTTGGTCGCGGTTCCCACGGACCGTAGAGCCCGGGACGGGCCGCGGGAACCTTCCCGCGCCGATGTCCACGAACCCGCAACACTGCCGCAACGGCCGATTACCGCTGGTCGGCGGAGATTCGGCAGGATGTGGGCATGACCGAGATCCTTACCCCCCGACTCCTCCTCCGCCGCTGGACCGAAGACGACCTCGTCCCCCTTTCGGAGATCAACGCCGACCCGGAGGTGATGCGCTGGATCGGCGAGGGCGAGACCCTCGACCTGGACGGGACGGCCGAGGAGATCGAGCGCTGGGAGGAGGAGTGGGACGAGGAGGGCTTCGGCCTCTTCGCCGTCGAGCTCCTCGGCTCCGGCGAGCTCATCGGTGCCGTCGGCCTCTCGGTCCTCGAGAACCTGCCGGACGCCCGCGCCGACGTCCAGATCAGCTGGCGGCTCGGCCGCCAGTACTGGGGCCAGGGCTATGCCTCCGAGGCCGCCCACGCCACCTTGGAGTTCGCGCTCCAGGACCGCGGCCTGGACCGGGTCGTCGCGATCAACCGGATGAGCAACACCGATTCGGAGAACGTGATCCGCAAGCTGGGCATGGTGACGGAACGCGACACCGTCGATCCGCGGTACGGGACCTCGGTGCGGGTCCACGGCATCGACCTCACCGAGTACGAGGCCTGATCCGCGTCCCTGATCCCCGCGGCCGCATCAACCGATCGGCCGACCCCGGGGTCCTCCGGACCGCCCGCCCGCTCCGTCCACCGGTCGGACCCGCCGGGGCGCCGGCCCGGCGAGCATGGACCGGGGGAGCGGGAGGACGTACCCGGCCCTCCCCGCCCCGGAGCCGAGAGGGACACCATGAACGCGCACGACCGACTCCTCCTCGACGGGGCCCGCCGCGGCGACGCGGCGGCGGTGGGCGCGGCGCTCGCCGCGGGCGCCGCCGTGGAGGCCCGCGACGAGGCGCTGCGCACACCACTGCTGCTCGCCGCGCTCGGCGACCACGTGGCCGTGGCCGAACTGCTGGTCGCCGCCGGAGCCGACCCGAACGCCCCGGACTCCCGGGAGGACAGCCCCTGGCTGGTCACCGGCGTCACCGGCAGCGTGCGGATGATGCGCCTGCTGCTGCCCGCCGGACCGGATCTGAAGCAGCGCAACCGCTTCGGCGGGACCGCCCTCATCCCGGCCGCCGAGCGCGGGCACACCGCGTACGTGCGCGCCGTGCTCGAGGCGACGGACATCGACGTCGACCACGTCAACCGGCTCGGTTGGACCGCCCTGCTGGAGGCGGTGATCCTCGGCGACGGGGGTCCGCGCCACGAGGAGGTCGTCGCGGTTCTCCTCGCGGCGGGCGCCGATCCGCTGCTGCCCGACCACGAGGGGGTGACCCCGTACGAGCACGCCGCCCGCCGGGGCTTCGACGGCATGGCGCGGGCCCTGAAGGCGGCGGCCGACGCGGCGGAAGCCGGGCGGGGCCGGTGAACCGCCGCGCGCCGGGCGACCGTACCCCCGCCCGCATTCGTACCAGCATCCTTACCCGCGGGCGCGGCGCGCTCGCGGCGCTCGCCGCGACTTTGCTGCTCGGCTCCTGCTCCCCGAACGCGGTGCCCGCGCCGCCGGCCCCGGCGCCCTTCGCCGCCTCCCCGCTGCCCGCCACCGCCCCCACCCCGCAGGGCTTGCTGCTGACCGCCGACTTCGGGGCCGGCACCGTGACCTTCGTCGACCCGGAGCGCGGCGCGGTCGCCTCGGTCACCGTGGGCAGGGCCCCCTACGGTCTTGCCGTGGGTACGGACGGCCGGGCGTGGGTCGCCACCGCCGAGGGCGTGGCCGTCGTCGACACGCGCACCCGCGTACGGCTGGCCCTGATCCCGCACCGCTCCGACACCGGCCCGGTCACCGACGGCGAGTACCGCGGCGGCGGCATGGGCATCGCGCTCTCGCCCGACGGCGCGCACGCCTACGTCGGGGTCAACGTCCCCGGCACCACCGGGGTCCTGGAGGTCCTCGACACGGCGAGGAGCGAGGTCACCGCCGCCGTACCCGTGGGCCGGCGCCCCTTCGACGTGGACGTGTCACCGGACGGCGCCGAGGTCTACGTGACCGGCCACGACTCCTTCGACGTCACCGTCGTCGCGGCCGACTCGCTGAGCCCCCGCCGGATCGAGGTCGCCCCCTACGGCACCGAGGGCGGGCTCGGCTCCTGGCTCAAGCCGCACTACGCCGTCGTACGCCGCTCCGACGGTCAACTGCTGCTCCCCTTCGAGGGCGAGCGGCTTGCCGTGGTCGACCCGCGGACCGGGCGGACCCGGATCGAACCGATGACCGCCGACACCCACCAGCACGGCGCCGCCGGCACGGCCGACGGCCGGCTCCTGGTGGTCGGCACGGGCGCCGTGCGGCCGGGCGACGGCCGCGGTCCCTCGCTGACGGTCCGTTCCCCGGACGGCGCCGAGCGGGTGTACCCGTTGCAGGGCCCGCACGAGGACGTGGCCGCATCCCGTGACGGCCGGACCGCCTACGTCACGGGCGGCTACACCCGGGACGGGTACTGGAACGGCATCACGGTCGTCGACCTCGACACCGGGGCCACCCGCCGACTCGCCGCGGGCGCCCGGCCCCTGGGCATCGCCGTCCTCTGAGCCGTCCTCCGAGCGTCCCCGAGCAGGCGCCTCAGCCCGGCGCCACGGCCCCGCCGCCCGCGCGGACCGCCGCCAGGGCGGCGGCGTGCAGGGCGGCCGGGTCGCCCCGGTGGGCCCGGGGGCTCCCGGTGAGCGCGTACCACTCGTCGGCGTCCTCGTACTGGACCTCGAACCGGACCAGGCCCCCGGCCACCTCCGTGGTGCGCAGCGTGAGGGGGCCGGTGATCACGCCGACCTCGTCGGTCATGGCGCCGCCCGGCCCGGCGAGCACCTCGTCCTGCCAACGGTGCGGCTGCGTCATGAGGCGCAGGTGTCCAGCATCGCGGTGAGCATCTTCTTCTCCGGTTCGGTGACGGTCAGTCCGTACGTGGACTTCACCGTGGTCCAGGCCCGCCCGTACTGGCACCAGCTCGCCTTGTCCGGCGGCTGCCACAGATCGGGGCTCTGGTCGCCCTTGGAACGGTTCGAAGCCGCGGTCACGGCCAGCAGCTGAGGATGGGTCAGGTCGTTGGCGAAGGCCTTGCGCCGCGCGGAGTCCCAGCCGGCCGCGCCGGAGCGCCAGCCCTCGGCGAGCGGCACCATGTGGTCGATGTCCATCTTCCCCGCGTCCGTGACGACCGCCCCGTCGTAGAGGCTCTTCCAGTTGCCGGACACGGCCCTGCACTCGGCGTCCTGGGTGACCCCGGTGCCGTCGCGCCCCAGGACCACCTCACGGGTGTCGCACTTGTTGCCCTGCTGCGCCCAGTGCGTGAACTTGTCCCGGCTGTAGCCGGCCATCGTGCCGACCGGCGCCACCTTGAGCGCCGCCAACTGGGTCCGCGCCACGGCGGCGGTGACCATACCGGGCAGTACGTCCCCACCGGCCGGTTTGGCGTCGTCGCCGGGTGAGTCCGGCGCCTTCGGGGACTTCGGCGCGGCCGCGGACGACGAGCCCGCGGGCGCGGACGCCTTCGGGTCCCCGCCGTCCGGCGCGATCGGACCGGAGCACCCGGTGGCAGCGGCCAGCAGCAGCGCCACCAGCACCGCACCCGGCACGCGTATCTGACGTCCCATAACCCCACCCCGAGCCGGTACCGCTCCGCACGCTGTCCCGGGAACCCTACCCAGAACCGGACAATCAACCTACCGAGGGCCCTCCGGCGGGCGTTGTCAGTGGCTCTCGCTAGTCTCCCGACATACCGCAGCTCAGGGGGGTCGGCTCCCCCCTGTCAGGGCTGCGCGGAACCGGACGGGACAGGCGGAGGGGCACGGTCTGATGGCATGGCTGGCGGCGGGCGAGGGGTACGAGATCGCCCTGGTGGAGGGACGGGTGGCGGCGAGGTCCGCCACCGGGCGGACGGCGGGACGGCAGTTGAAGACGCTGCCCAAGGCCCTGAAGGACCATCCCGAGGTGGACCGGCTGCGCAGGCTGGCCGAATGGCTCGACCGGCACGAGGCGGCCTGCGCCGCACAGGTGGACGGCTGGATGGTCTCCTCGCTGCCCGTGCCGACCGAACTGCTCGCCCGGGTCTGGCCGGACGAGGCCTGGCAGAGCGCCCTGCGCGATGTGGCGGTCGTCGGCGACGACCCCGACGAGGTGGGCTTCCTGCGGGACGCCACCGCCTCCGGTGAGCTGAAGGTGGTCAACCTCGACGGCGAGACCGTCCGGCTCTCCCCCCGCACGGTGACCCTGCCGCACCCCGTGCTGCTGCCGGACCTCGACGACGTACGGGACTTCGCGGCCGAGCTGGGCATCGTGCAGCGGGTCGAGCAGATCCACCGGGCCACCTGGCACAAGCCCGCCGAGATCGCCCGCGCCGCCACCGAGGTCCGCGACTACGCGGGCGGGGCCTTCCCCACCCGCTTCAGCCTCGCCGCCCGGGCCACGGGCCTCGGCTACCGGGTCTCCGGCGGCTACGCCACCTGCAAGGTCCGGGACTCCGGGACCGGCACCGAGGCCGCCGTGTGGATCGGCGAACCCTATTACGACGACGAGACCACCACCGGCGCACTGAGCTGGCACGACGAGGACGGCCGGGCGGTGCGCCTGACGGAGGTCGGACCGGTGGCGTGGTCCGAAGGCATGCGGATGGCCGCGGCGCTGTACGCCGGGCGCAAGATCGAGGAGGGCGGGGACGCGTGAGCACCCACCAGGAAGACACCGACATGAACAAGGCCGAACTGCTCCTCAAGGCCGGAGCCGTACTGCCGCGGGACACCACCGGCGCCGGTCCCGACGTCGTGGAACTGACCGCGCGCTCCTACCGCCACCCCGGCCTCGGCGACGACCGCGTCGTGGTCCGGCTCGCTCCCGGCGAACTGGGCGCTGCCGAGGACCTCGCCGCCGGCTTCCTCGGACTCGTACGGGACGAGGGCGAGCCGCCCGTCGTCGGGCTGAGCAAGCGCCAGGCGCTCGGCTTCCCCGAATGGGTCCTGGTGCACCACCCCGAGGACGGCCACCACGCCCTCGCCGTCGTCCCCGAGCTTGACCGGATCGCCCGGCAGGCCAAGACCAAGCCCAAGGCCGCCCTCGACGCCTGCCTGGAGCTGGCCGGCCGCCTCGCCGCGGCCGTCCCGCACTTCCTGCCCCTCTTCCACGAGCAGGCCGCCCGGCTCTTCCTCGCCGTGGAGAACACCACCTACGCCGCCCAGCTGTTCGGGCGCGCCCGGGATGCCGAGGCCCAGTACGGGCTGGCCATCGACGAGGACCGCCTCGACGCCGTCTTCCTCGAATTCGCCCTCGTCGGCGCCCTGCCGGTGAAGGTGCTCACCGGCTACGGCAAGGCCCTGGCCGGCCGCGTCACCCCCGCCGAGGCCTACGAGCGCTTCCGCCGCCTGTGCGTGCGCCGCACCGCCGGCGGGCTGCCGCCCTCCGCCCAGGCCGCCGCCGAACTGCGCCGCCTCGCCCGCGCCGCGGGCCTGACCGGCACCGAACCCGAGCAGGACTACCTCGCCGAACTCCTGCCCCTGCCCGCCACCATGCGCGCCGCGCTCGGCTGGTGGAAGGCGCACCGCGGCGCCCTCGTGGCGCTCGCCCGCCGCGTTCCCGCCGTTCGCGGCACGCTCCTCGGCCTGACCCCGCCCAGCGGCGACGGCGGCGAGTTCACCAGCGTGTGGCTGGAGGTCTTGGAGGAGGCCGGCGTCACCGCCGGCCTCGTCGACGGGGACCTGCCCGCCGAGCAGCGCTGCGCCGACGGCACCGCCGGCTGGCTGGAGCGCTTCCACGCCGCCCGCCACTCGGGCTGGGGCCGGCGCCCCACGCTCCCGCTCCTCCTCGACCTCGTCGAGCGCTGCGCCGGGCAGCTGCGCGCCGAACTCGCCCGCCCCGAACGGGAAGCGGGCCTGCGGATCGGCGTCGAGGACACCGACCTCCTCGACCTGCTGCTCGCCCTGGACGTCCCGGTCGCCGACCCCGAAGCCGACAGCGAGCACCGGCGCCACCGGTACGACCACCTGAACCTGTCCGAGTGGGCCGCCGGCGACCAGCGCCGCGACCTGCTCGCCCTCGCCGCCGACCAGCGCTTCCACCCCGCCTTCCGGCGCGCGCTGAGCAACATCGGCGACGGCAGCGCGGACGTCGTCCGGTGCGTCGCCGCCTCGGCCGGCGGCCGCCCCCTGCTGGCCGCATGGATGCGCGACGTCGCCGTCGCCTCCACCGCCGCCGGTCTGCCCGGAGTTCCCGAAGCCATCGCGCGGCTGGGGTGGCTGCCCACCGAAGCCCTGGAACTCGCCCCCGAGGAAGTGGCCGCCGCCGCGGCCGCGGACCTCGCCGAAACCCTCGCCCGTACCCTGCGCGGCGGCCTCTTCGAGGAACTGGCCTGGCCCTCCTGGGAGGAGGCCCTCGCCGAACTGAGCCCCGGCCAGGGCCGGGAGGCCCTGACCGTGACGGAGGCCTGGCCCTACCTGATCGTCGCCAACCAGACCCAGGTCCGGGTCATCGACGCCGACTCCACCGTCCTCACGCACGACCTGCGCGTGCCGACCGGTACCAACTACAACCACGGCTTCCACTACGTCGACGGCGAACTGCTCGTCTTCTGGTCCTCCTGGAGCAGCAACGGCACGCAGGGCTACTGGCACCACTCGCCCGGCACCGTCCTCACCCTGGACACCGACCGCAGCCACTGGTCGCTGCGCAGCGACCACCTCTCCCTGCCGCTCCCCGGCGGCGGCCGCACCACCGGCAGCGGGGTCCTGCACCGCGGCGACACGAAGCTGCCGGACGAGCGGCCCCTGCTGTCCGACGGCACCTCGTACTGGGTGTGGCACCGGCGCGACGAGGAGAACGACACCGGCTGGCGCGAGTACGACCCCGTCGGCGGGACCTACGGGCGCTCCTCCCTGCCCGCGTTCTTCGCCGACGCGCTGCGCGCCGACCCGGACAGCGCCCGCCGCGGCGGGTCCTCCAACCGGCTGCGGCCGACTCCCACCGTGGCCGGCTCGGTCCTCGGCGAGCCCACCGACGGCCTGCTCGGCTGGCGCACCGTATGGCGCCGCGACCACGGCTGGGAGGGCACCGACACCGGAGGCCGCACCGTCTCCGTGCCCGAGGGCCGCGAGGCGCCCGTCGCCGCCCTCGCCTTCCCCGGCGACGACCGGCCCCGCGCACTGTCCCAGCACTGGCAGGAGCTGAGCATCACCGACCCGGATGGGGTGGTCACCGCCCGCTCGCGCGACGGCCACCGCCGGCGCTCCGCCTTCGGTACGGGCAGCGTGGACCTTCCGCCGCTTTCGCACTGGTACGCCCTGCGCCCCCGTGACACCGAGGGCTCGGCCGTCCTGCGCGCCGCCGACCGGGAGACCGTGGCCGCCCTCCTCAAGACGGCCGCCGCGGCCGACAAGGCCGCCGACCTGCCCGAACTGGTGAGCGCGGCCCTGCCGAAGATCACCGCCCCCGCGCTCATCGGCGGAATCGTCGAGGTCCTCCGCTTCACCCTCACCCAGCAGAAGGCCCTGGACGCGATCGCCGCCCGGCTCCACCCGGACGACACCCCCGTCGAGGAGCGCGAGCAGGGCCCCGGCGACCGGCTGATCGCCGACGGACTCAGCGGTCTCATCGGCGCCGGCTACTACCGCTGGGGCGGCGAGAGCGACGCCGCCCACTACACGCTGAGCGAACTCGGCGCCGCCCGCGCACGGACCGACGCCACCCCGGTGCCCGGCCTGCTGCACTTCGACGCGCCCGCACTGCCGTACTGGTCCTTCACCTGGACCCCGCTGCTGGACCAGCCCGCGGCCGTCGCCTACCGCGCCGTCACCGTCGCGCCCACCGACGAGCAGCGGGAGGGGCTGCTCACCCTGCTCGGCACGGTCGACGCCCTCGGCCTGGCCTCGGCCGAGGGCTCCGCGGACCGCTGGCGCCGGGTCCTGCTCCGCCTCGACCGGCAGCACCTGCTCACCCCGGACGGCGAGCGCAACGTCCACCACCGCAGCCTGCTGCCGCTGGGCGGCGGAGCCGTCCTCGCGCTGACCGAACACAGCGAATCGGTGCCCGATGGCCACGAGTTCGGTGCGCTCCTGTACGACCCCACGGGCCGGTTCACCGTCCCCGGCCCCTACACCGTCCGCGGCGACGCCCCGCTCGGCGACCGCGAACGCGGCGCCGGCTGGCTGACCGCGTTCCTCGCCGCGGCCGCCGAACACGGGCCCGTGCCCTTCCGCCCCGAAGCCGCGGAGGAGTTCGCCCGACTCACCGGGGTCTCCGGTGCCCTCGCCCGCCTGGTGGTCGCCGGACTCCCGGGCGTCGACAGCTACGAACGCAACTTCCTGACCCCCGAACTGCGCACCGCCCTCGGGGTCAAGGCCACCGACGCCGCGTACGCCCGCGACGAGCTCAAGAACCTCGACACCGAGCTGCGGCGTGCCGTCGTCGGGGCCCTGCTCCCCGCCGACCCGGCGCAGCTGTGGAGCGAGGGACCCGACGTCGCCGCCGCCGCGGAGATCTGGAACCGGCGCGTGGGCCGTCGTACCCCCGTGCCCGACTGGCTGGCCACGGAAGCGGCGCGCGCCGTGGGCGGCAGCTGGCCCGCGCACCGCGCCCTGGCCGCGCTGCTCGACCCGGCCGCCTCGCGCGAGCTCTCCGTCGACGTCGCTTGGGGGGTGAAGGGCGACCACGTGGAGCCCGCCGAGCCGGCCACCACCCCCTTCACCACGTCCGTCCTGACCGGAACCCTGGCCATGGCGTCCTGGCTGGCCCACCGGCTGCCCGCGGGCGATTCCGTACGAGCGGCCCTGCCGCCCGTACTGACGGCCGTACGGCAGCGGCTCGCCGGGCCCGAACTGCTCCTGGAGATCGGGCACTACACCAGCCTTCCCGACTTCCGGAAGGCGGCGGGCACGCCGACCGAGACCGGCGAGGGCTACGAGCGGTACGGCGCCGTCGTCATGGCCACCCACGACGACCAGCCCAAGCCCGCACTGCGCCCGGCCCTGCTCGACTCCACCGGCTCCGACCCGTACCTGCCGGCGCTGCGCGGCGAGGACCAGCGGCCCTCCGCCGCCGAGACGGCGCTGCGCACCGCCCACGACCCGCGCTTCGCCGCGCTGCTCGCCGATCCGGGCGCCCCGGCGGCCGGTGCGACGGACGCGGACGGCACCTGGTGGCCGCAGGACCCGAGCCGCTCGGTCCCCGCACTGGTGGAGGAGGCGAGCGCCCGACACGGCCTGGGTGCCGACGCGGCCACCCTCTACCTCATGCTGCTCGCCATGCCCGACCCCACCGACCGCAACACGGCGCGGTGGACCGGCTGGAAGCCGGCCCGCATCAAGGCCGCCCGCGCCGAACTGGCCGCCACCGAACTGGTGGTGACGGCCGGCCGCAGCCGGGCCGGGCGCTCGCTGTTCCTGCCCGGCGGCTGGGCCGACATGCCCTCTCCGACGCTGCCGGTGGAGCAGTGGAAGCTCCCCATGTACGGCCTGGGCGCCGCTGGCCGGCCCCCGCTGGGCGTGCTCGTCCCGGCCGAACCGACCGCGGAGCTCTACCGCCGGGCCTGGCAGCGGGTCCAGGAGGGCGACCTGCCGCGCTTCGAGGAGCTCAAGGTGAAGCGCACCCGCGCCCGCCGCCGCTGAATCGGCCGTCCCCGGGCCGCCGCGGGCCGCCCGGGATTCCCGTACGGCGCGGCGCACCTGCCCGCAGGTGCGCCGCGCCCCCGCACCGATCTCCCGCCACACCTTCTCCGTTTCCAGAGGAACCGATGACCGTCACCGAAGAAACCGCCCCCGCCGCCCGGCAGGTGCTGCCCGCCGAGGAGCGCCACGCCGCCGAGCTCGCCTTCCTCGCGGCCCAGGACCCGGGCCCCCGCCCGCCCGGCTGGGCCCTGACCCCGCGCGCCGTCGTCACCTTCGTCTGCGGCAGCGACGGAGCCGAGCTCGCGCTGCCGGGGCGCCGCCGCGCCGGCCTCCCCGCCAAGCTGGTCATCGCGCCCAAGTTCGTCGGCGAACGCGCCCTCGTGGAGCGCTGCGTCGTCACCCTGGCCGGCGAGCGCGGCCTGCTCCTCACCGGCGAGCCCGGAACCGCCAAGTCGATGCTGTCGGAGCTGCTGGCGGCCGCCGTCAGCGGCACCAGCGCCCTCACCGTGCAGGGCACGGCCGGCACCACCGAGGACGCCTTCCGCTACGGCTGGAACTACGCGCTGCTGCTGGCGCAGGGTCCCACCGCGCAGGCCCTGGTCGACTCCCCGGTGCTCTCCGCCATGCGCACCGGACGCGTCGTCCGCGTCGAGGAGATCACCCGTTGCCTGCCCGAGGTGCAGGACGCGCTGGTGTCGATCCTGTCCGACCGGCGGCTCAGCGTGCCCGAACTGACCGCCACCGAGGACGCTGTGGTCTCCGCGGCCCCGGGCTTCACCGTCATCGCCACCGCCAACCTGCGCGACCGCGGCGTCTCGGAGATGTCCGCCGCCCTCAAGCGGCGCTTCAACTTCGAGACCGTCGCCCCGATCGCCGACGCGGACGCGGAGGCCACCTTGATCCGCCGCCAGGCGGTGGCCGCCGTCCAGCGGGCCGGCGCCGCCTTCGGGGTCGACGACGCCGTGCTCGACGCGCTCGTCACCGTCTTCCGTGACCTGCGCTCCGGCCGTTCCGCGGAGGGCTGGGACGTGGAACGCCCCGGTACGGTCATGTCCACCGCCGAAGCCGTCCAGGTGGCGGCCTCGCTCGGGGTCGCCGCGGCGTACCTGCCGGGCGGGGACGTGCTGGACCTGCTGCCGGGGCACCTGCTGGGCGTCGTACGCAAGGACGATCCGGCCGACCACGGGCGGCTGCTGGGGTACTGGGACGGGCCGGTCCGGCGCCGCGCCGAGGACGGTTCGCCGATGTGGCGCCGCCTCTGGGACCTGCGCGGGAGCCTGCGTTGACGCACACCGACCCGCGCGCCGCGGTCGACGCGCTCGCCGCGGCCCGTGAGCCGTACCTCATCGGGGTGCGCCACCACAGCCCCGCGCTGGCCGCGGTGGTACCTGCCCTGCTGGACGCCTCGGGCGCCGACGTGGTCTGCGTCGAGCTCCCGGCGGAGTTCCAGCCCTGGCTGGAGCACCTCGCCGACCCGGAGACCGTCGCCCCGGTCGCCCTCGCGGGCACGGGGGAGGACGGGCGCCTGGCGTTCTACCCGTTCGCGGACTTCTCCCCGGAACTGGCCGCGATCCGCTGGGCCCGTGCGGCCGGCGCGGCCGTCATCTGCTGCGACCTCCCGCTGTCGGACCGCGGCTGGACCCACCCGACCGCGGACCCGACGGGGTCGCCGGCCGCGGACCCCGCCGCGGCGCCGGCCCTGGGCCCGGTCCCGGACCCCGTCGCTGCTACGGCGGCGGGCCGGGCTTCGGCCTCGGGCCAGGCCTCCGGGCAGGGCTCGGCCCACGCCCAGGTTCCGGTCCCGGCCACGGCCACGGCTCCTGACTCGGTTTCGGGCAGGGCCTCCGGGCAGGGTCGGGGCCAGGCACTTGCCTCGGTTTCGGGTCCGGCGCCTGGCTCGGACTCGGCCACGGGCACGGGGTCGGTCGCGGACCCCGGTTCGTCCCCGGCCACGGAACCGGGCCGGAACCGGGACGCGCTCTCGGACCAGGGTTCCGGGCAGGGCGCGGGCCGGGTCTCGGCCACGGCCCCGGACCGGGACACGGTCCCTGCCGGTGGGTCCTTCGCGGACGCTCTGACAGCCGCAGGTACGGGGCGCGACGGTGACGACCTGTGGGACCGCGCCGTCGAGGTCCTCGCACCGGGTTGCACCCCGGAAGCCGTACGCCGTGCGGCGCTCGGCGTCGGCTGGGCGCTGCGCGCGGACACGAACGGCGTACCGGCGACCGACCTGGCCCGCGAGGCGCACATGCGGAGCGTGATCGCGGGCGCCGTCGCCGCGGGCCACCGCGTGGCGGCGGTGATCGGGGCGTTCCACGCCCCGGTCCTCCCGGGCACGGCCGCCGCCGGCTCGGCTGGACACGGCTCCGGCTCCGCCCTCGGTTCCCGCTCGGGCTCCGCCCCGGGTGGCGGCTCCGGTGACCCGGTCGATTCCGACCTCGGCTGCGGCTCGGGTCAGGCTTCCGACACGCACGCCGCCCACGGTTCCGGCACCGGCGACGGCCAGCCTTCTGACATCGCCTCCGGCACCGCGTCCGCCTCCGGCACCGGCACTGGTTCGGGATCCGGCCACGGCTCCGACTTCGGCTCCGCCCCCGGCACTGGCGACGGCACCGGCGACGGGCAGGCTGCTGACGTCGGCTCCGCCCACGCCTCCGGCTCAGGCCCTGGCACTGGCTTCTCCTCCGGCACGGGCACGCGCACGCGTACCGGCAGCGATGCCGGTGCGGGATCCGGCCACGGCTCCGCCCACCGCGCCGACGCAGTCACGGCCCTCGGGCCGAACCAGGTCGTTCCGGGCCCCCGGCACGGCAGGACCGCCGCCTCCGGGACGCCGGCCGCGGGCGCGGCCCCGGCCGTCACCTCCTTCGTGCCGTACTCCTTCGACCTGCTCGACTCCCGTTCCGGTTACCCCGCCGGGATCCGGGACCCCCGTTGGCAGCAAGCCGTCCTCGAAGCCGGTGGTGACCCCGACCGGGTCCGCGAGGCCGCCTCCGTCGCCGTCACCGGGCTCTGCCGGGAACTGCGTCGCGCCGGGCACACCGCGGGCACCGGCGAGGCCGCCGAGACCCTGCGGCTCGCCTGCGACCTCGCCGCCCTGCGCGCGCTGCCCGCGCCCGGCCGCGGCGAGCTCCTCGAAGCCGTCACCACCGTCCTCGGACAGGGCGAACCGCTCGGCCGCGGCCGAGCGCTGGCCCGCGCCCTGGAGGCCGTGCTCGTCGGCACCGCCCGCGGCCGGATCACTCCGCACGCCCCCCGCTCCGGCCTCGGCCCCTCGGTCGAGTCCGAGCTCGCCGCGCTGCGGCTGCCGTCCCCCGAGGACCCCGCGCCCCGCGAGATCCGCCTCGACCCGCTCCGGTCCGCCCTCGACGGCCGCCGCGAGGTCCTGCTGCAACGTCTCCTCGTGTGCGGCGCCTCCTACGGGGAGCCCCTCACCGTCGCCGCCACCGGCGACGGCACCGCCCTCGGCACCAAGTGGCGGCTGTCCTGGACGCCTTCCGTCCCGGCCCGGCTGGACCTCGCCGGAGTGCGCGGAGTCACCGCCGCCCAGGCGGCCGCCGGCACGCTGTGGGACACCGCCCGCCGCGCCGCCGCCGACGGCGGGCCGACCCCGGCGCAGATCCTCGCCGGTCTGGCCGCCGCCGCGCGGTGCGATCTGCCCGACCTGGTCGACGTACGCCTCCACGAGGCGGCCACCGCCCTGCCGCAGACCGCCACCCTGCCCGAACTCCTCGACGCCCTCGACCTCCTGGAGGCCCTCCACCGCGGCCACCTGCCCGGCACCTCCGCCGCGGCCCGCACCGCCTCCGCGGACCTCGCCGACGACCTCCTCGAAGCGGCCGTGCGCTGCCTGCCCGGCCTCGCCGGGAGCGAGGACCCCGCCGACGCGGCCGCCCTCGTGGCCCTCGCCGACCGGGCCGCCGCCCACCACCTGGGCCTGCGCACGGACGACGCCCTCGCCGACCTGGCCGCCACCGCGGCGCCGATGATGCAGGGCGCGGCCCTGGCCGTACGGGTCCTGCTCGACCTCGACCCGGCCGCCGAACTCGGCGGCCGCGCCGCCGGATGGATCGACGGCGCGGGCACCGCCGACAGCCGGCGCGCCCTGACCCGGCGGCTCGGCGGACTCCTCACCGCCGCCGGGCCTCTGTTGCAGTCCTCCCCGGCCGCCCTCACCCCGCTCCTCGACCGCGTCGAGCACCTCGCCGACCAGGACTTCCTCGATCGGCTCCCGGCACTGCGCGGCGGTTTCGACGCCCTGTCGCCCGCCGCCCGGGACCGGCTGCTCGACACCGTCACCGAGCGCCTCGGCGACCGGATCGACCTCGCGCTCGACGCGTCACCCGCCCTCCTCGCCCTCTGGGCCGCGGCAGACGCGGCCGGACTCGCCGCCCTCAAGGCCCTCCCGCTGCCCGGAGCGGACACGCCGACGCCGGCTCCGGCCGCCGAAGCGCCGGAAGCCCCGTGCGCGCCGGCCCCCCGGGCCGCCGGCCCGCGGCTCGCCCCCGCCGACCGCTGGCGGCTGCTGCTCGGCCGCGAGCGGGACCGGCTCCCGGCGGGCGCTCGCCGCTACGCCCACGCGCTGGACGAGCTGTACGGAGCGGGGCGCGGCGAAGGCGCCGCCGACCTCGACTTCGGCCAGGGGCGCGGCCAGGGCGGCGGCCAGGAGGCCTCCTTCCCCACCGCCCGGGAGTGGTCGCAGGAACTGGAGGCGCTGTTCGGCGCCGACGTACGGGAGGAAGTGCTGGCGGGAGCGGCCGAAGCGGGCCGCACCGACGTCCTCACCCAGCTCGATCCGGCGGCCGTACGGCCCTCGGTGGAACTGCTGAGCTCCGTACTGTCCCTCGCCGGCGGGCTGCCGGAGGCCCAACTCGCCCGACTGCGCCCCCTGGTCAGGCGGCTCGTCGACGAACTCGCCAAGGAGCTCGCCACCCGGCTGCGTCCGGCCCTCTCCGGCCTCGCCACCCCGCGCCCCACCCGGCGGCCCGGCGGCAAGCTCGACCTGGCCCGCACCCTGCGCGCCAACCTCGCGCACACCCGGCGCCGGCCCGACGGCAGCGTGGTCGTCGTCCCGGAGCGGCCCGTCTTCAGCACCCGGGCGAGCCGCGAGGCCGACTGGCGGCTGATCCTGGTCGTCGACGTCTCCGGGTCGATGGAGGCCTCCGTCATCTGGTCGGCGCTGACCGCGGCGGTGCTGGGCGGCGTACCGACCCTGTCCACCCACTTCCTCGCCTTCTCCACCCAGGTCGTCGACCTCACCGACCGGGTGGAGGACCCGCTCTCCCTGCTGCTGGAGGTCCGCGTCGGCGGCGGCACGCACATCGCCGCCGGTCTCGCGCACGCCCGCTCCCTGATCACCGTCCCGAGCCGCACCCTCGTCGTCGTGGTCAGCGACTTCGAGGAGGGCGCGCCCATCGGCGGGCTCCTCGGCGAGGTCCGCGCGCTGGCCGCCTCGGGCGCCCACCTGCTGGGCTGCGCCGCGCTCGACGACGACGGGACGCCCCGGTACTCGGTCCCGGTCGCGCGGCAACTCGTGGCGGCCGGGATGCCCGTGGCCGCCCTCAGTCCCCTCGCCCTCGCCCGCTGGGTGGGCGACCGCCTCCGTGGAGAGTCCCGTTGAGCACCGAACTGCCGCCCGTCGCCCCCGAGGTGCTCGCCGAAGCCGTCGAGAACCTCACGCCCCGCCTGCGCAAGAAGCTGGACGCCGCCACCGAGGGCTGCGCGGCGGGCGCCGTCCTCGCGGCCGACGGCACCGTCGCCCTCCGTTTCGGCGAGGACGCCCTCGTCACCCTGAGCCCCGGTCCGGCGGGCACGATCACCACGGCGGACCAGGCCACGTGCAGCTGCCTGCTGGCACCCCGCTGCCTGCACCGGGCCGCCGCCCTGGGCGCGGCCCCGCTCGCGGACACCCCGCCGGAGCCGGTCGCGACGGCCGAGCACGCCGTGATCGCCGCGCCCGCCGAGCCCACCGGGGCCGCCGAGCCCACCGGGGCCGCCGAGCCCACCGGAGCCGCGGAACCCGTCGCGTCCCTCGAGCCCGCGGGAACCACCGGGCCCGCTGCAACCCTCACGGCGGCCCAACTGCGCGCCGCCGGCGCCCTCTGGCACGTGGCCGCCGAAGCCCTCGCCGCCGGGGTCACCGCCGGGGGAGCGGTGGTCCAGGCCGAGCTGCTGCGCGCCGCCCACACCGCCCGCCTCGCCGGGCTGCCACGTGCCGAGGCGGCCGCCCTACGGGTCGTACGCGGCCTGCGTGCCGCCCGCGAACGCCGGGCCGGCCAGCGGCTCGGCGACCTCACCGGGGCCTTCCGCGAGCTCCTCCACACGGCCGGGATGCTGGCCTCCGGCTCGGCCGACCCCGCGCTGACCGGCACCAGCCGGCGCGCCTACGCGCCCGGCGGCAGTCTCCAGGTGCACGGCCTGTGCCGGGAACCCGTGCTCTCCGCCACCGGCTACGGCGGAGTGGTCACCCACCTGCTGTCCCCGGACGGCACCCCCTACTCGGTCTCCGACGTCCGACCCGGCGGCCTGGCCCGCGCCCGCGGCGCCGGCTCGGCCTCCGTGGCCCTGGGCGGCGCCACCCTCGACCATGCCGGCCTCGCCCGCGGTGGCCTGCGCATCGTCGGCGCGACCGTCTCCCCGGAAGGCCGGCTCGGCGCCGGACGCGGGGTCAGGGCGACCCCGCTGCCCGGGATCGCCTGGACCGAAGGGCCCGCGGCGCCGCTCTTCGCCCGGCCGGCAGCCGAGGCCGTCGCCGAGCTGCTCGCCGCCCCGGAGCCGGCCGAGTCCGCGCTGCTCGGCTGCGACGTCACCGTCGTCGGGGCGGCCGGCGAACACCTCCTCGTGCGCGAGACGCGCCCGGACGCGCCCCTGCTGCGGCTGTTGCCCGCGCATCCGCACCCGGAGCTCGCGCACACGGAGAACCTGCGTCGCATCGCCTCGTACCCCGGGCTGGTGCTGCGCGTGCTGGGCCGCCCCGACCTGGACCGCACCGCCACGCTGCGGCCCCTGGCCGTGGGCCCGGTGCCGGGCGCGGAGCACACGCTGCGGCTGCCCGAGGAATGGCTGGGCCGGGCCGACCTCGGTTACGACCGCCTTCAGGGCGCGCACTTCCCGCAGGGGGACGCCGCCCCGGTACCGCTCCCGGCGGCCGAAGGCCCGGACCCGCTGGCCGACTCCCCGCTGTGGCGGGTGCGCCGTCTCCTGGAGACCGGGGTCGCCGGTGGCCGCCGCGCGGTCGCCGAGGCGGCCCGCGGCACGGAGTCCTTGGCCGCCGCCTCGTACGGTCCGCTGCGCCGGGCCGGGCTCACCGGGGCGGCGGACCTGGCCGCCGCGCTGGCCGCCGAGGCCGACCGCCGTTCGCGCAACGTCTTCGGCCGGCTGGCCGACCCCTCGCCCGACGGCTACGCCTGGGCCTGGCTGGCCGCTGCCACCCATCTGGCGGCGGCGGAACGCTGCTTGATCGCCGCGTCCTGGGCGGCGACGCCGAACGCCGGCGCGGTCAGCGGGCGCTGACGGCCGGGGTCAGCCTGCGGGCCAGGAGGTCCAGGGCCGCCGTGACCTCGCGGACGGTGTCCGGCTCCGGGGCGGTTCCGTCGGGACCGGTCAGCGCCGCGGCAAGGGCGTCGTCGATGGTGGTGGACCGGACCTCGGCGACCCGGGCGGAGGGTTCGGCGGCGGGCCGGATGAGGCGGCGGCGCCGGTCGGCGGGGTCGGGCTCCGTGTCGACCGAGCCCGCCTGCTCCAACCGGGCGACGGCCGTGGAGACCTGACTTTGCGGCAGGCCCGTCCGCGCGGCGATCTCGCCGACCGTGGTCCCCGGGTGGGAGACGACGTCGCCGAGGACGACGACCACCGAGCGGACCGATCCCGGCGGTCCCGACTTCGGCTGGGGCATCGCCTGTTCGCCGATCTTCATGAGGGTGCGTCCCAGGAGGAACGCTTCGACTCCGTTCATGAGCAGCAGAGTACATCTGAATAGATGCATCCGTCTTGATGCATCCATTCAGATGGATTACTGTCGTGTCGTCAGCCGGAAGGACCGATGACACCTCAGCCAGGGGGACTCGCCATGCTCACGACCACCGCCACCACCGCCACCACTGCTGTCACCCGCACCCTCGCCGTCCCGGGCGCCACCCTGCACTTCCAGGTGGAGGGCCGCGGCCCCGTCCTCCTCCTCTCTCAGAGCGGCGAGGGCGACGCGGACCGCACGGTCGACCTCGTCCCCCACCTGACCGACACCTTCACGGTCGTCACCTACGACCGCCGCGGCCTGTCGCGCAGCACCCTCCACGACCCCGCCGGGCCCGTCACCATGGCCGAACACGCGGACGACGTCGCCCGACTGCTCGCCGAGGTCACCGACGGGCCGGCACTGATGGCCGGGTTCAGCATGGGCGCCGCGATCGGCCTCCAGGCCGTGGTCCGCCACCCGGGCCTGCTGGGCACCCTGATCGCACACGAGCCCGTGATGCCGAACCTGCTGGCCCCGGCGGACCGCGCGGAGCACCTCGCCGAGCTGGCGGCCATCCAGGACGTCTACGCGGCCGGGGGCCTGCCGGCGGCGTTCCCGGCGATCGCCCGCCACCTGGGCATCGAGCCCGCCCACGACGAGACCGAGGGCGGCCTCACCCCCCAGCCGCTGACCCCGGGCCGACGGGCCAACTTCGGCTTCTTCATCGGAACGGAGTTCACGGCCGTCACCACGGACGCCCTGGACCCGGCGGAGCCGGTACGGGCCGCGGCGCGTGCCGGTACGAGGATCGTCGCGGCGACGGGGCGGACGACCCGGCCGACGGTCCACACCTACCGCTGCGCGCTGGCGCTGGCGGCGCGACTGGGCGCGGAACCGGTCGAGTTCCCCGGCGGCCACAACGGGAACACCGCGTTCCCCCGGGCGACGGCGCAGACGCTGAAGACGCTCCTCGGCCAGTGATCTCCTCCAGGACCTGCGCGGTGCTGGTCGGCGGCTACTCGGAGCGCAACCAGGCCCGCAGCACGTCGAGGTCGGCTGCCGTCAGGCCCCACCCCGGATCGACCCGGTGCAGGAGTGCCCGGCCCGGGTGTCGGTCGGCCATCCAGGCCCGGTCCGCGCCGGTGATCTCGTCGTCGACCCAGATGAAGGGCCGCCCGGCGGCGTGCTCGAGGAGCGCGGGGGTCTTCCAGTGGATCCCGCCCCGCCCGTCCTCCTCGGACGGCTCCGGCCAGACCACTACGGGCAGCTCCGGCAGACCGAGCCGGGGCGCGACGCACTCGTTGGCCTCCGCCATCCAGGTCGTGGCCCACACCAGCTCGCAGGGCAGCGCCGCAAGCCGGGGCCCGAGCGTCGCATCGATCCGGGCGAGCAGGGGATGGGCGTCGTCGCCGGGCGGGTACGGGCCGGCCCCGAAGGGGATCAGGGGGCCGTCGACATCGAGGTAGAGCAGGGGGAGGGGCGGGGAACCGGTCATGCGGCCACCGTAGTCCTCCCGGGCATGGGGAACGATCTTGATGTGGTGGGCGTGATCGAGCGGCTGTGGCGGTACCCGATCAAGTCGACCGGCGGCGAACGGCTGCACCGCGCGGACGTCGACGAGCGGGGCCTGGTGGGCGACCGGCTGTTCGCCGTGCGCGACGCGGAGGGCAAGTTCGGCTCGGGCAAGAACACCCGGCGCTTCAGGCGGATGGACGGCCTGCTCCACCTGCGCTCCCGCTACCCCCGCAGCGCCCCGGAGCCGGGTCCGCCGGAACTGCTCGACCCGCACGGGAACGTGGTGGCCGACCCCACGGCGTACCTGCGCAGCCACCTCGGCCGTGACGACGTGGAGCTCGCCCGCGAGGGGGAGGTCTCGCACTTCGACCAACTGCCGCTCAGCGTCCTCACGACGGCCACCCTCGACTGGATCCGCCGCGAGGTGCCGGGCGTACCGGTGGACGAGCGCCGGTTCCGCCCGAACGTCCTCGTGCGTACCCCGCCGGGCACCCCGCCCTTCGTCGAGGACGAGTGGATCGGGTGCGAGGCCGTCGTGGGGGACGCCCTCCGCATCGCGTTCCTGCGCTCCAGCGAGCGGTGCGTGATGACGAACCAGGCCCAGCAGGACCTGCCGCACTCGCCGCTGGTCCTGAGGGCGATCGCCAGGGCGCACGGCAACCGGCTCGACGCGCTCGCCAGGATCGTCACCCCGGGAACGGCCCGGGTCGGGGACCGCGTCGTGCTGGGCTGAGAGCGCCGGAGCGGGCGGCCCCGGCCGGCCGGACCGTACGGCCGGGGACCGGGCCCGGGGACCGGTGACTAGGCCCGCCCGGCGCACCTCAGCCGTTACCGGGCGGGAAACAGACGGAAGCGCGAGTTGGAGCCGTTGTCGGAGCACGGGGCGAGACGCATGGGATCGCCCGCGTTCTGACCCGTCATGGTCGAGCAGTTCTTCGACGCAGCCCTCGGCTGGAACTGGTAGTAGTTGCCGAAGTCGACGCCGACGATGTTGAAGGCGCTGTCGTTGCTGTCGCACTTGTAGAGCTTGATCTCGGCGCCGACCGCACCGCCGCTGGTCCAGTTGTTCAGACAGAACTGCGGCCACGCGGCGCTCTGGATCTTGAAGTAGTGGGCGCCGGCGTCGACGCGGTTCCACTTCTGGGCGTTGGTGCCGTTGCACCACCACTGCTGGACGACCTGACCGTTGTACGGATTGCTCTGCGGGATGTCGAGGCAGAGACCGTCCGAGATGTTGATCGTGATGTCGTTCTGGGTGACGGCCTGGGCCGGGGCCGCGACCAGGACCGTGCCGAGGGTGGCGGCGGCCATCGTGGCCAGGGCGGCAGTGCGCATGCGCATGAGTGATTCCCCAGGGTGTATCGAGGCGGAGGACGTCCCGTCGGAACGGTCCCCGCTGGCGGGGCCGGACGGCGTCAGGAGCGAACCTAGTCAGCCCACGGACCCTTTTCCCGTCCCAGAGCCTCGTGGGACGTCCCGAGACGGCATGGGGCGGGCCCATGTGAGGCGGATCGCGACCACGAGGTGGAACCCGGGCCGCCACGATCGCCTCTTGCTGACCAAAGGGGGGATGGACATGACCAAGACAGCGGTGTCCGTGACCGGGCGGCTGGTGGTGGCGGGGCTCATGTGCGCCGCCCTGGCGGCCTGCGGGACCACACGGGCGGGACAGGCCGCGCCGCCCGCGGACGGCGTACCCGTGCTCGCTCAGGCGGAGTGCGATCTCGACGTGCCGACCGATCAGGAGACGGGCGGGTACGCGGGTCCGCCGACGGATCAGGAGACGGGCGGGTACGCCGGTCCGCCGACCGATCAGGAGACGGGTGCCTACGTGGGCCCGCCGACCGATGGCCAGGTGGCCAACGGCGGTGGCCCCTGTGGCCCGGCGGATTGGTTCGACATGACCCGCGACTTCACCGCCTACTACCTGAAGCACGAGGCCGACGACGGGCACGCGGACTCCGAGGTGATCAAGGAGGTCCGCGTCCGCAAGGTGCGCACGGTCGGCGAGGCGAGGATCACCTTCACCACCGAGGAAGTGGGCAAGAGCCGGGGCGATGCCGCACGCGCGATCGCCAAGGTGTTCGCCGCCTGGCGGCACGAGGTCTACGGGGACACGGGCACGGTGACGCTCCAGACCGCGACGGGCGGGCGGCTGAACGTCACCGAGTCCTGGTGACCCCGGGCCACCGCGCGTCCCAGAGCGCGCAGTGGTGCTCCGTCCGCGCGTCCACCGTACGGATCCCGCCCGCCCCCGGCGCCAACGACAACGCCGAGGCCGACGTCCGGTCGCGCGGCCACCGCGGCGCTCCCGGCGCTCCCGGCGCCGCCGGAACGCCCGTGCGGGCGAAGGCGGTCCAGTAGTCGGTCATCCGGTCGGCGAGCTGTCGCTGCGGTCCGGTCAGCGGCGCGATCGTGAACAGGTAGGGCAGTTCGAAGCCGTGGGTCGCGCCGTACGGCAGGTCCGGCGGCTGCGGCAGGCCCGTGAAGTCGGGCGCGCCGCGGTCGCTGAACCGGTACGCGTACACCGGCACGTGCCGGCCCAGCGCCGCGCCGTCCCGCAGCGTCGGGCAGACGAACGACACGTCGGTCAGTACGGTCGCCCACGCCAACGCCGGGGTCGCGAAGGCGGTCACCGGATAGTCGGCCTCCACCGCGCGGGCGGTCGGCGCGTCGAAGGACAGCTCCAGCCGGGCCCGGTAGGCGGCCTCGTCGGGGATCGGGTACGCCGCCAGGGTCTGCGCGAGGAAGAGGCGCATCTCGTCCTGGGTGGTGCCCTGGATGACCGGCACCCGGTGGAACCGGCCGGCCTCCAGCGCCCGCCGTGGCTCCAACGGCAGCACGCCGCCGCCGTAGGAGACCAGCGAGAAGCGCTGCATCAGTTCGGCGGTCGCCAGGGTGTCGGTGTCCAGCCCGCGCAGACAGTCCAGCACCCCGCCGGGACGGTCGCAGCCGAGCCGGGCCGCCACCAGGACGCCGTCCGCAACCGTGCGCCGCTCCGGGACGAAGGGCTCGTACGTGCCGAGGCCGGGCAGGAGGGACCGCGGCGGTGCCGTGGTCGAGCACGATCCGCTCTGCACGATCGCCCGGTGGAACAGGCCCGCAGAGGCGGGGGAAGTCAGGTGCGCGCAGACGCTGAGGGCTCCCGCCGATTCCCCGAAGACGGTGACGTTGCCCGGGTCCGCGCCGAAGCGGGCCGCGTTCGCCCGCACCCAACGCAGCGCCGCCCGCTGGTCCGCGAGGGCGAAACCGGGCGCCCCGCCGAGCTCCGGATGGCCGAACAGGCCGAAGACGCCCAGCCGGTAGTTCACGGTCACGACCACGACGCCGCCCCGAGCGGCCAGCCGCTCGGGCCGGTAGGCGTCGCTCGAGCCGCTGAAGAAGCCGCCGCCGTGGAACCACACCATGACGGGCCGCCCCCGGCCCCCGGCCGCGGCCCCGCCCGCCGGAGCGGTGACGTTGAGATACAGGCAGTCCTCCGAGCCGGTCGGCCCGCCCGGCCCGATCGCGGGCAGCTGCACGCAGCGGGGACCGGGCGCCCGGGCATCGCGCACGCCCTCCCAGCGCGGCGCCGGCTCCGGCAGCCGCCAGCGCAGCCGACCGGTCGGGGCAGCGGCGAAGGGGATCCCCTCGAAGGTGTCGTACGAGCCGTGCCCCAGGCCCTGCACCGGACCCCGGTCGGTCTCCACGACGGGCCCTTCCGGACCGGGCGCCGCGCCCAGCATCAGCAACACGACGGCCAGCAGGGCCCACCGGAGGCGGAACCGGCGAAAGTCGGACATGGCCGACGCCCTTTCCCTTCGGGGCCCGAGCGGAGCCCCCGTTTGCCCGCCCCGAATGGCGCAGTGAGCGAAGGCGGCCCTCAATGTAACAAAGCGTGCGGTTCCCATGACGCACGATGACCGGCGTGCGACGGCGTGGACCCGCGTGTCGGCGAACGGAGCTTTCCATGAATGACCCCATCACCCGCGCGGCGGAACAGCACGACGACCGCCGCGGGACCCCCGACCTCATAGCACCGGACGAGCCGAACGCGTCGCCCGCGCGGACCGTGCTGGAGACGGCGGCCACCTGCCGTCCGGTCGAGGACGGCACCGCACTCGTGAGCCTCCTCAAGGAGGGCGGCCCGCTGCCTGGCGCCGGACACGACGCGCTGCGCACGCCCGGCGTGACCCGACCGGTGCAGGACGTACGACGGATGGTCACCCTCCTGGGCGAGTTGCCGCACGAGGTGGCCGGGGCGGACCCCACGCTGCGCGCCGCCGCTGTCGGACGGTCCATCGAGGAAGTCGCCCTGCTGGTGACCATCCTCGGCAAGGAGGACCCGGCGGGGGCAGAGCGCTGGGGCCGCAGCGGGCCCGCCGGTCCGGCCGCCCCGTACGTCCTCCCGTCCGGCCCGCACACGGAGCCCTCCACGGAGCCCTACGAGCAGGAGCCCGAGGATCAGGAGCCCGAGGAGCCGTTCGAGTCGTGGCACCCGGAGCGGTACGACGCCCCGCACCAGGAGCCGTCCCGGCGCACCGCTCCCGCGGCCCCGCCCGCCGCGTCCCGCGACCGGGCGCTGCGGCGCGTCCTGCGCTGGCCCGTGGCGATCGCCCTGCTGGTCAGCGCAGCCCTGCACCTGCCGAACGACCCGACGGCCCTGCAGTTCGCGGCCCCCGTCGACTGCCTGCCCCTCCTCGTCACAGTGCTCTGCCTGGTGAGCGGCGCCCTGGTGGCGCTCCGGGACACCACGACCGTGTGGCGGGCGGGCGCGGCCATCGCTCTGGGCGTGGTCGCCCTGCACGTGCTGGGCGGGTCGCTGCGGTACGACCCGCTGGCGGGCGCGGTGGGCGGCACCTTGGCCTGGGCCGGTGCCACCGTCGTGCTGTGCGCGGCGGTCGGCGCGGTCCTCGCCGGCCTGGCCCTGCGCAACCGCCGGGAGACCTCGGCCTGACCGGCCGCGGGCTTCACCGGAGCGGCACCCGCGTCCCGGACGCGGGGTGCCGCTCCGTTCGTGGTCGTCGCCCACGGGCGGCGCGGCCCGCGCGGTCACGCGAGCAGGTTCACCGCCCGGGTGAACACGCGGGGGAGCCGGGCGGCCAGCGGGACGATCCGGGGCGCGAGCCGAGGCTGGTGACGGGCCCACAGCAGGGACGTGGTGAGCGTGCGGTAGCTGCGCGACAGGTCCCGCCAGGCCTGCTCGTAGGCCTGCGGGCGCCCCGCCCGGACGCAGCGCACCAGCTCGCCCGCCGCCGTCATGGCCAGGGTGAGTCCCTCACCGGTCAGCGCGTCCACGTAACCGGCCGCGTCCCCCACGAACAGCACGCGCCCCGCCACCCGTACGCGGGCCCCCTGGCGCAGCGGCCCGGCTCCGCGCACCGGCGTCCCCGCCGCCGCGGCCAGGCGCGCCGCCAGCACGGGGAAGCGGGCCAACTGCACGTCGAAGGGGGCCTGGTCGGAGGTCAGGACGGCCACGCCGATCCGGTCGGGCGCCAGCGGGGTGACGTAGGCCTCGCACCGCGCCGACCAGTGCACCTCGACGAGGTCGCTCCACGGCGGGGCGGCGTAGTGGCGGCGCAGCCCGTAGCGTGCCGGTCGGCGGGGGGCGAGCGGCGCCGACAGGCCGAGCCCGCGCCGGACGGGGGAGTGCAGGCCGTCCGCCGCCACCAGGTAGCGGGCGGTGAGCCCGGCCGCGCTGACCTGATGGACGTCCTGGCGCACCTGGTGGACGCGCCCGGGGAGCACCCGTACGCCGAGTCCTGCGGCGCGCTCGGCCAGCGCGGCCTGGAGTTCCGTGCGCCGGGCGCCGAGCCCCGGGCCGGACCGGAAGAGCCCCTCGGCGCAGCGGCCGCTCACCCCGTCGACGTAGCGGATCCCGTGGAACGGCTGCCCGGCGACGGTGACGCCCAGCTCCCGGAGGTGGCGTACGCCCCCCGGCATCAGGCCCTCCCCGCAGGCCTTGTCGATGGGGGTGGGCCTCGGCTCCACGACCACGACCTCGAGGCCGGCGAGCGCGCCGTGGATGGCGGTGGTCAGCCCGGCCGGGCCCCCGCCCGCGATCAGCAGGTCGATCACGAGGCGGCGCCGGCCGAGTGGACGGCTGCGGGCGCCCGCAGCCGGCCGCCGTCGGTCAGGGCGGCGTCCTCGCAGCCGATCCGTACGCGCAGCAGCAGCAGATTGAGCACGGTGAAGCCGAGCGCCGTCATCCACGCGGAGTGCACCAGCGGCAGCGCGACGCCTTCCGCGACCACGGCCACGTAGTTGGGGTGGCGCAGCAGCCGGTACGGTCCCGACTCCACCAGCGGCAGCCCGGGAACGACCAGCACCCGGGTGTTCCAGCGCTTGCCGAGGGTGGCGATGCACCACCAGCGAAGGCCCTGGGCGGCCACGGCGACGGCGAGGGCCGACCAGCCGAGCAGCGGGACGAACGGCCGCCCGGCCACCCAGGGTTCCACCACGCAGCCCACGAGCAGTGCGGTGTGCAGGGCGACCATGGCCGGGTAGTGGCCGCGGCCGTACTCACGGCCGCCGCGGGCCAGGCTCCACGCGGTGTGGCGGCGGGCCGTGATCAGCTCGGCGAGCCGCTCGGCGGCGACGAGCCCGATCAGCAGCAGGTACGGGGTCAGGGAGGCGGAGGTGGAGGCGGTCAGGGCGGGGATCGAATTCATCGGGCTCACCAGCGCAGGAGGACGAGTTCGGAGGCGAAGCCCGGACCGAAGGCGAGCATCAGCCCGACCGATCCGGGCGGCGGCGGTCCCGCGCTCTGGACGCCGTCCAGGATGTGCAGGACCGAGGCGGAGGAGAGGTTGCCCACGGCCGCCAGCGAACGCCGGCTTGCGGCGAAGGCCGACTCCGGCAGCGCGAGGGCGTCCGAGAGCGTGTCGAGGATCTTCGGGCCGCCGGGATGGCAGATCCACGCGTCGACGTCCGCGGGCTTGAGGTCGTGCGCGGCGAGGAAGGAATCGACCTCCTCGGCCACGTGCAGCCGGACCAGGTCCGGGAGTTCGCGGCCCAGCACCATGCGCATCCCCCAGTGGCCGATGTCCCAGCCGAGGAGGTGCTCGGTGCCCGGGTACAGACGGCTGCGGGCGGCCACCACCTCGGGTCCGGCGCCGGTTGCGTGCAGGGGATGCTCGCGGCCCACCGCCACCAGGGCGCCCGCGCCGTCGCCGAACAGGGCGCCGGCCACCAGGTTCGCCATCGAGGCGTCGGTGGACTGGAGGGTGAGCGAGCAGAGCTCGGTGGACAGCAGGAGGGCCGCGTGGCCGGTACGCCCCGTCAGATGGTCGTGGACGTGGCCCACTCCGGCGGCGCCGGCCGCGCAGCCGAGGCCGAAGAGCGGCACCCGCCGTACGTCGGGACGCAGGCCCGCACGGGTGGCGAGACGGGCCTCCAGCGAGGGCGTCGCGAGCCCGGTCACGGTGGTCGACATGACCAGATCGACCTCCCGGGCCGCCAGACCGGCGTCGGAGAGGGCGAGTTCGAGGGCTCGGGTACCGAGCTCCAGGGCCGTCTCGATGAAGAGGGCGTTCGTCGCGCCGAAGTCGTTCCCCGGACCGTACCGCTCCAGCGGCAGCGCGAGATGTCGGCCGTCCACGCGCACCGAGCCGTGGACGCGGCGCAGCAGGGCGGTGTCGGAGCCCGGTGGCAGGAAGCGGGCGAGCGCCTCCGTGATCTCGGACTGGGGATGGTGATGGGGCGGGAACACGCTGCGCACTGCCAGAACACGTGTCATTCGTTCACCATAGAAAACAACTGACACATCGTTACGAATCAGGCGAACCGGGCGCGGCGCCGCGTAGCGTGTCGCCGTGCCCGCGCGAACCGCCCAGACCCGCGAGAACACCGAAGTCACCGGGAGCACGGCGCCCGGCCCCGGCCTCGTACGCGGCCTCGCCGCCGCGTGCCACCCGCTGCCCGCGGCCGCCGTGACCCTCTTCGTCGCCGCCCTGACGGCCGCCGCGGGGCACGGCCCGGCGAGGGCGGCCGTGACCGTGGGCGCGGTGGCCGCCGGACAGCTGTCGGTGGGTTGGTGCAACGACCGGGCCGACCTGCGGCGCGACCTGGCCACGGGCCGACGGGACAAACCGCTCGTCGCCGGTACGGTGCCGGCCGCGTCCGTGACCCGGGCCGCGGCCGCGGCGCTGCTGCTCTGCATCCCGCTGTCCCTGGCCTGCGGGCTGCTCGCCGCCGCCGCGCACCTCGTCGGCGTGGCGGCCGCCTGGGCCTACAACCTCCGGCTCAAGAGCACGCCCGCCTCCTGGGTCCCGTACGCCCTGGCCTTCGGCCTGCTGCCCGCGTTCGTCACTCTGGGCCTGCCCGGGGCTCCCTGGCCGCCGCCCTGGCTCACGGCCGCCGCGGCCCTCCTCGGCGCGGGCGCGCACTTCGCCAACGTGCTGCCGGACATCGAGGACGACCTGGCCACCGGTGTGGCGGGGCTGCCGCAGCGGCTGGGTCGACGGGTCTCGGCCGCGCTGGCCGGACTGCTCGTCCTCGGCTCGACCGCCACCCTGGTCGTGGGAGCGCCGGGGCGGGTGACGGCGTACGGCTGGACGCTGCTCGCCGCGACCGCGACGGCGCTGCTCCTCGCGGCCCGCCGGGCTGCCGGAAGGCTCCCCTTCCTGGCCACGATGGCGGTGGCCGGAGCCGATGTGATCCTGCTGGTCGTCGAACTCCGCCCGTGAGCCACCGCCACCACCACCGGGCGGGCCGCGCGCTCCGGCCCGCTCCGCGCGCAGGGCCCGCGCCACCGTACGGGGGGTCGCCCGGGACGGGGACGCCCAACGGCGCCCCGACCGCCCCGCGACCCGGATGATCACGGTCGCGCCCGTCAGGTCCCGGACGAGGTTCTGTGATCGCCGCGTACGGGACGGGGCAGACGGGTCTGGTCGCTCCCGGCACGCACTGGGCCCCCGTGGGCGGCCTTCAGGGCATTTCCCGGGTGCGGGTCCAGGCCAGGAGCGCGTCCGCCGGCCAGGTGTTGATGACGCGCCCGGCCGGAACCTCGCACTCCACGGCCCTTTCGCAGCCGACGATCTGCCAGTCCAGCTGGCCCGGGGCGTGCGCGTCCGTGTCGATCGCGAAGAAGGTGCCGGCTGCTACGGCCAGGCGCAGCAGCCGCCGGGGCGGGTCCAGCCGCTCGGGCCGGCTGTTGATCTCCACGGCAGTACCGCTCTGTGCGCAGGCCGCGAAGACCGCCTCGGCGTCGAACTGCGACTCCGGCCGGGTCCGGCCGGTGACCAGCCGCCCGGTGCAGTGGCCCAGGACGTCCATCAGCGGGTTGCGCACGGCCGCCAGCAGCCGTCGGGTCATCGCCGGCGCGTCCATCCGCAGCTTCGAGTGCACCGAGCCGACCACCAGGTCGAGCCGGTCCAGCAGCTCCGGCTCCTGGTCCAGCGCTCCGTCGTCGAGGATGTCGCACTCGATTCCGGTGAGCAGCCGGAAGGGCGCCCAGGTGGCGTTGAGCTCGGCCACCACCCGCAGCTGCTCGCGCAGCCGCTCCGGGGAGAGCCCGCGGGCGACGGTCAGGCGCGGCGAGTGGTCGGTCAGGACGGCCCAGTCGTGGCCCAGTGCGGCCGCCGCCCGCCCCATCGCCTCGATCGGACTGCCGCCGTCGGACCAGTCGGAGTGCACGTGGCAGTCCCCGCGCAGGGCCGCCCGCAGGGCGGTGGCGGCGGGCGTGGGCGGCGGCCCTTCGGGGAGCGCGGCGATCTCGTCCTCCAGCGCCTGCAGGTACGCCGGCACGGTCCCGCCGAGCGCCTCCCGTACGACCTGGGCCGTTTTGGGGCCGATCCCCTTCACGGCCTCCAGGGAACCGGCCGCGACCCGCTCGGTCACCTCGTCCTCGCCCATCCGCGTGATCGCGGCCGCGGCGGACTGGAAGGCCCGTACCCGGTAGGTGGGGGCCTGCGCACGCTCGAGCAGGAAGGCGATCCGGTCCAGCGCCGCAACCGGGTCCATCGCGCACCTCCTGCCCGCCGCCGCCCCGCCGCCCGCCTCCCGGACCCAGTGTCCGGTGCGGGGGGCCGCTACGCCTCTCCGGCCTCCCGGGGCACGGCGGCGTCGAGGGCCGCGGTGAGGCGGTTCAGCCGGGCCTGGAGGTCGAGGACCTCGGCGAGCTCGAAGCCGGTCGCGGCCGCGATCCGCCGGGGTACTTCCACCGCGCGGGCGCGCAGCGCGGCGCCCTCCCCGGTCAGGTGGGCGTGCACGGACCGCTCGTCCTCGGTGCTGCGCTCGCGGCGGACCAGTCCGGCCGCCTCCAGCCGCTTGAGCAGCGGGGACAGCGTTCCGGAGTCCAGTCGCAGGTGCTGCCCGATCTCCTTGACCGGCATCTCGCCGTGCTCCCACAGCACCAGCATCACCAGGTACTGGGGATAGGTGAGGCCCAGGTCCTTGAGGACGACGCGGTAGAGGCCGCCGAAGGCGCGGCTCGCCGCGTTCAGCGCGAAGCAGATCTGGCCGTCCAGGCGCAGGAAGTCCTGGTCGGAGTGGGTCGCGGTGGGCTGCTCGGTCATGTCGGCCAGTGTACCCGGGCAGAACTTGGAGGGCATTGAATTGTGCACAACTTAATTGCGTGCTCTACTGGTGGAGCGCGGTCGACCACCGGCCGCCGCCACGGTTCATTTCTGCGAGAGGAACTCTCATGGACGCGCTCTACACCGCTGTCGCCACCGCCAACGGCCGCGAGGGCCGCGCCGTCAGCTCCGACGGCCAGATCGACCTCGCCCTGGCCATGCCCCCGGCGCTCGGCGGCAACGGGCAGGGCACCAACCCCGAGCAGCTCTTCGCCGCCGGCTACGCCGCCTGCTTCGCCAGCGCGCTCGGCCTGGTCGGCCGCCAGGCCAAGGTCGACACCAGCGAGGCCTCGGTCACCGCGGAGGTCTCGATCGGCAAGGACGGCGCCGGCTTCGGCCTCGGCGTCACCCTGCGCGTCGAGCTCCCGGAGTCCCTGGCCGGCGAGACGGGCGCCCTGCTGGTCAAGCAGGCCCACGAGGTCTGCCCGTACTCCCGCGCCACCCGCGGCAACATCGACGTGGACCTCGTGATCGAGTAAAGATGCCGGACACCTGGCGGGCGGCCACCATGGAGGGGCATCCACTTCTCCGGGGGCCGCACGCCAGGAGGCGCCAGTGGCGCACACCTACGCAACGGACGTCCTGGTCGTCGGCGCCGGCCCGGTCGGGCTGACCGCCGCTGCGGAGCTCCGCAGACGCGGCGGCAGGTGCCGGATCGTCGACCGGCTGCCGGCCCGGCTGCCGTTCGCGAAGGCCGTCGGCATCCAGCCGCGCACCCTGGAGGTGTGGGACCGCATGGGGATGGTCCGCGCCGCACTGGAGGCGGCCGTCCCGATGAGGGGGCAGTTCCTCTACGTCAACGGCGTCGAGAAGGCCCGCACCGAGCTCTCCGTGCCGCCCGAAGTGCCCTACGGATTCGCGGCGCTGCCGCAGTACGAGACCGAGCGGATCCTGGACGAGTTCCTGGGCCGCTTCGGGACGGCCGTCGAACGGGGCACCGAACTCGTGTCGTTCACCCAGGACGCCGACGGGGTGACCTGCCGGCTGCACACCCCGTCCGGGGCGCAGGAAGAGCTGCGGACCCGGTACCTGGTGGGCTGCGACGGCGCGCACAGCATCGTCCGCAAAGGACTCGGCCTCACCTTCGAGGGCGGGGCCTTCGCCGAGGAGTACATGCTCGCCGACGTACGCGTCGACTGGGACCTGCCGCCCGGGTACAACCTGCGCGCCATGCACCTCGACGATGAAGGGGCGGTCGACGACGTGCTCGTCTGCATCCCGCTCCCCGGCCGGGGCCGGTACCGGATGTCGATGATGGTGCCGCCCGAACTCTCCACCGCACGGCAGGACGCGGCCGCCTCCGACGGCATCACCCACGGCCTGCAGGGCGGCCGGGGCCCCGCCCTGGCCGACATCCAAGCCGTCCTGGACCGGCTCTCACCGCAGCCGACCACCGCCTTCGACATCCGCTGGACCTCGGTGTTCCGCATCAGCCACCGGATCGTGGACCGCTACGGCGACGGCCGGGTCTTCGTCGCGGGGGACGCGGCCCACATCCACCCGCCGACCGGCGCCCAGGGCATGAACACCGGCATCCAGGACGCCTGGAACCTGGCCTGGAAGCTCGCCCTGGCGTGCGCGGGCGCGGCCCACCCCGGCCTGCTCGCCGGCTACGACGCCGAACGCCGGCCCGTCGGCGAGGAAGTCGTCGGCCGCACCGTACGACACGCCGTAGAGGGAATGGAGAACGACCCCGACGACCCGGCGACGGTGATGATGCGCGAGGCCCAACTCCTCGTCGGCTACCGGGGAAGCCCGACCGTGGACCCGGCCGGCGACGGCCGGGGCCCCCGTCCCGGCGACCGGGCACCGGACTGCGCGGGCCTCACCGGACCCGGCACCGCCTACCCGATGCGCCTGTACGACGTCCTGCGCGAGCGGGACCACGTACTGCTGCTCTACGGAGCGGGGTTCGGGCCCGGCTCCGAAACCGGGTCGGGCCTCGACGAACTCGTCCGGACAGCCCGGGAGTCCTCGGGCGGCCGGATGGACGTCTGCCTGGTGCTCGCGGCGGACGCGGGCGCTGGCGCCGACGCGCATGCCATCGTCGAGGCCGACGGGACGACACTGCCGGTCTACACCGACGGCCGCGGAGAGTTCGCCCGCCTCTACGCGGCCGAGGAGCCCACGGCCTTCGTGATCCGCCCGGACGGATACCTCGGCGCCCGGCTCCCGCTCTCTCCGCCCGCCCCGCGCCCACTGGCCGCCCACCTCGCGGCGGTCTTCGCCGCGAGCCCGCCGAACTGATCCGTCAGACCTGGGCTCCGGCCCGGGAGGCTTCGCGGCGCTGTCGCTTGCCCAGCGGGGCCAGCGACATGTCCTGGGCCTGCGACTTCAGCTGCTTGAAGCCGTATCCGCGCTCGGCCAGCCAGCTCTCCGCCGCCAGCTCCGCCCGGGCCGTCGCGTCGAGGATGTCCTCCTCGGCCTCACCCGTGTCCACGAAGCGGAAGGTGAAGAAGGGGCGGGCCGCGAGGTCGTACGTGAGGTGCCCCTCGGCGGTGAACTCCGCGCGCAGCATGTCGTGCTCGGGCGCGGCGGCGAGCAGCTCGGCCCTCTGGTCGTCGGTCAGACCGTCGAACGAGCCGCGGACGGTGATACGGAAGGTACGGGTAGCACTCATCCCCGGAGCCTAGATCGGACACTGCGTCCGCTGCACCCGGATATCCGCCGGTCCGCCCCCGCCCACCACCCCGCGGACGGTCGCGCAGGGCGGCGTACACCGCACGGACACCCGGAAAGCCCCCGCGGGGAGCCCGTTTTGGATTGCCCGACGATCCTCAATACGATCCGGCGATGATCACAAGAAAACGGCTTGCGGTCGGGGCGTGCGGCCTGCTCGCCGCCCTGGCCGTCGGGCTCTTCCCGGCGAGCGCCACGGCCGCCGACGAACCGACGGCGAAGGAACCCCCCAAGGTCGACCTCGTCCTCGACGTGAGCGGCTCCATGCGGGCCAACGACATCGACGGACAGTCCCGCATGGCCGCGGCCAAGCAGGCCTTCAACGAGGTCATCGACGCGGTCCCGGCCGAGGTACGCCTCGGCATACGGACCCTGGGGGCCGACTACCCGGGCGACGACCGGGCCACGGGATGCAAGGACACCAAGCAGCTCTACGCGGTCGGCCCCCTCGACCGGACCGAGGCGAAGACCGCGGTGGCGACCCTGGCCCCCACCGGCTGGACGCCGATCGGGCCGGCCCTGCTCGGCGCGGCCCAGGACCTGGAGGGCGGCAACGGCTCCAAGCGGATCGTGCTCATCACGGACGGCGAGGACACCTGCGCCCCGCTCGACCCGTGCGAAGTGGCGCGCGACATCGCCGCCAAGGGCATCCACCTGGTCATCGACACCCTCGGCCTGGTCCCGGACGCCAAGACCCGGGCCCAGCTGACCTGCATCGCCGAGGCCACCGGCGGCACCTACACCTCGGTGCAGCACAAGGCGGACCTCTCCAACAGGGTGAAACAACTCGTCGACCGGGCCGCGGACCCGGTCGTCAACCCGGTGGCGACCGAGGGCGCGAAGCAGTGCCAGGGCGCCCCGCAGCTGAAGGCCGGCCTCTACAGCGACCGCGAGACCTTCGGCGAACACCGCTGGTACCGGGTCGACGTGCTCCCGGGGCAGGAACTGCGCGCCTCGGTCAGCATCGGCGCCGACCGCGCCGTCAACAACGACTACGGCGTCCTGCTGCGCGCCACCACCGTCCACGGGCGCGAGATCGTGCGCGGCTCGGAGGCGGGCAACGGGCGTACCGACGTCCTCTCGACCGGCCTGCGCTATCCGAAGGCCGAGATCGACGGCCCGGACTCGGACGCCAAGCCCGTCCCGGAGACCGTCTGCCTCCAGGTCAGCAACTCCTTCTCCGCTCCCGCCTCCGTCAAGACGACCCCGGGCATGCCCGTCGAACTGACCATCGACCTGGTGGACGGACCCGACGGGGCCTCCGACGTCGCCGCGTTCGGCCTCGGGCGGGGCTGGTGGCTGCTGGCCGTGCTGGCGCTCGCCGGACTGCTGGCCGGTCTGGTGTGGGGATGGATCTCCCGCTGGCGCATCTCCGTCTGGAGGACCAACTGATGCGTAGAGTAGGCACACTGACCGCGTCCCTGCTGGCCGCGGCCGCCGCCCTCACGGTGGCGGGCACGGCCGTGGGCACGGCCGTCGCGGACACGCCCTCGCCGAGCGCCAGCACCAGCGCGAGTCCGGGCGGGGGCGGGGCCAAGGCCGAATCCGCCCCGACCGAGGCCGGCACCAGCTTCCGTACCGCAGCGGCGTTCCGCCCGGGCCAGAAGGCCACGGCCGGCGCGTCCAGCGGCGACTACCTCTACTGGGTGGTCCCGATCGACGCGCAGCAGCGCGCCACGGTGAAGGCCGCCGTCACCCTGCCCGAGCCGGCGGCCCGGCACGGCGCCTCGACCTGGCAGCTCGACGTGTACGACGGACTGCGCCGCCGGCAGGCCTGCACCTACGGCACGCAGACCGCGGCCGCGGCGAAGGAAGCCGCCACGGTCGAACTGTCCTGCACCTTGCGCACCGTGCGCGCCGGCGCCGAGCCGTGGGCCAACGACCCGCTGCCGGGCAGCTACTACGTACGCCTGACGGTCCTCGACCTGCCGGACGAGGACAAGGGCCTGCCGGTGCGCGCGGCCGTCGAGGCCGAGGTGAAGGAAACCGGCGGCGTCCAGGCGGTGGACGGCGCCCTCTCCACCCCGTTGGTCGCCGGCACCGTGACCGCGACCCTGCGCGAGCCGGAGGACGGCTGGTCCGGCGGCTGGTGGTCCGACCGCTGGATCTGGACCGCGGCGGGCGGCGTGCTCGCCGCCCTCGCGGGCGTCTTCGGGTACTCCCTGACGCGCGGCGCGGGCCGCCCGTCCAGGGTCCCGCCGGGCGCCTGAGGAACGGGGGAGGCCGCGCCCGTCGGGCGCGGCCTCCCCACCTCTGCCGGGGCCGGCGGTGTTGGGCCGGCCGGTCAGCCGGTCAGCGACCGCGGGTGAGTCGGGTGCCGAAGTCAGGCTCGACGAGGGCCCCCTTGACCGCGACCGGCACGCTCCGGGCCCCCTCCCCGCTGCCCACGGTAAGCACGGCCACCTCGGCGCCTGCCTTCGCGGTGTGCGGCAGCGGTCCGGTGCCCGCACCGTCACCGGTGGCGAGGGACAGCTTCAGCTTCTGGCCCGGGACGCCGATCACGTTCAGGTCCTTGGTGGCCACCAGCGGCGTACGGCCGCCGAGCCCGTCGTCCACATGGCCCACGACGTCGCCCTTGCGGATCACCGGAGCCGACGCGAGCGCCGCCCGTACCCCCTCGATGATCGTCTTGCTGTTCGCCAGCACCAGCTTCAGGCTGTTCGCGCCGTCCTCGTCCGGCCCGTCCACCCGCTGGTCCATCAGCGTGCCGAGGATCAACTGGTCCTTGCCGTCGATCGACCTGTACGCCGCCCACATCAGGGTCCCGCCGGCGGGCGTGCTGGAACCGGTCTTGATGCCCCGGATGGTGTTGCTGAGCAGGGTGTTGTTGTTCTCGAGCCCCGCGGGCACCCCCTTGATGGAGGCGTACGGCACAGCGACGATCGAGCGGAACACCTCGTCCTTCATGACGGCTTCGGCGAGCTTCAGCTGATCGACGGCGGTGCTGACGGTGCCCGCGTCCAGACCACTGGGGTCCGTGTACGTGGTGTTCGCCATTCCGAGCTCCTTGGCGGCGGCGTTCATCTTCGCGACGAACGCGGCTTCGGAGTCGGTGCCGGTGTCCCAGCGCGCCAGCAGGCGGGCGACGTTGTTGCCCGAGGGGATCATGAGCATTTTGAGCATGTCCTGCTGGCTGAACTTCTGCCCGGGGGTCAGACTCCTGATGCGGGACTCGTGCTCCGAGGTGCCGTCCGCCACGGTCTTCGCGTCGATCGTGATGTCCGGACCCGGGTCGGCCTTGCGGAGCGGGTGGCCCTTGAGGATCACGTAGGCCGTCATCACCTTGGCGACGCTGGCCGTCGGGACGGGCTTCTGCTCACCGAACGTGCCGATGTCGCCGGAGCCGGAGACGCGAACGGCGCCCTGGCCCTTGGCGGGCCACGGGACGGAGAACTGCCCGTCGATGGTGCGGTCGGTCTCGGCGGCGACGAGCTGCGGGGCGGGCAGGGGGCGCATCAGCTGCGCGCCGGCGCCGGCGCCCACGAGGAGCAGCAGGATCGGCGTCCATATCTTGACGCGGCGCAACGCGGTGCGGCGCGGAGTCTCCGCCGGGGGCCGGGTGTTGGTGAGCTCGGCCAGCAGGTCGAGCGGAGGCAGCGGCGCGGCGGGGGCCTGCCCGGCCACCTCGGCTTCGGGGGACTGCGGCTGAGCCCGCGGCGCGACGGGCGCGGGCAGGTCGACGTCCTTGAGCGCGACGAACTGGCTCGTCCGCTCGGGGTCCGGCTCCACCTCCCGAGCCCAGGAGGGCGCCTTCCGCGGAGCGTCCGGCTCGGCGGGCTTCTGCTTGGGCAGGGTGATGAGCATCGTCTCGTCGGGCGCGGCAGCCTCCGGCTGGGGACCGGTGTCTGCCCGGTCCCCAGCGGTGGGTTCGCCGCCGTCGCCCCCGTCGAGCCGTTCGTCGGCGTCGGCGTCGGCCTCTGCCTCGGAACGGGCCGTAGCCTCGGCTTCGGCCTCGATGCCGCCCGCGGCCTTGGACTCGGCGTCGGCCTCGGAACGGGCTTCGCCCGCGCGCTCGGAACCGCCCTCCGCCTCGGGCTCCGCGTCGGCCCCGCCCGGGAGCCCGGCGTCGGCTTCGCCGGCTTCGCCCTCGGGCTCGGCATCGTGCGGGAGTTCGGAGTCGGCCTGGCTCTTCGGCTTGGCCTGGGGGCCGGTTTCGCCGTCGGCCTCGGCGTCCGCCTCGCCGTCGGCCTGCGGCTCCGCCGCAACGGCTTCCGCCTCTGAGCGGGCCGGGTCGGTCTCGCCCTCGGAGTCGGCCCCGCCCGGGAGTCCGGCATCGGCTTGGCCGGCGCGCTCGGACTCGGCTGCGCCCTGGGGGTCGGCTTCGCCCTTGGGCTCGGCGTCCGCCTCGCCGTCGGCCGTCGGCTCCACCGCAATGGCTTCCGCCTGGGAGCGGGTCGTCGACTCGGTATCGGCTGTGCCCTCGGAGCCGGCGGCGTGCTCGGCTTCCGGTTCCGCCTCAAGTTTGGCGTCGGCCTCGGGACGGGCATCGTCCGGGAGTTCCGAACCGCCTTCGGGCTCGGCGTCTGCCTTCGGCTCCGCCGCAACGGCTTCCGCCTCTGAGCGGGCCGGGTCGGTCTCGCCCTCGGAGTCGGCCCCGCCCGGGAGTCCGGCATCGGCTTGGCCGGCGCCCTCGGACTCGGCTGCGCCCTCGGACTCGGCATCGTGCGGGAGTTCGGAGCCGGCCCGGTCCTTCGGCTTGGCCTGGGGGGCGGTTTCGCCCTCCGGCTCGGCGTCCGCCTCGGCGTCGGCGTCAGCCTTGTCATCGGGGCCGGCTGCGGCCTCGGGGGCGGAGTCCGTCCGGGGACCGGCATCGCCGGGGAGTTCGGAGCCCGCTTCGGGCTCGGCGTCGGCCAGGGGGGCGGCTTCGCTCCCGGGCTTCGCGCCCGCCTCGGCCGAAGCTTCGGGCTCCCCCTCCAGAGCGGTGGTCACTGCCTCGATCTCCGGGTCGTCCGAGGAACCGCCCGCCACCGTTACCGCCTTCATCCCAGCCCCGCCTTGCTGCTCACGTCATGCCGATACGACCGGCGAGGCCCCAGGGGCCCCGCCGCACTGCCAGATGCCCCCGCTACCCCGCCCGTTCCATCCGCTGGATCTTGTGACCGTTCGGTCATATTCGCTGAGTACGCCTACTCATGACCCCGCCCGCCCACCGGCCGACCATGGGACACATCGCACCGCACCACCACCGCACCGCACCGTCCGAACGGGGTCGTCCATGCTCAGCCGAATCGCCGCCGCCCTCGTGCCCGCCTTCGGGCGGCTGACCGTCACCGCCGACCCCGTGGACCGGCCCGCCCCCGGCGCCATCCTGGTCGCCAACCACACCTCCCTCGCCGACCCCGCCGTCGTGGTCGCCGCACTGCGCCGGTACGGGATCGAGCCGGTCATCCTGGCCACCAGCGGCCTCTGGCGGGTACCGCTGCTCGGCTCCGCGCTCCGCCGCGAAGGCCATATCGCCGTCCACCGCGGCACCGCCCGCGCCGCCGACTCCCTCGACGCGGCGGCCGTCGCCCTCGCCTCGGGCCGCAGCGTCCTGCTCTACGGCGAAGGCCGGCTGCCCGTGCGCCGCGACGCGGGGGAGACGGCCCCCGGACCCTTCCGTAGCGGCCTGGCCCGGCTCGCCGCCGCGACGGGCGCCCCGGTCGTGCCCGTCGGCCAGGCGGGTGCCCGCCGCCTCTGCTCCGGGAACGGCGCCAAGCAGCTCGCCGGCGTCTTCACCGCCCCGCTGCGCAGGCCCTGCTTCCATGTCCACATCGGCTCGCCGCTGCACCTGCCCGACCGGGTGCCGGAGGCTACGGACCGGGCTCGCGAGGCGGTCACGGCCGCCTGGCGCACCGCGGCGTACGCCCTCGGCGAAGCCGCGCGGGAGACGGCCTGAAGCCGGCTCCGCGGAGGCGCGCCGTGGCACCGCGCGCTGCCCCGGAGGAAGAAGTTCGGCCCCTCGGACCGTGTCGCCGAGCCCGTCACCGGTCACGGCATGCGAACGTCTCCGCATGACCGAAGGTTCGACACCACACATTTCCTCGGCGCGGATCACCGTCCTGGGGGTGCAACCCGGAAACCCGCCCTTCCGCATCGTGGAGGTCGACGGCGAGTTCGTCGGCAGGGCGACGTCGATGACGGACGTGCTCCTGATCGCCGCGGAGGCCGGGATCACGATCCACGACCTCGACGACCTCGAGGTGGTCCACTGGGTCAGTGGCGGCAAGTTCACCTGGACGATCCTGGGCGACAGGGCCTAGTCACGGCACTCAGCGGGTGCTGTGCCCGAGGACCACGTGGGCCGCGGCCTGACCGCCGGCGTCCGTGTCGATGAAGGACACCACCACCGGGCTGCTGCCCGTGGGTCCGCCCGCCGTGGCGCGCAGCCGGTAGCGCTCGGTGCGGACGGCCTCGCGGGCGAGCGGGCCGCCACCCGAGAACAGGGACGCCGGCTTGGCGTCATTGGCGATGCGGAAGTCGGCCGGGCGCCAACTGCCCGAGGCCGGGTCGAAACGTTCCAGCAGGAACCCGGGCCCGCTGCCCGCCCCGGCACCGGCCTCGCCGACCAGCATCTCCATCTGGAAGGCGACCAGCAGGTGCCGGTACTCGGCAGAGTTGCCGTTCCGCAGGGTGACGGTGAACTCCTGCGGGGCACCGCCCCGTACGAGGGCGAGCCGACCTCCCCGGGTGTCGACCGCGACCGTGAGCCGGGTCCGGGCCGCAGGAGGCGTCACGGCCCGGGTCACGGCCGTGGTCGCGGATGCAGAGGACTCGGGCGGCGAGGAGGCGGGGGTCGACGGCGAGGCGGAAGCCGACACCGAGGCCGAGGCCGAGGCCGACACCGACGCCGACACCTCGACGGAGGCCGAAACGGAGGCCGAAACGGAGGCCGCCGCGGCCGTGCCGTCCTCGTCCCCGCAGCCGGTGGCGCCCGCCAGCAGGACGGCGGCCACTGCCGCCGCGCTCAGTGCGCTGCGGTGGCCTCGGGATGCTGGCATGGGATCGGTCCTCCAGGGGTCGGCTTCGCCAGGAAGCTAGCAAGGGGACACCCCTGCCGACGAGGTCGATCACGCCTCGAGGCGGCGACGGTTCGGTCACGGCCGTCCGGGGCCGGTCAGACGCGGAGCGTGGCCTCCACGACGGTGACCGCGCGCCCGGTGAGGAGCACCCGGTCCCCGTGGAGCGCGACCTTGACCAACCCGGGGCGTCCCGAGGCCTGCAGGCCGGCGAGGGCGTCGGTGCGCCCCAGCCGCGCCGCCCAGTAGGGGGCCAGCGCGGTGTGGGCGCTGCCGGTGACCGGGTCCTCGGGGATGCCCCGCGCGGGAGCGAAGAACCGGGAGACGAAGTCGTACCCGGACCCCGCCGTGTCGGCCTCCGCGGTGACGATGACCCCGCGCAACTCCTCGCGCAGCGACAGGGCCGCGACCGCCGCGAGGTCGGGCCGCAGGGCCCGTACGGCGGCCTCGTCGGGCAGTACGGCGAGCAGATCGCCCAGCGCGCCCGTACGGTACGTGGCCGCGGGCCGGATCCCCAGGGCGTCGGCGAGACCCGCGGGTGCCGCGACCCCGGTCACGGGGGCGGCCGGGAAGTCCAGGGTGATCTCCCCGTCCTCCCCGTCCTCCCCGGACCCGCCGTCCTCGGCCCACGCGGTGAGCAGACCGCTGGACCGGCTGAGGAACCGCACGGGGCCGCCGGTCAGCAACCCCTCCCGGCGCAGCACGTGCACCGTGGCCAACGTGGCGTGGCCGCACAGGTTGGCCTCGACGAGCGGGGTGAACCAGCGGATCTCCCAGTCGGCCCCGGCCCCGGCCGGGAGCGGCAGGGCGAAGGCCGTCTCGGGATGGTTCAGCTCAGCGGCGAGCTGCCCCAGCCATGCGTCGTCCGGCCAGGCGCCGGCCGGGAGCAGACACACACCGGCGGGGTTTCCGGTGAAGGGGCGGCTGGTGAAGGCGTCTACGATCTGGATGCGCATGCCGCGAACGTATCGAGGCCAATCGGCCTCCGGGCAAGGCCAATTCCGGGAGAGTGGCCTGCGGCCTCGCGCGGGCGGTACGACCGCCGACGTGACGACGCGGTCAGGCGGGCTGCCACAGTTCGACCCGGTTGCCCGCCGGATCGGTGACCCAGCCGAAGCGACCGACGCCTTCCATGTCCTGCGTCTCCTCGTCCACGTCCGCGCCCCTGGCGCGCAGTTGCGCGAGCATCGCATCCAGGTCGCGGACCCGGAAGTTGAGCATGGTCTGCTGGGCCAAGGAGCCGAAGTAGTCGGTCTCGGACTCGAACGGCGCGAACACCGTCGGCCCGGCGTCCTGCTGCCACAGGCCGTGCTCGTCCGCGTCCAGGCCCAGGCAGTCGCGGTACCACGCGCCGAGGGCCGCCGGGTCGGCCGCCCGCATGAAGTACCCGCCGATTCCAAGCACACGTTCCATGCCGCCATGGTGCCAGGGCGGGGACCGGACGGGCGGTCACCACACCCGCATCCGCCCGGGGGCCACGGCTTCCTCGTGGGCGGACGCGTCAGCCCAGCGGCTTCTCGAAGCTGAAGGCGGTCACGGCCATCCGCTCGCGGAAGTAGAAGCGGTGTGCGTCGGTCCGCTGGGTGCCGGATTCCAGCGTGAGGGCGGTGCAGCCGACGGCCAGGGCGTGCTGCTCCAGGTGCGCGAGCAGCTCGTGGCCCACGCCGGTGGAACGGGTGGCGGCGGCGGTGACCAGGTCGTCGACGTAGAGCGAGCGGACCGACGCGGTGTTGACGACGATCCGCCAGCCGGCCGCGCCCACGCACCCACCGTCCGCGTCGTAGGCGGCGGTGAAGCGCAGCCCCTGGCCGTGCCCCTCCGCAAGGATGCTGAGGAACAGCTCGTCGGTGAGGTGGGGACGCAGTTCGCGCAGCACGGGGAGCAGGTCGGAGGTGTGCCGCGGGTCGCCGGGCTCAAGGTCGATGATCTTCATGTGATGACCCTACTGGGCCGTACGGGACGGTCCTGGGCCGAAGCCGTCGCGCGTGGCCGCGGCCGACGTGTCGAAATGGGAGGGACGGCTCCGACGTCCCGTACGAAAGGCTCCCGATCCCGATCCCGATCCCGTTTCCGATCCCGATCCCGATCCCGTTTCCGATCCCGATCTCGTTCCGGTCCCGGAGCCGCCGCGTAGAACAGAAGGAGTGGCACCCATGAAGTACATGCTGATGGTTCTCGGGAAGCAGGCCGACTACGACGCCATGGGCGGCGCGGCGACCGGCGACGGCCCCGGATGGTCCGAAGCCGACCTCAAGGCGATGTTCGACTACATGGGCGCCCTCAACGACGACCTCGCCGAGTCGGGCGAGTGGGTCGACGGGCAGGGCCTGGCCGACCCCCGGCACGCCCGCCTGGTCACCGCGGCCGCCGACGGCAGCCCGGTGATCTCCGACGGGCCGTACGGGGAGGCCAAGGAGGTGCTCGCCGGGTACTGGATCGTCGACGTCGCGGACTTCGACCGCGCCGCCGAGATCGCCGCCCGCGCCTACGCCTGCCCGGTGCCCGAGGGCGCACCCAACTACCCGGTCGTCGTCCACCCCGTCGACAGCCGCTCGGGGACCGAGATGTGTTGACCACCCCCGGACCCGCACCCGCGAGCGAGGACCTGCTGCGCCGACTGGCGCCGCAGGTCCTCGGAGCGCTCGTCCGCCGCTACGGGCACTTCGACGCGGCCGAGGACGCCGTGCAGGAGGCCCTGCTGGCCGCCGCCCGACAGTGGCCCGAGGAGGGCCGCCCGGCCAACCCGCGCGGCTGGCTGATCCGTGTCGCCTCCCGCCGGCTCACCGACCAGCTGCGCAGCGAGGAGGCGCGAAGGCGCCGCGAGGAGACGGCCGCCGCGCTGACCCCGCGCGACGAGTTCGTGGCTCCGCCGCCGGGGGAGGGCCGGGCCCCCGCCGAGGACGACACGCTCGCCCTGCTCTTCCTCTGCTGCCGGGCCGAACTGCCTCCCGCCGGCCGGATCGCCCTCACCCTGCGCGCCGTCGGCGGCCTCACCACCGCGGAGATCGCCCGCGCCCTCCTGGTGCCCGAGGCCACGATGGCCCAGCGGATCAGCCGGGCGAAACGCCGCATCAAGGCCTCCGGGACCCCGTTCGGCACAGGCCCCGACGACACTTACGACACCTACGCCACCCACGACACGGACGGCACCCGCGGGACCGGCCCGCAAGCGGCCGAAGACCGTGGCGCACGGCTCGCCGACGTGCTCCACGTGCTCTACCTGATCTTCAACGAGGGCTACACCGCCACCTCGGGCCGCGATCTGCAGCGCGCCGACCTCGCCGCCGAGGCGATCCGCCTCACCCGCGCCGTCCACGCGCAGCTCCCGGCCGACGGCGAGGTGGCGGGCCTGCTGGCGTTGATGCTGCTGACCGATGCCCGCCGCAGTGCCCGCACCACGCCCGACGGCGACCTGATTCCCCTCGCCGAGCAGGACCGCACCCGCTGGGACCGCGCCGCCGTCACCGAAGGGGTCGCCATGGTGAGCGACGCCCTCACGCACGCGCCGCTGGGCCCGTACCAGCTGCGAGCCGCGATCGCGGCCGTGCACGACGAGGCGGCGAGCGACGAGGACACCGACTGGGCGGAGATCCTCGCCCTGTACGAGGTACTGGTCCGCATGGTCCCCGGCCCCGTGGAGCGCCTGGGCCACGCGGTCGCGGTGGCCATGGTGCACGGGCCCCGGCGAGCCCTGGCCCTGCTCGCGGACCTGGACCGGGACGAGCGCCTGGCCGGCCACCACCGCCTCGAAGCCGTACGGGCCCACCTGCTGGAGATGGCGGGCGAGAAGGCGGCGGCGCGGGCCGCCTACGCGAAGGCCGCCGGACTCACGCTCAGCGTTCCGGAGCGCCGCTACCTCCTGTTCCGGGCCGCGCGCCTCGCGCAGTGAGCGGGCGGCGGCCCCCGATCCGGGCGTCCGCATGACGGACACGGTCCACCGTTGTCAGAGGCGCCGCCTACTCTTGATCACGTGAGCCCGACCTCTGACGACCGCCTCGTGCCCGAACGATCCCTCGCCGAGATCAACGCCGACATCCGCTGCCTGTTCGCACGTGCCGAGGGCCGCCTCTCCGACGCGGAGCGGATCCGCCATGCCGCCCTGCTGGGCGAGTGGGCCTCGGCGATACGCGCGTCGGTGGTCCCCGCCGCCTAGGTCCTGTCGTCAAAGTGGCGTCGCGGGCCCGACGGGACTTTGACGACAGGGCCTAGCGGTCCCGCCCCGGTCGGCCCCGCCCCCGCACGGTCGGGCCGCACCGGTCGTGTCGGACCGATGATTCCGGCGCCCGGCGGCAGTCTTCCCTACGAGCATCCGCACGTACGAGAAGGTGGACCATGAGCGACCTGCGCAGTCTCCTGGAGACCCACGTCGGTACCGGATCACTGCCCGGCGCGGTGGCCCTGGTGGCACACGGCGAGGACGTCGAGTTCGCGGCCGTCGGCTCCGTCGACACGGCCGGCACCGCGCCGATGGCCCGCGACTCCCTCTTCCGGATCGCCTCGGTCACCAAGCCCGTGACCGCCGCGGCCACCATGATGCTGGTCGAGGAAGGACTGCTGGCCCTCGACCTCCCCGTGGCCCGCTGGCTACCGGAACTCGCCGCGCCGACGGTGGTCCGTACCCCCTCCGCGCCGCTCGACGACGTGGTGCCCGCCGACCGTCCGATCACCCTCGCCGACCTCCTCACCTTCCGCGCCGGGTACGGCTTCCCCGCCGACTTCTCGCTGCCCGCCGTGGCGCCACTGTTCGGCGGGCTGAAGCAGGGGCCGCCCAGGCCGCAGGAGGTGCCGGAGCCGGACGTCTGGATGGCGTCCCTGGGGCGGATCCCGCTCCTCCACCAGCCCGGGGAGGCGTGGCTCTACAACACCTGCTCCGACATCCTCGGGGTGCTGATCGCCCGAGCTACCGGACAGCCCTTCCAGGACGTCCTCGCCGAGCGCGTCTTCGAGCCGCTCGGCATGCGGGACACCGCGTTCTCCGTACCGCCGGGGCAGCTCCACCGGTTCACCAGCTACTACCGGGCCGCCCCCGACGGCGGAGCCCTGGAGCTCGTGGACGCGCCCGACGGCGAGTGGAGCACCCTTCCCGCCTTCCCGTCCGGCGCGGGCGGCCTCGTCTCCACCGTCGACGACCTGTACGCCTTCGGTCGGATGCTGCTCGCGGGAGGCGCGTACGGGGGTGGCCGGCGGCTGCTCTCGGCGGACTCGGTGCGGCAGATGACCACCGATCACCTCACCGCGCCCCAGCGCGCGGCGGGCACCCTGTTCCTGGAGGGCCAGGGCTGGGGTTTCGGCGGCTCGGTCGACGTGGCCCGCCTCGACCCCTGGAACGTACCGGGCCGCTACGGCTGGATCGGCGGCACCGGCACCGCCGCCCACGTCGTCCCCGCCACCGGGACGCTCACCCTGCTCCTCACCCAGCGGGAGCTGGCCGGCCCGGCCTCGCCCGAGGTGATGCGGGAGTTCTGGACCTACGCCGCCGCCCGCCCTTGACGTCCCAGCCCGCCCCGACCTCCCCGCCGGAACCCGACCTCTCCTCCGAGCCTACGTCCGCCGGCCGGCGCCCCCTTCTGCCCGTTCCCGCAGCCGGCGCTTGTCCGGCTTGCCCCGCGCCGTCAGCGGGATCGCCCGTTCCCAGAACACCGCGGTCGGCCGGTGCGCCGGGGCCAGCTCCTCCTCCACCAGGGCACAGGCCTCGGCGGCGAGCCCGGGGCCGGGCTCGTACCCCGCCGCCGGTACCAGGAACGCACACACCTCCTCGCCGGTGAGGTCGCTGTGCCGCCCCACCACCACGGCCCGTGCGACGGCGGGATGCCGGGCGAGCGCGGCCTCGACGGGCACGCAGTACACGTTGTCCCCGTGGACCATCACCACGTCGTGGATCCGGTCGTCCAGGTACAGGTAGCCGTCCGCCCCGAAGTGCCCGAGGTCCCCCGTCCGCAGCCAGCCGCCCCGCAGCACCCCGGCCGTCAGCCCGGGCCGGCCCCAGTACCCGGTCATCATCGCCGCCGACCGCATCCACACCTCGCCCGTGCGGCCGGCCGCCACCGCCGTGCCCCGCCCGTCGCGCACCTCCACCTCCACCCCCGCGACGGGCCGCCCCACCGACGACAGCAGCTCCGGCCGCCCGGCCACCGCCGCATCGTGATCGGCGGGGGAGAGCCGGCAGATCACCGCCGCCTCGTTCGTGCCGTAGCCCTGCCGCCACCGGCCGCCCCAGCGGGTCACCGCCTCGCGCAGCCGCTCGGGGTGGACGGGCGAATCGCCGTAGGAGACCGCCTCCAGCCCCGGTACACCGTGGGCGGTCGCCGGGTCGTCCAGCAGTCGGTAGACCATCGAGGTCGTCAGGTACGTGGCCACCGGCCCCAGGCGCCGGCAGGCCGCCGCGAACTCCGCGGGCGCGAACGGTTCCAGGATCTCCACCCGGCCCCCGGCCCGCCACTGCTCCAGGCACCGCCCGCCCGACCGCTGCGCCAGCGAGGTCACCGACAGGTACACCGACTCCGCCCAGGCCGCCGGTCGTACGGCGTTGCGCGCGGCCATCGCCCCGAAGGTGGAGGCCACCCCTTTGGGCCGCCCCGTGGTCCCGCCCGTGTACGTCACCCGCGCCACGTCGTCCTCCCGCGCCCGCACCGACACCGCGCCGGGCCCGCCCCGGCCGGCGGCCCGGCGGAGCAGCTCGGCCAGGTCGAGCCCGGGCGCCCCGGTCGCGGGCACCGGAACGTCGTGCACGACCAGGTCCGGCCGGCAGTCCCGCAGGACGAAGTCGAGCCCGTACTGGGCGGGGCCGGCGAGCACCTGGGTCAGCCGGGCGCCCAGCAGGTGCGCGGCGATCCGTACCAGCAGCACCTCCGGCCGGTTCGAGCCCGTGACGCAGGCCAGTCCCGAGCCGCGCCCGATCCCCGCCGCGGAGAGCGCCCCCGCCAGTCGCAAGGCCCCGTCGAGCACCTCTTGGAATCCGAGGACGACCGGTCCGGCGCCGAGCGCGGGCTGTCCGGCGTACCGCTCCAACGCCCCTACCAGCGACGTGACATACCGAGCGGCCACCATGGGGGACTGCCTCTCCGCGCCGCTCCGGGACACCGGCATGATGGACGTCATGACGAACGAATCCCGGGCTCGTTCCTTCAGCTCCGCGGCCGCACGCTACGCCGCCCATCGCCCCGCGTACCCGCCCGCGCTCTTCGACACGCTGGCGGAAATGGCCGGCTTTCCACTGGCCGGAGCACGGGTCGCCGACGTCGGGGCGGGAACGGGGATCGCCACCGCCCTCCTGGAGGCCCGAGGGGCCATGGTGGTCGGGGTGGAGCCGGGCGAGGGCATGGCGCAGGAGTTCCGCCGCCGCAATCCCGGCACGCCGCTGGTCCGCGCGGACGGCAACCGGCTGCCGCTGGCCTCCGGCTGCCTGGACCTGTTGACGTACGCGCAGTCCTGGCACTGGACGGACCCTGCGCACGCGGTCCCCGAGGCCCTGCGCGTGCTGCGCCCCGGCGGGGCCCTGGCGGTGTGGCAGAACGATCCGGACACCGGGGTCGGCTGGATCGCCGATCAGCAGGACCGCATCGAGAAGCGGTTCGGCCCGGGCTGGTACATCAACGAGCGCGCGCTCTCCCAGGAGGGGCTGCGCTTCACCGACCGCCGGCTGGCGTGGTCGCGCCGCGTCCCCGTCGACACGCATCTGGCCAAACTGTCCACCCACTCCCTGTTCCTCATCGGCGAGCCCGGAACGGACGCCTTCCTGGAGGACGAGCGCGCCCTCCTCATGGAACGGTTCCCGGACGGCTGGGTGGAGGAGCACTACGTCGTCGAGCTGAGCGTGGCCGTCCGGGGGTGTGAGACGCGGTAGGGGCCGTTCGGGTGAAGCGGCGCAACCTGTGTTCTCCCCGGCCGTTGATCAAGGTGCTTATCACCGTGCACTCGTGCGACATAAGGACCACTGATGATCAAGAAGTTCATGGCCACCGCCGCCGTCACCGCGTCGATCGTCGGAGTGGGCGCGGCCATGGCCGCCCCGGCCATGGCCATCGGCAACGACAACGGGGTCAACACCGTCCAGGGCAACGGCGCCGCGCAGATCTACGGCAACCAGGAGACCCGCGGTGACCTGAGCCCGCAGCTCGGCGCGATCCAGGGCACCCTGAACAAGCCCTGCATCGGCCTGCCCGTCAAGGCCAACGTCCAGTCCGTGGCCGCGCTCCTCGCCAATGTCGGCGTTCAGGACATCAACGTCCTGTCCAACCCGCAGAACCAGCAGTGCACCGAGAACTCCACCCAGGCCAAGGGCGACGAGCCGCTCTCGCACATCCTGGACAACATCCCGGTCCTGTCGGGCAACCTCTCGGCCAACAGCTGACGCAGTCCCCTTCTGCGAGCCGGGGCCTCCGACGCCTGCGCGAGTGCCCACGGGGCCCCGGCTTGTTCCATCCAGATCCACGGTTCCCCGGATCCGCCTCCTCCACCGGCGCGCGGCGGCCGACCGGCCGCCGGAGTGGGCACCGAACCGTACGCCACAGAGCCTCCGCCCGACCGGGCCGGAGGCTCTATGCGTGTCCCTGCCGCCCTTGTCAAGACACGAATGTTCGAGACATGACGGGCAGTGTTCCGATCATGCCCACTTGAATCTTCCGCTCCACCCGGACGGGGTGGGGCCAGGCAGGTCCAGGAGGCGAGTGGAGATGAACCCGGAATGCGCAGAGGCGGACCGTTGGGCGGCCATCGGACGCCTGGACGGGGACGGCGGAGCACCGGACGGAATCCACCTGGCGCGTACCGTCACGCAAGAGGTGCGCCGGACCGGGAAGCACTTCCTGCCGCAGCCCCTGCTGCTTCGGCTCAGCGAGATCCGGAGCCACCGCGCGGCGGACCGCCCGCCCCACCTCCAGGCGTTCCTCGACTGCATGCTCGACAAGCACGAGGGGCGTTACTGGAACCGGACCTACCTTTCCCTTCCGCTGCTGGAGCTTCTCCTGGGCGAAACGGGGGAGGCGCCGGACCCGAACCGCATGGCCACGCTGCTCATATCCGACGTCATACGCTTCGAGATCCAGGCGGAGACCACGGCGCGGGAACCGCAGGAATCTGAGGAATCGCGGGAATCGCGGGAATCGCGGGAATCCGTGGACCGGGACCCGCCGGACCCGGTGACCCTGCGCAAGCGGCTGCACCACGCGCTGCGCTTCGTGGCGCACGACCTCGACGGTCCGGACGCCGATGCCCTGATCTCAGGGGCGGCCCACGTCCCGTGGTCCCGCTGGGCGGACATCGCCGAACTCCTGCCCCGGCCCACGGCCACCGAGGCCGGCCACTGGTTCGACATGACGGTTCAGCCCGGGTACGTGCTGCACGACGAGTACCTCTTCATCCGGGCGCTCCAGGCCCATGAAATGATCTTCATGGCGATCGCGGCGGACGTGCGGGCGGCGATCGAGGCGCTGCGCGCGGGCCGGCTGGACGCGGCGGCGGACCATGTGGACCGTGCGGCCGGTCACTTCGACCGGGCCTCGGCGCTGTTCCGGATGGTCGCCACCATGCGCCCCGGACACTTCTCCGCGTTCCGGCAGTTCACCCAGGGCGCCAGCGCCGTCCAGTCCGAACAGTACAAGCGCTTCGAGATCTTGTGCGGCCTGCCGACCACGTCGCGGCTGCAGTCGGCAGCCTTCACCGGCGTCCCCTCCGTACGGGGCGAGGCCGAGGGCGACGCCCACGACACGGTCGTCGGGGCCTACCTCGACCTGCGCCGCTCGGCCCGCTTCGACGAGGCCGAGTGGAACCGCTTCCGCAACGCGCTCGGCGGGCTGGAGGAGCGGCACCAGCGCTGGAAGTCCACCCACCGGAGCCTCGCCGCACGCATGCTCGGCGGGGCGCACGGATCGGGCTGCACCGCGGGTGTCCCCCACCTGGCTGGCTGCGTAGGTATGTGACAGCTCCTTGAGCGGGCCCTCCGGGAAGTCCGCCCGATGGAAGACGGACCGCACGGCATCGCCGTAGTTGACCCGGCGCACAAGGGGTGGGGAGCAGCCCGGGCATGGTCGATGCCCTGCGGGCGGACCATGGGTCACGCCAGGGTGACGTGCATGCCGCCCTCGGCCAGGAGATCGAGGACCACACCGAACAGGTCGTAGGGCTGGCCGTCCGGTGACAGGGTCTGGGACAAGTGCTCGCGTGCGGTTGCAGCGTCCTGCCAGAGCAGAGTTGCGGGGGCGGTGTAGCCGAAGGTGCCACCCAGGCAGTCGTCGAGGGCGGAAAGGCAGCCGCCGAAGTAGCCACCCGGCCCGTTCACCGCCTCGCCGAGCGCCAGGTAGAGGCCCGGTTCATCGGTGACGTGCCGACCATCGAGTTCGTAGGCGTGACCGGACGGCCGGTCACGGGGGGCACGGTAGGCGGCTCGTTCTCGGACGAGATCGTGCCAGGCCCAGCGGCGCCGGGTATCAAGACCGGCCCAGGCAGCTGCCGTGTCGGGCGGCCCGACGAGCCACCGCTCCCAGATGGGCCGGGCGTGTTCGGGAACGGGCGTGAAGAGCCCTCCGTCGAGCTCCAGATCGATCAGATCCGTCCCGTACGAAGAGGGGCGCCAAGCATTGACCCTGGCCCAGAGCAGGCGTTCGGTGAGCAGCTCACCTCGATCGTCTCGTACCTCAAGGGCGGCCTGCTCCAGGTCCAGGGCTCGCCGGGTGCCCTTCGCCAGTGCCGCTCGCAGCAGATCGGCCTCGGCGAGCCCACGCAGGACGAGCGGGGGTGCCGGCTGCTCGTGCGGCAGGACACGGACGAACTCCCGGCAGGAGCCCAGCCATCGGCGCCCGTCATGCACTCGAACGCGGCCGCTGTGTCCCTCGGGCGGACCTTCGTAGTCATCCAGGCCGGTGAGCACGAGACTGTCCGTCCCACGGGGCCGCCCAGGGCTTTCCGCGTCCTCCAGCAACCAGGGGTCGAGCGCCTCATCGTCCGGCACCAGCCACAGTCGGTTGCCGACCCAGCCGCCCATCTCTGCTTGTGGAACCCAGCCGAACAGTTCGTAGATCCCGCGCTGAGGCTCTCCGAACAGCCCTTCCGCCACGGAGCAGACGCCCCAGGCGCGCCCGTGCTCCGTCTCGGTCAGCGTGTACCGCGTTCGCCCGCGATGGTCTTCTTCCTCATGCACGCTGGGAATCATGCCGGTACAAGGTTTCAACGGCGAAGCCATTTCCCTGGCGGCGCGCTCACCGCCCTCGGGCCGGCGGAACCGCACCCCCGCTCCAGGACGGGCACCGCCCCGTCACGCCCTCGCCACGAGGGTGAACTCCTTCACGAGCGTGGTGCAGAAGACGTCCAGGTCGTCGGGCTTGCGACTGGTGATGAGCGTCGCCGGGGCCGCGCGGCACACCAGTACTTCCGGGGACGCGGCGGCCCGTGCGGCGGCGGACGGGGACTGGGGGCCGCCGACCTGGTGCCCACCGGCGACCCGGCCCGAGACCTGGACCGGCTGCTGGACCGGTTCCGCGACGAGGTCCGCGACGTGGCGCGGGACCGCGGGGCGACCGCGGCCCGGGTGGCCGAGGCCCGCGGGCACCTGAAGGCGGCCTGCGGCCGGCTGGGAACCACGTTCGGGGCCAGGCCGTAGCCCGCCCGCGGCCCCGCTGCCGGGGCGCCGCCGCGGACCCCGCGCCTCAATCGCCGGCGGGGCTGAAAGTGCGGGGCTGCGCCCCTGGAGCTTCCCCAGCTACCGCCGGGGTGGTCAGGCTGCCAGGGTGGTTTCGGCCGTGCCGTAGGTGACGCCGTGGTCCGACAGGACCTCGGAGACGGTGCCGGGGCGGGAGATCAGGGCCAGCAGCAGGTGCAGGGTGTCGATGTGGTTGTCCTTGCGGCCCAGCGCGATGCGCAGCGACTGCTCCAGCACCTTCTTCGCGCCCTCGGCGCTGGGCCCCGCGCCCGGGGTGGACGGTCCCGTCCGAACCCTCGGCGGAGCGGATCCGTCATGGGCACCGGTTGGAATCAACCGCACCCGGTGACGCCCTCTCCGTAGGTGGCCGGGGCCGCCTCGGATCCGGGGCTGGACGGGCGGCCGCGAGGACTGAACCGCCGGGCGGCGGGTAGGCGCCGGATAGCTCCGGCCGACCTGCTGGAAGGGCGGGCCCGGCCTTCCAGGCGAGGAGGCAGTCATGTTCGCATGTGCTCCGGACCCGGGACCATGCAACACGCCTCGACCGTACGGCGGCGGCGTACTCCCGGGCGAGACTCCGCCGGGCGAGTCGAGCGCCGGCTCCGGGCCCGCGCGGGCTAACGAGGACGGGCACGCGGTCGTGCACCTCGTCCCGCAGTGGAGGTGAGCATCATGTCCCCCGGTGCCGCGCCACACGCGACGTCCTCGTCCTCCGACTCGGCGTCCCCCTGCCGATTGCTGCTGGTCCGCCACGCGAAGGCCGTGCCCAAGCACGTGGCCGAGGACTTCGAACGCTCCCTGAGCGACCGCGGACGAGCTGAAGCGGCCGAGACGGGCCGTTGGCTTGCCGCATCGGGCTTCGCGTTCCATCTGGTGTTGTGTTCCCCGGCCCGAAGGACGCGGGAGACGTGGGAGCTGATCGCCCCTGCCCTGCCGGACGTGCCGCCCGCCGTCTACGACGACGAGGTCTACGATGCGGCCCCGGACGCCTTGGCCACCGTACTGGCGGAGCGGGGAGCGGGGCTGAGCCACGTGATGCTGGTCGGCCACAACACGGGCATCCACGAGCTGGCCACGTCGCTGTGCGGGAGCGGCCCGCCGGAGCTGCTGGAACGGCTCAGGGAGGAGCTCCCGACGTCGGGTGTCGTGGTGGTGGACCTTCCAGGCGGGTGGGAGGACCTGACCCCGGGCGACGGCCGCAGTGGTCACCTGACTGCCTTCTGGGCACCCGCCCACCAGGATCCGCCTGAGGAATGACCGCGTGCCGGGCCGTGTGCGGGGCAGCGAGGTAGTCGACGCCGACCGACGCGGTAGGCCCAGACGCTGCGGGCCTTCCGCGCCTCCCTCCCCGTGGTCCCGGATCCGGAGGGATCTGCGTCGACGGCGCGCCTGCCCGGAGACCGCGCTTCCACGCCCCCGTGTGCGGGAGCGCCGGCTCGCTCCGCGCAAGGGTGTGCTCCAACCGTTTGGGTCGACGGAGACCGGTCATAAGCCTGGTCACGGGAGTCCGCGACGGTGAGCGGCGCGGACTCCCCGGCGGACCCGGGCCGCGTGCTGGCATCCCCCCCGCCAGCACGCGGCCGGGCTCCTACGAGGCGGGCTGAATCGAGCCTCCCCCGCACCCCAGGCCCCCCGGGAATGCTTGGCCCGCGGTCGTCGGGACACAAGCGGGGCATGCTGAAGGTACTCACCCTGATCCTGCCCGGCGCCGCAGCGGTGCTCGCCGCGGTCGCCGCCGTCCTCCTCTCGTCCTGGTGGTGGGCCGTGGCCGTTCCGTTGCTGCTGCTCGTCCTCGTCGCCTCGTACGACCTCTCGCAACGCCGCCATTCCCTCCTGCGGAACTACCCCGTGCTCGGTCACCTGCGGTTCGCCCTGGAGGCGCTGCGGCCGGAGATCCAGCAGTACTTCATCGAGCGGAACATCGACGGAAGCCCCTTCGACCGGGACACCCGCAGCATCGTCTACGAGCGGGCCAAGGGCACTGACGCGGAGGAGCCGTTCGGCACCGAGCGAGATCTCCACCGCCCGGGCAGCGAATACCTCACCCCGTCCATGGCCCCGCACCCGGTACGGGCGGATCCGCCCCGGGTCCGGGTCGGTGGACCCGACTGCACCGAGCCGTACGACATGGCCCTGCTCAACGTTTCGGCGATGAGTTTCGGCTCCCTGTCCGCCAACGCCGTCCTCGCCCTCAACACCGGTGCACAGCTCGGCGGTTTCGCCCACGACACCGGCGAAGGCGGCGTGTCCGCGTATCACCTGCGCCCTGGCGGAGACCTCGTGTGGGAGATCGGCACCGGATACTTCGGGTGCCGTACCGACGACGGGGGCTTCGACGAGCGGCAGTTCGCCGAAAAAGCAGCACACCCACAGGTCAGGTGCGTGTCGCTGAAGATCAGTCAGGGTGCCAAGCCGGGCATCGGCGGAGTCCTGCCCGGTGCCAAGGTGAATGCGGAGATCGCGTGGGTGCGCGGTGTGCCGCAGGGGGAGACCGTCGTCTCGCCGCCGTTCCACCGCGTGTACTCCACCCCGCGCGAGCTGGTGCGCTTCCTGGCCCGCATGCGGGAGCTCGCCGGCGGCAAGCCCGTGGGGTTCAAGCTGTGCGTCGGCTCGCGCCGAGAGTTCCTCGCCGTGTGCAAGGCCATGCGGGAGGCGGACGTCACCCCCGACTTCATCGTCGTCGACGGGGCGGAGGGCGGCACGGGCGCGGCGCCCCTGGAGTTTGCCGACCACGTGGGCCTGCCGCTCGGCGACGGCCTGATGACCGTCCACAACGCCCTCGTCGGTTCCGGGCTGCGCGACCGCATCCGGATCGGAGCCTCCGGAAAGGTCGCCACCGGCAGTGACCTCGTCAAACGCCTGGTCCAAGGCGCCGACTACACCAACTCGGCCCGCGCCATGATGTTCGCGATCGGCTGCATCCAGGCCCAGCGCTGCCATACCAACACGTGCCCCGTCGGGGTCGCCACCCAGGACGAGCGGCGCGCCCGGGCCCTGGACGTCGATGACAAGGCGCAGCGCGTACGGCGCTACCAGGAGGCGACCGTCAAGAGCGCACTGCAGATCATGGCGGCCATGGGCGTCGACGACGCGCGCGGGCTGCGCCCCCACATGCTGCTCCAGCGGGTGGACCCGCACGCCGTCCGCTCGTACGCCGAGCTCTACGCCTGGCTCGCCCCCGGAGAACTGCTCGCATCGCCGCCCGAAAGCTGGGCAGCCGACTGGAAGGCGGCCGACCCCGGCCGCTTCACCCACTTCACCCGCCGAACCGGCCGCTGAACCGGCAAACGAAGGGCAGTCCCGTGGCACGTACCGTCGCCCACGTCATCGTCGACGCACTCGAGGAACTCGGCGTCCAGCACGTCTTCGGCGTCGTCGGAGACGCCTTGAACCCGCTGACCGACGCCATCCGCACATCCGCCGGCCTGCACTGGGTCGGCTGCCGGCACGAGGAGGCCGCGGCCTTCGCCGCCTCGGCGCAGTCCCAGCTCTCCGGGACCCTCGGGGTGTGCATGGGCACGGTCGGACCCGGCTCCGTGCACTTGCTCAACGGCCTCTACGACGCCGCGAAGAGCCGTACGCCCGTCCTGGCCATCTGCGGCCAGGTACCCCTCGCCGAGATCGGCAGCGACTACTTCCAGGAGGTCGACAACGACCTGCTCTTCCGCGACGTCGCCGTCCACCGGGCCACCGTCACCTCCCCGGACCAGATGCCGCGCCTGCTCGAATCGGCCGTGCGCGCCGCCGTGACCCGGGGCGGAGTGGCCGTCCTGACCGTCTCCGGCGACCTGGGCGATCAGGAGTTGAGCGACGACAGGCCCACGCGGTTCGCCCTCGACCGGGCCGTCACCCGGCCCGACGACCCGGCCCTCGAACGGGCCGCCGAGCTGCTGAACGAAGCGTCCCGGGTGACCCTCCTCGTCGGCCAGGGCGCCCGCGAGGCCCGTACCGAGGTCCTGCGGACCGCCGAGCTGCTGGCGGCGCCCATGGTGCTCACGCTGAAGGCGAAGGAGGGCTTCGAGGACGACAACGCGTTCCAAGTGGGCCAGACCGGCCTCATCGGGAACCCCGCCGCCTCCCACGCGCTCGACAGCGGGGACGTGCTCTTGATGCTGGGGACCGACTTCCCCTACCGGGAGTGGTATCCGAAGGACGCCAAGGTGATCCAGGTCGACTCCCGCGAGGACCACCTGGGCCGCCGCACCCCCGTGGACGTGGGCCTGGCCGGTGACGTCGGCGCCACGCTACGGGCCCTGCTCCCGCTGTTGAAGGCGGCCTCGGACCGGGCGCACCTCGACGCCGCCCGCGAGCGTTTCGTCCGCTGGCAGGAGGGACAGCAGCGGCTGGCCGACCCCGCGCACGAGCACCGCTGGACCGGGAAGCTGCGGGCCGCCCTGGACAACCGCGAGCACGCCGTCCGCCCGGAGACGTTGGCCGCAGCGGTGGACGCCTATGCCGACGACGACGCCGTCTTCACCTCCGACACCGGTATGGCCACCGTCTGGCTCTCCCGCTTCGTCACGATGCGCGGCGACCGCCGCCTGATCGGCTCCTACAACCTCGGCTCGATGGCCAACGCCATGCCCCAGGCCCTCGGCGCCCAGCTGTGGGCGCCCGACCGGCAGATCGTCGCGCTCTGCGGGGACGGTGGGCTGAGCATGCTGCTCGGCGACCTCATGACCATCAAGACGTACCGGCTGCCGGTGAAGCTCGTCGTCTTCGACAACCGCCGCCTGGGCATGGTCAAGCTGGAACAGGAGCAGGCGGGCCTGCCCGAATTCGGAACGGAACTCGACAACCCCGATTTCGCTGCGGTTGCCACGGCCCTCGGCCTGACGGGGATCCGGGTGACCGACCCGGCCGAGCTCCACGAGGGCGTGCGCAGGGCCTTCGAGACGCCGGGGCCGGTCCTCCTGGACGTGCTCACCAATCCGGAGGAAGTGGCAGTGCCCGGCAAACCGACGGTGGCCCAGGGCTGGGGTTTCGCCGTGGCCAAGGCCAAGGAGCTGCTGCCGGGACGCGAGGGCTGACGGCCGCCGCGAGACGCCGGCTCCCCCACGAAGTTCCCGCGAGCGGCAATCTCGTACGTGCACAACGGGGAAGCCGGGGCAGACGCCGTTCAAGAGGTTGGTTGATCCTTTCATTCACACCGGAGGAGTTGTTTTCACGTGACCGAACATGTGTGGAGTTACAAGTCGACGTCGGGCCACCTGGCCGGGACCGATCTCACCGGCTACGAGGTCGAGGCGGTCGACGGAAGCATCGGCAAGGTCGACAAGCACTCCGACGAGGTCGGTGACGCCTACCTGGTCGTCGATACAGGGGTGTGGATCTTCGGCAAGGAAGTGCTCCTCCCGGCCAGCACCGTGATCGCCGTCGACCCGGAGGAACGGACGATCCACGTGGAGCGCACCAAGGAACAGATCAAGGGCTCCCCGGAGTTCCACCGGGACGAGCACCTCGGTGACGCGGGCTACCGCGAGCAGCTGGCCCTCTACTACGGCCCCGCCGGCCCGTTCGGCGGCCCGTTCGTCTGAACCGCCATGCGGGAGGGGCCCGGACCCGAGACGGGTCCGGGCCCCGATTCAATCCGCCGTACGGTCGTCGACGGGGATGTCCAGTCCGTCGGCGAGGGAGGCGAGGGTCGCGCCGAGGGGGAGCGCGACGCGGGTGGCGGCGTGCCGGTCGCCTCGGGTCGGGTCCCGGTTGACGATCAGTACGGGTTTTCCCGTCTGGGCTGCCTGGCGGACGAACCGGAGGCCGGACATCACCGTCAGTGAGGACCCCAGGACCAGGAGTGAAGTCGCCGCATCGACCAGTTCGCGGCAGCGCTCGACCCGGCGCGGGGGAACGGTCTCGCCGAAGAACACCACGTCCGGTTTGAGGATGCCGCCGCACTCCGAGCAGGGCATGACGGTGAAGCCTCCGACCTGTTCGTCGGTGAGGTCGGCGTCACCGTCCGGATTCAGTCGGGCGGCCACGGGCTCGAAGCCCGCATTGGCCTCTTCCAGCCGCCGGGCGAGCTCACGGCGCATGCTGGAGGCGCCGCAGGAAAGGCAGAGGACCCGGTTCAGACTTCCGTGGAGTTCCACCACGTCCTTGCTGCCGGCGGCCTGGTGCAGGCCGTCGACGTTCTGGGTGATCACCGCCGAGAGCAGGCCGTGCCGCCCGAACGCGGCCACGGCCCGGTGCCCGGCATTGGGCCGGGCACGGCCGAAGGTGCGCCAGCCCAGGTGACTGCGTGCCCAGTAGCGGCGCCGGGCGAGGGTGCTCGTGGTGAATTCCTGGTAGGTCATCGGGGTGTGCCGGCGCAGGCTTCCGCCCTCGCCCCGGTAGTCGGGGATGCCCGACTCGGTGGAAAGGCCCGCCCCGCTCAGTACCAGCACACCGCCGGTCCTCAGCGCGGCGGCGACCGGCTCCGGATCCGTGGTGCCCGGCGGCAGGTCCTCGGCGGGGGTCCAGCTCAGAGTGGGGCGCGTACGCATGGGGCCAGCGTACGGAACAGGTCCGACACCGGCACCGGACCGTGCCCCGTGTGGCCACCCGGCGGGCGCGGGATCCGGGCGGTCATCCCGCAGCCCGCCGATCGGGCCGCGAACCAACGGCGGCCGGGCCGTCGCGGCGGCGGGCCGTCGCCCTTCACCCGCCCGGCCCACGAGCAGCGGAACACCGTGCCCTTGGTCCGGTCAGCACGGTCAGCACGGTCATCCGCAGGAAGCGACGCCCTACGCGAGGTCGAACCGGTCGAGGTTCATCACCTTGTCCCAGGCGGAGACGAAGTCACGGACGAACTTCTCTCCCGCGTCCTTCGACGCGTAGACCTCCGAGAGGGCCCGCAGCTGGGCGTGCGAACCGAAGACGAGGTCCACCGCGGTCGCCGTCCACCTGACCTTGCCCGTGGCGTGGTCCCGGCCCTCGAACACGTTCTCCGCCGACTCCGACGCCTTCCACTGCGTACCCATGTCGAGCAGGTTGACGAAGAAGTCGTTGGTCAGCGCCTCCGGGCGGTCCGTGAACACGCCGTGCCGGGCCTGCCGGAACCCGGTGTTCATGGCCCGCATGCCGCCGACGAGCACGGTCATCTCGGGAGCGGTCAGGTTCAGCATGCTGGCACGGTCCAGCAGGAGCGCCTCCGGCGACAGCTTCTCGCCCGCCCGCAGGTAGTTCCGGAAGCCGTCCGCCGCCGGTTCGAGGACGGCGAAGGACTCCACGTCGGTCTGCTCCTGCGAGGCATCCGTGCGCCCCGGTGCGAACGGCACCTCGATGTCGTACCCGGCGTTCTTCGCGCCCTGCTCGACGGCCGTGCAGCCGCCCAGCACGATCAGGTCGGCGAGCGAGACCTTCTTCCCGCCGCCCTGCGCCCGGTTGAAGTCCTGCCGGATCTCCTCCAGCTTCCGCACCACCTCGGTGACCTCGGGCAGGTCGTTGGCCTCCCAGTCCTTCTGCGGCGCCAGCCGGATCCGGGCCCCGTTGGCCCCGCCCCGCATGTCGGTGCCGCGGAAGCTCGACGCCGCCGCCCAGGCGGTGGTGACCAGCTGGGGAAGGGACAGCCCCGAGGCGAGGACCGTGCGCTTGAGGGCGGCGACGTCCTCGTCGACGACCAGCTCGTGATCGACCGCGGGTACGGGGTCCTGCCACAGCTGCGGTTCGGGGACCCACGGGCCGAGGTAGCGCGAGACCGGACCCATGTCGCGGTGCAGCAGCTTGTACCAGGCCTTGGCGAACGCGTCGGCGAGCTGGTCCGGGTTCTCGTGGAAGCGCTTCGCGATCGGTGCGTAGACCGGGTCCATCCGCAGCGCGAGGTCCGTCGTCAGCATCATCGGCGCGTGCCTCTTCGACGGATCATGGGCGTCCGGCACCGTGCCCTGGGCCGCGGGGTCCTTGGGGGTCCACTGCTGGGCACCGGCCGGGCTCGTGGTCAGTTCCCACTCGTACCGGAACAGGTTGTCCAGGTACCCGTTGTCCCACTTGGTCGGCTCGGTGGTCCATGCGCCCTCCAGCCCGCTGGTGAGCGCGTCGGCGCCGCTGCCGGTGCCGTAGGTGTTCTTCCAGCCGATGCCCTGCTGCTCGATCGGGCAGGCCTCGGGCTCGGGCCCGATGTAGTCGGCGCCGACCGCACCGTGGCACTTGCCGAACGTGTGGCCGCCGACGATGAGCGCGACCGTTTCCTCGTCGTTCATGGCCATGCGCGCGAACGTCTCGCGAATGTCCCGGGCGGCGGCGACCGGGTTCGGGTTTCCGTTGGGTCCTTCCGGATTGACGTAGATCAGGCCCATCTGCACGGCGCCGAAGGGGCCGGAGAGTTCCCTGTCGCCGCTGTAGCGCTCATCGCCGAGCCAGGTGTCCTCGGGCCCCCAGAAGATTTCCTCGGGTTCCCAGATGTCCTCCCGTCCGAAGCCGAAGCCGAACGTCTTGAAGCCCATCGATTCCATGGCGCAGTTGCCGGCGAACACCAAGAGGTCGGCCCATGAGATCTTCCGACCGTATTTCTGCTTGACCGGCCAGAGCAGACGGCGCGCCTTGTCGAGGCTCGCATTGTCGGGCCAGCTGTTGAGAGGCGCGAACCGCTGGGCGCCGGCCCCGCCGCCGCCCCGGCCGTCGGCGATGCGGTACGTTCCGGCGGAATGCCAGCTCATCCGGATGAAGAGCGGGCCGTAGTGGCCGTAGTCCGCGGGCCACCAGTCCTGCGACGCCGTCATCACGTCGAAGACGTCCTGCTTCAGGGCGTCGAGGTCCAGGGTGGAGAGTTCTTCCGCGTAGTTGAAATCGTCACCCATCGGATTGGCCAGGGGCGAATTCTGGTGCAGAACCTGAAGGTCCAACTGGTTCGGCCACCAGTCCCGATTCGACCTGGGGCGGGTCGGCGTGGTGGTCGGGGCAGGGATTACTGGGTTCTCGCTGTCGCTGCCGGACACGTCCGTCCTTCTTCCTGTGTCGATGTTTCCATCTGCTGGCTGCTTGCGTCGGCGCGTCCGTATGGTCGCGCACCGAAGGGCCCGCCACTGCGAGAACACGCAGGGCGTGGGGGCGTAGAAAACACTCGGAATTCGGATCGGTGTCACGGCCCGACGGTTCCGCTTCCCGCCGGGCCCTGATCGATATCGCTAACGTTCTGCTGTCCCGCCGAGCCGAAAAGGTGAGCCGATATGAGTGACCTGCTGGAGCGACTTCGGGGGCGCGGCTGGCGGATGACGTCCCAGCGGCGTGTCGTCGTGGAGGTCCTCGACGGAGATCACGTGCACCTCACGGCGGACGAGGTGCACGCCCGCGCGGCGCAGCGGCTGCCCGAGATCGCCCGGGCGACCGTCTACAACACCCTGGGCGAGCTGGTCGCGATGGGGGAGGTGGTGGAGGTCTCCGTACAGGGCCGGGTCAAGCGCTTCGACCCCAACGCGCACCACGCGCACCAGCACTTGGTGTGCACGGGCTGCGGCACCATCCGCGACGTGCATGCGGCCGGCACGCCGGCCGAGCTGCCGCCGGAGGAGCGGTTCGGCTTCACCGTGTCCGCGGTCGAGGTCACCTACCGCGGGTTGTGTCCTTCCTGCGCCTCAGGGACGGCTCGGGCGTGACTGTGACCGTAACCGTGTTCAGGCTGAGCCCGCGCCCGGGGCCGGTGCGCCCCGGGGGCGGTGCCCTTCCGCCGGGTCGAGGGGGACCTCAGTACAGCGGGCCGGAGGGGAACCCGTGATCCGGCGGGAACGGATCGGGCAGGACGGGCGCCGGCTGAGCGGGGGCTCCCCGTACGCGCCGGACGGCCAGGCGCGCGGGCCACTCGATCGCCCACATGATCGCGGCGGCTCCCGCCAGCGCCCAGAAGCCGTCGGCATGCAGACGGGGTTCCATGAACGCGGAGGCCGTACAGATCAGCCACAGCACCAGGCAGTGGTAGGCGACGAGCACGAGCGAGGCGAATCCCGGTACGGGCAGGGACAGCGTGATGCGCGGCAGCATGAAGAGGGACGCGACGGCACAGAGGGCGAGCGCCTGCCGCCACCCCGGTGCAGGGTCGAGCCGGAGGCCGTCCAGCACGAGCGAGGCGAGCGCGAGTCCGGCGGCATTGAGCAGTACGGCGGCCAGCGAACGCGCAGCCGCGCGGCTGGTACGGCGGCGGAACAGGGCGAAGAAGGTGCTGACCGTGGTGGCAACGGCCGCCACCAGCAGCCCCGAGACGAAGACCGGCCACAGTCCGGCCAGCTGCGCGGACAGACCCGCGGCGCCGCAGATCCGTGCGCCGGCCCAGAGGGCGAACGGGTACGCGGTGAGCAGGACCGACGAGCTCACCAGGGTCTGCAGCACGCCGAGGAACATCAGGCGCCGCACCGGGGCGAAGAACTCCCGGTCCGAGCCCCAGAAGTCGGGCTCCTCCATGAGGACCTCCCGGGCCCGCCGCAGGGACGGGCGCAGCAGCAGGGCCGTCAGGCTCGACGCCGCCCATGCGCCTGCGCCGACGAAGACGGCCATGAGCGCCACCACCAGTACCTGCCGGCCTGCCGAACCGGTCAGCCGGAAGTCGACGGCCAAGGCAGCGGCGATCGCCACGCCGGCAGCCACGGAAGCCAGTCGCAGTATGACGCCGGCGCCCCTTCCCGTACGTCCCTGCCCGAGCCCGGTATCGGCCGTCATCGGCCCGCCCCCTCGTGAGTCGCGACTCCCATGGAAGGCATGCCCTGCTCGAACCCGCACCAGCCATGTGCGGCCACGCCGGTCCGGCGAAGCCGAACGGATCCCGCCGCCGCGACGTGCGTCCACTGCGCGCGGCGAACTCCGTGCGGGCCCGCACCGGTCTCACCGCCCGACTGGTGCGCGCCCGCGGCAACCGCCCCCGCCGCGCGCACGCGCAGCGGGGGCGGGGCGGATCACTTGCCGGGGCACTCCCTCCAGGCCAGGTGGTAGACGGTGTTGATGCTGCCGTCGGTGGAGTCCATCGTCATGTAGCTGGTCGACGAGGGGGACGAGGTGCCTCTGATCACGCGCAGTTCGGTGTTGATGTTGAAGTTCCGCTGCACCCCGCACGGCGCCCAGACCAGTTGGGCCCAGTCGGTCACGTCGGTGGCCTGCCAGTTGTCCTCCTGGGGGCCGCTGAAGTTGTGCGTGCGCGCCGCGGTGTCCGGCGAGCCCTGGAAGTAGTACGAGGCCTTCTCGGTGGCCTTGGCGCCCGACGCGAGCGAGGCGTAGCCGCGGTAGTCGGCGCTGGCGATCGCGTAGGTGAAGCCGTGGGGCACGTGCACGATCAGGCTGAGCTGGCAGTTCTTGCGCGCTGCGGTGGGCGGGGCGCCGCCGCCGACCTGGGCCAGGTACTGGCTGTAGGTCACGGTGAAGGCGGTGTTGTCCTGGGACACGGCGATCTGTGCGGTGTCCTTGGGGCACCCGGATCCGTTGACCGTGGCGACTTCGATCACGATGCGGTCGGGCGGCGGGTTCACGATCGTGGAGGGGGTGGCGTGCGTGGGCAGGGTGGCGGTGAGCAGGGCGCCGATCGCGCCGCTCACGAGGAATCCGCCGGACATGGTTCTCCGATCCACTGCTTCGGTACCGGGCGGCGCGCAGGCGGGGGTGCCTGAGTGCCGGTGGGTGGGGGGTGCGGCCGGCCAGAGCGGGGCCGGGTCGTCACAGACCGGTGTGCAGGGTGGAACGGGGCAGGCCCAGGAAGGGGAACTTGGGCATGTCCCTGACAATTCCCGATCGGTGAAGACCGGGTGCCCGAATCGTAGGAACCCCGGGCGGCCCGGACCAGGGCGATGTCCGGCCAATCGTGCTGCCCGGCCCGGACCGGCCGGATCCGGACGACCGGCCGGAGGCCGAAGAGCGGAATCAGGCCGCGGTCGGCCGGGCCAGCCGCTCGACACGGGCCACGAACTCCGCGGGATGGAACGGCTTCGCGAGACAGTCGCTCACACCGGCCTCCAGCGCGCGCACCGTGCACTCGGGATCCGCGGGCGGCAGCGCGAGGATCGGCACCCGCCCGTGTTCGGGGTGCCGGCGGATCTCCTCGAACAGCGCCACCTCGTCCAGGCCCGGCCCGGTGCGCTCGCAGATCACCAGGGAGATCGGGCCGGCGCTGCCCAGCAGGGAGACGGTGTCCGCCCCGGTCCCGCCGTCGACCACGGTGAACCCGCGGGCCACGAGGAGGCGCTCCAGCAGGCCCCGGAGGGTGGTCTCCTTCGCCACGAGGAGGATCCTGCCGGGGGTGTCGCCGCTCATGTCATTCCTCTTCATCTGCGTGGGGGGTCCCGCAGAGCCTACGAGGCGGCGCGTGTGCACGCCCGCTCCGGGGCACCTCATCCGGTAGCTTCGGTCCATGAGCACAGAGCCGCAGAGCTTTGAGATCTTGCTGGTGCCCGGGCACATCGAGAACCTGCGCGGCGAGTCCCCCGCGGACCGGGCCCTGCGGGCGGCCACGGTCGAGGCGACCGGCGAGACGGGTGCCTCGGGCTATCCCCGCTACCGCGGGCAGGGCGTGGAGGCCGACATCGACCCGACCACGCGCACGGTCGAGGCCCTGCTGGTCGACGGCGCCGAGCTGGACTACGGGCTGGTCGCCATGATCGCTCCCGAGCGGGGCCGCGGCAAGCGCTGAGGAGGTGTTCGAGGCGCGGGATCCGGACCTCGCGAGCAGGTCCGGGCGACGCGCCGCCCGGAGCCGGCACCGGCCATTTCGCACCCACGGTACGTACGGTCGCGGTGATGCCCCGTAGCCTCGATGTGCGGCCGCCCCCGTGCGAAGGGCCGCCGTACGCGAGCCACCTCCCTGCCCCGCCCACCCCCTGAGCGGAGAACCACAGATGGCACCCACCCTCGCCCTCAAGCCCGGTACGGCCTGGTCCGACGCGTGGCGGCGGTCCCTGACCGCCGCCCCCGAGGCCTTCCGCGACGACCGCGTCCTCAACCTCTGGGCCGGCTCCTGGCAGCCCGACGGCCGCAGCCTGCCCGCCACCAGCCCGGTCGACGGCAGCCCCGTCGCCGGCCCGCCGCGGATCGACCCGGAGACCGCCGGTGCGGCCGTACGGGCCTGCCTCGACGAGCACCGCGCCTGGCGGCACGTCCCGCTGGCCGAACGGCGGGCCCGGGTCACCGCCGCCCTCGACGCCCTCACCGAGCACCGGGAACTGCTGTCCCTCCTGCTGGTCTGGGAGATCGGCAAGCCCTGGCACCTCGCCCAGGCCGATGTGGACCGGGCCGTGGACGGCGTCCGCTGGTACGTGGAGCACATCGAGGCCATGACCGAGGGCCGCTCCCCGCTCGCCGGGCCCGTCTCCAACATCGCGAGCTGGAACTACCCCATGTCCGTGCTGGTCCACGCCATGCTCGTGCAGGCCCTCGCGGGCAACGCGGTCATCGCGAAGACCCCCACCGACGGAGGTCTCGCCTGCCTCACCCTCGCCGGCGCGCTGATCCGCCGCGAGGGCATCCCCGTCACCCTGGTCAGCGGCAGCGGGGCCGAACTGTCCGAGGCCCTCGTACGCTCCCCGGAGATCGGCTGCGTCTCCTTCGTCGGCGGCCGCGACACCGGAGCACGGATCGCCACCGCCGTCACCGACCTCGGCAAACGCCACATCCTGGAGCAGGAGGGCCTCAACACCTGGGGCATCTGGGAGCACACCGACTGGTCCGCGCTGACGGCCGTCATCCCCAAACTCTTCGACTACGGCAAGCAGCGCTGCACCGCCTACCCGCGCTTCGTCGTCCAGCGCACCGCCTTCGACGCCTTCCTCGCCGCCTACCTGCCGGCCGTCTCCGCCATCCGGACCGGCCACCCGCTCGCCGTCGCGCACCCCGAAGACCCGCTGCCCGAGCTGGACTTCGGCCCCCTCATCAACGCGGCCAAGGCCAAGGAGCTCACCGACCACGCCGCCGAGGCCATCGAGCGGGGCGCCGTACCGCTCTACCGCGGCACGCTGGACCCGGCCCGCTTCCTGGAGGGCCAGGACACCTCCGCGTACATGGCCCCGCTCACGCTGCTCAGCCCGCCGGCCTCCTCCCCGCTCTACCACGCGGAACCCTTCGGGCCCGTCGACACCATCGTCCTCGTCGACACCGAGGCGGAGCTGCTCGCCGCGATGAACGCCTCGGGCGGCGCCCTCGTCGCGACCCTGTCCACCGACGATCCGGCCACCTTCGCCCGGCTCGCCCCGCAGATCCGGGCCTTCAAACTCGGCCACGGCAAGCCCCGCTCGCGCGGCGACCGCGAGGAGCTCTTCGGCGGGTTCGGCGGCTCCTGGCGCGGCGCGTTCGTCGGCGGTGAACTGCTCGTGCACGCCGTCACGGACGGCCTGGGCGGCGAACGGCTGCCCGGCAACTTCCCCGAGTACCAGCTGATGCCGTAGGGAGCGTCCTCCCGGACGAGGGCCGTGGCTCCCCCGGGCGGGGGAGGCGGACGGTACGCGGGGAGGAAGCGGCGGCGGTGTCCCGGCCAGCAGGATGAGGCCATGACCCGATCACCGAGAAGGCAACTGGGCGCCGCGCTCACCGCCTGTGCCGGAGCGCTCGCCTACACCGTGAGCAAGGTGGACCTCGCGCGGGACGGCGAGCTGGGCATGCCGGGCTTCCCCGCCCCGCCGGAGGCCTACGACCAGGTCGCCGACGTCACGGCCGCCCAGCTGGGCAATGCCGGCCTCGGCCTGCTCATGGCGGTCGTGTCCCTGCTGCTGGTCCGCCCGCCGGTCGCCCGCTGGCTGCGACGGTCCGTGGTCGGCGTCTCCTGGCTGGGCGTCGCGATGGTCGGGGCCGGGGTGATGGGCTTCGGCGCCCGGGCGGCCGGGTTGGCCCCGGGCCTGGGGGACAGGCCTCCCCACCTGCCGACGGCCGTCGCGGCGCTGGTGGTCGGCGCGTTGTGGGTGGCGGGCTGGTCCGTGGCCGCGGCAGGCGCCGCGCGGGGCGGGCGGGCCACACGGGCCGCCGGGGCGCCGTAGCGCAACGAACGGACCCGGCCCGGCCTCCGCGCTGCGGGGACCGGGCCGGGCTTCGGGCGATCGAGCGGTCAGGCGGGCGTCAGCTCACCTGGAGGGTGACGTCGTCCACGACGAAGGAGGTCTGCAGGGACTGGTCCTCCGTGCCGTTGAACTTCAGGGTCACGGTCTGCCCGGCGAACTGCGAGAGGTCGTAGGACTTCTCCACGTAGCCGGAGTTGGCGTTCAGGTTGGAGAGGGTCTCCAAGGTCTGGCCGGCCACCGAGACGGTGAACCGGTCGTAGACGACGTCCTCGTCCTCGTCCGTGTCGATGTGGAGGAAGAAGCCGAGCCGGTACGTGGAGCAGCCCGACGGGATGGCCAGCGTCTGCGCGGCGCTGTCCGTGTGCGTGGACCCGTACCCGGTCAGCCATGCCTTGTAGCTGCCGCCGTGCGGGGTCTGGCCGGACTGGTTGGTGATGACACCGGCGGTCGCGCTCCACGGACTGGAGCCGTTCTCGAAGCCGCCGTTGACCACGAGCTGGCGCGGTGTGCAGGAGCCGCCACCGGTGACGGTGAGCGTGTAGGTGGTGGTGTGGCTGACGGTGCCGGCACCGGTGACCGTCAAGGTGTAGGTGCCGGGCGCGGTGCTCGCGCCGACCTGGAGGGACAGCGCCGAGGAGCTGCCGGACTGGACGGATGTCGGGCTGAGCGTCGCGGTGACACCGGCCGGCGCGCCGGAGACGGAGAGCGCGACGGTCTGGGCGGCGCCGCTCACGGTGGCGGTGTTGACCGTGGCGGAAGCGGAACCGCCGGGGGCCGCGCTGCCCGCGGACGGGCTGACGCCGATGGAGAAGTCCTGCGCGGGGGTCTCACCGCCGACCGCCTGCTTCCAGACGGCGTAGGCGACGCCGTCGGCGCTGCGGTTCAGCACCGTGGCGTTGATGTTGTTCGTGGTGTCGCAGGAGCTGTGGTAGCAGGAGTCGTAGGCGGCGTTGGCCGTGCCGCCCCACTTCGTGGCCTGCGCCGAGGTCTTGCGGGCGCTGGCCCCGGCCGCGTAGCCGGAGGTGGGGATGCCGGCCTGCTGGAAGGAGTAGTCGTCGCTGCGGCCCTGGCCCTCGGTGTTCTCCTCGGGCGCAAGGTTCAGGGAGGTCCAGTACGACTTCAGCGGGGCCGCGGTGGTGGAGTTGACGTTGTTGATGAAGTAGCCGCCGTTGGTGGAGCCCACCATGTCGAAGTTGTAGTAGCCCTTGATGGCGCTGCGCTGGGCGCTGCTCAGCTGGTTGACGTAGAACTCGGAGCCGTTGAGGCCCTGCTCCTCGTCGGTCCACCAGGCGAAGCGCACGTGCTTGGTCATCGTCGGGTTCTTCTGGGCGAGGACGAGGGCGTTCTCCAGCAGCGTCGCGGAGCCCGAGCCGTTGTCGTTGATGCCGGGGCCGGCCGAGACGCTGTCGAGGTGCGCGCCGAACATGACGGTCTGGTCGGCGGGGCCGCCCGGCCAGTCGGCGATCAGGTTGTTCGAAGGGTAGGTGCAGGAGGTGCAGTTCTGCTCGGTGACGGTGTAACCGGCCGCCTGCAGCTTGCCCTTCACGTACGCCAGCGACTGGGTGTAGCCGGCGCTGCCCGCGCGGCGGTGGCCGCCGTTCTGGCTCGCGATGGTGTTGAACTGGGTCAGGTGCGCCTGCACGTTGGCGACGTCGATGTCCGGCGGGTCGTTGCCGGGCTGGGTCCCGCCGACGTTGAGCGCGTAGTCGACCGTGTGGGAGAGGGCCGCGCCCTGACCCTTGACGACGACCGTGGACGCACCGGGAGCCGCGTTGGCCGTGGCGGTCAGGGTGAGCACCGAGGACTGGCCGGACTGCACGGTGGCCGGGTTGAAGGAGGCGCTCACGCCGGCCGGCAGGCCGGAGGCGGTCAGCGTCACCGACTGGGCGTTGCCCGTGGTGACCGTGGTGCCGACCGTGGTGGTGACGGAAGCGCCCTGCTGGACGGTGCCCGAGGACGGGCTCAGCGACATCGAGAAGTCGTTGTTCTGACCGCTCGGGGTGCAGGTCGGATCGGCGGTCTGGGCGGGCACGCTGATGCCGTCCCAGGCGGCCTTGGTCTTGTTGAAGAGGTCACAGGTGGCGTCCAGCGACTTGGCCGAACTCAGCGTCGCCGTCCGGTACTTCTTGTAGGACATGCTGCTGGTCTTGAGCAGCATGCCGCCGTAGAAGATCTTGCCGGCGTTCTGCACGCCCACACCGGTGAGCGAGGTGCCGTTGCAGGTGCTGCTGTTGGGCTTGCCGCCGCCGGGGCTGGTGCCCTCGGCCAGCAGGTAGAACCAGTGGTTCAGGGGGCCGGCCGCCGCGTGCACCTCGGTGCCGGGTATCGCGGAGCTGTAGCAGGCCGGGTCGTTGTTGACGGCCGGCGGATTGTACATGTTCCGGATCGGGCCCCGGCCCTGTAGGTTGATGACCTCGCCGACCGTGTAGTCCGGGGTGTCGTACGGGGCCGGCTCGTTGGCGAAGGCCTCGGTGAGCGCGCCGAAGATGTCGCCGGTGCCCTCGCCGAGCCCGGACTCCTGGCCGCTGGTGCCGCCCGGGGTGTTGGAGTCGATGGCGTGCCCGTACTCGTGGGCCACCACGTCGATCCCGGCGATCCACTCGTTGGCGCTGTTGCGCCCGATGGTGACGGAGCTGCCGTCCCAGTAGGCGTTGAGGTCGCTCAGGCCCACCTTGGCGGGGAAGCTGCGGCCGTTGCCGCTGACGCCGTTGCGGCCCAGCCACTGGGAGAGCATGTCCCACTGCTTCTGCGCCGCGAACATCAGGTCGACGCAGCCGGTCTCCTTGCTCGTGGGGTTGCCGGTGCCCCAGGAGTCGGAGGACTTGGAGAAGACCGTACCGGTGCTGTAGTCCGCGCAGCTCAGGCCGGTCCGGACCGGGTCGCGCAACGTGTACGTGGAGCCCGAGTTGGTGGTGTCGATGGTGACCGGGCCCGGCCCGTTCCACTTGCTGTTGCCGGTGCCCGCGACCACCTCGTCGTAGCTGTCGACGAAGGCGCCCGTCCGCGCGTCCACGAAGACGTGCAGCCTGCTGGGCGCGGTCTTGGTCCGGCCGACCAGCACGGTCTCCCATGCCAGCACCGGCTTGTCGTCCTTGAGGCGGACCACGAGCCGGCTGCTCTCGACCTTGTCGACCGAGGCCAGCTTCGCCCGCGAGGTCGACTCGGCGTCCTTCGCGGAGACCGACGCCCGGGTGGAGACGTCGATGCGCACGGAGGAGGCGGACTGGAGGGCGCGCACCTTGCCGGTGCCGTCCGCGAGCACGACCGCGTCGCCGCCGACGACCGGCAGGCCGCGGTAACTGCGCTCGTACGAGACGGAGTAGAGGTCCTTCACCCAAGGGGTGACGAGACGTCGTTCGTACTGTTCCTGGGAGGAGTTGACCAGGGAGTCCAGGCCGCTGTCGACGGCCTGGTCGGCGGCCGCGACCGCACGTGCGGCCGGTGTGTCCTTCTGGGACGGGGAGGGCTGGGCCGGCTGCGCCGCCGATGCCGTCCCGGCCAGAGCGCCGGCGAGGCTCGCGGTCAGCGCCATCGCTGCCACGGCCGCCGTCCATCTGCTGGGATGCAACGTCCACTCCGATCGTGGGGGGTCGGGGATGAGTGTCGTTCGCGGCTGAGTATGAGCGTGAACATGACGAGATTGGGACATCTCGAGGGGCATAAGGTCCGCGTTATGGTGCCGCGGCGGCCCGACTCGTACGCTGCCCGGATGCAGCTGGAGTTGAGGCATCTGCAAGCCGTTTGCCGGATAGCGGAGGCGGGCAGCCTGGGGGGCGCGGCGCGGCGGCTGGGAGTGTCCCAGCCCGCACTCTCCGCCCAGTTGCGCCGCATCGAACGGGTCACCGGGGGCGAGCTCTTCGTACGGGGCCGCAGCGGGGTGGAGCCCACGGCACTGGGCCAGTTCGTGCTGGCCAAGGCGCGTCGGGTGCTCAGCGAGATGGACGCTCTGGGAGCGGAGGCGCGCGCCATATCGACCGGCGGCCCGCTGCGGCTGGGCTGCATCATGCTCGTGCTGCTCGACGGCCTCCTCGCCCAGACCGACCTGTCCATGTCAGGCCGGGAGATAGCCGTGGACCTGGAGGATTCGGTCACCGTACTGGCGCGGATGCTCGGCGCCGGACGCTACGACGCCATCGTGTACGGGGAGGTCAACGGCCACGAGGTGCCGCTGCCGGAAGGAACCCTGGCCAGGACGCTGATCCCGAAGGAGCCGTTCTGCATCCGGCTGTCCGCCGCGCACCCCCTCGCGGGTCTGGACCGCATCGAACTGGCCGACCTGGCCGGGGAGTCGTGGATGACGCTGGTGGAGGACGACGACGGCGGCCCCGAGGCGCTCGTCACCGCCTGCGCGAAGGCCGGATTCAGCCCCTCACTGCGCTACCGGATCACCGACCGAAAGATGCAGCACGACCTGATCGCAGCGGGACGCGCGGTCGCGCTCAGCCAGCCGACGGCCCCGTCGGGGGAGGGCACGGTGATGCGCCCGCTCGTCGGCACCCCCATCATCGGCCGCATCCGCCTCGCGTGGAGCCGTGCGGCGCTCTCGGCCGGGCAGGCAGAACTGCTCTACCGGGCCGCGGCGCGCGCGTACCTGGCCAATGTGGACAACAACCCCTTCCACAAGGTGTGGTGGGACGCCCACCCGGAGGTGCATCCGGTGTTCGACTGACCGGTGGTGCGTCGCGGGGGCGGGTGGCGGGTAACTCCGGCGGTGTTCGGCTCCGGTGGCGTTCAGCTCCGGCGGTGGGCCGACAGCAGCAGGTACTCCCACTCCATGGCCCCGTCCACCATGTGCTCGGCGGCCAGGGCGTCGAGCGCGGCGTCCAGCTCGGCCACCCGGTCCGGTTCGCCGGCGACGGCGCGGTAGACGGCGACGGTGGGCCCGTAGCAGGCCTTGAAGAACTCCCGGAAGTCCGTGGGCCCCGTGAAGCGGTCCACGCGCACCGTCCGGCGCCGGGAGTCCACGTCCGTGACCGCGTCGCCGAGCAGCTCGTGCACGTGTTCCTCCTCCCCCCACAGCGGGGGCGGCTGGGCGCCGGGCGGCGGCGGGGGAGCGTACGGCTTCATCGTGGCGAACATCCGGCCCACGAAGCCCTGCGGGGTCCAGTTGATCAGCCCGACCGTGCCGCCGGAGCGGCAGACGCGCAGCATCTCCTCGGCGGCGGGCCGGTGGTGCGGGGCGAACATGATGCCGACGCAGGACATCACGACGTCGAACTCGCCGTCGGCGAAGGGCAGGTGCTCGGCGTCCGCCTCCCGCCACTCCAGCGTGGCCCCGCGTACGGCGGCCAGGTGCCGGCCGATCTCCAGCAGTTCGGGAGTGAGGTCGGACGCCACCACGTCGGCCCCGGCCAGGGCCGCCGGGATGGCGGCGTTGCCCGAGCCCGCCGCGATGTCGAGCACCCGGTCGCCGCGCTGTACGCCGCACTCCTTCACGAGCACGGCCCCCAGATCCGGAATGACGTGGGAGGCCACCGACTGGTAGTCGCCCAGCGCCCACATCGCGCGGTGCCGGGCCTTCAGAGTGCGGTCCGCCTGGGCCGCATCGCTCGCCTCGGTCATGACAGCCGTCCTCCAGGGCTCGGTGCAGCCCCTTCTCCGAGCATAGGTACGTTTCGTGGAACCGGCCCGTCGGCGGTCCCGCGGGCGCCCCAACGGCGTCCGCGGGACCGCACCCGCTTCAGTCGCGCGACGCCAGCCGGCCGAAGTCACGTGCGAAGCCCTCGCGGAAGCCGGGCCGCTCCAGGGCCCTCTCGAATGCGAGCGCGGCCCGGGCGAGCGCGGCCTCGTTCTCCTGGGCGGTGGCGAGTTCGGCGAGGTACGCGCGCAGGCTCAGTCCGCGGTCCGCGGCGAGCACGGAGAGGCGGTCGTGCACATCGGTGTCGACCTCGACGGTGGTGGTGTCGGCCATGCTCCGAGTATGCGCGCCCGGTGACCGGGCGGGGGCCCGTTCGGCGCAGGCGTGCAGCCTACGGGGAACGGGCCCCGGTACGTTGGTCCGGTTCCGCCGTGGTCCGGTGGTCCGGCGACGGTTCGGAGGTGGTCCGGCGGGCCGTGGCGGCCGGCCGGCAGGCCGTCGAGGCGGCCGTGGCCCACCACCCGGACGTGGTCCTCATGGACGTCAGGATGCCCGTCATGGACGGGGTGACCGCCGTCGCCGAACTGGCCGACCGCGCCCCCACTGCAAGGTGATCGTGCTGACGACCTTCGACGACGACGAGTACGTCGGCCGGGCCCTGGGGGCGGGCGCCATCGGCTACCTGCTGAAGAACCTGCCCTCGGCCGAACTGGCCGCCGCCGTACGCCTGGCACGCGCGGGCGTGGCCCAGCTCGATGCCGCGGTGGCCCGCAGGCTCGCGGCCGGACTCTCCCGCCCGGCGGCCCCGGCCCCGGCCCCGGCCCCTGCCCCCGCCCTCTCGGCGCTCACCGAGCGGGAGACCGACGTACTGCGCCTGATCGCCACCGGCTCCACCAACCGTGAGATCGCGGGCCGTATCTTCCTCAGCGAGGGCACGGTCAAGAACCACATCTCCCGCGTGCTGTCCCGCCTGGGCCTGCGCGACCGCACGCACGCCGCCATCTACGCCCGCGACCACGGCCTGCTCTAGGCCGTCCGCCGGTGCCTAGCTGCGGACGCGGCCGGAGAGCCAGGGCGTGAGCGAGGGGCCCCCGACCTTCTCCCGGTACGTCTCGTCACCGGGCAGGGGGACGGAGAGCCAGTAGCCCGGCGGGAAGAACCGCCCCTTCACGAACGCCAGTCCGCTGTAGACGGACCTCAGGAACGCGGGGACGGAGTCCCGGGGGACGTCCTCGAACTCCACCCCGTCGACGGTGATCTTCGCATCGTCCTCGGGGTAGATCCGCACGCTGACGGTCGGGCTGCCGCCCAGTTCGACGAACGCCTCGTGGGGCAGGGATCCGTCGGGGTCGAGGACGGCGAACGGGGCCGAGGAGGTCCGCCGCGACGTCTGGTCGGCGCCGATGTCGTCGGTGACGGACACGGCCAGCCGGTACTCGTCCGCGACGGCCCGTATCGCGGCGACGGCCGACTCGGTGGTCGGCAGGGAGGGATGAGTCATGATCCCGATGATGCCGCACGCGCCGCCGGGGACGACCGGCCCGGCTCCCGCTCAACGCGAGTGTGAGCTGCCGGATATGGTGGAGGCGACGCCGGAACAGCTGGGGAGGTGGCGGTGTGCACACCGTGCCCTGGGTGCACGTCGTTCCGGAGCAAGGCGCTCTGCCGGTCGACCTGTTGCTACCCGCGACCGGCAGGACGTACGTGGTGCGCCTCGACGGCCGTGAGATGCGGGACACCGACGCGGTCTTCCTGCAGTTCTACGAACGACTGAAGCTGCCGGACTACTTCGGGTGGAACTGGAACGCCCTCCTCGACTGCCTGTGCGATCTGCACTGGCTGCTGCCCGCGGACCGCTACGTATTCATCGTCGAGGCTGCGGATGAGGTCCTGCCGGACGATGTCGACACACAGCAACTGCTCTTCAGGACCCTTCTGCGGGCAGGCCGGCGATGGTCCTTCACGCGGCGGTTCGACGGACTCGACCTCAGTAGGCTCGTGATCGTCATGTCCTGCGCGCCGGCATCCGTTCCGGACCTGCGGGAACGACTGCGCCTGTGCTGGGACGAGACGGTCCCGTCATGACGGCGATGCGAGGAAGTGGCGCTGTGACGCTCGTCATCGAACTTCGGCGTGGGGTGTCCGAGGCTCGGACGCGCCGGAAGCCCGGGCCGCGTGCCCGCCCTTGCGGACGTGGACCCGTACGGGGACAACGCGCTCCGCGGTGAAGCGGTGGCCCGGATGGTGCGGGAACTGGAGGTCTCGGGTGATTGACCGGGTTCCCGTCCGGTCCGGTGCGTCCGTGCGGGGCGACGCCGTCATCCCGTCAGGGAGTTCTCGGGGGCCAGGACGGCGGCGATCCGGGCGGCGATGGTCTGCGCCGTGTTGTTCTCGGGGCTCTTGGGGCCGACCGTGGTGGACACCGCGATGGCCAGGCGCTCGCTCGGGAGGTACGCCTGGATCGCCGCGTAGCCCGCGAAGGACGGGTTCGACTGGATCCAGCCGTTCTGGACGATCACGCCGTAGCCGAAGTGCCGGGCGGGAAGCTGGCGGAAGCAGTCCTTGGGTGCGCAGCCGGGGGTGTTGCCGCCGAGGCCCACCGTGCCCGGATCGAGCTGGACCTTGAAACTCTGCGGCGACAGGAGCTCACCCGTACCCACGGCCTCGGCCGAGCGGGCCAGGTCGCAGATGCGGGTGTTCAGGACCGCTCCGGGGGCGGTGGTCCAGGAGGGGTTCCAGTAGGTGGACTCCTCGTACTTGCCGCGCTCCGCGTCGAACGAGTGCAGGACGGGCTCCTCGATCTGGGGCGTGAAGCTGTTGCGGGTGTTGTCCAGTCCGACGGGCCCCGTGATCTGCTGCTCCATCACCTTGGCCAGCGGCATGCCGGAGATCTTCTCCAGGGCCTGCCCGAGGAGCACGAAGTTCGCGTGGGAGTAGCTCCAGCTCGTCCCCGGCTCGTACAGCAGCGGGTGGGCGGCGGAGATGCCCACGAGTTCGTCGGGGGTCCACTGGCGGAACGGGTCGGCGTACAGGGCCGCGAGGAACTTCGGGTCCGGCACGTAGTCGCGCAGGCCCGAGGTGGAGGCGCCGAGCATGCGCAGGGTGATCGCGTCGGCGTGCGGCGCGTCCGGGAGCCAGCGCGAGATCGGGTCGTCGAGGTCGGCCTTGCCGTCCTCGACGAGTTGCAGCATGGCGATGCCCATGTAGACGATGGCCACCGACCCGGCCCGGAAGTGCATGTCCGCCGTGGCCGGGACCCCCGTCATCGACTCGCCGAGTGCTCCGGTGACGATCTCCCGCCCGTCGCGCGTGACCCGCAGGACGACGGCGTTCAGGTCCAGCTCCTTCTGCGCCGCCTTCGCGATGTCCAGGATCTGCTTCGCCTCGCCGCCCGAGGGCTGGGGAGACGCCACGCACGACGCGGTCGCGGCCCCCGCCCCGGTCGCCGCCCACGCGCCACCGGCCGGCAGGACCGTGCCGAGGAGCGCGGTGGCGCACAGCAGCGCCGTCCGGGCGCGGCCCGGGTGCGCGGTCCTCACTCCGGTCATGGCGATCTCCTGCGGCGAAGAGCCCCTCGGGACGAGGCCCACCCTTCGATGGAACGCCCACCCTGCGCGACCGGCCAGTCGACGCCACCTCGACGACGGGGCTCGGGCCGCCTAGCCGGCCCAGCGGCCCGTCAGGAAGGTGATGGCGACCGCGGTGGACAGGGGGGTCACGACGTAGAGGTAGGCGGTCTGGATCCGGGGGCGCTTCAGGCTCCAGGAGGCCAGGCCGATCCACAGCGGCCACCACAGGAGCGTGGAGCGGGGCACGGACGTGTACCAGTAGGAGGTGCCCAGGGCCCACAGGGTGAGTCCCATGTAGAGGGCTTCGGGCCAGCGGCGGCCCAGCAGCAGCAGGACCAGGAGCACGACGCCGACCACCATCGCCAGGAGTTCGGCCTGCCACATCAGCGCGTACCCGGTGGGGTGGGTGTGGTGGAAGCCGGCTTCCCAGGTGTTCGCCCAGGCTTCCCACGGTGCGTGGAAGTCCCGGTACCAGCCGCGTTCCTGGGAGTGCTTCCAGGCCATCCAGTCGCCGGTCCAGCTGTGCAGGTACCAGCTGTAGAGGGCGGGGGCGAGGGCCGGCAGGAAGAGCCACGGAGCCGCGCGCCAGGCGGTGCGGTCGCGGGCGGTGAGGACGAAGTGCAGGGCGAGGGCCGCCGCGAGGAACAGGCCCGTGATGCGGACCGAGCAGGCCAGGCAGGCCAGTACCGCCGCCGCCGGCCAGTTCTGGCGCTGCGCCGCCAGCCAGGCGGGCAGGGCCAGGGCGAGGAAGAGCGCCTCGGTGTAGCCCGCGGCGAGGAACACGGCGCACGGCGAGAGCAACAGGAAGGCCACCGCACGGCGGCCCGTTTCGAGGTCGGCCAGGTGATGGCGGGCGATCCGGGCGAGGGCCAGCACGGCGACGCCTCCCGAGAGGAACGAGACCAGCGCTCCGGCCGCGGCCCAGTCGGGAACCACGGTGTGGACGGCGCGCAGGGTGAGGGGGAAGCCGGGCAGAAAGGCCTCCCGGTTGTCCCAGCCGGCCGTCCAGGGTCCCGCCCGGTCGGGGAAGTAGCCCTCCTGGGCTATGTGGAGGTAGTGCCACCAGTCCCATTGCTGCCAGGGCGAAAGCAGCGAGGCGGGCCGGCGGGCCTCGCCGTCGGAGGGGAACAGCCAGCTGACGGCACCCGCAGTGGCCCAGATGCCGACGCGGGTCAGCAGGTACAGCCACACCACCTCGCGTTCGCCCGGGCCGAGGCGCAGGAACGCCGGGAGGGTGCGGCGGGGACGGCGACCGGTCTCGTGCACGGGCGGCCAGGCGGTGGGCGAGCCGGGAAGCTCGACCGACTGGCGGGGGGCAGAAACGGGCATATCTGGATCTCCTGACCGTCTGAAGGTGTGCGGAGTCACCGGCACTGGTCCGGGCCGGTGTCCGCGGGCGGCGTGCTGCGGGGAGAGGGGTGAAGAAGGGGAGGAGAAGGCCGAGGGAGAGGGCGGGGCTACCGGGGCGCCTGGGGCGGCGTGGCCGACATGGTCGGGCTCACGGTCCCGGTGGGTTCGACCGGCGTCGTCGTTCTACTGCCCGTCGGCATCGTGCTGTTGACCGGCGTCGTCGTCCTACTGCCCGTCGGCATCGTGCTGTTGAGCGGCGGAGGCGTGGTGTTGACCGGCGGCGTCATGGAATTGAGCGTCGGTGTGGTGGAGCTGGGCGGCGGGGGCGGCGCCGACGTCGGGGACGGGGCTACGGGCGGGGGAGTGGTCGCGGGGAGGGTCGGGCCCGAGTCCCCGGGGAGGAAGGCGGACAGGGCCGCACCCGATCCGGCGAGGACGAGGAAGCAGGCGGCGGCGATGCCGACGATCCGGTGCCGGCGGTGCCGTTCGCCGCGCCGCTCGATGACGGCGACGGGCGGGGCCGTGCTCGCGGACTGTCCGGCGGAGGCCGCTTCCTGGAAAAGGGACCGCAGCGGGTCGTGGGAGTCATGCATCGGGAGCCTCCTCAATGCGGGGGTCCTGCAGATGGCGGGAGAGCGTGGCCCTGCCGCGGGACAGATGGGTCTTGACCGTGCTCGTGGACAGCGAGGTCTCGGCGGCGATCTGCTCGACGCTCAGATCGCACACGTAGTGCAGCGCCATGGTCCGGCGCTGCTTCAGGGGCAGTTGGCGCAGAGCCTCGACCAGCGCCACCACCTCCGGCCCCGGCCCCTCCACGTGACCGGCGGGGGTGGTGCGCTGCCAGGCATCGGCGGTGCGCCGCCGCCCGCGCCAACGGCTGACGGCGAGCCGCCACGCGACGGTGCGGATCCACGCCTCGGGCCGGCCGTCACGGTCCAGCTGGCGCCGGCGGCTCCACCCCCTGACGAAGGCCTCCTGCACCACGTCCTGCGCCTCGTGGTGGTCGCCGAGCATCACGTAGAGCTGTCCTGTGAGCCGTCCTGCCGCTTGCGCGTAGAACTCCTCGAACTCCTCGATGGTCAAAAAATCGCTCCCGAATCCATGTGTCCCTCTCACTGGGCATACGTCCGCCGCACCCCGTCCGGTCGACACCGGACGGCAGATCGTTGTGTGAGTGCCGTCACACGGCGGTCGGGGTACTCATCGTCGCGGCGGCCACGGCGCGGTGGGGCGGCGGCGCCACGGGCCGCCGGGTGACGTGGATCAGGGCCCCGCGCCGGCGCCGGCCCGCGGCCCGGAGGACGGAAGGACTCCGGAGGGGGACCCGCTCCCGGACCCGCTCCCGGACCCGGTTCCGGCGCCGGCCGACGTGCCGCGCTGCGCGAGGGATAGGGGCCCGGCACAGCAGAAGGGCCCGGATCCATGAGGATCCGGGCCCTTCTGATCAGTAGCGGGGACAGGATTTGAACCTGCGACCTCTGGGTTATGAGCCCAGCGAGCTACCGAGCTGCTCCACCCCGCGTCGGTAGACCTCACCCTACGGCATCCCGGGGGCGGTACTCGACGCATTTACGGGCGGCCGTGCCCGGAGTGTGGGCGAAAGGGCTGAATCTCGTCCCGAAGGCGAGATCATTCCCCCTGGTGACAGTGCGTGCAGGCGTGTACCTTCACGGGTAGCTGTCGTGGTTCCAAGTGCCTTGCCCGTGCCTTTTGGTGTGGGCAGTTTTGCTGTGTTGTGCCGTAGGACCAGGGCGATCACCTCCGTCTTCCACGCCGTGTGGAAGACGTACGTCAACGGGAAGGCATGAACATGGCTACGGGAACTGTGAAGTGGTTCAACTCGGAAAAGGGCTTCGGCTTCATCGCCCAGGACGGTGGCGGCCCGGACGTCTTCGCCCACTACTCGGCGATCAACGCCTCTGGCTACCGTGAGCTGCAGGAGGGTCAGGCCGTGACCTTCGACATCACGCAGGGTCAGAAGGGCCCGCAGGCGGAGAACATCACCCCCGCCTAGTCCCGGACGACGGCCCGGTGTGACCACCGGGCTCCGGAGAACCGTTTCCCCGTCCCGCCCGTTCGTGAACGGGCCGCGGGAAAGATCAGGGCCGTGCGGCGCCGCCGCACGGCCCTGATCCGTCTCCCCGGCTCCGCGCGGCGGCCGTGGCGGTCGAGGGCAAGGACCTGATGCTCCTCGGCAGGTACGCCAAGGGGCTCAGCTACTTCGTCGGCCTGCCCCAGATGGCAGGTGAACGCACGGCTTTCGGCCACCACGGAAGCGGTGGCAGCATCGCCTTCGCCGATCGCGCCCGCGGCCCGGCCTTCAGCCTCACGCGGACGCGCCTGGTGGGCGGCGCGGCCGACACGGTCGCCCGGATGCTGGCGGACGAGATCAGGTCGGCGGTCACAGGAGCGAAGGGGGCCTGACGCGACGCAGTCCCCGGACCCGTACCGCGGCCCCGATCACGGCGAGCGCGACGGTCGCGATCCCCGACGCGGCCAGCACCTGACGGGGTTCCAGCAGCGCGACCAGCGGGCCGCCGAGCGCGGTGCCCACCGGCCCGGCAGTCAGGAGGGCGGCGCTGCGGGCGGCGAGGACCGTGGTCAGCGAGGCGGCCGGGGTGCGTTCCTGGAAGAGGGTGTAGGACAGTGCCGTGAACGGTCCGTAGATCAGGCCGCCGAGGGTGAAGCAGGCCAGGGTGACGGCCGCGGGCGCGCCGAGGCCGAAGGGCACGAGCGCCAGCCCCCAGCCCGCGACGATCCCCAGGGTGACCGGCCAGAGCGGGAACCGGCGCAGCGCGCCCGCGGCCAGGCCGCCCAGCACGGCGCCCGCCCCGAACAGCGTCCAGTACAGCCCGAGCAGGCCCGCCCCGGCGTGCAGGTCTTCGGTGACGTGCAACGGGAGCGCGACCTCCGCCGGCCCGTAGAGGAAGTTGAAGAACCAGGTCAGGGCCAGGATGCCGAGGAGCTCGGGCTGCTTGCGCAGCAGGCGCAGACCGGTCGCCGACCCGTCGGCGTCGACGGGCGCGGCCGTCGCCCCCTTCCCGTCCGGCCGGGCCGCCGCGCTCCGCAGCCGCCCGACCTGGGCGGCGAGCACGGCGAAGGACAGCGCGTCGAGGCCGATGAGCAGGGCAGGACTGATCACCGCCGCCAGGAACCCGGCGAGCGCGGGACCGACGATGATGGAGGCCGAGCCAGTGGAACTGACCAGCGCGTTGGCGGCCAGCCGCTGGTCGGGCGGAAGTATCTGCGCGACCAGGGAGTACCTGCCCGCGTTCCCCCAGGCGTGCAGGACGGACGAGCCCGCGAGCAGGGCCACGTAGAGCACCGGGTGCAGCACTCCCGCGGCCCAGGCCAGCGGCACGCAGCCGAGGAGCACCGCGCGGATCCGGCTGTCGGCCACCAGCAGCCGCCCGGCGGGAAGGCGGCGCAGCCACCGCCCGAAGAGCAGCGCTCCGGCCGCCCCCGGAAGCGCGTACGCGGCGAGCGCGGCCCCCAGGAGCATCCCGGACTGCCCCGGCGGAGCGATTTCGATGGCCAGCCATGCCACGGCGACCACGCTCATCCCGTCACCGAGGTCGGAGGCCGCCAGCGCGGGCAGCAGCCGCCGGAAGTCGGCATGGGCGAACAGCGGCCGATAGGCCCGGGGGAGGAGGCGAGTTGTCTGTACGGGAGTCACCAGGTCAGACTCATGGTTCAAGCGCACTTGAAGTCAAGGGGGAGTGACGGGTGCGACAGCTCGGGATCGGTGAGCTCGCTCGGCAGGTGGGGATGAGACCCTCGGCGCTGCGCTACTACGAGAGCATCGGCCTGCTGCCGCCCGCCGAGCGGGCCGCGGGCAGGCGCGTCTACCCGGCCGGCACCGTGCGGCGGCTCGCCCTGATCAAGATGGCCCAGCGGGCCGGATTCACCCTCGCCGAGATCCGCGGACTGCTCGACGGCGACGCCGAGCGCGGTGCCACCCGGCAGTGGCGTGCGCTCGCGGAGAGCAAGCTCCCCGAACTGGACCGGTTCATCGAGCAGACGCAGATCCTGCGGAACGCCGTCGCCGACTGCCTGGCCTGCGGATGCATGAACTTCGAGAAGTGCGCGCTGCTCTCCGCCGAAGGTCCCGGCTCCTGATCGGTGCGGCCGGCCCGGCCGCGCTCAAGGCCCCATCAAGCCGTTCAAGGCCCGTCCAAGGCCCCTCAAGCACCCGCTCGACGGTTCCGTTCGGCCAGCCCGGCCTCGTACGCGGCGATCGCCGCCTCGACCCGGTTGCGTACCCCGAGCTTGCCCAGGATCGCGCTCACGTGGGCCTTCACCGTTGCCTCGACCAGCAGGAGGCGAGCGGCGATCTCGGCGTTGGACAGACCGGCGCCGAGCAGCGCCAGGACGTCGTTCTCCCGTTCCGTCAGCCCCTCCACGGCGTTCCGCGCGGGCCCGCCGCCCGCCATCCGCCCGCTGCGCAGTCCGGCGACGACCCGGGCGGCGACCTTCGGGGAGAGGTAGGCGCCGCCCGCGGCCACCGCGTGCACACCCGTCAGCAGTTCCCGGGGATCGTCCGCCTTGAGCAGGAACCCGCTGGCACCGTCGCGCAGGGCGCGGCCGATGAACTCGTCCTCACCGAAGGTGGTCAACATGATCACTGCGGTGCCGGGCAGCTCCTGGTGGATCCGCGCGGCCGCCGCGATCCCGTCGAGCCGGGGCATCTGGATGTCGAGCAGGGCGACGGCGGGGCGGAGCGCGCGTACGGCGTCGAGGGCCTCGTACCCGTCGGCCGCCTCGGCGACGACCTCGATCTCCGGATCCCGCGCCAGGATGGCGCGCACGCCCGCCCGGACCATCGCCTCGTCGTCCGCCAGCAGCACCTCGACCACCGGTGCAGTCTAACGGCGGGCTGAGGTCGGGCCGTTCGTCGGGGGACCCCCGACGAAAGTAGGGGATCCGATCGCCGACCTGCGAGCGATGCCTGCCGGCCCTGCCGGTTCCTACGGTCGTCACAGCAGCGACGACACCGGAAGGACACCCGTGATCACCCTACGAGGCCTGACCAAACGCCACGGCGACACCGTCGCCGTGGACGGACTGACCCTGGACATCGAGGAGGGACGGGTGACCGGCTTCCTCGGCCCCAACGGGGCCGGGAAATCGACCACGATGCGGATGATCCTCGGCCTGGACCGGCCCTCCGCCGGCCGGGCGCTCATCGACGGGAAGCCCTACGCGTCGCTGCGCCACCCGGTCCGCGAGGTCGGATCCCTCCTCGACGCGAAGGCCCTGCACCCCGGCCGCCCGGCGCGCAGCCATCTGATCGCGCAGGCCCGTAGCAACGGCATCCCCGTGCGCCGGGTCGACGAGGTCCTGGAGACGGTGGGCCTGGCCACGGTGGCGCGCCGACGCGCCGGGGCGTTCTCCCTGGGCATGTACCAGCGGCTCGGCATCGCGGGCGCCCTCCTTGGAGACCCGAAGGTGCTCATCCTCGACGAGCCGGTCAACGGCCTCGACCCGGACGGCGTGCGCTGGGTGCGCGAACTCGTCCGTGCCCAGGCCGCGCAGGGCCGTACGGTCTTCCTCTCCAGTCACCTGATGAGCGAGATGCAGCTGACGGCCGACCGGCTCGTCGTGATCGGCCGGGGCCGGCTGTTGGCCGACACCCCCATGGCCGAGCTGCTCGCCGCGAGCGCCTCGGCCTCGGTACGGGTGCGCACCGCCGGCCCCGACGACCTGCGCGCCCTGACCGATCGCCTGCTCGCCCACGACGGGGTGTCCGCCGAGCCCGCCCCCTCACCCGGCGGCGAGCGCAACGAGATCGTCGTCAGGGGCAGGACCGCCGGGGAGATCGGCGACCTCGCCCACCGCCTCGGCATCCGCCTCCACCAACTGCACAGCGTTTCGGCCTCGTTGGAACAGGCCTACATGGAACTGACCGAGCACAGCGTCGAGTACGCGACCCGAACGGAGAAGGCGTGACCCCGATGACCGACACCATGACGGACCCGGCGCACCGCGCCGCCCCGGCTCCCGCGGGCGGCGGCTTGGCCGGTGCGATCGGCGCCGAATGGGTCAAACTGTGGTCCATCCGCACGCCGTACGCATGCCTGCTCGTCGGCATCCTGCTGACGGGAGTCTTCACCTTCTACTACGGCTCCATCGCCCGGATCAACGACAAGCCCGTCCAGCCGCTCGGCAACGCCCCGGTCTCCTCCGTCATCCTCGGTCAGTTCGTCATCGTCGCACTCGCGATGACCGTGGTCACCAGTGAGTACGCGACGGGCAGTGTCCGCACCTCGCTCCAGTGGGTGCCGGTCAGGCATCGCCTGCAGCTGGCCAAGGCGGTCGTCGCGGCGGCGGTGTCGTTCACCGCCGGATGCCTGTTCGCCGTCCTCGGCATGGCCGTGGCCCGGGCACCCTTCCGCGGTCACGCGTCCTTCGACCCGGGCAAGGCGGTCGCCCAGACCCTGGCGATGGGCCTGTACTGCGCCCTGGTCGCCGTGCTCACGGTGGGGGCGGCCTTCGCCCTGCGGGCCGCGGTCGGCACGCTGGCGGCGGTCTTCGGCCTCGTCTCCGCCCTCCCCACCATCTGTACCGGACTCGGTGGCCCCGTCCTGCTGGCGGTGAACGACGTCCTCCCGCAGACCGCGGGCGGCCACTTCATGCTGGCGGACGGCGATGCCCCCTACCCGCCCGCGGTCGCGATCCTGATCGTGTTGGCCTGGGCGGCGGCCGCTCATCTGATCGGCCGGTTCGTACTGCGGCGGCGCGACGGGTGACAGGGTTGGCCCCGGCAGGTGACACGGTCGGTGCCACGGGCGGAAAGGAGCAGCGGGACCGATGAGAGGGGAGCGGCGGGGGGTGGGCGTGAGGACGCGGGGTGCCGCGTCGACGGCCGCGGGGCGGGGGCCGGCCGTGCGGGACGCAGCGCTGTGGGCGGTGATGGCGGGCGCTGCTGTGCTCGCCCACCGGGAAGAGGCCCATCCCTCGCCGGTCTTCGGCCTGGTCCTGCCGCTCCTGGTCCTGGCGGTGGCGGTGCCCGCCGGCCGGACCCGGCCCGGGGCGGCCGTGTTCCTCGCCAACGCGGTGGTCGCCTCGGGCCTGGCCGATCCGACCACGACGGCGAGTCCGTACCTGACGGCGCTGGCCGTACTGGCGTACCTCCTCGGCCTGCGGGTGGACCGTACGGGGCCGGCACTGGTGCTGTTCGGAGCCTGCACGGCCATCGACCTCGCGCTGTGCGCGGTCCTGGGCGTCGGCGCCGTGTACTGGTTCTACGCGATGTCGTTCATCCCCGCGGCCCTCCTCCTACCCTGGCTGGCCGGTCGCTACCGGCAGGCCAGGCTGGCCCTGGTGCACGAGGGCTGGCAGCGGGCGCGCAACCTCGAACAGCGCCAGCGGTCCGTGGCCGAGCAGGCCCGGCTGCGGGAACGCACCCGGATCGCCTCCGACATGCACGACTCGCTGGGCCACGAACTGAGCCTCATCGCCCTGCGCGCCGGGGCCCTGGAACTCTCGCCCACGCTGACCGGCCAGGACCGGGCGGACCTGGCCGTGCTGCGCGCTGCCGTCTCCGACGCCGTGGGGCACCTCAGGGACACCGTCGGAGTGCTGCGGGACGGCTCCGACGGTGCGGAGCCGACGGCCTCGTCCGTGGAGCCCGTGGAGGAACTCGTCGCCCGGACGAGGGAGTCCGGGGCCAGGGTGCACCTGCGGCGGGAAGGGCCGGCCCGGGCCCTGCCGCCGCTGGTCGACCGCAGTGCGTACCGCGTGGTCCAGGAGTCCCTGACCAACGCGATCAAGCACGCACCGGGCAGCACGGTCCACGTCAGCATCGCCCGGCAGGCGGACCGGACCGAGGTACGGGTGACCAACTCCGCGCCGCGGGCCGGCTCGCCGTCCGCCGGCCCGGGGGCCGCCGTAGGGCGGGCCCCGGGACACCGTGGTCTGACCGGCCTGCGCGAACGGGTCCTCCTCATCGGCGGAACGCTGCACGCCGCGCCCCGGGAAGGCGGCTTCGAGGTCCTCGCCACGCTGCCGGACCAGGTGAACCCGGGGCGCGCGAGGAGCGCCGGGGAGCTCAGGGAGTCCAGGGAGCCGACCGGCTCCGAATCGGCGCGGCGGCTCGCCGTCGCCCGGTACAGGTTCGTGGCCGCGTTCGCCGCCCCCGTCGGCTTCGGCCTCGTGGCACTCGCCTCCTGCGCCTACCTGGCCCAGCAGCTGACCACCTGTGTCCTGCGCCCCGCGGACTTCGCCGCGGTCCGGGTCGGCCAGGACGCCGCAGAAGTGGTCCGGTTCCTTCCGGAGCAGCAGTTCCGGTACGTCCCGGACGCCCTCCGGGCGCTGCCCGTACCCCCCGGCACCGTGTGCGCGTACTACCGCTCGAACGGCAACCTCCTCGAGCAGGTCGACGTCTACCGGCTCTGCTACGCGGGCTCCCGGCTGGCGGCCAAGGACGTGCTGCCGGGCTGAGCGATCGGGGAGCCCCGGCGGATGAGGCATGATCGGGGGATGTCTGATCGCATCATCGCCGCCTGTGACGGAGCGGCCAAAGGTAATCCCGGGCCGGCCGGCTGGGGTTGGGTCATCGCCGACTCCCAAGGGCGCCCCGAGCGTTGGGAGGCCGGTCCGCTGGGGCGGGCCACCAACAACATCGGGGAGCTGACCGCCCTCCAGCGGCTGCTGGAGGCGGTGGACCCGGGGACGCCCGTCGAGGTGCGGATGGACTCCCAGTACGCGATGAAGGCCGTGACCCAGTGGCTGCCGGGCTGGAAGCGCAACGGGTGGAAGACCGCCTCCGGCCAGCCCGTCGCCAACCGGGAGCTCGTCGAGGCGATCGACCGGCTGCTGGCCGACCGTGACGTCACCTTCCAGTACGTTCCCGCGCACCGCGAGGACGGCGACCACCTGAACGCGATCGCCGACCAGGCCGCTAGCGACGCGGCGAGCAGGCAGGAGGCCGCCGGAACCGCCCTCGGCAGCACGCAGATGCCGGTTCCCGCTCCGGCCGCGGCTTCCCCCGCGCGCCGCAAGGCGGCTGCGCCGGGGAAGCGTTCGTCCGCGCGCACCGCGACGGGCGGCGGCGGATCCCGGGCCATCAAGGCGAAGTTCCCCGGCAGCTGTGCCTGTGGAAAGCCCTACGCGGCCGGCGACATGATCACCAAGAACGGCAGCCGGTGGGGCCACCAGGCCTGCGGTTCGCTAGGGGCGGTGGACGCGTAGGTACTCCACCGCGTAGGACATCTGGGACACGCCCGGGTCGGGCGCCGGGTGGTAGCGCCCGGCGCACACGGACAGGTTGACGATGAGGTACGCCCGCCAGTTGCGCCCGACCCCCCGGCGGTCGGCGAAGACCCGGGTGCCGTTGACCCACCACACGACCGAGCGCGACCCGAACTCGACCTTGAGGTCGATCCAGCCGCCCGGGGCGATGGAGGAGTCCCGGTGGTAGCGCGAGCCGCCCCTGACGTGGTTGGAGAGTTCGAGCAGGTCGGGGTTGTCGGGGTGGTACTCGAAGACGTCGATCTCGTTGCCGCCGTCCCGCCAGGTCCAGATCGCCGGCCAGGCCCCGATCTCGGCGGGCAGCCGCACCCGGGACTCCAGTACGTCACCGGTCCGCACCATGAACCCCTCGTCGCTGCCCTCGGTGGTCAGCAGCCCCGCGTTCCACTTGCCGTCCGGGCGGCGGGTCGCCCGGAAGGTGCCGGTGCGGCTGTAGGAGGGGTCGGCCACCAGGTAGTCGAGTTTGTTGTCACCGGTGTTGGTGGGTCCACCGTTCGGATACGCCCAGGACCGGCCGGCGACCCACTGGGTGGTCGACCTGAAGTCCGCGGTGAAGACCGGGGCCCGGGCGCTCAGCTGTGCGTCCCCACCGGTGGGGGTACCGGTGGAGCGTCCCGTGAGCCGTCGGAGCCAAGAGAGAACCTGAGTGAGCACGAGCGGCTCCTTCCCCATGGATTGACGCTCCTGGAGCATGCCCGGTCGCAGTGCGTTACATACCGGTGGACCGGTTTGTCTTTGGCCCGCCCGGACGACGTCGAGCGCTTCGCCCGGATGTTGGCCGGAGCCGACCTCGCCGTCGACGTCGCCCACCAGGGGCGGGGCGTTGGCCGCGAGCTCATCCGCGTCACGCGGGAAGCGGCGCCCGAGGCGAAGTCGGTCCTGCTCGCCGCGCCGGCCGCGGTCGACCACCACCCGCACCTCGGCTTCACCCGCCACGAGTCCGCCTGGACCCCGGACCGCCTGCAGTAGCGCGATGTGAGGCCTCAACATCCCTTTTCCATACGCCAGTTAAGCGGGTCCACGGCGGGGTACGATCCGTGCCGTGGGGGGACCGGTGGGAGAGAGCAAGAGGAAGGCCGTCCTGCGCGCCTGCGGCTGCGCGGTGGCGGGTCTGTTCCTCATCGCAGGGTGTGCGGCCGACGGCAGCTCGAAGGGCGGCGCGGCGAGCGGCACCCCGGGCACGTCGGCCACGCCGTCGGGCACGGGTGCTTCGGGTACGGGCGGCACCGGCGCGAGCGCCCCGGCCGCCCGACCGAGCAGTTCACCCCCGATCCCGATGCCCCCGGTCGACGAGTCCAAGCAGCCGAAGACGGCCGCCGAGGCCCGCGACCTGCTCGCCCGGATCATCATCGCCGAGCACGACCTCGGACCCGACGTCGTGCGCAGCACCCCCTTCGAGAGCGGTCCCGGCCGCTGGCCCGTGCTCGACGAGAGCTGCGTCTGGCAGACCGAGGGCCTGCCGGCCGACGTGCTCGCCACGAGCACCCGACACTTCCACATCCCGGCCAAGGACGGCCGCGGCCGCGTGCGGATCAACGCCACGGTCACCGTCCACCACAGCCGTGAGGAATCCGGCTGGGAGACCGCCCGCGCCATGGAAGAGGTCTTGCGGTGCCCGGACCAGAAGCTGCGTGAGGGCGAGGACCTCAAGGGCCTGTGGGGCGGCGTCTTCTACCTCGGCGAGCAGATGAACGAATGGACCGAGGACGCCTTCACCGAATCCGGCAAGTACGTCAATGCACAGGACGGCGGCGGGCCCTACGACTACACCTGGTCCCAGGCCCAGTTCGGGCCGGTGACCGTGGCCATTGCCGTCAAGGGCGCGCAGGGCATCGCCAACGACGAACTGAACACCTACGTGGCCAAGGGCACCGGCCAGATGATGATCCAGGCCAAGCAGGAGCTCGGAAAGGCGGCGGGCTGATGGAGCCGCTCCATCCCTCTGACCCCTCCCGGATCGGCGGCCACCGGCTCCTCGGGCGCCTCGGCGCCGGCGGCATGGGCGTCGTCTACCTCGGCCGGACCGACGACGGTGCGCTCGCCGCGGTCAAGGTGATCCGCGCGGAGTACGCCGAAGAGGCCGACTTCCGGGCCCGCTTCCGGCGCGAGGCCGAGATCGCCGCCGAGGTGGACAGCCCCTGGGCCGTCCGCGTCACCGGCGCAGACCCGGACGCCACCGAACCGTGGCTCGCCACCTCCTTCGTCGCCGGACCCTCCCTCGCCGAGGCCGTCGGAGCCCACGGCCCGCTCCCGCTGCGCGCCGTACGGATCCTCGGCAAGGCCATGGCCCAGGCCCTCGCGGTGATGCACGAGCAGGGCCTCGTACACCGCGACGTGAAGCCCGGGAACGTCCTCCTCGGCATGGACCGGCCCCGACTGATCGACTTCGGGATCGCCCGCGGCGGCGAACACACCGCCCTGACCTCCGACGGCGCCGTACTCGGCACCCCCGGCTTCCTCCCGCCCGAGCAGGCCGAGGGCCGCCCCGCCGAACCGGCCGGCGACGTCTTCTCGCTCGGCTGCCTCCTCGCGTACGCCGCCACCGGACGGCTGCCCTTCGGCACCGGCACCGTCGACGCGGTGCTCTACCGCACGGTCCACGACGAGCCCGACTTCGGTCCCGAGGTCCTCGCCGACCCCGAACTCACCGCCCTGCTGCGCACCTGCGTCGCCAAACACCCCGACATCCGGCCCGGCGCGCGCGAACTGGACGCGGCACTGACCGAGGACACCCCGGGGGAGGGCACCGACTGGCTGCCCGACCCGGTCGTCGCCACCATCGCCGAACGGGCCGCCGCGCTGCTCGCCCTGCCCGGCATCGACGAGACCGTGGCCGACCCGGACGCCGCCCCCGCGCCCGGCACGGCCGCGCCGGCGCCCTCCCGCCGGTGGTTCCTCGCCCTCGCCTCCGGCGGCGCCGTCCTCGCGGCCGGCGGCGGCCTGGCCGCCTGGCTGGCGCTGCGCGACCAGGACAAGGCCGGGACCCCGGCCGCGGACGCCCCGCGACAGTGGGTGATCGGTGTGCACGCCGACCTCTCCGGCCCGCAGCAGGCCGCCGGACAGGCCCAGGAGCGCGGGGTGCGGCTCGCCGTCGACGCCTTCAACTCCCGCAAGGAAAAGCCCTTCACGCTCACCGTCGCCACTGCCGACGACGCCGGTAAGGCGGACCGCTCGGCGGCCGCCGCCACCGGACTCATCGCCAACCGCGACCTGTTCGCCGTGGTCGGCCCCACGGGCAACGACTCCGTGCTCCCGTGCCTGGAACTCTACGGCGAGAGCTCCGTCCCCCTGGTGACCGTCTCCGCCCTGGCGATGACCTTCAGCATCGCCAACCGGCGCAGCTTCTTCCAGGGCTGCTCGATCTCCTCGGCCCAGGGCGCCGCGGTGAACCTGCAACTCGCCGGCAAGCAGGGCGTCCGGCGGATGGGCATCCTCAGCGACCGCGGCGGGGACACGGACACCTGGCAGGCGGCCCAGCTGATCAGCCGCACCATCGGCTCTTTCGCACCCGAGGCCACCTACTACGGTCGTGTCGTCCCCCGCGGAGCCGGCGATTTCACCCCGGTGATCACCGACCTGCTCGCCCACGGCATCGACGGCTTCTTCTACACCGGCACCCCGGCCGGCGGGGCCAAGGTCGCCGGGCTGCTGGCCGCCGCCGGCTTCCAGGGGCCCCGGGCGGCCGACTACACCATCGCCGGCCCCGAGTTCCTCGCCGCGGCCGGCCGGGCGGCCGAAGGCTGGCAGTTCTTCACCCCGTACACCGGCCCGGAGGCCCCCGAGGTCGCGGAGGTGACCCGGGCGCACCGGGCAGCGTACGGATCCGCCCCCGACATCTGGACCGCGGAGGCCTTCGACGCCACCCAACTGATCATCGACCGCCTGGTCACCGCCGCCGCGGGCGGCAACCGGCCGACCCGTGCCGGGCTGCTCACCGCGCTCACCCGGGGCACCTTCCGCGGCCTGACCAAGGAATACACCTTCAACGAAGATCGCCGGCTCACGGGCAACACCTACTTCATGCACAAGGTGGAAGGGGGCCGGATGCGCTACCTCGGCCCGGCTATCCCGCCCGCGGCGGGATAGCCCCGGATGCGCCCCCTCACCCCCGCCGATCCGGCCGAGATCGGCGGGAACCGGCTGCTGGGACGCCTCGGTTCGGGCGGCATGGGCACCGTGTACCTCGCCCGCTCCGCCGCCGGCACCCTGGTCGCCGTCAAGGTCATCCGCGCCGACCACGCCGCGAACCCGGACTTCCGCGCCCGGTTCCGGCGCGAGGTGGAGGCGGCCGGACAGCTGACCGGACGCTGGGTGGTCCCGGTCGTCGCCGCCGACCCACTGGCGCGCGAGCCCTGGCTGGCCACCCCCTACGTCCCCGGGCCCTCCCTGGCCGAGGCCGTCGGAGGGTACGGTCCACTGCCCGTCCGGGCGGTACGGACCCTGGGCGCGCGGCTCGCCGAGGCACTGGCGCAGGTGCACGCCACGGGACTGGTCCATCGCGACGTCAAACCGGGCAACATCCTGCTCGCCCCGGACGGGCCCCGGCTGATCGACTTCGGGATCGCGCGCGCCGAGGGCGCGGTCACGCTGACCGCCGTGGACGCGGTCCTCGGCACTCCGGGATACCTGGCACCGGAGCAGGCCCGTACGGACGGCGCCGTGGCGGGCGCCCCGAGCGACGTGTTCTCCCTCGGCTGCGTCCTGGCGTACGCGGCGACCGGGCACGGTCCGTTCGGCGGCGGGCACGCCGCCGCGGTGGTCTACCGTACGGTGCACGACGAGCCCGAACTCTCCGGACTGCCACCGGAGTTGCTCGACCCGGTGCTGGCCTGCCTGGCGAAGGACCCGGCGGCCCGGCCGACCCCGGACGAGCTGGGCGCCGTACTCGGGGAGGACCTCACCGGCCCGGACGGCGAGGACTGGCTGCCGCCCCCGCTGCCCCGGCTGATCGCCGAGCGTTCCACCAGGGCCCTGGACCTGCCCGCCCCGGAGCCGACGCGGATCGACGCGCCGGAGGCGGCCGTCCGGGGCCTCACGCGCAGACGGCTGCTCGGGGCCGGCGCGGGCCTGGCCGTCATCGGCGCGCCGGTCGCCTGGTTCACCACCCGCGGCCGGGCCCGCGGCACGACACCGCCGCCCGCCCGCGCACTCGCCACCCACACCCTCGCCCTCCTGGCCGACCTGACCGGGCCCGGCAAGGAGATCGGCCAGGCCCACGAGCGCGGCATGAAGCTCGCCGTGGAACGGCACAACGGCCGGTCGGACGCCGCGTTCCGGCTGGCCCTGCGCATCGCCGACGACGGCGGGGACGCCACGCGCGCCGCGCAGGTGTTCACGGAACTGGCCGCCGACCCCGCTGTGGTCGCACTCGCCGGTCCCACCTGGGACGACGCGGTGCCCCAACTGGCCGTCGCCGCCGGCGCGGCCGACCTCGCCCTGCTGCTCGTGTCCGCCGACAGCCCCGAGAACGCCCTCTCCCGGGAGAAATGGCGCACGGTGGTCGCCACCCGCCCGGCCGGCGACCAGCTCGCCCTCCCGGTGATCGACTACTTCAGCCGGATCCGGCCCGTAAACCGCACGGGCCTGGTCGAGGACGTCGAAGGCGGCGAGCCCGCCTCCCTGGTCGTCCAGCACCTGCAACAGTCACCGCCGTCGCAGGGCACGCTCAGCGTGCACCGGATCCCCGCGGGCAGCTCCGACTTCGCCGGCGCCGTACGCGCGCTGACCGAAGCCGGGGCCGAGGCCGTCGTCTACGCCGGCACCTCACCGCAGCGCGCGGCCCAGATGGCCCGCGCCCTGACCGAGGGCGGATTCCAGGGCCGCCGGATGGGCCTCCAGTACGCCATGGAACCGGCCTTCCTCACGGCCGCCGGTCCGGCCGCCGACGGCTGGGCGTTCGCCGCCCTCTTCACCGACCCGCTGGCCGTCCCCGCCGCCGCCGAGTTCGTCACCGCCCACCGCGCCGCGTACGGGCAACCGCCCGCCCGCTGGGCCGCCGAGGCGTACGACGCCGTGGGGCTGCTCGCCGCGACCCTGACCGGCCTGGTGGAGGAGGGCAGGGACCGGGCGGGCGTGACCCGGCGGATCTTCCGGACGGCTCACGAGGGCCTGGCCAAACCGCTGTCCTTCGACTCCAACACCCACGTGCTGACCCGGGCCGGTACCGCGCACCTCTACCAGGTCGAATCCGGCGCGTACCGGTACTTGGGCATCTACCCGAAGGTGGCTCCCGGGGCCGGGCGGTGAACGGCGGCCGGGGCGTCCTGGGGCTCCGGTGCGGCTACTCGAACCGGGTGGTGTCGCCCGCGCCCCGGCGCACGATCTCGACCTCACCACCGGAGAAGTCGATGACGGTGGTCGGCTCGGTACCGCAGTCACCCGAGTCCAGTACGGCGTCCACCTCGTGGTCGAGCCGCTCCTTGATCTCCCAACCCTGGGTCATCGGCTCGGCCTCGTCGGGCAGCAGCAGGGTGCTGGAGAGCAGCGGCTCGCCGAGCTCGGCGAGCAGGGCCTGCGTGACGACGTGGTCGGGAATCCGGACTCCGACCGTCTTCTTCTTCGGGTGCAGCAGCTGGCGCGGCACCTCCGAGGTCGCGGGGAGGATGAAGGTGTAACTGCCCGGGGTCGCCGCCTTGATGGCGCGGAACACGTCGTTGTCGATCTGTACGAACCGGCCCAGCTGTGCGAAGTTCTGGCACACGAGGGTGAAGTGGTGACGGTCGTCCAGGTTCCGGATCGACCGGATCCGGTTGATGCCGTCACGGTTGCCGAGCTGGCAGCCCAGCGCGAAGCAGGAGTCGGTCGGGTATGCGACGAGCTTCCCGCCGCGGATCATGTCGACCACGTTGTCGATGGTGCGCCGCTGGGGGTTCTCGGGGTGTACGTCGAAGTATTTCGCCATCCGCCGAGCCTACGCGGTCGGGACCCCGGCGCCGGTACGGCCGGGCCCGCCGGCCCGCCCGCCGAGGGCCGCGGCGACCTGGCGGCGAGCAGCCGTCGGGACCGATGGGGTCCGAAGGTGGACTTTCGGCAGTGCCGCCGGTCCGGGGGAGTTCCGTAGGGTCAGGCGCGTGAGATCAGTGATCATTGAGCCCCGGGTCCTGCAACAGGTATTACCCGCAGGGCTGTTCATCGCGGCGGTCGCCGCCGTCGGCGCGAGCGTGGCCGACCCGTGGTGGGGGATCCCGGCGGTGGTCAGCGCCTACCTCGCCGGCCGCGGACCGGGGCCGGGCCGGAGCGCGGGGGCGGCCCTGGCCATGGTCCTCGTGGCGACCGTGCCCGTCGCGATCCTGGTGCCCGGGTGGCTCGCGTGGGCGACCCGGTTCGTACTGACGCTGCTCGCCGCGGCGGTGCTCCCGTGGTTCGCGGGCCGGTTCCGACGCCAGTACCGCGAACTGGTGCGCGCCGGGTGGGAGCGGGCCGCGCGGCTGGAACGGGAGCAGTTCCTGCTCGCCGAACGGGCCCGACTGCGCGAACGGACCAGGATCGCGCAGGACATGCACGACCTCCTCGGCCACGAACTCAGCCTCGTCGCCCTGTCGGCGGGAGCGCTGCAGTTGGCCCCCGGACTCCCCGAGGCCCACCGCACCGCCGCGCGGGACATCCGGTCCAGGGCGGGAGCCGCCGTGGAGCGGCTCGGGGAGGTGATCGGCGTCCTGCACGGCCCCTCGGACCCGGTGCCCGGGCCGCAGAGCGGATCGGAGAACGGGCTCGCCGCGATCGGGGGCCTGGTGGACCGGGCCGCCGGGGCGGGACTGGACGTCCGGCTGCGGGTGGAGGGGGAACCGGGGGCCGCGGCGCTGCCGCGGGCCGTCGACCGGGCCGCGTACCGCGTGGTCCAGGAGGCGCTGACGAACGTCGCCAAGCACGCGCCCGCCTCCCGCGCCACGGTCGTCGTCCGGCACAGGGCGGGCACGTCGGACGCGGCGGACGCGGCGGACGCGGCGGACGGGGCGGGCCGGACCGAGGTCGTCGTGACGAACGGGCCGGTCCGCGGCCCGGCGCCCACCGCCCCGCCCCCGGGCGCCGCCCCCGGCGAGCCCCACGGACTCGGGCTCATCGGCCTGGAGGAACGGGTCCGGCTGGCCGGCGGCTCCTTCACCGCGGGCCCCGAGGGAGACGGCTTCGCCGTGCGCGCCGTGCTCCCGCACCGGCCTGGCGCGGCCCCGCCGCGGCCTGCCGATCCTGCCCGCCCGGGCGTCGTACTGCCCCCGGAGCACCGCAGCGCCCGCCGCCGGCTGCGCCGTACCGCCGTCGCGGCCGTGCTGGTGCCGCTGTCGACTGCGGCCGCGCTCGTCCTCGGGGTGCGGGCCTGGGACACCGTGGCGGCCCGGCAGTCGGTCCTCGCCCCGCGTGACCACGCCCGGCTCAGTCTCGGACAGCCCCGCGCCGAGGTGGCGCCGTACCTGCCGGCACGGCAGACGACCCGCAGGCCGGTCGCCCCCACCTCCGAACCGGACGGTGCGACCTGCGAGTTCTACGTACAGACCGCCGACCCCTTCGACGACCGCTCGGGCGACATCTACCGGCTCTGCTTCCGCGCCGGCCGGCTCGTCTCCACCGACACCTTCACCGGGAGGGAAGTCCGATGATCCGGATCCTGATCGCCGACGACGAGCCGATGATCCGCTCGGGCGTCCGCGCCGTCCTCGCTGCCGATCCCGGCATCACCGTCGTCGCCGAGGCCGCCGACGGCCACGAGGCGGTGCGGCTCGTGCAGCACCACCGCCCGGACGTCGCCGTCCTGGACATCCGGATGCCGGGCACCGACGGCATCGCGGCCGCCGCCGAGATACGAAGGACCGTACCGGCGACGGGAGTCGTGATGCTGACGACCTTCGGCGAGGACGACTACATCCTGCGCGCGCTCGGCGAGGGCGCCACCGGCTTCCTGATCAAGTCCGGCGATCCGGAGGAGCTACAGGCCGGTGTCCGGGCGGTCGCCGAAGGCGCCGCCTACCTGTCACCGAAGGTCGCGGCCCGGGTCGTCGCCCATCTCGCGGCCGACGGCGCCGGCGCCCGCGCGAGCCGCCGTTCCGCGGCCCGCGCCCGCGTCGACGCGCTGACCGCGCGGGAACGGGACGTGCTGGGCCTCCTGGGCGGCGGACTGTCCAACGGGCAGATCGCGCGCCGCCTGCACCTGGCCGAAGGAACGGTGAAGGCCCACGTCAGCTCGATCCTCGCCCGCCTCGGCGTCGACAACCGGGCCGCGGCGGCGGTGGTCGCCCACGAGGCCGGCGCGGTCCCGGCGCCGCCCGCGGGCCGGGCTCCGCACGAGGAGCGCTGACGCCGCGCGCCCGGTGGCGGGCAGCAGGAGGATCCGTGCGGTCAGTACGGCGCCCGCCCCGAGCGCCGCGCCCGCCAGGACGTCGTGCGGATAGTGCACGCCGACCAGGACCCGCAGCAGGGCGGCGGCCACGGCCACCGGCAGGGCCAGGGCCGCCAGCCGGGGACGTACGAGCGTCACCCCGACCGCCAGAGCGGCGGCGAGGGTGGCGTGATTGCTCGGGAACGACCAGTCGCCGGGCGCGGGACACGGTGCGACCGCCAGGGCCCCCGCCACGGCCCGGCACGGCCGCTCCTCGTCGACCAGGAGCTTCAGCGCCTGGCTGAGCGCGTAGGCGGCCACGGTCCCGGCGGCCGCCAGGGTCACCCCGGCCAGGCCCGGCGCATCACGGCGCCGCAGGGAGCACAGGCCCGCCGCGAACAGCAGCAGGACCAGGAGCACCAGCGTGCCCTCGCTCGCCGCCTCCAGTGCCGTCCCGGCCCAGGCGGGCCAGTCGCCCGCCACGCTCCGGGCGAGTGACCGGTAGACCGTCGCCGAGGCGCCCTCCGTGACGCGTACCGGCTCGTTCGTGCCCAGCGCGCCGCCGGGCGCCGCCCAGGCGACGGCCGCGGCGCCCGTTCCGGCCGTCGCGCCGGCGAGCGGCAGCCGTCGGGCCCATCCGTATCGGGTGTTCGATTCCATGGCCCGACCGTAGGAACGCCGGGGCCCTCCCGCCCCGGCCGAACGGCCGGCCCGGACCCCGACGAACGTCGGGTTGCGACGCGCGCCGTTCCGTGCGTGACGAGCGGGCGGCGGGTGCGCGGCGGTCCCGGCGGGGACGCTCCGGACGCTGCCGGGCGGGTTCGGGGGCACGATGAGAGGAAGCCGTGCGCCTCGGACCGCCCCAGGGCGGGTGGCGGCGGGCGGCGCCGGGCCGACGATGCCGGAAGGAGCGTCGCCGATGAGTGCGATCGACGGGGCGGGGACCGGTGGGATCAGACCCGGCATGGCCGGGGTCTCCCCGCCGAGCGGTTTGCTCGACGTCCTGAACGTCGCGGCGGTCGTCCTCGACTCCGAAGGACGGGTCGCACTGTGGAGCCCGCAGGCCGAGCAGCTGTTCGGCTGGACGGCGGCGGAGGCACTCGGCCGCCCCGCTGCCCGGCTGCTGGCCGCCAACGACCACGTGGGCCTGGTCACGGAGCTGTTCGCGCGCGTCATGGGAGGCGCCGGGGACTGGGCGGGGGCCTTCCCGGTGCGGCGCAGGGACGGCACCACGCGCCTGGTGGAGTTCCGCAACATGCGGCTGCTCGACGAGCACGGCGACATGTTCGCCCTGGGCATCGCGACCGACCGGACCCGGCTGCGCCAGCTGGAGCGGGACCTCGCCCTGTCCGCGCGCCTGGTGGCCCAGTCCCCGATCGGCCTCGCGGTCCTGGACACCGAGCTGCGGTACGTGCTCGTCAACCCGACGCTGGAGCGGATCAACGGGCTGCCCGCCGAAGACCACATCGGCCGGGGGGTCCGCGAGGCGTTGGCCTTCCTCGACGACGCGGAGGCCGCCGAGTCGGCGATGCGCCAGGTCCTGGCCACCGGAACGCCGCTGCTCGAACAGTTCACGGCCGGCCGCACGCACGGCGGCGACCGCACCGAACACGCCTGGTCGGTGTCGTACTACCGACTGGAGGACGCCACCGGCCGGGTACTGGGCCTCGCCACCTCCGTGGTCGACGTCACCCAGAGTCACCGGGCGGCCATCGAGATCGCCCGCAGCCGCCGCCGCCTCGCCCTCATCGCGGACGCCACCGTCCGCATCGGCACCACCCTCGATCTCGACCAGACCGCCCGCGAGCTCGCCGACGTCGTCGTGCCCGAGCTCGCGGACATCGCCGCCGTCGACATCCTCGACTCCGTCCTCGAAGGCCGGCCGACCCTGAGGTCCTCCGCCCACGAGCCCGCGGTGTTCCGGGCGCTGGCCCTCGCGGCCGCCTACCCCAGCGACGCCGTCCGCGCCGCCGACCCGCCCGGGGACATTGCCCGCTACGCCGCGGACCGGCTGGTCACCCAGTCCGTGACGACCGGCCACCCGGTCCTCGTCGCGCACGTACAGGCCCAGGACATCTCGCGCATCGCCCGCGACAGCACCGCCGCCGACCTCCTGAGCCGCGCCGGGCTGCGCTCCTACCTTGCCGTTCCGCTCATCGCCCGCGGCGAGGTCCTCGGCGCGCTCGACCTCAAACGCACCCGCAACCCGCTGCCGTTCAACGACGACGACATCGTGCTGGCCGGCGAACTCGCCGCCCGCGCCGCCGTGTGCATCGACAACGCCCGCTGGTACCGCAACGCGCACCACACCGCCCTCGCCCTCCAGCACCACCTCCTGCCCCACCACCCGCCCCCCACGCCCGGCCTGGAAGTCGCCTACCGCTACCGGCCCGCCGCGGCCAGCAGCGAGATCGGGGGCGACTGGTTCGACGCCATCGCCGGACCCGACGACACCACCGTCCTCGTGGTCGGAGACGTCATGGGCAGCGGCATCAACGCCGCGGCCAGCATGGGACAACTGCGCACGGCGACCCGCACCCTCGCCGAACTCGCCCTCGACCCGCCCCAGGTGCTCCACCAGCTGGACCACACCACCGCCGCACTGGAGGAGACCATCGCCACGTGCGTCTACGTCGTCTACGACCCCCACGAGGCCCAGTGCCGGGTCGCCCTCGCCGGACACCTGCCCCCCGTCCTCATCCGCTCCGGCCGGCAGCCCCGACTGCTCGACCTGCCCACCGGCGCACCGCTCGGCGTGGGCGGCATCCCGTTCCAGTCCACCACCATCGCCATGGACCCCGGCGACCAGCTCGTCCTCTACACCGACGGCCTGGTCGAAACCCGCGACCAGCCCATCGACGAACGCCTCGACCTCCTGCTGACCCTGCTCGCCGACACCGGACGCCCGCTGGAGGAGACCTGCGACCGCCTCCTGGACTCCCTGCGCCGCACGGACGACCACGACGACGTCGCCCTGGTCATCGCCCGTGCACGGCCCCTGCCGACGGGTTCCGCCTAGACCGTCCCTCGTTCCGCACGGGCCGTCCCCGACGGATCTTGCTGCACGAGCCCGGCCCGGTCGACTGTTATCGTCCGAGGTATGCCCGAGCTCATAGCCCCCACCTCCCACCTGCACGCTTCCTGGCTCGCCGCGCAGCGGGAATGGGGACCGGACGCCCATCTGGACGGCGCCGGGCTCGGCTCCGACGACGACGTGGACACCCCGGAGGGCTTCGCGGCCTGGGCGGAGCGACTGCGCCGGCAGTCGGACCGCACCCTGCCGGTCGACCACGGCCGGGTCCACGCGACGTACTGGTGGATCGCCGAGGGCGACACGTACCTGGGCGCGATCGACCTGCGGCACTACCTGAACGGTTTCCTCCTCGACGCGGGCGGCCACATCGGCTACAGCGTCAGGCCCTCGGCGCGTCGTCGGGGGCTGGCCACCTGGGCCCTCGCGGCCGTCCTGCACGAGGCGCGCGTCCTGGGGATGGACCGGGTCCTGCTGACCTGCGACCCGGACAACGAGGCGTCGGTCCGCACGATCGAGGGCAACGGCGGGGTACTGGAGGACGTCCGCGACACCCTGATCGGCCCCAAGCGGCGCTACTGGATCGACCTCTAGCGGGGCGTCCTGCACCCGCGGGCGGACACCCCGGGCCCCGTGTCGTTCCACTGCCGTGCGTCCGCCGTGGGTCGATAGTGGGATGGTGAACGACAGGCCGGAAGGACCCGGGCCCTGCGGCGCCGAAGACGGTACCGACTGGTCCGGACGTGAAGGGGCGCGGGCATTCGCGGCCGTGGAGGCGGCCACGGACTGGCTGCTCGGGTATCCGTTCGTCTTCCGGGCCCTGGCCCGCCGGATCGGCGCGGGCGAGGTCTTGGTGGACTACGGGTGCGGGCCGGGCAAGGTGGCCGACGCGGCGGCCCGGCAGCTGGGGGCGAGGGTGCTGGGGGTGGACACCTCCCCGCAGATGCTGGCGCTGGCCCGCGGCTCGGCGACCGCAGTGGCCGAGTACCACCTGGTCGAGGCCGGACGCGTGAGCGACCTGCCGGACGGCTGCGCGGACGCGGTGATGTGCAACCACGTACTGGCCTCGCTGCCGACCGAAGAGGCCGTGCTCGGCGTCTTCACCGAGATCCGCCGGCTCCTGCGCCCGGGCGCCCCGTTCGTACTGCTGGCCACCGATCCCGCGTGCAGCGGCACGGAGTACGCCTCGCTGCGCATCGGCGACCCGGGCGGGGCGTACGGGCCGGGCGACGAGCTGACGGTACGGCTGCGGCGCACGGACGGAACCTGGCAGGACGTACGCAACCACGCGTGGCCCGTCGCAATCCTCCCGCCCCTGTTGGAGCGCGCGGGATTCCGGGACGTCGTCCAGCACCGGCCCACCGTCGACGAGGCACTGACCGTGGCCGACGCCGACTTCGCGGCCGGCCGTGCGTGGTCGGCGGAGCGGGCGCGACCGCCGCTGGTGATCACGACAGCGCTCGCGGCCTGATCGGACGGCCGCAGCGGTCCCGATGCGGCCCGTCCGCCGCGCACGATGCTCCCCGGTGTTAATGTCGCGCCATGTCGTCCAAGGCCGAAATAGACGTGGTGACCGCGGAGTTCTTCGGCGCCTTCGACAACCGGGGCGGCAAGGCCGCCGATCTGGACCGGATCCGTCGACTGGTCCTGCCGGGCGGAGTGATCACCATGACCGGCCCGCAGTTCACGGTCTGGACCGTGGACGAATTCATCGAGCCGCGCCGCGTGTTGCTGGCCGCCGGCGGACGCCTGGCCGAGTTCTCCGAGTGGGAGACCTCCGAACGGACCGAGATCGCCGGCGACATCGCGTCGCGCTTCGGCGAGTACCGCAAGTCCGGGCTCCTGGACGGCAAGCCGTTCGAGGGGGCGGGCACCAAGACCATCCAGTTCGTCCGTACGCCGGACGGCTGGCGGATCGCGGCCTTCGCCTGGTGCGACCGGCCCTGATCACGGCCCGCCGCCTCGGCCCCGGCCCACCGCGGGCCGTCGGCCGCAAGGCGTGTTCGAACGCAGGGCCGTTGGTACATCGGGCCGATCACGGTGCGTGCGGGAGTTCTCGGTCCGCTGGACGTCCTCCTCCTCGCGGCCGTAGGTGACCGCGATGATCGCGGCGACCTGCAACGACGCGGAGGCCGTCGAGCGCCGCGCCCGCCTCGGTCTCGCCGTCGCCCGCCGCTACCGCATGCCGGCGGCCGGGGCGGCCGGTCCGTCGACGCTGGCCATGCTCGCCCACGCCCGGGGCCGTGACGGGCGCCCAGGTCGCCCGCGTGCCCGGGGCGGAGGACGACTCCTCGGTCTGGTCGGGCCACTTCCACGGAGCCCTGCACCCCGGCCCGGCAGGCACCAGGATCGCGTCGGACGCCTGGGTGCGGCACCCCCTCGGCCGGCCCGTCGCCTGGAACCTGGACCAGTGGCTCACCGACGGCGAGCGCGCCTGGTCCGGGGAAATCGGCTGGGCCGGACCGCCGGCCTGTGCGTACTACTGGGACCGCTCCATCGTCTGGCTCGACGAGGACCGCCCGGTCCTGGAAGGCTTGGGCTACGACGACGTGGAACTGGCGCCCGGGGCACGCGTCTTCGACCTCGGTCGCCGAGGCGCGGGCGGACCCGCTGGAACAGGGGAGCCCGCCGAGATCGCGGCCTTCGGCGGGCCCGAGGGCCGCTCCTTCGCCGCGGACGGGCTGCTGTTCTCCTCCTCCGAGTCCGGGCTCGAGATCTGGAACCCCACGACGGGAGCCCGCCTCGGGGCCCTCGCCGGATTCCGCCCCACGCACCACGACCACGCCCGGGGCGAGCTGATCGAACTCTCCTCCATCGGGTTGCGCCGCTGGCGGACCGCCGACGCCGACGCCTGACCGGATCGGCCCCGACCGGCCCCTATAGGCCAGCCGGGGCCGGGGCCGGGGCCGGGGCCAGCGCGGTGCGGAGTCGGGCGAGCCAGTCGGCGGCAGAGCCCCGCACCCCGGGGTGGGCCGCGCAGAAGCGCTGCCACGCCCGCTCGTCCGGCCGCACGCCGGCCAGGCACGGGGGCTCCGGGAGGGACCGCTCCCGGCAGGCCTCCGCCAGCAGCACGGCGTCGTACAGGTCCTTGCACTGCGGACCGTCCCCGGCCGTGGCGTCCGCCACCAGCCACCGCAGCTTCCAGGCCAGCGACAGTTCGCGGCTCGCCGTCCGGGCCACCGTGACCCCGCCGTCGCTGCGCGGCACGGCCGTCCAGACGGGTGCCTCGGGCAGCCGCTCGTCGCGGGAGAAGTCCAATTGCGCCACCCCCACCGCGCCGGAGTCCGCCCGCCACGGGATCAGGATCCTGATCCCGGCGGGCCCGACCTCGCCGTTCGTGTACGCGTAGGCCCACGTACCGTCCCGGCGCGCCCCGTCCGCGTCCAGCAGGACGCCCGCGGCGGCCAGTGGGCGGGCACGGACCCGGTCCAGCAGGTCCTCGTACGGCGGGAAGTCCGCCGGCTCCGGCTCCGGTTGCCAGACCAGGCCCTCCGGCGGCACGTTCGCGCGCAGCCCCCGCGTCTCGAACTCCTCCTCCCCGTCCGCCCATATCTCGTAGCGGGCCGCACCGTCGGCGGCCTCCGGCCACTGCTGCACGGTGTCGTACGCCGGGACGTACGGGTGGGGGTCCCGCCGATCGATGGGGACCGGCGACGGCGGCGGCACGACGAAGTCGAGGTCACCCGGTGGCCGGGCCCGGCCACCGATCCACGCGGGCATGACCATGCTGCCGCGCAGGACCAGGTCGTCGCCCCACGCGGATTCCGAGATCAGCCGCAGGAGATGGTCGAGGGCGGCGCGGCCGGGCCCTGCCGTTGCCGTCCGGTCGTTCACCGTCATGCGGCGACTGTAGGCGCGACCGCTGACAGGGCAGGCCGGGCCTCAGCAACGGCTCATTGGATGAGGCTGGTGTGCGGGTGCTCCGGGGACTCCGGGCAGACGTAGAGCTGCAGGTGGTCACCCTTGGAGACCTGCACCTCGGGCGGGTTCGACTCGATGTCGCCGCCCTGCTGGGCGACGGACTGGTCCTCGTACGGGATCCAATTGTGGGTGCCGCCGTCCCATTCGCCCGAGCAGATGGTCAGCAGCGGGACCATGCCGGCGTCACAGGCGGAGCAGAACCGGGCGACGGGATCGGTGAGGCCCCACGGGGCCCAGCCACCGACCTTCCAGCCGGGGGCGAGGGACAGGTGGCTGTCGTAGAACGACTTCGGGTAGGGAGCGTAGGAGCTGTCCACTCCGGATCCGGCCGCCTGCCACCGGCTCCAGTCCTGGAGCTGCTCGCGCAACTCCGCGCTCAGTTCCAGGAAGTTGGGGTACTCGGTGATCTGCTCGGGCGCGAGCACGCACGGCCGCGGCACGTATTCTCCGTACTCCACCGCGAACGGCCCGGGCGGCGCGGCGAGGACGTCGGTGACCTCGGCGGAAGACCGCCAGAACAGTGCCGTTGGAGGCTTGAGGTCCGGCTCGTGCTCGAAGGGACACCACAGCACCTGGAGCAGGTCGGCCCGCCCCGGGGGCCGCAGCAGGGGTATGTCGCGCACGTACAGCTGGGCCACGGGCACCATGGGGTTCGGACCCGGGTGCCACTCGATGTCCGAACTGACTTTCACCCCGTACGCCTCGTACAGCTGGTCCACCTGGTCGTGCGACTCGTGACAGTACGGCCACGGCTCGTCGGCGGGCCACAGCAGCGGCCCGCCGACCGAGCTGTCGTGCACCGACGGAGAACCGGCGCGGGGGTGCAACCGGACGGCCGGGCGTGCCAGCGGGGCCAGTTGAGGAAAGAGCGCGGTGACCTCGACCGGCCGCCGTGGGGTGGTGAAGGTGACGTTCATGGGGTCGATGCTGCCAGCGAGCTCTGACAACGGGCCTGCTCGAAACGCCTAGACGTGCGGCGTGCAGCAGCCGTCGCGCAGCATCTGGTCCAGTACCGCGCGCCAGTCGGCCGGGTCCGGGTCCGGGTCGGAGGCCGAGGGTTCGGCGGAGGGCGCGAAGGCACGTTCCAGGGACGGGCGTTCACGCAGGTTCCCGCCGCGGACGGTCGCCCGTACGCGGACCAGGTCGTCGAAGTCGGTGAACGGATCGCCGTCGACCAGGGTGAGGTCGGCGATCCGGCCGGGCTCGACCGTGCCGAGCCGGTCCGCGACGCCGAACATCCGGGCCGGGGCCGAGGTCACCGTCGTCAGGGCCTCCGCAGGCGTCAGGCCGTACCGGTGCAGGGCCCGCAGGGCGAGGTGGAGGTGGAGGCCCACCGGGGTGAGCGGGGCGTCGGTGCCCAGCGCGAGGCGCCCGCCGCCTTCGACGACACGGCGGTAGACGCCGACCTCCCGCTCCAGCGCCGCGCTCTGCTCCGCACTCGGCGGCCCGGCGGCCGCGGCCCGGACGGCCGCCACGTCCCACGGCGGCATCAGGGACGCCACCCGCGGATCGTCGGCGAGCGCCGGATCGGCGCCGATCAGCGGGAGGGCCGTGAAAGGGGTGGCGATCAGGTCGAAACCGCCGCGCGTGTAGACCTCCAGGGTGTCCTGGTACGTGTGCCCCCGCGGGGTGGACCCGTGCCCGTACTCGGCCCGCTCGGTCGCCACCAGGTGCGTGGTCAGGTCCTGGCCGGACCCGATACCGGGGGCGCACAGGTGGGAGCCGGCCAGGACGCCGAGCCGTTCGTGCGCGAAGCGGGCCGCCTCGGCCATGTACGCGTACGGCGCCCGTACGTACGTCTTGACGAAGTCCCAGTCCAGCGCGGCGCCCCGGGCCAGCGAGCGGGCGAACCCGGCGCGCGTGCGATGGGCGCGCCCCATGCTGTAGGCGACCCGCGAGCCGTCGAGGAGCTCCCCGCCCGCCAGTAGACGGGGTGCGGCGAGCAGCCCGGCCCGGATGTCCTCGCGCAGCCGGGCCTGTTCGTAGGCGGAGCCGCCGAGCGACACGACGGTCGTGACCCCGTACGCGAGGTGCAGCGCACCCTGGCGCGCCCCGTAGGTGTAGGGGTACGGATGGACGTGCGCGTCCCACAGGCCGGGCAGGACCGTGCCGTGGGAGCAGTCCACGGTGCGGGTGGCGCGGCGGCCCGGTCGGTGCGGCTCGACGGCGGTGATCCGGCCGCCGCGGAGCAGGACGTCGACGTCGGCGCGCGGCGGGGAGCCGGTGGCGTCCCACAGCAGTCCTGCGTGCACGACGGTGTCGACGGGTGCGGGGCGCCGGTAGTTCAGGGAGACGGGTACGGTCCGCGGCGCTCCGGCCGGTGCGCCGGCAGCGTCGAGGGCGAGCAGACGGAGCCGGGCACAGGACTGGTAGAGCAGGGTGCGGGAATCGGCGGACCACGAAGGGTGGTCGGCGGGCTCGTCGGTCAGGCGCCGGGCCGGTCCGGTCGGCGCGCCGTCGGGGCCGACGGGCAGCAGCCACAGGGCCGACTCGCCGACGCAGGCCAGGAAGCGGCCGTCGGGGGACCAGACCGGGCCGGAGGCGTAGCGGTCCGCGAGCGAGGCGTGCGGGGCGAGCGCGTGCAGGCGGTCGGCCCCGGTGGCGGTGTCGACGATCCGGACGAGGTTGTAGCCCTCGCGGAAGCGCCGGCTGAGCCGGTTGCGGTCGCAGAGGGCGAGGTGGCGGCCGTCGGGCGACCAGCTGGGCGGGCCGGGCAGACCGCCGCCGCCGAGGGCCGCGACCAGGGGGGTCTCGATCCCGCTCGCGAGGTCGCGGACGAGGAGCCGCCCGGCGAGGTCGAGGGCGGCTAGCCTCGTGCCGTCCGGCGACAGCACCCCGTAGACGCGGCCGCCCGCGGCCAGGACGCTCTCCCGGCCGCTGTCGAGTTCCCTGCGGCGCACGGTGTTCAGGCCGTCGCGGTCGTCGGTGTAGACCAGCGCGCGGCCGTCCGGGCTCCATACCGGTCCCTGGACGTACGCCGTGACGGGGGCCTGGACGATCTTGCGGGGCGCGCCGCCGGAGACGGGCGCGACCCACAGCGCGTTCAGTGCGGCGAAGGCGACGCTGCGGCCGTCGGGGGAGAGGGCCGGCAGGTGGATGCCCCGGACGGGAAGGCTCCGTTCGGCCTCCAGGACGTACTCCTTGACCCGGTAGCGGGGCCGGGACACTTCGAGGGTGGCGTCGAGGGGGATCTCGCGGCCGTCGGCGCCTGCGTCCCGGTGGGGGCGGACCACCCGGAACCGCCCGTCGAGGGTGATCAGCAGCTGGTCGTCACCGATCCAGCGCGGGGGAGCGGGCGCGAGATCATCGTCGAGGGGGACCGGACGGCCGTCGGCGAAGAGGGAGAAGGTCTCGGCCTTGCGGGGGCCGGGAGCCGCGGACAGCCAGGCGGTGCGTCCGGCCGGGGAGAGCGCCGGAGCCAGCAGCCTGCCGTCGGTGACGGTGTGCTCGACCCGGACCGGACCCCCGAAACCGGGTTCCGTGGCCACGGAGGCGATGGTCCGGGCGGTCAGGGTTTCCCCGGTGGGCGTGCCGCGTACGAACAGCACGCGCGAGCCGTCCGGCGACCAGACCGGGTCGAAGTCCTCCCACTCCCCGTCCTGGCCGGGGCCCTCCTGCCCGGGCAGGCCTGTCAGCCGGCGCGGGCGGCCGCCGGTCACGGTGACGGTCCAGATCCGGTACGGGCTCCCGGCCACCGGATCGCCGCCGCGCTCGGAACAGAAGGCGAGGGAGCGGCCGTCGGGCGACCAGGCGGGCGCGCGGTGGTCGAACGGGCCGTCGGTGAGCGGGCGCAGGCCGGAGCCGTCCGCGTTCATCAGCCAGATGTGGAAGGTGCCGCCCCGGTAGGCGCTCATCGCCACCTGGCGACCGTCGGGGGAGAACACCGGGCGGCCGGGTTCCAGATCGGGCGGGGTCAGCGGGGTCGCGGGCGAACCGTCCGGGGGCAGCGACCAGAGAACGCCCTGAACCTCGGCGACGACCCGCTCCCCGGTGGCGGAGGCGGTGGCCGCTCCGTTGGTCGCCCGGGTGAAGCGCAGCCTGACCCGGTCCCCGGCGGCGCCGCCCGGGACGGCCGCCGCCACGGACGCGCGGCCGAGCAGCGCGGTCAGGGCGCCCGCGGACGCCGCCTGCAGTACGGTCCTTCGCGCAACTCGCAACCCGACCACTCGCCCCGTCCGTCATGACTGCCCCGAATGTCCCGTCAGCCACGCAAACGATCACGACCCCGGTCGGGCAACGGTGCGGCGCGCGCGGGTGCGGGTGGCGGTGGCGGTGCGGTGGGAAAAGGGTTTGACGCCGTGGGCGGTCGGCGATCGGATGGTGGTCCATGAGCACCGCACCGATGCATCCCGGCGCACACCCCGTTGACGAGGACCTCGTACGCCGTCTGATCGCCGGGCAGTTCCCCCGGTGGGCCGGGCTGACCGTGGAGCGGCTGCCGTCGGGCGGCACGGTCAACGGGATGTACCGGTTGGGCGACGGCATGGTCGTACGGCTGCCGATGTTGGCGGGCGGGGCCGAGGACGTGGCGATGGAACGCGAATGGCTGCCCCGCCTCGCGCCCCGGCTGCCGACGGCCGTCCCCGAAGTCCTCGGGGCCGGGGAGCCCGCGGAGGGCTACCCGTGGTCGTGGTCGGTGTACCGGTGGCTGGCGGGGGAGAATCCCGAGGCCGGGGCGGTGCACGAGCCCGTGGCGCTGGCCCGTGACCTGGCGTCCTTCGTGGCGGCCATGCGGAGCATCGCCTTGCCCGGGGCACCGAAGGCCTACCGCGGGGGGCCGCTCGCCTCCCTCGATGCGTCGACCCGGGCGGCGATCGAGCAACTGCGGGGGATCCCCGGGGAGGGCGTCGACTGCGATGCCGTGGCCGCCGTATGGGAAGACGCGCTGCGGGCCCCGGAGTGGACCGGCCCGGAGGTATGGCTGCACGCCGACCTGATGCCGGGCAACCTGCTGGTGGACGGGGGCAGGCTGACCTCGGTCATCGACTTCGGGTGCGCGGGGGCGGGAGATCCTGCCTGCGATCTGTTTCCGGCATGGAACCTGCTGCCGCCCGCTGCGAGGACGGTCTTCCGCGAAGGGCTCGGCGTGGACGACGTGACCTGGCGCCGCGGCCGGGCGAGGACGCTCTCGCAGGCGCTGATCGCGCTGCCCTACTACCGCACGACGAACCCGGCGATGGCGGCCAACGCCCGGCACGTGATCCGGGAGGTGCTCGGAGAGCACCGACGGTGAGGCCCGCCCGGGCCCGGCCTGCGCCGGGCCCGGGCGGGCCGTCCGGCGGTCGGGTGCGCTCAGGAGCTGGCCGCGGAGGTGCAGGCCGCGCTGCCGCCGCAGAAGGTGACGTCCCAGTGGTTGCCCTCCCGGGCGTAGACGTTGCCCGCGGCGGACCGGTAGCGGGCGGCCCCGTCGCCGCGGTCGGCGATCCGGGTGAAGCTGCCGGTGACGTAGGTGCTGACACAGCTGGTCGGACTGAAATCGATCTTGTAGCCGTTCCAGTGGCTGTAGGTGCCCGAGGCGTGTCCCACCTCGGTGCCGCCGGTGATGGTGAGGGCGCAGTGGCTCGCGTTGCGCAGGGTGATGACGTCGCTGATGGTGGCGGCGTTGACCTGCTCCAGCGAGGTACAGGTGCTGTTGTTCCGGTTGCTGCAACCGCCGCTGGAGGACAGGCCGATGCCGCCCGTGGCGTTCAACTGGCTCACCGCCGACGCATGGCTGAGCTTCGCCGGGGCGGCGTGCGCGGTGCCGGGAACGAGCAGGGCGACGAGGGCCGCAGTGGTGCCGACGAAGGTGGTGGCGAGGGTGCCGCGGACTCGCATGCGCATGAGGATCTTCCCCTTCTCCGGATCGGAGTGCTGACGACACACACTTCAGCAGCGGGAGTCGGGCCCGCGCGGGCCGATCGGCACATCTGTCCGGTACGGGACGGTCGGCCGCGCGTTCGTCCGAGTGTGGCGGGCGGAGGGATCAGTGCCCGCCGCCCGGGAGCCGCCCGCCCGGGAGCCGCTCGTCCTGGAGCCGGTCGCGCTGCACCCGGTGGGCGAGGGTGCGGCGTACCGGGGCCGAAACCGTGACCGGCGTGCCGGTCGTCGCCTTCGGCGGCACGTCGAGAGCGCGGCTGATCTCGTCGTACGCGGCCCGGAAGGCCGTCGGCAACTCCGTGCGACGGAGCGTCAGGTCCGCTTCGAGGAGGCGCCGCAGCTCGTCGACGGTCCGGGGCGTGAAGCGCTTGCGGCCCCGGGCGAGGGCGTCGACGCAGCGGGTGCAGCCCGCGGCGTCGAGGGTCTCGGCGACCGCCTCCGCGAGTCCCCACAGGCGCCCTTCGAGCCACGGGGTGTCGTACTGGTCGAGGGCGAGCCCCATCGGGGGCGCTTGGTCGTCGAGCGCGTGCTTCGCCACCTGCTTGGACACGGCGGGCTGACTCATGTCGGCGATCCGGGCGATCGTGTCCTGGGTCCAGCCGAAGCCGGCGAACAGCTTGATCATCTCGGCGCGCAGCTTCCGCATCTCCTCACCCGCTCGAATGACCTCGTTCATGCCGGCGAGCATCCGCGCGGCCTGTTCCTCGGTCAGCGCTTCGGGTGTCAACTGCGCACGCTCCACACTCTCTCGGTCTGCCACGACTCGGTTATACACCGGAGCCCGCCATCCGCCATAACCAAGTTGTATAACCGAGTTATGGCTGACAGGATCCGCGGCATGCCCACCTTCACCGCACCTGACGGAACCCGGCTCGCCTACCGCATCCACGGGAGCGGCGACCCGGTCGTCTGCGTCCCGGGAGGCCCCGCGGACTCCGCCTACCTCGGCGACCTCGGGGGCCTGTCCGCGCACCGCCGGCTGATCGTCCTGGACCTGCGCGGCACCGGCCGGTCCGACGTCCCCGAGGACACCTCCACCTACCGCTGCGACCGCCTCGTCGATGACCTCGAGGCCCTGCGCGAGCACCTCGGACGCGCCCGGATCGACCTGCTCGCCCACTCGGCCGGGGCGAACCTCGCCACGCAGTACGCGGCCCGGTACCCCGACCGGGTCCGCAGGCTCGCCCTGATCACCCCCGGCACCCGGGCCGTCGGCGTGGTCATCACCGGGGAGGACCGGCGGGAGCTCGCGCAGCTGCGGAAGGACGAGCCGTGGTTCCCCGGCGCGTTCGCGGCGCTGGAAGCGATCACCGGGGGCACCGGCAGCGACTGGGACGCCATCAGCCCCTTCCTCCACGGCCGGTGGGACGCCGCGGCCCGGCAGCACCAGGCGGCAGCCCGCCCGGACAACACGGAGGCCGTCACCCTCTTCGCGGCCGACGGCGCCTTCGACCCGCGGGCCACGCGCGCAGCGCTCACCACCTGGAGGGGCCCCGTGCTGCTGCTCGCGGGGGAGTTCGACCTGAACAGCCCCCCTCGGTCGGTGGCCGAGTTCGCCGGGCTGATCCCGGGCGCCACCCTCGTCGTACAGCGGGGCGCGGGCCACTACCCCTGGCTCGACGACGCCGACCGGTTCGTGGCGACCACCGCGGCGTTCCTGGCCTAGGTGCAGTGGCCGTTACGGGGGCCGGGCGCGGCGCGGGGCGGGGCGGTTCGGGCCGGGCGGGCAGGGCGACGGCCCCGGCCGGATTCCCCCCGGCCGGGGCCATCATCGGGCAGGCGCGTCGTCCCGCGCGCCCACGCGGTCACCAGAGCACGGGCAGGCGCTCCGGGATGCGCTTCATGAAGCGGGTGCGCCACACGAGCTGGTCGACCGGCACGGCGAGGGCCAGGTTGGGCATCTTCTCCAGGAGCACTTCGACGGCGATCTCGGTGTGCCGCTTGCCGAGTGCGGTGGCCGGGCAGTAGTGCTGTCCGCCGCCGAAGGAGAGGTGCGTGCCGGCGTTCGGCCGGTCGATGTCCGCGACGTGCGGGTCGGGGTACACGTCCGGGTCGGTGTTGGCGGCCTCGACCAGGACGAGCATCAGCTCGCCCTTCTTCACCTCGACGTCGCCGAGGGTGAGGTCCTCCAGCGCGAGCCGGGGCAGGCCGTCGGCGATCGACAGGTTGATGCGCAGGAGTTCGTCCACGGCGGCCGGGATCTTCTCCGGCTCCTTGCGCAGCCGCTCCCACATCTCGGGGTTCTGGAGGAGGGAGAAGATCGCCATGGTCAGGAAGCCCATGGTGGAGATGACCCCCGCGCCGAACAGCGTGACGCCGACGGTGGCGAGCATCTCGTCCGTCAGGTGGTCGTAGTCGGGGTCGTTGCGCAGGGCGGCGAGCTCGGCGATCAGGCCGGTGGTGGTGGGGTCGTCGAGGCGCTCCACCATGTAGGCGATGTCGCGGTCCCAGTTGAGCTTGGCGCCGGTGACCGGGCAGGCCGAGTTCATGAACGCGATGTCGAGGCTGGCCGCGAGGCGCGGAGCGTCGGACTCGGGAATGCCGAGGATGCGGCAGTGCAGGTTCTCGGCGTACGGGTTGGTGAACTGGCCGCGCAGGTCGACCGGCGCCCCGTGGCTCAGGAGACCGTCGACCAGGCTGGTGGCCTGGGCGCGCATCCAGTCGGTGAGCCCGTCCGTCTTCGGGTTGATCGCCTTGAGGACGGCCTTGCGCAGTCCCGCGCCGGTGATGTTGCCCATGTTGTTGACGACCTCGGGCGGGATCGTCAGCGCGTACTGGCGGGGCGCGCCCGGGGCCGAGGTGTCCTTCAGGCTGAACCGGGGATCCTCGAGGACCTGCTTGGCCAGCGGATAGGAGGAGACGAGCCAGGCCTCGTCCCCGGCTATCGTGCGCACCCGCTTCACCGGTTCGGCGCGCAGCTCCTCGACCTCGGGCGGGAGCTGGTCGCCGCGCGCGGAGAAGGGGAAGTCGAGCAGGGTGTCAGCGGACATCGGGAGCTCCTTCGGCGGGGGTGATGATGGCGTGACCCTGGTTGCGCGAGGCGCGCAGGCCCGAGCCGCGTGAGTAGAGCAGTTCCGCCATGGGCAGGAGCTGGTGGTAGCAATTGAGGGAGGACGGCACGCCCAGAATGGCCGGCGTGTCGAGGAAGAGCGGCATCTCGGCGCAGACGTACTCCAAGCACACGTCGCGCTGCCGTGTGGTGGCGGCCTTCCCGTTCAGGACCTTGGACGAGAGGAACGCGTCGACCAGCGAGTTGCTGGTCTTGCGGAACTCCGGGTCGGTGTCCAGCAGGGTGGTCAGGTGACTGTGGAGCGCCCGGTAGGCCGGGATGTCGGTGAGGGACGACATCGGACGGGCGCGGAGGCGGGTGCCGGTGGGGTCGGCCTCTGCGGCGGCGTTGTTCACCTTGGCGCGGACGCCGCGCAGGTTCTTCACCGCCTTCCGGCGCGCTTCGTCCTCGCCGTAGCCGAGAGCCTCGTACATCTCGGCCACGTGCATGTCGGTGTAGATGAGGTCGACCTGCTCGAAGTTGCGCAGGCCCCAGTGGGCAAGGTCATTGACACGTTGGGCCGAAAAGTAACTGTTCCCCGGGGAAATACCGATGACGGCATGATCGCCTTCGGTGCTGATCACCTGGCAATGCGGGGTGTACGGCCGGACTGTGAAGACTTCGGTTGCTGTCGTCAACAGGGGTCGGGTCCTTTGCGCCGCTAGTCCCATGGGGCCCTGTGCCCCGGGTGTGGCGGCGACGTGAAGGAAAGCTACCCGAACTCTGAGCGACGTTCCATGTCTTCTGGGTAGTAACTCATCTGTCGGACAACACAGTTGACCCGGGCACCTTCTGAGCGCGGCCGATCCGGCCCTGGCGGCGGCTTGTTGACCGCGTTTCACCGGGTGTTTCCGGAACGGTCACCCGTATGGAATCGGTCGGCCGATCGGAATTCCTCCCGGTCGATTCTGGCCGGGACTCGACGCTGATGGACCCTCAAGGCCCGTTGGAACTGCGGGCTATTCCGGTCGGTCGGTCGGCCGGTCGCTCTTGGGTGCGACGGGTTTGTGGCCGGGATACACGTGGTCGGGGGTGACGATGCTGGTGACCGCCTCGCCGAAGAGCGTGCTGGGCTCCTGGCCCTTGTACTGGTTGTCGGTGTTCAAGACGATGACCATCGTCGCCCTCGCCGACGGCAGGTAGACGGGCAGGACCTCGTATCCGGGGATGGAGCCGTTGTGGCCGATCCAGCCCTGGACGTCGAAGATGCCCAGTCCGTAGCCGGCACCCGGAATGTCCATCGGGGTGGTCTTCAGGCGCTCCGCCTGGGTCGCGGGCTTCAGCAGCGTGCCCGTGGCGAGGGTGCGGGCCCAGCTGCGCAGGTCCTGGAGGTCGGAGACCATCTCTCCGGCGGCCCAGGCCCAAGACGGGTTCCAGCGGGTCGAGTCCTCGACCTTGCCCGAAGCCGTCTGGTCGGTGTAGCCGTGCGCGTAGGGCACCGGCAGGGCCGGGCTCGTCGGGAAGACGGTGCTGCGGAGTCCGGCCGGTCCCAGGACGTCCTTGGTGATCACTTCGTGGAGCGGCCGGCCGGTGATCTTCTCCACCACCAGACCGAGCAGGATCAGGTTGGTGTTGCTGTATTCGAACTCCGCGCCCGGCTCGAACTGCACGGGGTGCTTGAAGGAGTAGTCGAGCAACTGCCGCGGCGGGACGTACTTCTCCGGATGGGCCTGGAGTTGCGTGATGAAGTCCCCGTCCATGCTGTAGTTGAAGAGTCCGCTGCGCATGCCCGCCAGCTCGCGCAGGGTGATGCGGTCACCGTTCGGAACGCCCGTGACGTAGGCGCCGATGTGGTCGTCCAGGCCCACCTTCCCCTGGTCGACCAGTTGGAGGAGGGCGGTGACCGTGAACGTCTTGGTCTCACTGCCGATGCGCACGTGGAGGTCGGGAGCCATCGGCGCGCCGGTCGCCTTGTCCGCCACGCCGAAGGACCGTACGTAGCTTCCCTTGCCGGGGGCCCAGAGTCCGACCGTCACGCCCGGCACCTGCGCTTCGCGCATGACCTGACGCACGGCCGCGTCCAGTTGCGCCGCGACGGCCGGTGTGAGCGGTGTGAAGCCCGTACCGGTGTCCGGGGAAGGGGGCGGGGGCGGGGTGGGAGCGGCGGCGGCCACGGGAGCGGGAGCCGACCGCCCGGGAAGGTCCGTCCCGGCTGCGGAGCCCGCGGCCGGGACGAGGAGCGCTCCTGTTGCGGCGGCGGCCGCGCAGGCCCGGCGCAGCCGGAGGTGGGTTGGCTTCACGGCATGGTCTCCTGCCGTCCGAGGGCCCCGGGCAACACCCTCAGGCTAGGTGCACGGGCCCCCGGTCGCGAGGGGAGCCGTCCGCCGCCGGAGAGCCTCAGGGCTGCGGGAGCTCGCGCAGGCGTCCCTCGCCGACGAGGGCGACACCGCCGCCGACGCGTACCGAGCGGATGTCCCGGCCGTGGCCGTCGGCGCTGACGGTCATCGCGGCGGGGCGCCCGGTGAAGCGGCCCTGATGCAGCAGGCTCGGCTCCCCGGCGCCGATCCGGCCGTGGCTGCGCAGATAGGCGGCGACGCACCCCGCACCGCTCCCGGTGGCGACGTCTTCCACGATCCCGTCGTTGTTCCAGTGCCTGCCCTCCATGGCCGCGGCGTCCAGCAAGTAGGCGAACTCGGCGCCGAGGCGGGCCAGGGGTGCGTCGAGCGGTTGCGTGACGCGGGCGCGGGCGAGCGCGTCGCCGCGGACGGGGACCACCAGGTAGCGCAGCCCCGTGGAGACCACCTCCGGGGGCAGGCCGGGGTCCAGGTCACCGGCGTCGAGGGCGAACAGGGGGGCGAGGCCTTCGGGTTCGGGGCGGCCGAGGAAGGCGGCCGCGCCCTGGTCGAGGAGGCTCGCGTACCGGCCGGGGCCCCGGCGTTCGGTGGCGACCTCCACCGGACGGTCGGGCAGGTGCAGGGTCCAGGCCTCGTGGTCGGCCGCGCCGTGGAGGGCGTGCAGGACGGCGGCGGCGCCGATGAGGGGGTGCCCGGCGAAGTCCAGCTCCCCCGCGAGGTCGAAGACCCGCGCCCGCCACGAGCGCGGCCGCCCGGGCGAGCCGTCGCGCATGAGGAAGACGGACTCGAAGTGGCGCAGTTCCTGGGTGATGGTCCGCATCTGGGCGCCGGTCAGCGGATCGGCCTCGGGGAACACGGCGAGGCTGTTGCCGCTGTAGGGGCGGTCGGTGAACACGTCGACGTGGTGGTAGCGCATGGCGGCGACGCTACCGGGGGGCTGCCCGGCCGGCCGGGTCCGTACGGGGCGGTCACTCGCTCGAATTCCACGGTCCAGGGCCGGAAGAACGCCGTCACCGCGCCGCCGTGCTCCGTAAGCCCCGTGGGGACGTGGACACCGCCGAGATCGTCGAGCGTCTTGTCGGGCCGCGGTGGGGCCGCGGTCGGGGTGGGTGGAGTCGGCGCCTTGCGCTGCGCGCGGCCGTGTGCCATCAGGGCTGCCCGCAGCACTAGGGGACGTCGGAATCGCCGGCCGATGTGGTGAGGCTTTCGACACGGCGATTGTGGCGGCGGCGTGTCAGTTCCGTGGAGGGCAGTACCGCTGCCAAGAAGACGGCGAGGCTCGCCCATAGCGGCAGCACGTTGTTGAGCACGACCAGGCTCACGCCCAACACGAACCCGTAGGTGATTTCGATCCGGAACGGAACGATTCCGTGGTTGAGGAATGTCGGGAGAATGTACCGGTCTCGGCAGTCGATTTTTGAGAGATGTCGGATGTAGATGACGCTGGCGACCGCCGCGATGGCGGCTGCTCCAATGATGATCGCGATGCGCACGCGTTTCTCCTGTTCGATCCTGTTCGATCCGGAGTAATTGCCTCTTTCAGGGAAAAGGATGAGAAAGGACAGGTCACGCCCCGGAATCCCGTGGCTTGACATCTGGGCCTAGGCTTCCGGCGTGACCAGCTCAGAAGTGACCCGGCGGCGGGTGATGGGTTTCGGCCTCGGTGTCCTGGCGGCATTGCCGGCCGGCTGCTCGGGGGATTCCGGACCGGTACGGCGACTGCGGCTCGCGACGGGTCCCGAGGGCGGACCGTACAACGCGTTCGGGCAGGCCCTCGCGCAGGCCGTTGCCGAGAGCGGCCGCCGGATAGAGATCGTCCCGGTGAGCACCGCGGCCAGCGTGAACAACCTGCGGAAGCTGGACGAGGGCTCCGTCGAGCTGGCCCTGGCCATGGCGGACGTGGCCGAGGACGCGGTGCTGGGGCGCGAGCCGTTCCCCCGGCCGGCCGCCGTGACGGCCCTGGCCAGGGTCTACGTGAACTACACGCACCTGATCGTCCCGGCCGACGGGCCGGTGCGCTCGGTGCGGGACCTCGCCGGACGCCCGGTCGCGGCGGGCGCGGCAGGCTCCGGGGTGCAGGTCGTCGCGGAACGGGTCCTGCGGGCGGCCGGGCTGAGCGGCGCACCCGCGCCCGCACCGGTGCCCGCGGCGCCGGTGGCGGACGAGCGGCAGCTGGGCCTCGCCGCCTCCGTGAGCGCCCTGCGCGAGGGCTCGGTCGACGCGCTGTTCTGGTCCGGAGGGGTGCCCACACCGGCCCTGGCGGACCTGGCGCGCGAGCTGCCGCTGCGGTTCCTGCCGCTCGACGCCCACGTCGGTGCGCTGCGGGAACGCCACGGCCCCGTCTACACGGCGGTCACGCTGCCGGCCGGCGTCTACGGGCTGACGGAGCCGGTGGGAACCGTCGGCGTCGGCAACTACCTCCTGGCACGGACCGACGTACCGCAGGGCGCGGTACGTGACCTGCTCGAGGTGGTGTTCGCGCGGTGGCGCGACCTGCTGCGGGAGGTGACGGCGGGGGCCCGGCTGGAGCCCCGCTTCGCCATCTCCACCGGCGAGGTCCCGCTCCACCCGGGCGCGGCCGCCCACTACCGCTCGGTGTACGGCTGAGACCTCACTCGGGGGGAGGGGACGGGAGTCGGAGCTCGGCCACCAGGCCGTGCGGCTCGTTGCCGCGGACGTCGAGCCGGCCGCCGCTGATCCGGGCGATCTCGTCGGCGATGGCCAGCCCCAGGCCGCTGCCGGGGACGTTCTGGTGCTCCGGGGAGCGCGCGAAACGGCGCAGCAGCAGCGGCAGTTGCTCCTGCGGCACCCCCGGGCCGTCGTCCGCGACCCGTACGACGGCGTCGGCGCTCCCGTCGGCCGCGTGCGCGGCGCACACCTCGACGTGGCCGCCGCGCGGGACGAACTTCACGGCGTTGTCGAGGAGCGCGTCGAGGATCCGGCCCGCCGCGTCGGGCAGGCCGCGCGCCGGCAGGCCCTCGGCGAGGCCGGTGGCCACGAGCTCCACCCCCGCGGCGCGGAAGACCGGGGTCCAGGCCGTCACCCGGTCCCGTACCGCCCGCGACACGTCCTCGTCGCCCAGCTCCGCCGCGCCCGATTCCACGCGGGCGAGTGCCAGCAGACCGTCGAGCAGCTCCTCCAGGCGCTCCGCCTCGTCCAGCGCACGGCCGTGCTCGGCCAGGCCCGGCCCGGGTACGAGGTGCGGCTCGACGTTCTCCAGCTGCAGCACCAGAGTGGCCAGCGGATTGCGCAGCTGGTGGGAGGCGTCCGCGACGAAGTCGCGCTGCCGGCCGATGGAGTCGGCCATCGCCTCCGCCATGGTGTTGAAGTGCTGCCGCAGACGGCGCAGTTCCGGCGGACCGGTGTCGGACACGGCCCGGGCCTGCAGGCTGCCGGCGGTCAGCCGCCCGACCGCCCGGTCCAGGTCCAGTACCGGGCGCATCAGCCAGCGCGTGATCCCGGCCGCGACCAGTGCGGCTGCCGCGAAGGCGCCGAACGCCCCGGCGGCGATGAGCGACCAGCGCACGGTCACGTCCCGGCGGGCGACCTCGGTGGGCACGGCCATCAGGACCGCCCCGCTCACCCGCTCGTCCCGGCCCACCGGCTCGGCCAGCACGACGGTGCGCGGTCCCCAGGGGCGAAGGGTGGGCAGCCGGTCGGTCGAGCGGCCGGTGAGGGCACGGCGACGGGCCTCCGTCCCTTCGGAGGAGCCGCCCTCGGGGGAATCGGCGTCGGTGGCCGCGTTCGTGGCGGCCTCGGCCGCCGGTCCGGTCCCGGCCCGGGCCACCGTCGCCCCCGCGGAGTCGACCACGACCACTCCGGCCCCGTACAGCTGGGCGTAGCGGCCGATCTCGGCCGAGAGCTCCGCCCGGTCGGCGGCGGTACGCATCCGGTCGGCGAGGTCGGCGAACCGTACGGCCTCCGAACGCCGTTGCAGGAGCAGGTGCTCGGTGCGCCCGCGCGCGTAGGCATCGGCCAGGGGGATGCACAGCAGCAGCGCCGCCGCCCCCATGAGCACCATCAGCACCGCCAGCAGCCTGCGCCTCACCGCTCGCCGCCCCGCACGTCGGGGGCGGGGTCGGCGCCGGGGACCGGAGTCGGGACGGGAGCCGGGGCCGGAGTCGGGGCCGGGAAGCCGAGCTGGTAGCCGAACCCCCGGACCGTACGCACCAGGCCGGAGCGCCCGGTCTTGGCGCGGATGCCCGCCACATGGACGTCCAGGGAGCGGGAGGCCGCGAGGAAGGCGTCACCCCAGATCCGGTCCAGGATCACCTCGCGGGAATGCACCTCGTTCGGGCGGGCGGCCAGGAAGGCGAGGACGTCGAACTCGCGTCGGGTGAGGCGCACCGCGGCGCCCGCCACCGTGACGGTGCGACCCGCGAGGTCCACCTCGACGTCGCCGGTGCGCACGGGCCGGGACCCGGTCGGGGCGGGGTCCCGGCCCGGGTGCGGATCCGTCCGGCGCCGTACGGAGTCGATGCGGGCCATCAGCTCGGCCATCCGGAACGGCTTGACCACGTAGTCGTCGGCACCCGCCCGCAGCCCCTGGACGATGTCGCGCTCCTCGCAGCGCGCGGTCACCACGATCAGCGGCGCGTCGCAGACGGTCCGCAGCCGGCGCAGCAGTTCCAGCCCGTCGAGGTCGGGAAGGCCCAGGTCGAGCAGGACGAACTCGGCTTCGCGGACGTGCCGCAGGGCGTCCAGGGCGCGCCCGACCCGGCGGACGGTGTGTCCGCGCTGGGCGAGGGCCGTGCCGAGGGCCTGGGCCATGCGGTCGTCGTCCTCGACGAGAAGCGCGTGCATAGACAGTCCCTCGCGACCTGTGACCGGAGCGTCGTGCACCGGAGCCCCGTGTACCGGCGCCCCGACGTACCGGAGCCCCCGTGACCGGATCCCCGTGACCCGGCGCAGCAGCTTACGGGAGCCGACGCGCCGGTTCACCGGGTCGGATCAGCGTGCTGCCTCGGCGGGAGCGGCCGCCGGCCGCTCGAGCGCGGGGTCGCCGTCGGCCTCGGCCTCGGCGCGGCTCAGCGCGGCATTGCGGGTGTCCGGCATGAGCACGTAGGTGACGAGGGAGATCAGCGCGCACCCGGAGACGTACCAGAAGAACATCTTCTCGTGCCCGCTGTTCTTGAACCACAGGGCCACGTACTCCGCCGTGCCGCCGAACAGCGCGTTGGCGATCGCGTACGGCAGCGCCACGCCCAGCGCGCGCACCCGGGTCGGGAACAGCTCGGCCTTGACCGCCGCGTTGATGGACGTGTAGCCGGTGATGATGACCAGGGCCAGCAGGGACAGCCCGAGCGCGGACCAGTACGAGGACGCCGATCCGAGCGCGGTCATGATCGGGTACGTGCCGACGGTGCAGCCCACCGCGAAGGTGATCAGCAGGGGCCGGCGGCCGATCCGGTCGGACAGCATGCCGGCGAAGGGCTGCAGCACGGCGAAGAGGGTCAGCGCGGTGAAGCTGACGAGCGTGGCGGTGGTCTTCTCCATGCCCGCGCTGCCGACCAGGTACTTGGTGAGGTAGGTGGTGTAGGTGTAGTAGGCCACGGTTCCGCCGAGGGTGAGCGCCATGACCAGTCCCGCCTGCCGCCGGTACTGCCACAGGGCCTTCAGCGTGCCGCGCGTGCTGTCGTCGTGGGCGTCCCCGCCCGTCTCCGCCGACGCCGACGACTCCTCCTTGAACGCGTCGGTCTCCTGCAGCCGACGCCGCAGCCAGAAGACGACCACCGCGAACAGCGCCCCGAGGAGGAACGGGAGCCGCCAGCCCCAGCTCTGCAGCTGGGCGGTGGTCAGGGTGTGCTGGAGGGTGATCAGAATGCCCAGTCCGAGCAGCTGGCCGCAGGTCATCGACACGTACTGGAAGGACGAGCCCAGCCCGCGCCGGTTCCGGGCCGACGCCTCGGTCAGGTAGGTGGCGCTGGCCGCGTACTCGCCGCCGATGCTCATCCCCTGGAGCAGCCGGGCGAGCAGGAGCACCAGGGCGCCGAAGTACCCGGCCTGGCCGTAGGTCGGGGCGACGGCGATCAGCAGGGCGGCCACCGACATCATGGTGACGGTGAGGGTGAGGGCGCTCTTGCGCCCGTGTCGGTCGGCGGCACGGCCCAGGATCCACCCGCCGACGGGACGCATCAGGAAGCCGACGGCGAAGATCCCGGCCGTGTTCATCAGCTGGGTGGTCGGGTTGTCGCCGGGGAAGAAGGAATCGGCGAAGTAGATCGCGAAGCTGGCGTAGACGAACCAGTCGTACCACTCGACGAGATTGCCGAGCGAACCGCCGACCAGGGCGAGACGGCGCTTCCTGCGCTCGTCCCCGGGCGGCGACGCGGGCATGACGACGGACGGGGACATGGCGGCTCCAGAGGAATGTTCCCTGATGAGGGACGGCAGAACGCCCCCGGCGCTGGGGGAGTGTCCAGAGCATGCGGCGGCCGTCGTACCCGGACAAGGTCCGCCACGCAGATCTAACGTTCCGCTAAGGAAGCTCCCGGGAAAGCCCCGGGGCCGCCGGATTTCACCATTCAGTCATGCGCACGTCATGCCCGCTCCATGGTCGTCACCCGGACGTGGCCCACGGTGGGTGCGGCCCGTCACGGACCGCCGGACACCCCGGCCAGCAGGCGGCCGGCCCCCCGTACCCCCCCAATAGGAGGCATGATGCGCGTGATCCCGAGCAGGCGGACCCCGGCCGTGGCCGCAGCGGCCGTAGTGGCCCTGGGCGTGATCGCCGTACCGGCGCACGCCGAGGCGGCCCACGGCGGCACGGCACCGTCGCTGCCCCGGGTGGCGGCCTCCGTCGAGACGCCCTCCCTCTTCGACGACGAGGCCGGCGGCAACGCGAACGCCGACGACCCGGCGATCTGGCGCAACGCCAAGGACCCCGACGCCAGTCTGGTCATCGCCACCGCCAAGGAGGGCGGCCTGCGCGTCTACGACCTGGACGGGCGCCAGGTGCAGGCGCTGCCCGCGCCCGCGCCGCCGAGGGACGGCGACAAGCCCGGGCGCTTCAACAACGTCGACCTGATCACCGGACTCCGCTTCCCGGACGGTCGCCACGACGTGGCCGTCGTCTCCGACCGCGGCCGCGACCAGTTGCGCGTCTACCGGATCGACCCGAAGCGCCCCGCCGCCCCGCTGGTCGACGTCACCGACGAGACCGCCGCCCCGCAGGTCTTCTCCAGCGGCCAGGACGAGGTCAACGACCAGCGGACCGCCTACGGCCTGGCCGCCTACACCGACCGCCGCAACGGTCGCTCGTACGCGGTCACCAGCCGGCGCCACGCCACCGACCTCGCTCTCGCCGAACTGCTGCCGAACGCCCAGGGCAAGGTCGGCTACCGCACCGTCCGCACCACCTCGCTGCCCGCCTCCTTCACCCTGCCGAACGGGAAGAGCTGGGCGCCGTGCGGCGAACCGGGGGAGCGGCCCCAGGTCGAGGGCATGGTCGTCGATCCCGACACCGGTGACCTCTACGCCGGTCAGGAGGACGTCGGCATCTGGAAGCTCGACGCCGACCTGCGCTCGCCCGCCCGCCTCATCGAGAAGGTCCGCACCTTCGGCGTGCCCGGCACCTGGAACCCCGGGACGGAGGAGTGCGACGCGGGCGCGGACCCGGGCTTCGGCGGCCGGCACGTCTCCGCCGACGTGGAGGGTCTGACCATCTGGCGCGACCCGAAGCACCCCGGCCACGGTGGTTACCTGCTCGCGTCCAGCCAGGGCGACGACACCTTCGCCGTCTTCGACCGAGAGCACGGCAACGCGTACGTCCGCGGCTTCCGCATCGGTGACGGTGCGACGCCCGGCTCGCCGGACGGTTCGCAGGAGTGCGACGGCGCCGCCGTCACGAGCGCACCGCTGGGCAAGCGGTTCCCGGGCGGCCTACTGGTCGTCCAGGACGGCCACAACACCCCCCGGACCACTGGAGCCGACGGCCAGGCCCGCACCGACACCGACTTCAAGTTCGTGGACCTGGGCCGGCTCAAGCGGGCCGCCCGCCTCTGACCCCGCCCCTGACCGGGACCCTGACCCCGCCGCCGGGGCCGTGACCTGGGCGACGTCGCGTTCGCCCGGGTCGATAGGATCACCACCGCACACGACGGAAGGTGATCATGGCGGACAGTCCCCTCAGGCCCAGCTCGTTGATCAACACGGTCTACGGGGCGTTCCTGCGACGCCTCGGCGGCTGGATCTCCGTCGCCGACCTGGTCACCCTGATGGCCGAGCTGGACGTGGACGGTCCGGCGGCGCGCTCGGCGATCTCCCGGCTCAAGAAGAAGGGCGTCCTCGAACCGGAACGCCGCGGCGCCACCGGGTACCGACTCAGCCCGGGCGCGCAGCCCGTCTTCGACGAGGGCGACCGGCGCATCTTCGGCAGCCTGGAACCGGCCGAGCTGAGCGACGGCTGGGCCATGGCCGTCTTCTCCGTACCGGAGTCCGAGCGCTCCTACCGCTACCAGCTGCGCACACGGCTGACCTGGCTGGGCTTCGGGAACATCGCCCCGGGCGTGTGGTTGGCGCCCGGCCGCCTCCTCGGCGACGCCCGCGACATGCTCGTCCGGCTCGGGCTCAGCGAGTACGTGCACCTGTTCGCCGCCGAATACGCGGCCTTCAGCGACCTGCCCGGGACGGTCAGCTCGTGGTGGGACTTCCCGGCGATCGAGGAGCAGTACGCCGGATTCACCGAGGCCTACGGGCCCGTCGCCGCGGGACTGACCGAGCGGCCCGCCATCGACGGCGCCGAGGCCTTCCGCCACTACGTCCCGATGCTCACCCAGTGGCGCCGCCTGCCCTACCTCGACCCCGGACTGCCCGCCGAACTGCTCCCCGCGGACTGGAACGCGGTCGCCGCGCGGCAGATCTTCCAGCAGCTGAACGAGGTGCTCGCCCCGCCCAGCCTGCGCCACGTGCAGGAGGTCACCGGCCTGGCCGAGGCCTGAGGGGACCACCACGCCGCCGACGTCCGCCGGGTGTCCTGCGCTGCCCCGCTCATCCGGCGCCGGTACCGGTGTCGTGCAGGGCCAGGGCGAGGTGGCGGGCCGTGTCACGGGTTCGGCGCGGGACGCGACGGCCGTCCTCGACGAGCCGGGCGGCCCGGCCCATGACCCGCAGCGCGCGCACGGACCCGACGGAGGACACCCCGTCCATCAGGGTGGCCATGGCCGCGTCGACCTCGCGCCAGTCACCCGCCCGGGCCTGCACCAGGGCGAGTTCCGCGGCGAACAGCACCCGGTAGGCGGGGCCGCCGCCGTCACCGCCGGCGTGCGCGGCGTCGTGGAGGAGGGCGGCCGCCGCCCCCAGGTCCCCGAGCGCGGCCCGCGCCAGGCCGTGGTGACCGTCCAGTTCGTGCCGGTCGAACCACCAGGCCCAGGCGGGGTCCCGGTCCGTGGGCCGGTCGGCCAGCAGCTCGGCGGCGGTCCCCAGGGCCCGCCCGGCGAGCGGCCCGTTCCCCATGCGGGCCAGCGCGCGCCCCGCCCGTACGTGGAAGATCGCTGCGACCCGGCCGGGAAGCGCCCTGCGGGCCAGCACGGACGAGGCGATCCGCAAGGACTGCGCGGGCCGCCCCAGGTGTTCCTCCTGCATCGCCAGCACCGCGAGGATCAGCGGCTCCACGGCGGCGTCCGGTCCTTCCGCCGGGTCGCTCCGCGCCAGCTCCAAGGCCCGTAGGTGGAGCCGCCGCGAGACGCCGTGCCGTTCGGCGTCGAAGGCGATCCAGGCGGCGACCTGGTACAACTCGGCACGCGCGGCCCGCTCCGCGACGCCGTCCCGGGGCTCCGGCCGGCTGCGGCCGACCGCACGTACGGCCCCCAGTGCCGGCCCCACCGCCCACCGCGCCCCGGCTGCCACATCGAGTGCGACGAGTTCCTGCGCCAGGGCCTTGACGTCCCCCTCCGTCATTCCTCGTCCTCGACGAGCAGGGAACGGCGTACGGGCCGGTCGGTCACCTCGGTCACGATTCCCCCCGGAGCGCGAGCGGGGACGGATCGAGCCCCCTGTGATCATCGTAGGCGGCCGGCCGGCCGGCCGGGCGGGCGGTTCGGCCGACACCGGCCGAGGTTGCGCGCCGGTGGGGCGGCCGGGCGCAAGGATGCGGTCATGGCCGACATCTTTGCCTCACGCACCATCGACGTGACGACCGGTGACCGGGAGACCGTCCATGACCTGACCGAAGCCTGCACCTCGTTCCTCGGGGAGGTGGCGCGGGGCCGGAGCGGACTGCTCAACATCTTCACGCCGCACGCGACCGCCGGACTCGCCGTCATCGAGACGGGAGCGGGCAGTGACGAGGACCTCCTGCAGGCCCTGGCGTCCCTGCTGCCGACCGATGCCCGCTGGCGACACCGGCACGGTTCCCCCGGCCACGGCCGGGACCACGTACTGCCCGCGATCGTCCCGCCCCACGCGACGCTGCCCGTGATCGACGGAGTGCTGGAGCTCGGAACCTGGCAGTCCGTCACCCTCGTGGACACGAACAAGGACAACCCGGAGCGTCAGGTGCGGCTGTCGTTCCTCGGATAGCTCTCGTGCGGGACGCGCCGTCACCACGGGAACCTTGCTAGGAGTTGTCGTCAAAGTGTCACGCCCACATCAGGAGCGATGCGAGGGTGACGGCTGCTTGGTAGGCCTGGGCGGTCTTGTCGTACCTGGTGGCGATGCCACGCCACTGCTTCAGGCGGTTGAAGCACCGTTCCACCACGTTGCGGCGTTTGTAGACCTGCTTGTCGAAGGCCGGTGGGCGGCCACCTCGGCTGCCGCGCCGTGCTCGGTTACGGACCTGGTCGGACCGCTCCGGGATGGTGTGGGTGATGCCCCGGCGACGCAGCCAGGTGCGGATCGCCTTCGAGCTGTAACCCTTGTCGCCGATGACGTGGTCGGGCCGCACGCGTGGCCGGCCCGGCCCGATTCGGGGCACCCGTATTGCCTCCATCACGGCGGTGAACTGCGTGCAGTCGTTGGTGTTCCCGCCGGTCAGGATGAAGGCGAGCGGTCGGCCCGATCCATCGCAGGCCAGGTGAATCTTGCTGGTCAGCCCACCGCGGGACCGGCCGAGGGCTGGGTTTCGGAGCCCCTTCTTCGGGCTCCGGCCGCGTGCTGGTGGGCGCGGACGATGCTGGAATCGACGGACACCAGCCACTCGATTCCGCCCGCCGAATCGGCGTTCGCTTGCGCGGCCTGGAGCATGCGCTCGAAGGTTCCGTCCGCTGCCCACCGGCGGAAACGGGTGTGAAGACTGGCCCACGGGCCGTATCTCCCGGGCACGTCCCGCCATGCCACCCCGGTGCGGAACTTCCACACGATCCCGTTGAGGACCGTCCGGTCATCCAGCCGCGGCCGCCCCAACACGGGCCGGGGCAGCAACGGCTGCACGAGTTCCCACTCGGCATCGGACAGTTCATGGCGACGTATCACGAACCATGATCCACAATCCAAGATCACTTTGACGACAGACCCTAGCGCCCCGCATCCGCCCGTCCTTCTTCGGCTGCTGTCCCGCTCCGTGGGTCACAGGGGTGAAGACGTATCAATCATGACAGGTCAGAGGCCGTTTTCGTAGGACCAAGGGCACAGTGAATTGCCCTTGTTCGGACCCCTGTGCGGCTTTCAGAATCGCCGTCATGACTTACTCAGCGCACGCCCATCACGACGCGGTACTCCGAGCTCGTGTCGCCCTCCTCGGATCACAGACCCTGCCGGCCCGGCAAGAGGTCGCCGCCTACCGCGTGCTCGTCCAGGTGAGTCCGCTGGCGTATCTGCCGCTGCTCGCCGAGGCGTTGTACGAGTACAGCCGCCAGGACTTCGCACATCTGCCCGACACCGCGCTGGCCCTGCGGGCCGAGGCCGTCGCCGTCGCGCGCCGCATGTACACCATGGAGCCGAGCCGGGACCTCCTGCTCATCAAGGCGCTGGAGCGCTACCGGGAGCAGTTGGTGCTCATGGACCGGAAGGAAGAACTCGGCGCCGTGGATCGGGAGATGGCCCAAGTGGCCGCCGGCGCCGGCGCGTAGCGACCCGGCGACCGAGGGGCCGCGACTCCCCGTCCGGCAATGCCGGGCGCGCGGCCCCTCGTGCCGGATGATCGAGGGAGACGAGGGCGACGGGGAGAAACCGGAGAGGGACACCGACGAGGGACCCGGAGAGCCGATGCGACACCGAATCCTGCTCCTGACCGTCATGGCGGCCGCGGCGGTACTGGCCGCCGTTGCGGGGTGCGGCAGCCCCTCGGTGCTGCGCGGCTCACCGCCCGGGCCCTCCTCCGCCCCGGCCACCGGCGACTTCTCCGGCCAGGTCGACGTGGGCGGCGGCCGGAAGATCTATCTGAGCTGCAAGGGCAGCGGCAGCCCCCTCGTCCTGCTGGAATCCGGGCTGCACGATTCCTCCGACACCTGGACGTTCACCGACACCCGGCCGCCCGTACCGAAGTCCCCGGCGGTGTTCCCCGGCGTCGCGGCGTTCACCCGGGTCTGCATCTACGACCGGCCCGGAACCGTCCGGTACGCCGACCCGTTGGCGCTCACCACCCGCAGCACGCCGGTCAACGGCACCCGCTCCCTCAGCGCGATGGCCGACGATCTCGACGAGCTGCTGACGTCCGCCCGCCTGCCGGGCCCCTACGTGCTGGTCGGCCACTCCTTCGGAGGGATGATCACCCGGCTGTACGCCCAGCGACACCCCGAGAAGACGGCAGGCCTGGTCTTCGTCGACGCCTTCGGCACGGACGTCCGCGCGCTCTTCGGCGTGCGGTGGGCCGCGTACCGCACGCTGCTCGACCGACCCGGCACGCCCTTCGACGCGCAACCCGCCTTCGAGAGGGTGGACATCGACGGCTCGATCGATTCCGTCACTGCCGCGCACCCGCTGCCCGCGGTCCCCATGGCAGTCCTCAGCAAGACGGAACCCTTCGCCGCCCCGCCCGGGTCCCCGAAGGACCTCCTGGACACCCTCGAGCGGGTCTGGCCCCGGGTCCAGCAGGAGCTGGTGGAGCTGGGGTCGCAGACACCGCAGTTCCTGGCCACCGGGAGCGATCACTACGTACAGGTGCACGATCCCGACCTGACGATCAGCGCCGTCCGGCTCGTCGTGGGCCGCGTCCACGCGGAGCCGTAGTCCGGCATCCGGGCGCCGGCCACGGGGCCCGTCCACGGGGTGCCGGACGTCCGGGCCGGCCGGTGGGGTCGGCCCGGACGGCACGATCAGGCGAGGTCGAACCGGTCGAGGTTCATCACCTTGTCCCACGCCGCGACGAAGTCCTTCACGAACTTCTCCTTCGCGTCGTCGCTCGCGTAGACCTCCGCGAGGGCGCGCAGCTCCGAGTTGGACCCGAAGACGAGGTCGGCGCGGGTGCCGGTCCACTTCACCCGGCCCGTGGCCAGGTCGCGGCCCTCGAACGCGCTCCCGTCCTCGGACGTCGCCGACCACGTCGTGCCCAGGTCGAGCAGGTTGACGAAGAAGTCGTTGGTGAGGGTCCCGGGGGTCGTGGTGAGGACGCCGTGCGGCGCCTGCCGGTGGTTCGCGCCCAGCACGCGCAGGCCGCCGACCAGGACCGTCATCTCGGGGGCGCTGAGGGTCAGCAGGTTCGCCCGGTCGAGCAGCAGGTACTCGGCCGGCAGCCGGTTGCCCTTCCCGAGGTAGTTGCGGAACCCGTCGGCGGCCGGCTCCAGTGCGGCGAACGCCTCCACGTCCGTCTGCTCCTGCGCCGCGTCCGTGCGGCCCGGGGTGAAGGGCACCTGCACGGTGAACCCGCCGTCCTTGGCGGCCTGTTCCACGGCGGCCGCGCCGGCCAGCACGATCAGGTCCGCGAGCGAGATCCGCTTGCCGCCGCTCTGTGCGGAGTTGAAGGACTCCTGGATCCCGGTCAGGGTACGCAGCACCCCGGCCAGCTGGTCCGGGTCGTTGACCTCCCACCCGCTCTGCGGCTGGAGGCGGATCCGACCGCCGTTGGCGCCGCCGCGCTTGTCGCTGCCGCGGAAGGACGAGGCCGAGGCCCACGCGACCGAGACGAGCTGGGAGACCGTCAGGTCCGAGCCGAGGACCTGCTGCTTGAGCGCGGCGACATCGGCGGCGTCGACGAGCTCGTGCGTCACCGGGGGGAGCGGGTCCTGCCACAACAGCGTCTCTGTCGGGACCTCCGGGCCGAGGTAGCGCACGACCGGGCCCATGTCGCGGTGGGTCAGCTTGAACCAGGCGCGCGCGAACGCGTCGGCGAACTCGGCGGGGTTCGCGAGGAAGCGCCGCGAGATCTGCTCGTAGGCCGGGTCGACCCGCAGCGACAGGTCGGTCGTCAGCATCGTCGGGGCGTGGGTCTTGGTCGGGTCGTGGGCATCGGGCACGGTACCCGCCCCGGCGCCGTCCTTCGGCCGCCACTGGTGCGCCCCGGCGGGGCTCTTGAACAGTTCCCAGTCGTAGCCGAACAGGATCTCGAAGAAGGTGTTGTCCCAGGTGATCGGGGTGTTGGTCCAGATGCCCTCGAGACCGCTGGTGATCGCGTCGCCGCCCTTGCCGGTGCCGAAGGAGTTGCTCCAGCCCAGCCCCTGCGCCTCCATCGGGGCGGCCTCGGGGTCGGCGCCGACGCTCTCCGCGGGGCCGGCGCCGTGGGTCTTGCCGAAGGTGTGGCCGCCCGCGATCAGGGCCACCGTCTCCTCGTCGTTCATCGCCATCCGGCGGAAGGTCTCACGGATGTCGCGCGCCGCGGCGATCGGGTCGGGGTTGCCGTTCGGGCCCTCCGGGTTGACGTAGATGAGGCCCATCTGGACCGCGCCGAGGGGGTTCTCCAGCTCGCGGTCGCCGGTGTAGCGCTCGTCGTCGAGCCAGGTCGTCTCGGGGCCCCAGTAGACGTCCTCGTCGGGCTCCCAGACGTCCGGGCGGCCGCCGCCGAAGCCGAAGGTCTCGAAGCCCATCGACTCCAGGGCCACGTTGCCGGTGAGGATCATGAGGTCGGCCCACGAGAGGCTCCGGCCGTACTTCTGCTTGACCGGCCACAGCAGACGGCGGGCCTTGTCGAGGTTGCCGTTGTCCGGCCAGCTGTTGAGGGGGGCGAAACGCTGCTGGCCGGCCCCGGCGCCGCCACGGCCGTCGCTGATCCGGTAGGTGCCCGCGCTGTGCCAGGCCATGCGGATCATGAACGGGCCGTAGTGGCCGAAGTCGGCGGGCCACCAGTCCTGGGAGGTGGTCAGCACGTCCGCGATGTCCCGCTTGACGGCGGGAAGATCGAGGGTCTTGAACGCCGCGGCGTAGTCGAACTCCTCGCCGAGGGGGTTCGCGACGGCGGGGTTCTTGGCGAGGATCTTCAGGTTGAGCCGTTCGGGCCACCACTGGCGGTTCCCGCCGCCTTGGGTCGGGTGTGCGGCTCGCCCGTGGGCCACCGGACAGCCGTCCCCACCCTCCGACGTGGCATCTGTGACGATTGCATCATGGTTCTCAGACATGGGAATCCTTCCGTACCAGGCGGATCACGGTGTTCAGGAACTGAATGCGCATGAATGCGAATGAACGCGATGGAACAGGCGGGGCGCAGGGCCCCGTCAAAAGGGCTGGGCCTCGTCGATCGCCCCGACGCCGAGGGGTCGCCGTCCCGGACGGTTGCGCGCAGCGGGACGCCGGCGGCCGGTGCACGCGTGTCGGCACCGGGTAGCTCCTCGGCGGTGATCCGTCACGTCTTTGTCACCTGCCGCTCTGGAGTCTTCCTGTCTCTTGGCTATCTACGAAACCGATCCTACGATGGACGGAATCCAAGTCAAGAAGGACACCAGGTCCACATTCGACCGGATCCCGGATGTCCGCCGATAAACTTCGGGGCACCCCGTCGAACCTGAATAGGTGGGCCGATATGAGTGACCTGCTGGAGCGTTTGCGCGGGCGTGGCTGGCGAATGACGTCCCAGCGGCGCGTGGTCGCGGAGGTCCTCGACGGCGACCACGTGCACCTCACGGCGGACGAGGTGCACGCACGTGCGGCCCAGCGGTTGCCGGAGATCTCCCGGGCGACGGTCTACAACGCCCTGGGCGAGCTGGTCGCCCTCGGCGAGGTCGTGGAGGTCGCCACCGACGGCCGGGCGAAGCGCTACGACCCCAACGCGCACCACCCGCACCAGCACCTGGTGTGTTCCGCCTGCGGCCTCATCCGCGACGTCCACCCGACGGACGACCCCTTGGCCGGCCTGCCGGCGGACGAGCGCTTCGGCTTCACGGTGTCCGGGGTCGAGGTCACCTACCGCGGCCTCTGCCCGGACTGCACGTAGGGCGCGGGCGTCAGCACCCTTCCCCCTCGCCCCCGGTTCCTCCCTCGTCCCGGGGCCGTTCCGCCGGTCGGGCACCGAGCCGGGCCGTCTCGAACTCGGCCTCGCTGATCTCCATGTCCACCAGCTCGGGGTCGAACGTGCGGCCGTCGGCCCCGAACTCCGTCAGGTAGGCCGTTCGATCGGCGAGCGCCCCGAAGCCGCCCCGGCCGCCCCGGCCGCGCCGGGCCTGGCGCTTGGCCCGCAGTTCGTCCGGCCCGTCCGGTGTGGTCGTCCCGTCGTCCCGTCTCCTGGAGTACGAGGAAACGCCGTGGGGGCGGTACACGATCGGTCATATCGGCCGACGGCATTCGATCCTCTGTTCGCCCGCCGCGCGGCCCCGGAAGGCACGGGCGGCCCGCATTCCGCAGCCGCAATACCGTCTTTTCCCAGCCACGCACAAGGCTTCAACAAGAAAATCCTTGATACCGCACTAGACTGGTGGGTTGTTTGGCGCTGGGCCGGAACAACCTGGGCAGACCCGGGCTCCGCCGGCGACCCGGATGCTGCCGGGATCGAGACGCGAGGGCCGATGGCAGTCACACCTGAGCACGGTGAACTCACTCTGCTCGACGACCTCGACGACGGGGAGACGCTGGAGGGGTCCGGCAAGTCCGCCCGCTTCACCGCCGGGCCCGCCGCCCCCACCCGCACCCTCGTCGACATCTTCGAGGCCACCGTGCGGACGTACCCCGACGAGCTCGCCCTCGACGACGGAACCACCCGATTGACCTACCGGGCGCTCGCCATCGAGGTCGAGCGCCGGCGCCGGGCCCTCGCGGCCGCCGGAGTGGGACTCGGCGACCGGGTCGGCGTCCGCGTACCGTCCGGGACCAACGAGCTGTACGTGGCCGTCCTCGCCGTCCTCGCCGCCGGCGCCGCCTACGTACCCGTCGACGCCGAGGACCCGGACGAGCGCGCCGACCTGGTCTTCGGCGAGGCCGGGGTCCGGGCGGTGCTCGGCGGCGGACAGCGCATCCATTCCGGCCGGCCCGCGGAGCCCGGTGTCCGCGCCGCCGCCTCCCGGCCCGGCCCCGAGCACGACGCGTGGATCATCTTCACCTCCGGCTCCACCGGCAAGCCCAAGGGCGTCGCCGTCAGCCACCGCAGCGCCGCCGCCTTCGTCGACGCCGAAGCCGCGCTCTTCCTCGCCGACGAGCCGATCGGCCCCGGCGACCGCGTCATGGCCGGACTGTCCGTCGCCTTCGACGCCTCCTGCGAGGAGATGTGGCTGGCCTGGCGCTACGGCGCCTGCCTCGTGCCCGTACCCCGCTCCCAGGTGCGCAGCGGCGCCGACCTCGGCCCCTGGCTCGTGGACCAGGAGATCACCGTGGTCTCCACGGTGCCGACCCTGGCCGCGCTGTGGGACCCCGAGGACCTGGGCGAGGTCCGGCTGCTGATCTTCGGCGGCGAGGCCTGCCCGCCCGAGCTCACCCAGCGCCTGGTCACCGAAGGACGCGAGGTCTGGAACACCTACGGACCCACCGAGGCCACCGTCGTCACCTGCGCCGCCCTCCTGACCGGCGAGGAACCGATCCGGATCGGCCTCCCGCTGAACGGCTGGGAACTGGCCGTCGTCGACGAGTCCGGAGAACCGGTACCCATGGGCGGCAGCGGCCAGCTCGTGATCGGCGGCGTGGGCCTCGCCCGCTACCTCGACCCCGACAAGGACGCCGAGAAGTACGCCCCGCTCGAATCCCTCGGCTGGCAGCGCGCCTACCGCAGCGGCGACCTCGTACGTGCCGAACCGGAGGGCCTGGTCTTCCTCGGGCGCGCCGACGAGCAGATCAAGCTCGGCGGCCGCCGGATCGAGCTGGGCGAGGTGGACGCCGCGCTCCAGGCCCTGCCCGGCGTCGCCGGCGCCGCCGCCGCCGTCCGCACCGCGCGCAGCGGCAACCAGCTGCTCGTCGGCTACCTCGTCACCCAGGACGGCTGGGACCACGCGGCAGCGATCACCCGACTGCGCGCCGAGCTGCCCGCCGCCCTCGTACCGCTGCTCGCACCCGTGGCCGAGCTGCCCACCCGCACCTCCGGCAAGGTCGACCGCGACGCGCTGCCCTGGCCGCTGCCCGACCTGGAGACCGCCGGCCCCACCGAGCAGCTCTACGGGACCGAGGCCTGGCTCGCCGAACAGTGGAGCGAGACCCTCGGGGTCACTGTCACCAGCGCCTCCGACGACTTCTTCGCGATCGGCGGCGGCAGCCTCGCCGCAGCCCAGCTCACCACCCGGCTGCGCACCCGCTACCCGAGCGCCGCCGTCCTCGACATCTACCAGCAGCCCACCCTGCGCAAGCTCGCCCGGCACCTGGAGAAGTCCGCCCAGGACGACGGAGCGGCCCGCACCGTCGCACCGGTCCCGCTGCGCTCCCAGGTGGCGCAGTCGCTCCTGCTGCTCCCGCTGTTCACCCTGGTCGGCCTGCGCTGGACGGTCGTCCTGCTGACCCTGGGCAACGTCCTGCACGGCATCGGGACCTTCCCTTGGGCGCCGACCGCCTCGTGGTGGCTCGTCGCCGCCGGTGCGCTGCTGCTCTTCAGCCCGCCGGGCCGGCTCGCGATCGCAGCCGGCGGCGCCCGCCTCCTGCTGCGCGGCGTGCAGGCCGGACGCCACCCGCGCGGCGGCAGCGTGCACCTGCGGCTGTGGACGGCCGAGCGGTTGGCCGAATGCGCCGGCGCCACCTCCCTCACCGGTTCCTGGCTGGAACGCTACGGCCGGGCCCTCGGCGCCAAGATCGGCCCCGAGGTCGACCTGCACTCCCTGCCCCCGGTCACGGGCATGCTCAAACTCGGCCGCGGCTGCGCCGTGGAGTCCGAGGTGGACCTCTGCGGCCACTGGCTGGACGGGGACCACCTGGAGATCGGCGCGATCAAGGTCGGCGCGGGCGCCGTGGTCGGCACCCGCAGCATCCTCTTCCCCGGCGCGCGGGTGGGAAAGCGCGCCGAGGTGGCCCCCGGCTCCGCCGTCGTCGGACAGGTCCCGACCGGCCAGCGCTGGGCCGGAGCACCCGCCGGAAAGCTCGGCAAGGCCAAGCACAACTGGCCGGGGGAACGCCCGCCGCGCGGACTCCCCTGGCGGGCCGCCTACGGGGCGGCCGGCTTCGGCCTCACGGCCCTGCCCGTGCTCGCCGCCCTGCCCGCCCTGCTCGTGGCCGGCCGCTTCGTGCCCGCCGGCGCCGGGCTCACCGAAGCACTGCGCGGAGCGCTGCTCGCCGTGGTGCCCGGGGCGCTCGCCTTCGGGTTCGCCTACGCGGCCCTGCTGCTGGTCTCCGTACGCCTGCTCAGCCTCGGCCTGCGGACCGGAACCCACCCCACGCACAGCAGGGTCGGCTGGCAGGCCTGGACGGTCACCCAGCTGATGGACCTGTCCCGCGAGACGCTCTTCCCGCTGTACGCAGGGCTGATCACACCGGTCTGGCTGCGGCTGCTCGGCATGAAGATCGGCCGGGGTGCCGAGGTGTCCACCGTGCTCGCCCTGCCCAGCCTCACCACCGTGGGCGAAGGCGCCTTCCTCGCCGACGACACCCTCACCGCCCCCTACGAGCTCGGCGGCGGCTGGATGCGCATCGGACACTCCGAGATCGGCCGCCGCGCCTTCCTCGGGAACTCCGGCATGACCGCCCCGGGCCGCAGCGTGCCGGACGACGGGCTGGTCGGCGTCCTGTCCGCCACCCCGAAGAAGGCCAAGAAGGGCAGCTCCTACCTGGGGCTGCCGCCGGTCCGGCTGCCCCGGTCCACCGCGGACGCCGACCAGAGCCGGACGTACGAGCCGCCCGCGCGGTTGCTGTGGGCGCGCGGCCTGGTGGAGCTGTGCCGACTCGTTCCGGTGTTCTGCTCGGTCGCCCTGGCCGTGCTGACCGCGGCGGCGCTGTGCGCGCTGATCACGCGGAGCGGCCTCGACGTCGGGGGAGCCGCCTTGCTCTCCGGGGCGGTCCTGCTCACCGCCGGAGGGGCCGCCTGCGCGGTCGCGGTGACGGCCAAATGGCTGTTGGTGGGCCGGCACCGCACGGGGGAGCACCCGCTGTGGAGCGGCTTCGTGTGGCGCAACGAGCTCGCCGACACCTTCGTGGAGGTACTGGCCGTGCCGTGGCTGGCCGGATCGGTGCCCGGCACGCCGGTGCTGGCCCTGTGGCTGCGCGCGCTCGGCGGCCGGATCGGCCGGGGCGTGTGGTGCGAGAGCTACTGGCTGCCCGAGACGGACCTGGTCGTGCTGGGCGACGGGGTCAGCGTGAACCGCGGCTGTGTGTTGCAGACGCACCTCTTCCACGACCGGATCTTGAGGACGGATACTGTGGTGCTCCGTGAGGGCGCCACCCTGGGCCCGGGCGGAATCGTCCTGCCCGGGAGCACGGTGGGGGCCCGCAGCACACTGGGCCCCGCATCCCTCGTGATGGCCGGGGAATCGGTCCCCGCCGACACCCGCTGGCTGGGCAACCCGATCGAGGCGTGGCGGTCCTGACCGGGCTGTCCGTGCCGCGGCAGGCAGCAGGGCGGCACCGGCACACCACCGGTACGCCGGCACACCAGCACGTCGTACGAGCACAGCGCAGGGAGCGGAAGCGGCAGTGAGCGGCCAGAGAACAGAGCCATCGGACCCGTACTTCCCGGCCAACGGCGACTCCCGTTACCGAGTGCACCGGTACGAACTCGCTCTGGAGTACCGTCCCGGTCCCAACCGGCTCGCCGGCACGGCCCGGCTGAGCGCGATCGCCGGGCGGGCGCCGCTCACCGAGTTCCACCTGAACCTGGCCGAATTCAGAATAGGCCGCGTCCTGGTGAACGGCCGGGCGCCGCACTACACCCACCGCGGCGGCAAACTCCGCATCCGCCCGGCCAAGCCCCTGCCCGCCGGCTCCGCCTTCACCGTGGAGGTGCACTGGGCCGGCAACCCCAAGCCGGTGCGCAGCCCCTGGGGCGGCATCGGCTGGGAGGAACTGACCGACGGCGCCCTGGTGGCCAGCCAGCCCGTCGGCGCGCCCTCCTGGTACCCGTGCAACGACCGGCCCGCCGACAAGGCCTCGTACCACATCTCGGTCAACACGCCGTCCCCCTACACGGTCGTGGCCGGCGGCCGGCTGCTCACGCGCACGACGAAGGCCAGCACGACCACCTGGGTCTACGAGCAGTCGGCGCCGACCTCCAGCTACCTGGTCAGCCTGTCCATCGGCATGTACCAGACGGTGCTCCTCGGCGACCCCGGACTCGGCGGCGTACCGCAGAGCGCCCACGTGCCGGCGCACCTGTTGCCGCGGTTCTCCCGCGACTTCGCCCGGCAACCCGCCATGATGCGCTTGTTCGAGGAACTCTTCGGGCCCTACCCCTTCGGCGAGTACGTAGTGGTCGTCGCCGACGAGGAACTGGACGTTCCCGTAGAGGCGCAGGGCTTGTCCACCTTCGGCGCCAACCACGTGGACGGCGTCCGCGGCTCGGAACGCCTCATCGCCCATGAACTCTCGCACCAGTGGTTCGGCAACAGCGTGACCATCGCCGACTGGCGGCACATCTGGCTGAACGAGGGATTCGCGAAGTACGCCGAATGGCTCTGGTCGGAGCGCTCCGGCGGCCGCACCGCGCACGAGCTGGCGACCGCCGCACACCGGCTGCTGGCCTCGCAGCCACGGGACCTGCGCCTCGCCGACCCCGGCCGCAAGCTGATGTTCGACGACCGCCTGTACCAGCGCGGTGGCCTCACCCTGCACGCGATCCGCTGCGCGCTGGGCGACAGCGCGTTCTTCCGCATGCTGCGGGACTGGGCCACGGTGCACCGCCACGGGGTGGTGTCCACGGTGGCCCTCACCCACCACGTGGCCCGCTACGCGGCCGAGCCGCTGGACGACCTGTTCACCGCCTGGATCCACGAACCGGCCCTCCCGCCCCTGCCGGCGCCGCCCCGGCCCCCGATACCGGCGAGGCCCGAGTACCCGCCGACGAACGGCGGTTCCAAGGGCGGCCGGGGCAAGGCCTCGGCCTAGCCTCCTGCAACGCCCGTTACGGAGCGCCCCGTCCGCCTACGTCACGGCGCTCCGGATGCCGAGGGTGATGAGGACCGCTGACGTGGCCTTGGCGGCAGTGCGCCTGAAGCGGGGTCCGTTCAGGACGTGTGAGGCGCGCAGGATGAGGAAGGTCCAGGTGGCGAGCCAGAGTGCGATCAGTAGCGCGTGGGCGGTGGCCAACGTGAGGATCTGGCCGCCGAAGGGTTGGTGGGGTGCGATGAACTGGGGGACCAGGGTCAAGTAGATGGCTGCCGCCTTCGGGTTGAGGACGTTGGCGAGCAACGCTTGGGCGAAGACGGAGTCCGACCCCTTCGGCAGGCGTTGGCCGGAGGGGACGGGTGCCGCGTTCGGGGCGGCGGAACGCCATGTCCATAGGCCCAGGCCGATGAGGTAGACGGCACCGATGAGCTTGACGGCGGTGAAGGCCAGGCTGGAGTGCATGACCAGGGCCGACAGGCCGGCCATGGCGAGGGTGGCGTGGACGTACAGGCCGGTGACCGTGCCGAGGACGACGGGGAGAGCCCGACGGCGGCCGCTGTCCGTGACGTGTTGGATCAGCAGGGTCAGGCTGGCTCCGGGAGTGGCGATCAGGGGAAGGACCGCCAGCAGGAACCCGGCGACGGCGTAGGGATGGACCACGATGCCTCCGGATCGTGCGAGCGGGGGATCAGAGCACGACGCGGTAATGGGTGGTCAGGCGCCGGTCGTCGGACAGGACGTGGAAGGCGAGGCCGGGCGGCTGGTCGCGGTCCGCGGCCTCGTCACCCTCCCAGGGCATGCGCAAGGTCCAGGTGACGGCCGGTCCGACGATCAGCGGACGCGCGGCGAAGGTCGAGGCGGCCGCGGTGTGGGCGTGGCCCGTGAGGACGGCGGCGACCTGCGGGTGCGCGTCGAGCAAGTCGGCCAGTCGGCCCGGCTCTTCGAGCATGCCGGAGTCGGGCAGGGGGTGATGGAGTTCGATCGGCGGCTGGTGGAAGGCGATCAGTGCCGCGGTGTCCTGCGGCAGCGCGGTGAGGGTGGTGTCGATCCAGGCCAGTGTTCGGGCGTCGAGGCGTCCCTCGTCGCGGCCGGGGATGGTGGAGTCGCACATCAGGATGGTGGTGCCGGCGATGTGGTGGGCCCGATTGATGGGGCCGTCGTCCGGTGCCTCTCCGAGCAGGGCCTTGCGGTAGGCCGGTCGCGCGTCGTGGTTTCCGGGGCAGGTGAGCACGGGGAACGGGGCGGCCAGGATTCGAGCTGCTTCCTCGTACTCGGCCTCCTCGCCGTGATCGGCGATGTCCCCGGTGACCAGGAGCGCGTCGACCGGGCGGGGCAGGGCCCGCAAGTAGTCCATGACGCGGGTGGCACGTCGGGTCGCCCTCTCGCTGCCGTCCAGGTGCAGGTCGCTGATCTGTGCAAGCAGGGTCATTCCGCAGTCGCCTCCCATGGCGGGCTCGGCCGCCGTCCTGTGCCGGAGCAGTGTCTCCACCCACTCCGTCTCTAACGGAAGTTTCTCGTTTCCCGTTAGGGACTTTAGGGTGTGCGCAGGGATGTGATCAAGTGGCTGACGAACGGGCACCGAGAGGGAAGGGGATGCCTCGTGGAGCGCTGGCTGGCCTTGGAACTGGCGAGCACGATTCGCCACGACGGAGAGGGCGGCGTCGCCGATGACCTCGCCACGGTCCGGGGAACGACGCACTGGATCCAAGAGCAGGGGGAGCTGCTGGCCGGACACGTTCCGGCTGGAGGCCTCGCAGCGGACGAAGACCTCAGGCTCGGGATCATCGAGCTTCGGCAGGCGGTCCGGGCCCTGTTCGCCCGAGCGGTCAGTCCCGCTCCCCCCAGCCCGGCGGACGCCCATCGCCTGCTGACGGCCGACCAGGCAATGGCCCGCCTCAACGCGGCTGCCGCGCGCGAGCCGGTCGCCCCGCAGCTCGACTGGCCCGTTGAAGGAGTCCCCACCACCCGACTGCTGTCGGCGGAGAACGATCCGTACGTCCGGATCGTCGCGGCCCTGGCCCGAGCCGCCGTCGACTTCCTCAGCGGCCCGCAGTGCACGCAGTTGCGGTCCTGCACCGCGCCCCGCTGCGTGCGCTACTTCGTCAAGAGCCACGGGCGACAGGAGTGGTGCAAGCCGTCCTGCGGAAACCGCGCCCGGGCAGCTCGCCACTACAGGCGTCAGCGCACGGCAGTGGATGGCGGTTCTGCGCCGTCCTGACCGCTCAGGGACCCCCGTGCCGTGCCGTCGCCCCTCTCCGACTCCCCGACTTCTAAGAAGGGGCCGAGCGCCCTCCGGTGGTGGTGAGCGGCAGCCGCGCCCGTACCTGCCAGTCGCCCTCGGCGGTGGGTTCGGCACGGAAGGTGCCGCCGCCCAGGGTGACGCGTTCGCGCAGGTCCTTCAGCCCGTAGCCCGGGCGGGAGGTCGGGCGGGCCGTCCCGTCGTTGGTTATCCGTACGGCGGCCTCGTGGGGACGGACGCGCACGTGGACGCTGACGTGGCGGCAGTGGCGGGCGTGCTTGCGGATGTTGGTGAGGGACTCCACCGTCACCCGGTGCAGGGTGGCGGCCACTTCGGGCGGAACGGTGTCCGTCGGTCCTTCCTCGGTGAGGTACGCGGGTACGCCGTTCAGGGCGAACCCCCGCACCAGGGCCCGCAGGTCGTCCATGCCGGCGGGTGCGGCCGGCGGTGCGTCGCCCTCGCCGGCCCTGAGCCCGGCGACCATCTGCCGCACGGACGCGAGCGCCTCCGCCCCGGTCTCCTCGATGCGCTGCAGAGCGGGCAGGACCATGTCGGGCCGCCTGGCGGCGACCGCCCGGGCGCCCTGTGCCTGCACCACGATGCCCGCCACGTGGTGGGCGAGGTGGTCGTGCAGGTCCCTGGCCAGATCGATCCGCTGTTCGAGCCGGATGCGGTGTGCGCGCTGCCGCCGGTCCGCTTCTACCATCCGCGCGGTCACACTCGCCCCCGCCACGAGGACGGTGACCAGGGTGAGGCCGAACGCGACGGTCAGGCTCCCCTCCTGCACGCCGATGGACAGGGGTCGCAGGACGACGGCCGCGGCCAGCAGCAGCGCGATCGGTGCGGTGGAGGCCGCCGGGCCGCGCCGCGCGACGAAGGCCAGCACCACCAGGAGGGCGACCGGCTCGAACGCCCCGTAGGCGGACGAGGCGCCGACGGCGGCGTGGCTCACGTGGACGGCCGCGGAGCAGAGCAGGGAGGCGGTGGCGGCGGCGCCCCCGGCGTAGGCGTACGACCAGGCCTCCTTGAGCAGGGGGAGGGCGACGAGGACGGCGCCCACGGCGGTGGCCGACAGCGCGAGCCGGCCCTGCGACGCCGGTCCGGTGAACGTCCCGGCGCGTACGTCAGCCCAGGCCGCGGCCGCGAGCACACAGGCTGCGAGGGACCGCAGCAGGACCGCTGCCCTGCCGGGAACGGCGAGGAAGCGGAGGAGAGGAGACCACATAGCGCGCAGATTAGATCATCCGCCCGCCCGGTCCCTCCCTACCCACGAGTCCGATGGCTGGGGATTGACGTAGCCTGCGACGGTCGCGAATCGAGACCCTGCTGGGGGGAGACAGATGTCGATCTTTGCTACCTGGCTGTTGCTCGCCGAGGACGGCGACGAGGCCGCACCGCTGGTCTACCAGGGGTCGCACGTCAACCCTGCGGACGACCACCCGCGTGCGGGTCGGCTGGAGATCGCCGCGGTACCGAACCACTGTCATCCCGGGGTCCGGAACCAGGAGATGCCCGCCGCAGGCGCCCTCGTGGCGGCGGAGGGCCTGCCGGTGGAGTACCTGCGCGTGTCCCTCGCCCAGTCCGCCGGGACCTGCCCGGACGGCCGACCCGGTCAGGCGACCGTGATCCTCGATCGAGCCCAGGTCGAGCGGCTGCACGCCACCCTCGCGGAGTGGCTGGGCACGGACGAGCGATGACCCTGCCGGCGGATCGGCTACCGCGAGTGCGTGCTCGGCCCGCCCGCGTTGTGGATCAGTTGCCGGAGCACCTTCAGCGTGGTGACGTAGTCCGCGTCGTCGATGCCCTCGTGGAGGGCGGCACGGATCGCGGGGGCGTTGCGCGCGAGATCGACGCGGGCCCGCTCGCCCTCCTCGGTGAGCCACAGCCGGTCCTCCGGGTCCCGGGTCAGCCAGCCGCGCTCCAGGAGGACCTCGGCCTCCGCCGCCAGGTCGTCCTCGTGCCGGATGTAGGAGGCCATGGCCTGCCGCAGCTCGGGCAGGGTCATTCCCCTGCCGTCGGGCGAGATGTCGTTCGCCGACAGATTGCGCAGCAGCCAGAACTGTGGCTGGGTGTAGCCCTTTTCGGCCGTCCGGGCCCGGGTGTACGCGATGAGCGCCTCGTAGGCGATACCGGTCCAGTAGGCGGCGGGCTGGCCGGCGAGTTCGACGTCGGACATCTGCTGGGTGGTCATGCCATGCCCCTTTTCGGTACTTCGGCGCGGAACCTGCACGCGGTGCAGGTCATGCGGCGACCGTAGGACCTCAAGTGCGGTTGCGGGCAAGGGCGGGCCTGCCGTGGTGCTCGCGGTCGGAGCGTCCGGGCCTCAGGAGGGCATCGCGGCGTGATCGGACTCGCTGCGCAGGATGCAGAACTCATTGCCTTCGGGATCGGCGAGTACCGCCCAACCCGTACCGTCGGGCTGCCGGCGGTCAATGACCAGGGTGGCTCCGAGCTTCAACAGCCGCTCGACCTCCTCCTCGCGCGAGGTCGTCGGACGTAGGCACAGGTGGATCCGGTTCTTGACCGTCTTCGGTTCCGGCACCTGGTTGAAGTACAGCAGCGGGCCCTCCGCAAGCATCACCACGGTCTCCTGGTCGCCTCGTTCGGCCTGCGGATGCAGCGGACAACCCGTCACCTCGCTCCAGAACCGAGCCAGCTCATACGCGTCCGAACAGTCGATCGCCACGTTCTGCACCACTGAGACCATGCGGCTCAGCCTGCCCGAGCACCGCCCCGTCCGCTACCCAATTCGGCCTCAGCCGCCTAGCCTCGCTGTTTCGCGCGGGGCGATGAGGCGCCGCTGAGGGACAGCCGCTGAAGGGCCGACGCCGTTCCGGTGCTCTTGCCGCATCGGATGTGGTCCTCGACGTGGCACGCCCGCGGCGCACGATGACGCGGGTGCCGGCTGGGTAGCCGCCCAGATCGACCGTGCCGGTCAGCTCGACGACTTCGGCGTCGTCACGCAGTGTCCCGGCTTGGTCCAGGGCGGGATGCCAGAGGCGGTCGGGCACGGTCACGGACGTGAGCGAGGAAGAACCCGTCAGCAAGGTCCATCGTCCCAAGCCGGGAAGGTACTTTCGCGTTCCCGCCCCAACAGCCGTCGTACCCAGGCGAAACGGCGGGGTTAGCTCCGGGCGCGCAAGGCGTGCGAGAGCGCACTCATGCTGATGTCGATGACCGTGCGGAGCTGCTTCTGGCCTGCCCTGGCCTTGCTCATCACGGCCAGCGACTGGTTGACCGCCGTGATGTGAACCGCGAAGTCGTCGGCGTCGCCTTCGGTCAACTGCGCGGCGGTCAAGGCGGTCCGCAGCCGCGCATGCTGAAGGTCCAGCGCTTCGATCGCGCGTGCGGCGATGGCGGGGCTGAGCGTCGGTGCCGCCATCGCGGTCTGGGCGATCAGGCATCCATCAGGTACGTCGGGGTCGGCGATGCGCTGCAGGGTGACCTCGAAGAACGCCCGCACCGCCTGCAGCGGTTCCTCGGACGCACATGAAAGCGCCTGGTCGTACCTGTTTCCGTACCGCGCGGCGTAGCGGTCCAGGCAGCGCAGGTAGAGCGAGTCCTTGTCGCCGAACGAGGAGTAGATGGAACTGCGGTTCAATCCGGTCGTCCTGGAGAGGTCGTCGAGAGACGTGTCGGCGTATCCGGCCCGCCAGAACTGGACCATCGCCGCGTCGAGCGCGATGCCCACGTCGAACTGCTTCTTCCCGGCCATCACGCATGCACCTCGTTCTCTTACCAGCCGTTGTGGCCCTACCCATCCTATCTTGAACTGATCAGTTCAAGATGCGGTAGGTTCGAACCATGACCGACGACGCCATGGCCCCGACGCGCTCCTGCGACCAGAACCCGGTCCCCGGGTTGCCGCTGTACGACCTCGCGGGTTTCACCCACCGCTGGGTCGACGCGGAAGGAATCCGACTTCACGCCGTGGAAGGCGGCCGGCCAGCCGGTCCTACCGTCGTCCTGCTCGCCGGATTCCCGCAGACCTGGTGGGCTTGGCGAAAGGTGATGCCGGGTCTTGCCGAGCGATTCCACGTGATCGCGATCGACTTGCCGGGGCAGGGCCACTCCGACCGCCCTCAAGGGGGCTACGACACGCACACCATCGCTTCTCGTGTCCAGGCCGCGCTGACCGCGCTCGACGTGCCGAAGTACTGGCTCGTCGCCCACGACATCGGGGCCTGGGTCGCCTTCTCGCTGGCCCTGAAGTACGAAGAGCGCCTGCATGGTGTCGCTCTCCTTGACGCCGGCATTCCCGGAATCACGCTCCCGGACTCCATCCCGACGGACCCCGACCGGGCCTGGAAGACCTGGCACTTCGCCTTCCACTTGGTGCCCGAACTGCCCGAGACTCTGCTCACCGGCCGCGAGCGTGACTACGTCGGCTGGTTCTTGAAGGTCAAAGCCCTGTCCCCGAACACCTTCGACGGCGCCGAGATCGACCATTACGCCGCCGCCATCGCGGCCGAGGGAGGGCTTTCAGCGTCTCTCGCCTACTACCGCGACGCCGCGGAATCGGCGCGTAAGAATCATGACGCTCTCGAGCGGGGGCACTTGACCGTCCCGGTCCTGGGAATCTCCAGCTCCGACGGCTCGATCCCCGACATGGCCGCCTCCGTCAGTCCGTGGGCGGAGAACGCGACCGGCGTCGTCATCCCACAAGCCGGACACTTCATTCCCGACGAGCAGCCCGACGCAACTGTGGACGTGTTGACCGCGTTCATCGATCACGGGCGTGTCGAGTAGTTCGCGACTGGTGGGTCACGCCGGGGCGCCGCTGCTGGCCAAGGTTCATCGTCGCAGCTCAGAAGGCACTTTCGCGTTCCCGGTCACCAACCGGCCTCACGTCAACCGAGACGGCGAGGCTAGCCCTGTTTCGTCCAGCGCTGGGACGCCTCCCCGCCGCACGTCTTCGTCACCAGACCGCTGCTCATGCCCAGGTCGAGGCAGCCCCCGCTGAAGTCGTTGCGGAGGCTGCCGCCCGACCCCGTGCGCCACAGCCGGGCGGTGTCCTGGGAGCAGTCGCCGACGAAGACCGCCTGGCCGAGCATGTTGGCGTACAGGCAGCCCCCGCCCTGCTGGTTGACGAGCTTGAAGCTGCCGTCCGGCCGGCTCTGAACGGTCCACCGGGCGCTCGCTTGCGCACAGTCGCCGTAGTCCGAAGCCCCGAAGACCTGCGTGATGCACTTGCTGTTGTTGCCGTTGCGGAAGCGGTAGGTGCCGGAAGCGGGAGGCGCCGGGGGTGGCGGGGTCGTGGGTGCCGTGGACGTCCCGCCGCCGGCGGGGCGCGTACTGCCCGAGCCGGCCGCGTTCGCCGGGTTGCCGGAGTTCCCGGCGCTGCCCGAGCCGGGCTGGGGACCGCCGCCGGGGAGGGCGCCGGGTCCGGGGCCGGTGCCGCCCGCGCCCCCGGCGGCCGCGGCCGCTCCCGGGTCCTGGGCGGGCGGCTGTGCAGGCGACGCCGTCCCCGACGGGCTGTCGCCCGCCGTACCTGCCGTACCGGTTGCGCCCGCTGCGGCTGCTGGTGCCGTCGGGTCGGCCGCCGCCGTGACCGGGGCGGACGGGGAGCTCCCGGCTCCGGCCTGCGGCGCGGAGGCGTACGGCAGGTGCTGGACGGCGAGGGTCGTACCGCCCGCGACCACGACGACCGGCACGACGGCGAGGAGGACGCGGGTGCGGCGGCGGGGCGCGGCCCGTTCCGGCCGGGCCGTGACCGGGGGAGCGGGGGCCGCCGGAGCCGGGCCCTTCTCGGACTCCGGCTCCGGCTCGGGCTCCGGTTCCGGCGGCTCCCCGGTGAGCGGGACCGTCGGTACGTCGGACTCCGGTACGTTCGCGGCGAAGGCGGCCCGCTCGGTCAGGCGCTCGGTGACGGCCTCCGGCCACAGCGGGGCGGTGAACGGGCCGTGCCGGCGGGCGCTTTCGAGGAGTTCGACGGCGGTGGGACGTCCCTCGGGGTCCTTGTCGAGGCAGGCCGCGACGAGCTCGGCGAGGTCCGGCTCCAGCTCCCGCAGCGGCTCCAGATCGGGCTCCTCGTGGACGATGCGGTACAGCACCCCGTGCCCCGACTCGTCGCCGAACGGCGGCTGACCGCACGCCGCGTAGGCGAGTACGGAGCCCAGCGCGAACACATCGGTGGCGCCGCTCAACCGCCGTCGGCCGGAGGCCTGTTCGGGCGCCATGTAGGCGGGCGTACCCACGACCATGCCGGTCCGGGTCAGCTGGCTCTGCTCGGCGGCCCGGGCCACTCCGAAGTCGATGAGGGTGAGGCCGTCGAGGGTCAGCATGACGTTGGACGGCTTGAGGTCCCGGTGCACCATGTCCAGCGCGTGCACCGCCGCCAGCCCCGCCGCGGCTTCCCGCAGCAGCAGCCACAGCGCCCGCGCGGGCAGCGGGCCGCCGTGCAGCGCGACGGCCTCCCTCAGGGTGAGCCCGGGGATGTAAGCGGTGGCGAACCACGGGGGAGTCGCGGTGCGGTCGCTGTCGAGCAGCGGCGCGGTGGCGTCCGCGGGGAGTCGGGCGAGGTTGTCCAACTCGTGCCCGAAGCGACGCAGGAAGTCCTGGTCCTCGCCGACGACGGAGGACAGCAGTTGCTTGACGGCGACGTACCGACCCCCTCGGATGCCGAGGTAGACGCGCCCCATGCCGCCGGCCCCGAGCCGGCCCGCCAGCGAGATCGACCCGATGCGGCGCGGATCCCCCGCCTCCAGCGGCTCGGCCCCGCTCCCCGTCAGCTCCAACACGTCAGCCAGCCCCACTCAAATTGGAGAAGTTTCCAGGAATCTATCCCTGATGATCCTGAGAGGGCAACGCAGGCTGCCAAAAGCCGAGTTGCCCTTGCCCCTACCCCTGCCCCTACCCCTGCCCTGGGCCCCGAGCAGCCTCCCCCGCAAGGCGCCTTCGGATCCCGTGCGCCCCGGTGGTCCCCGGACCGGGACCGGCGCACCACGCGACGACCGGGCCCTGTCGGTGGGATAATCCGGTTGGGGAGATGGATGTGACGCACTCGGATCGAGAAGCTCGGGCGACTCGAAGGGAGGAGCGTGGTGAGCACCCCCGCCGCCGCTCGCATCGCTGACCTGCTGGAGGACGTACCGACGGCCTCGAACCCGCCCGCTCGGTTTCCCGCTCCGGCCCCCGACCGACCGCCGCGCGCCGATGGTCCAACGCTCAACATCACCGTGATCTGGGGCGACATCGCGCAGATCACGGCCGATCTGCACGTCACGGGTCACTACCAGTCGGTAGTGCCCGCGGCCGCGGAACTCGCACTCGACCGGGCCATCTCCGTCGAACCCCGCCGCACCATCACGGAGCACACCAAGCTCGGCTGGATCGAAGCCCAGTTGGGCGAGGTCACGTACTTCCCCTGCAAGGACGGCCCCGTACGCTGCGCGGCCGTCGTCGGCATGGGACCGATGGGCACCCTGACGGAACGCCGCGCCATCCAGCTGTACGCCTCCCTGCTCGGCGAGGCGCTCGGGCTCGGCCACGTCGGCACGATGGCCACCGTGCTCATCGGCTCGGGCACGGGCAATCTGACCGTCAAACAGGCGGCCCGCGCCCTCGTCCGGGGATTCGCCGACGCCCTGGCACCGCTGGGCCCGCCCGCGCCGCCGCCCCGGCTCACCGACGTACTCCTCATGGAGGTCGACCGGCTGCGCGCGGAGCAGCTCCACCTCGCACTCACGGACTCCGCGGTCAAGCTCCCGCAGGTACGGATCGTCCCCGGGCTGCGCGAAGAGAGCGGCGGCGAGCTGTTCGGGCCCTCCGCCGCGGTGTACGCCCTGTCGGCGCTGACCGGGCTCGCCGGGCCGACGGGCGGGGCCGCCCGTGACGGCACCCCGGGCGGCCCCGGCCCGCCGGCCGGGGAGGACGTCCTGCACACCGTGCTCGCCGGCTTCGACGCCAACATCCAGGGGAAGATCCGCGAGCAGCTGGCCGACCTGGCCGCGGTGGAACGCACCGAGCTGTCCCTGACTGTCCGCAGGCCGGCGGAGGCGCAGGACGACGCGGTGCCCGTCCGGATGTCCGTCCAGTCGGGAGTCGGCGGCCTGCGCTGGGCGGCGCTGACCGGGCGGGCCACCGTACCGGAGCGGCTCGTACCGGTGGACATGGACCTGCTGCGGGAACTCGTGGACCGGCTGACGGAACCGAGCGTCAAGGACGCGAGCGAACTGCCCGACCTACTGTCCCGGTTCGTGGTGCCGCCGGACTTCCAGCGGCTGCTCACCGACGACTCCACGGTGCTGCTGGAACTGGACCGGGACACGGCCTCCGTCCCCTGGGAGTTCCTGGCCGAGATCCAGCAGGCCGGCGTGGACAAGCGCGATCCCCTGGCGATCCGCACCCAGCTGTCCAGGCAACTGCGCACGACCTACTCACGGGTGATGACCGAGGGTCTGGCGGACGGACCGCTGCGCGCTCTGGTGATCGGCGACCCGGGAGACCCGGAGAAGGGCTTCCACCTGCCGGGAGCCCGCCAGGAGGCCCTCGCGGTGGCCTCCCGGCTCAAGGAGCTCGGGGCCAAGGTCAGCCTCTTCGTCGGCGCGGCGAACGCGCTGCGCCAGCCGGGCGTCGACCCCGCGCGGCGCCTGGACGTGCTACGGGTCCTGCTGTGCGGGGGCAACCACATCGTGCACTACTGCGGACACAGCGACTTCGACCTCTCCGGTACGGGCAGGCGTTCGGGCTGGGTCTTCGCGGACGGCCTGCTGACCGCCCAGGAACTCGCCCTGCTCGAACGCCCGCCGCTGATCGTCGTCGCCAATGCCTGTTACACGGCCCGCCTCGGCGACGCCGCCGGCACCGGCGCCCCGGCCGGAGCGCCCGGCCTCGCCGGCCGCAGCCCCTGGGGGAACCCGCAGGCCGCGCTGGTGCCGAGTCTCGCCGACGAGTTCCTGCGCATGGGGGTGGGCCACTACATCGGGGCGGCCTGGCGGATCCCCGACGACCAGGGGATCTCCTTCGCCGACCAGTTCTACACGCACCTGTTCCAGGGCGGGTCCGGTGAGGCGACCCCGACGGTGGGCGGCGCCGTCCGCGCGGCGCGCAGGCGCCTCTACGGGCTGCGCGCCGGCGGGCAGCCGGAGCAGGGGCCGAACCCCCAGGGCGGTCCGAACGGCCAGGGCGGTCCGAACCGTCCGGAGGGCCAGGACGTCACGCCGAGCGGGCAGCGCTGGAGTTCCTGGGCCGCCTACCAGCACTACGGGGACGCGGCCGACCCGTTCGTCCGACCAGGGGGAAGCTGAGAGGTGTCTCTCATGGCCAAGATCCCGATGGCCGATGTCGTCGTACTGCTCCCGGGGATCGGAGGGAGCGTGCTGAAGAGGAACGGCAAGGACGTGTGGGCGCCCTCCGCCTCGGCGGTACTGGGCGCGCTGGCGAGCCTGGGCGGCTCGCTGGAGTCCCTGGAGCTCGGTGCGGACGACTGGCTCGTGGACGATCTCGGCGACGGAGTCGCCGCCGACCGTCTGGTTCCCGATCTGCACACCCTGCCCGGACTGTGGAAGATCGACGGATACACGGCGATCGAGAAGTTCCTGCTGGCACGGTTCGACCTGCAGAAGGGCCGGAACTACTTCCCGTTCCCGTACGACTGGCGGCGCGACAACCGGGCCGCCGCCCGCAGGCTCGCCGAGCAGAGCGCCACCTGGCTGCGGGACTGGCGCGGGACGAGCGGCAACTCCGCGGCCCAGCTCGTCCTGATCGGACACTCGATGGGCGGGCTCGTCTCCCGCTACTTCGTCGAGGTGCTGGGCGGCTGGAAGGACACCCGGGCCATCGTCACCTTCGGAACCCCCTACTACGGCTCGCTCAACGCCGTCGAGTTCCTGTGCAACGGCTTCCACAAGCGGATCGGCCCGTTCGAGAAGGACCTCACACGTCTCCTGCGCTCCTTCCCCGCCCTCCACCAGCTCGTACCGGTCTACAAGTGCGTGTACGGGCCGGACGGCGAGGCGGCCACCCCGGCCAAGGCCGGGCTGCCCGGCTGGCAACCGCAGTGGAGCAGCCACCTCACCGACTTCTTCGGCGAAATGGAGAAGGCGGCCACCAAGAACCGGGAGGAGTCCGCCTGGGAGTCCAACCAGGTGGTCTACCACCCCATCGTCGGCATGGACCAGCCCACCCGGCAGTCTGCGCGGCTGACCGACCACAAGGTCGAGACCCTCATGCTCCGCGGGGATGCGGACGAGGGGGGCGACGGCACCGTGCCCAAGCTCTCCGCCGCCCTCTCCGGCACCGAGGACGCCCGCACCTTCGTCCCCCAGAAGCACGGGAGCCTGCAGAACCAGGAGGCGATGCTCGACCACCTCGGAGGCATCCTCCAGTCCCTGCACGACGTGCGCATCGACGACCTGCGCGCCGCCGTGACCTCGTGGTTCAGCTACCTCGGTGACGACCTCTACCTCGCCGACGAACCCGTGACCTGCGAGGTCGGGGCCATCAGCGCGCTCAGCGAGGACGAGCTGCCCGAGGTGCCGGCGCGACTGTCCGTGACCGCCCGGACCACCGGCCGGGCGGTGGTCGCCCGCGACCTCACGGTGGCGCGACGGAGGCAGCGGGTCGACATCGGCGTACTGCCCGCCGGCACGTACGACCTGCTGATCAGCGCCGGCGCCGACACGGCCCCGCTGTCCGACGTCTTCGTCGTCGCCGGACCGGACGGCACGGACGGCACGGACGCCACGGACGCCACGGATGCGGTGGATGCCATGGGCGGCACCCACGTGACGGAGGTCTGAGAGCCCCTGCCCGGCGTCGGCCTCCACCGGGAAAGAATCGTGACAACGATTACATTCAGCCCCAAATCGAGCATCCAGCAGGGATCATTATTTCCCGTAATTGTCGTATATGGCTGCCATTGCGGCCCGCGCCACCTGAGGGACCGGTGGGCGCCACGGGAGAGATATGGGACGCGTGCGCAGCTGGACGGTCAACCGACGGATCGCTCTGCCGGTGGTAGCGGGAGGAGCCGTCGTCCTCGCGCTGGGCGGCCTCTACGGGACCGCCCTCGCGGTCGGCGGTGACATCGACCAGGGCACCCGGGTCCTGGGGGTGGACCTCGGCGGCATGAGTCGGGCCGAGGCGCGCCAGGCGCTGACCCGGGAGCTCGGGCCCGCCGCCGCGGCGCCGATCACGGTGAAGATCGGCGACCGGGTGGAGAAGGCCGATCCCGCCGCGCTCGGGCTCTCCCTCGACACCGACGCGACCGTCGACAGCGCCGTACGGACCGGCTACGGTCCGAGCACCGTCATCGGCAGCCTCTTCGCTTCGGGCAGCCACGACGTGGCGCCGGTGATCCGCATGAACGAGCAGACCGCCCGCGCCGCCGTGGACCGCCTAGGGTTGACCACCGAGCAGCACGTCCGCGACGGGGCGATCGCGTTCGAGGCGGGCACGGCGAAGGCCGTCGCCCCGCTCCCCGGCGTCTCCCTCGTCGAGGAGGAGGCCCTCGGCACCCTCCGCGAGGCCTACCTGCGGCCGCACACGGGCCCCGTCGTGCTCCCGGTCACCCGCACCGAGCCGCGCGTCGGCGCCGCGGAGACCGGACGGGCCATGCGGCAGTTCGCCGAGCCCGCGATGTCCGGGCCCGTCACGCTCACCGTCGCCGGCCGCCGCATGTCCATAACCCCCGCCGTCCTCGGCGAGCACCTGAAGATGCGGGCCGACGGACAGGGCCGCCTCGTGCCCGCCCTCGACTCCAAGAGCCTGCTCGCGGATCCCGCCGTGGCGCCCACGATCGACGAGGTCACCCGTACGCCGCGCAACGCCGTACCCGGCCTCGCCGCGGACGGCCGCGTCGTGATCGCCGACCAGGGTCGTGCCGGACGAAAGGTCACGCAGGAAGCGCTCGGCCGGGCCGTGCTGCCGCTGCTGACCCGTACCGGCCCGGCCCGTAGCGGCGAGGTTGCCACCGTGGCGGTCCAGCCGGAGCTCAGCGCCGACGAAGCGCGGCGGCTCGGCATCAAGGAGAAGGTCTCCTCCTTCACCGTGGAGTTCCCGGCCGCCCCGTACCGCACGACCAACATCGGCCGCGCCGTGGAGCTCATCAACGGTTCCGTCGTCATGCCCGGGCAGGAGTGGAGCTTCAACCGCACGGTCGGTGAGCGCACCCCCGAGAACGGCTTCGTCGACGGGATCATGATCAACGACGGCCAGTTCGTGAAATCGCCCGGCGGCGGTGTCTCGGCGGTCGCCACCACCATGTACAACGCCGCGTTCTTCGCGGGCGTCAAGCCCGTCGAGCACGGCGCGCACTCCTTCTACATCGAGCGCTACCCCGAGGGCCGGGAGGCCACCGTCGCCTGGGGCACCCTCGACCTGCGCTGGATCAACGACTCCGGCCACCCGCTGTACATCCAGGCCCGGTCCACCGACACCTCGCTGACGATCTCCTTCCTCGGTACGAAGAAGTACGACGAGATACGTGCGACCAAGGGCCCGCGCACCAACATCACGCCGCCCGGGAAGCGGACCGGCAGCGGCGAGACCTGCGAGGTGCAGACGCCCCTGGAAGGCTTCGACGTCACCGTCGGCCGGACCTTCGTCCAGGGCGGCAAGGAAGTCAAGCACGAGGACTACAAGACCCACTACACGCCGCGCGACGAGGTCACCTGCACCCCGGAGGGCGCGCCGGAGGCCTCGCCCGGCGCCACCCCGGGCGCCACCCCGGGCGCCACCCCGGGCGCCACCCCGGGCGCCACCCCGGGCGCCACCCCGGGCGCCACCCCGGGTGCCACTGCGCAGGCCCCGGAGCCCTCGCAGGCCCCGTCCTCCGCCGCCGCGAACGGCGTCCGGAGCGCGGCCGAGCGCCACGCCGACTGACGTCACCGGGGGACCAGGTGTGACAATCCGGGCGCTCGCTGTGCATGTCGGGGGCCGCAGGCGCCCGGAAGTGCTACAACTGGGTTCGTGACCATTCCTCGCCACCCGTGCCGGGCACGTCGGTGCGGTCACCTCTAGGCAACCGGAAGAAGAGCGTCGCCGGACAGGTATTCGTCCTCCAGGTGGCGATCGTGGTGTTGCTCGCGGCCGGGGCCCTGCTGGCCCTGGTCCTCCAGTCGCGGCACGACACCGAACGCGAGGCACGCAACCGGTCGGTGTCCGTAGCCCAGACCTTCGCCCACTCCCTGGGCCTCCAGGACACCCTGAAGACGTCCGACCCGTCCAAGACGCTCCAACCCCTCGCCGAGACCACGCGCAAGGCCGCCGGGGTGGACTTCATCGTGGTCATGGACACCAACGGCATCCGGTACAGCCACCCCCAGCCGGACCGCATCGGGAAACGATTCGTCGGCACCATCGAGCCCTCGCTGAAGGGCCAGGTCCACACCGAGAGCGTCGACGGCCCGCTCGGCAAGGAGATCCAGGCGATCGTGCCGGTCACCGGGCCCGACGGCAAGGTCAACGCGCTCGTCTCGGCGGGCCTCACCGTCAAGAACGTCACCGGCGTCGTCGACCGCCAGCTCCCGGTCATCCTCCTGGCCATCGCCACCGGCCTGGCCCTGGCCACCGTGGGAACCGCGCTCATCAGCAGACGCCTGCGCCGCCAGACCCACGGGCTCGGCACGCAGGAGATGACCCGCATGTACGAGCACCACGACGCGGTGCTCCACGCCGTCCGCGAAGGCGTCCTGATCACCGACGGCGAAGGCCGGCTCCTGCTCGCGAACGACGAGGCCAAACGCCTGCTCGGGCTCCCGGAGGACGCCGACGGACGCCACATCGCCGACGTACCGGGCCTGGACCGCAGGATGGCGGACCTGCTGCTCTCCGGCCGCGAGGCCACCGACGAGGTGCTGGAGAGCGGGGACCGGCTGCTCGTCGTCAACCAGCGGCCCACCCACCCCCGCGGCCGGCCGGAAGGCGCCGCCATCACCATCCGCGACTCCACCGAGATGCAGGTCCTGACCAGCCGCGCGGAGACGGCCCGCAGACGCCTCAAGCTGCTGTACGACGCGGGCGGCGACATCGGCACCAGCCTCGACGTGGTGCGCACGGCCGAGGAGCTCGCCGCCGTGGCCGTCCCCCGCTTCGCGGACTTCGTCACCGTCGACCTGGCGGACCAGGTCATCGACGGCGAGGAGCCCCGCGCCGGCTCCGACATGCGGCGCACCGCGGTCAGCGGCATCCGCTCGGACCATCCCCTCTACCCGGTCGGCCGACTGATCGACTTCCTGCCCTCCACCCCCCAGGCACGCGGCTACGGAACCGGCCGGGCCGAGCTGGTGCCCCACCTCGCCGACGCACCGGGCTGGCAGGCCCAGGACCCGCCGCGCGCCCAGGCCATCGTGGACTACGGCATCCACTCCCTCATCGCGGCCCCGCTCATGGCCCGGGGCGCCGTACTCGGCGTGGTCAACTTCTGGCGGTCGGAGAAGCAGGAGCCCTTCGACGAGGACGAGCTGTCCCTGGCCGAGGAACTCGTCGCCCGCGCGGCGGTCAGCATGGACAACGCCCGCCGCTACACCCGGGAACACGCCCTCGCCGTGACCCTCCAGCGCAGTCTGCTGCCGCGCGCCCTGCCCGAGCAGAGCGCCATGGACGTGGCGCACTTCTACCTGCCCGCACAGTCCGGGGTCGGCGGCGACTGGTTCGACGTGATCCCGCTGGCGGGCTGCCGCGTCGCGCTGGTCGTCGGAGACGTCGTCGGGCACGGCCTGCACGCCGCCGCCACCATGGGGCGCCTGCGCACGGCCGTGCACAACTTCTCCTCCCTCGACCTGCCGCCCGACGAGATCCTGGCCCGCCTGGACGACCTCGTACAGCGCATCGACCACGACGGGGAGGGCGCCGACGTGAACGGCGGCGTACTGGGCGCGACCTGCCTGTACGCCGTCTACGACCCCGTGTCCCAGCGCTGCACGATGGCGCGGGCCGGCCACCTGCCACCCCTGGTGGTCGCCCCCGACGGCACGACGGAGATCGTGGAGCTGCCGGCCGGACCCCCGCTGGGGCTGGGCGGCATGCCCTTCGAGACCGCGGAGCTGGACCTCGCGGAAGGCAGCCAGCTCGTCCTCTACACGGACGGGCTGATCGAGGAGCGGACCCGGGACATCAGCGAGGGGCTGGAACTGCTGCGCGCGGCCCTCAGCCACCCCGACCGGGACCCGCACGAGAGCTGCCGGGCCGTGCTCGACATGCTGCTGCCGCCCCGGCCCACCGACGACGTGGCCCTGCTCATCGCCCGGACCCGGACGCTCGGCCCGGACCGGGTCGCCCAGTGGGAGGTACCGTTCCAGCCGAGCGCGGTGGGTGCCATGCGCAACGCCGCGGCGAAGAAGCTCGACGAGTGGGGCCTCACGGACCTCGGCTTCGCCACGGAACTGATCCTCAGCGAGCTGATCACCAACGCCCTGCGGCACGGCAGCGCGCCCGTACGGGTACGCCTGCTCCACGACCACAACCTGACCTGCGAGGTGTGGGACGGCAGCAGTACCGCCCCCCACCTGCGCTACGCCGCCACCACGGACGAGGGCGGACGCGGCCTGTTCCTGGTCGCGCAGCTCAGCGAACACTGGGGCACGCGGTACACGCCCGAGGGCAAGGTCATCTGGGCGGAGCTGGCCCTGCCGGGTGCCGCGGGCGGCACGGAGGCAGCCCTCGCGGCCTTCCTGGACGTGGACCCGATCTGACGGGACCCGTGGCCCTGTGCGCCTGTGCGCCTGTGTGCCCGTGCCGCTGCGCCCCTGCGGCCCCGTGGGTGGGATGCCCGGGTGAAGGGCCTTCAGTGCCGCGTCGAGCGCCTGCTCCACCGGGACGGGGACGTCGGGCACGACCCCACGCCCTCCCCGTTGCCGCCCGGGACGGTGTCGATCGTCCGCGCCGCCGGCACCGTCACGAGCAGGTGCTCGGCGACCGCGTGCCGGGCCGTCGGATGGGCGCCGCCCCGCGTCGTGGCACCGACCGGCGGCGGAGCCGTGCGCGACCAGCTGCATGGCCGCGCCGTTCGCGTCCGCACCCCCGGCGGCCTCGCCATGCGCAGGGCGAGGAACGCGGCCTCCCCGCCGTCCTGGTCCACCGGGTCCGCCGACTGAGGCTCATCTGTCCACAGCAGGCGCAGGCGCAGGCGCAGGCACTGGTCCGGGCAGACCTGCTGGAGGTCGGCCGTCACCGCCCCGCAGGGCGCCGGGCCGTTCCAGCCCTCGTAGGCACCCGCCGCGAGACGGCCCGGTCAACCTCGGCCGGCACCCGGTCGGAGCGCCGTGCCCGGGGCGGCGCCGGGTTCCGCGAGCATGTCGTCGACGATCTGCATCCGGGTTTCCGGCAGGCGCTCCGCGATCGCCTCCACCATCATCGCGACCCCCTGCGGATCGGGCGCCGAACAGCGTTCGCGCGCCTCCTCGTCGGGCCAGCGGGCATACGCCACCCAGGTACCGTCGTCCGCCCGGTGCAGTCGGGACCCGTAACTGCCGCACTGCGCGTGGATGGCCGCGGTCACCCGGTGCCAGCCGTCGGTGAACTGCTGCTCCGTGCCCGGCCGGAGCCGCCACCGGTAGATCACGGCGAACACGCCTGGATACCCCCCGAATCAGGATGTGGATCTTCCCCGGCCACCTTAAAGGCAGTCCCGCAGACCCCGCCGAGCAGGCGCACGACAAACCCGGGGACCTCAGCGGACGCGCTCGCTACCATCGCCTGGTGCACCCCGAACCCCGCCCCTGGACCCCGTATCCGAAGATCCCCGCGAACACCCGGCTGGGAGAGGCCCGCGGGCGGAACTGGGTGGCCCACGAGAAGATCCACGGCGCCAACTTCGCCGTCGTGTGCGACGCGGCGGGCGCGCACCCCGCCAAACGGCGCGAACTCCTCGCGGACGGCGGGCTGGACGACTTCTTCGGCGTCGGTCGGATCTGGCCCGCGCTGGCGGTCGCCGCGACCCGCTGCGCGCAGCGCCTGCGCGAGGACACCGGCGCCCCGGACTCCGCGGTCGTCACCGTCTACGGCGAACTCGCCGGCGGCCGTTACCCCCACCCCGGGGTACCCGCCACGCCAGGGGCGGAGCCCGTCCAGACCGGCGTCTGGTACGCACCCGGACTCCTCTGGCTCCCCTTCGACGCCACCGTCACCGACGACGACGGCCCGTGCTGGGTCGGGGACCGGACGCTGCGCGCGGCGGCCGCCGAGGCGGGTCTGCTCTGCGTCCCGCTGCTCGCCGAAGGCCCGCTCGGGCGCCTCCAGGAGCTGCCGGCGGTCTTCCCCACCCGGCTGCCCGCACTGCTCGGCCTGCCCGCGCTGCCCGACAACCTCGCCGAGGGCCTCGTCGTCAAACCCGCCGACGGATCCCGCGAACCCGGGCGGCCCATGGCCAAGTTCAAGCAGCCCGCCTTCGCCGAGGACGAGAGGTTCGACGGCTCGCGCCCCTACCAGGCACCCGCCGAAGGCGCGGCAGGAGTGCCCGGCTGGCTGCTCGCCCACGGCACCGGCCTGCTCACCCCGGCCCGGGCCGCGTCCGCCGTGAGCAAGTTGGGACCGCGCACCCCGCCGGGCGACCTGGCCGCCGAGATCGCCCGGGACGCCACCGAGGAGGTGGCGCAGGCGCTCGGCGGCCTGGACGGGACGACGTACCGCGCACTGGAGGAATCCCTGCACGCGGGTGCCCTGACCCTGGCCCGCTTCGACGCCGCCGACCGCCGCGCCTGACACCACCGGCGCGGGGACGGCCGCCGGATTCCTCCGGCGCCGACGGCACTGTGCATACTGCTGCCATGAAGTCCCCGCTCGGCGCGCGCATCCACCTGATGATCACCTTCGTGCTGGTGACGTGCGGCGCGGTCGCCGGAGCCTGCCTCGGCCTGCTCCTGTACGGCCGGCTGATGGCCGTGGTCTTCGCGGCCGTGGCCGGTCTCGGCGCCGGGCTGGGATCGTTCTTCTCCCGCCGGCAGGTCCTCGCCCTCTTCCAGCCCGAGCACCGGGCCGTCCCGGCCGACGGCTACGCCGAGGGCCTCGCCGACGCCGCGCTCGTCTGCATCGCGACCTACCAGGCCGCCGTCTTTCCGCTCACCCCCGACGGGGTGAGCGAGGCCGAGCGGGAGGCCCGCCGCACGATGGCCTACCGCATCTCCGCCTACGAGGGCCTGCCGTACCCGGTGCAGACCTCGGCGGCGGCCGCCCTCGAAGCCATCGACCACGGCGCGGACCCGGGGCGGGCGGAGACCGCCATGAAAGCGCTCTGCCTCACCATCTACGACCACCGCCGGGGCAGCTGACCCGGGCACGCACCGGGGCCCTCCGGTGCGCTCAGCCCATTGTGTGATCGGCTGGTCGGCAACGGTTGGGCCTCGGTCCGGCCGCCGGCAGTGGCCTGATGCGGATCATGGCGTTGTCCGGTTATGGAATCTGACGGGATGCTGTTCGCTCGGGCGCCGCTCGACGGTGTCGTCTGGCTCGACACACTGGTCCACGATCCGGCCTGCCGGTCGTGTCCGCGCCTGCGGAGGTCGGGAGAGGAATCGGAGGAGGCCGACGCCGACGCCGACCCTGACGGGATCCCGGTGCTGTCGGGCCGGGCCCGGAACTGGATGGTCGCCGCGTCCGCGGTCACGGTCGTCTCGGCCGTACTGACCGTCGTGGCGAACTGACGGCCCACCCGACCGGCCCCGCGGTACTCGGGTGCGCGCGGGCTCATCCGCCCTGGTGGAGGGTGAGCGTCCAGGTCCGGTAGCCGTACTTGCCGGGCCGGTCGGGATGTTGTTCGGTGATGGTCGCCGTGATGTCGTCGCCGGCGCGGTGGAGCGCGCCGTGATAGCGCCACGCTTCCCCGGGGTCGATGGCCAGCAGCTCGGCGAGGACCGTGTCCTCGAGTCGGCGGCCGACGGCGCGCAGCACTCCGGCGTCGAGGACCAGGATGGTGCCGTCCGTCAGGACGAGCGGCTCCGGGGTCTGCGGGTCGGAGAGCGACGGCCCGCGTTCCACGGCGCCACCGGGCAGCAGCCGGACCACCCGGCTGCTGGTGGGGATGGTGCGGTCGGTCTCGACGACGCGGATGCCGGTCCCGATGACGTAGTGCCCGTAGCTGCGCCAGGAGTCGTACAGGGTGCCGTCGCGGTCGTACGCCCAGGTGTCGAAGGCGTCGTAGCCCTCCAGGCCGAGTACGAACCGGCCGCCGCCCAGGGCCGCGCCGCGTGCGCCGCGCAGTTCGGCGATCCGGCTGCCGTCCGCGAGGTCGAGCAGCACGGCCGGGCCGAGGTTGCCCCAGGCCGTGTACGCAAGGGAGTCGGTCGTGACCAGGACCCGGCCGCCGGAGACGTGGGCGGCGTTGGGGATGCCGGAACAGAGCGCGGTCCAGCGGGTGCGGCCCGAGTCGTCGATACAGCTGATCTTCCCGGCGGTGCCGTGGATCCGCAGATCCCGTCGCCGGGCCAGCGGCCGGCCCGCGGCACGGGACGGACCGTCCGGCGGCAGCCCGGACTTGCGCCCCCGTGCCCGCACCGTGACCCGCCACGCGCTGGACCGGCCGTCCTCCTGCGTTGTCCCCATGGATCCAGATGCTAGGGGGTGTCTGACCGGCCCCGCCCGCAACCGTGGTCGATCCGACGACACACCGTCACCAAGCTGTGAAGCTTCTACGGGACGCTGGTGCTCAGCCAGACCGGCCCGGCCCGGCGCGTTCCGCGCATTCCCCAGGGGGGACCACCATCATGAGTACCGTACGCAAGGCCGCCATCGCCCTCGCCGCCGTATCCGCACTCGCCCTGACGGCCTGTGGTCCCACCGAGGACGGCGCGGCGGGCGGGTCCGGGACGCCGAGCGCGAGCCCGACCGCCAGCCCCGGCGGGAGCGCGACCGCCGTCCCGAGCGCGAGTCCGTCGAAGTCCGCGGCGCCGAAGAAGACCGCGACGCCGTCGAAGCCGTCGAAGCCGGGCTCGACCGACCCCGACTTCGACGTCTTCCCGTGCAGCACGTACGACGTGACGTTCACCGCGACCCTGGCCGAGCCCACGACCAGCAGCTACCTGCTGAAGATCACCAACAAGGGGACCAAGGCGTGCAGGGCGCTCGGGCACCCGATCGTCACCTTCGGCGACCTGGACGGCCAGGCCACGGAACGGGGCGCGGCCCCCGGCATCGAGGACGCGCTCCGGCTGGAACCGGGCCAGTCGGCCTACGCCGGGCTCATGGGCGGCACCAACGACGGCAAGGGCAAGACCGTCAACTCCATCGCGCTGACCATGAACACCGAGTCCGACCTGAAGCAGACGCCGCTGAAGGCGTCCACCCCCGGCCTGTACGTCTCGCCCGACAAGAACTCCGTGACCGCCTGGATGAACAATGCGGAGGACGCGCTGAGCCTGTAGGCCGGCGCCTGTAGGCCGGCCCACCGGCCCGGGGTGACGGTCCCCGGCACGTCCCTGCACGTCCGCGTTCATCCGGTCGGCCGACCAACGCAGGCCGGCCGTGTCCCGCCGGGTCACGCTGTGGACAAGGACCGTCACCACCGCACAGACGAGGACCCGAGCCCATGTCCCACAGCCGACGTATCAGCACCATCGTGGGCGTCGCAGCACTGCTGCTGACGGCCAGCGCCTGCTCGGGCCTGGGCCGGAGCACCGTCGGCATGCTGACCTTCCGCGGACACGACTCGCCGGTCGAGCTGAGCTACTCCAACACGCTGGTCGTCGGCTGCCACAAGATCGGCATCCCGAAGGGGGCCACGCACGTCGAGAACAACACCCTCGTCGACATCGTCCTGTACCGGACGCCGGACTGCCAGAAGACCGACAAGGCCGACGGGATCTACGTGGCCACCACCCTCTCGAACGTCACGGCCCCCGTGAGCCTGCCCTGGCGCAGTTTCAGCGTCATCCACTGACCCGCGCCCTTTCTGCCCGCCCGCCGGCCCGCCGCTTGCGGGCGGGCGGGCTCTGTTCCATAGTCCGAGGTATGGACGAGCGCGAGGCGGCGCTCCGACAGGCGCACGGCCACGCCGTCCGTTGGCTGGCCAGCCTGTCCGACCGCCCGGTTCCCGCCCGCGCCTCGGTCGACGAGATCGTGCGCGCGCTCGGCGCCGACCTGCCCGACGCCCCCAGCACGCCCGCCGACGTCGTCGACCTGCTGGCCACGGCCTGTGAGCCGGGGCTCACCGCCTTCCCCAGCGGCCGCTTCTACGGGTTCGTGATCGGCGGCACCGAGCCGGCCGCACTCGCGGCGGACTGGCTGGTCAGCGCCTGGGACCAGAACTGCGTGATGCGCGCGGTCTCGCCCGCGTACACGGCGGCGGAGGAGATCGCCGGCGCCTGGCTGCTCGACCTGCTCGGTCTCCCACCCGACAGCGCCGTCGGCTTCACCACGGGCGCCACCATGGCGAACTTCACCTGCCTCGCCGCCGGGCGCGACACGGTGCTGCGCCGCGCCGGTTGGAACGTGGCCCACGACGGGCTCGTCGGCGGGCCGCCCGTACGCGTGGTCGCGGGACGGGACCGCCACATGTCCATCGACATGGCCCTGCGCTACCTCGGGCTCGGCCGGCCCGAGCTCGTCGATGCGGACGAGCAAGGACGCATCGACCCCGGGGCCCTGCGCCGCGCCCTGGCGGCCCGCGGTCCCGGTTCCGGCCCAGGTCCCACCATCGTGATCCTCCAAGCCGGTGACATCCACTCCGGCGCCTTCGACCCCTTCGCCGAGACGGTCCGTGCCGCACGCGAGGCCGACGCGTGGGTGCACGTGGACGGCGCCTTCGGGCTGTGGGCGGCCGCTTCCCCGGCCCTTGCACACCTCACCGACGGCTGCGCGGGGGCGGACTCCTGGGCCACGGACGCCCACAAGACGCTGAACGTCCCCTACGACTGCGGCCTCGCCATCGTCCGTGACGCCGCCGCCCTGCGGTCGGCGATGGGCGAGCGGGGCGATTACCTCATCCAGCACGAACACGGAGACCCCGTCGACAAGGTTCCCGAACTCTCCCGCCGCGGACGCGCCTTCACCGTGTGGGCCGCCCTCAGGTCCCTCGGCCGCCAGGGCGTGGCCGACCTCGTCGACCGGTTGTGCCGGTACGCCCGCGCCTTCGCCGCCGGCATCTCCGAGATCGAGGGCGCGACCGTCCTCAACGACGTGGTCTTCACCCAGGTCTGCGCCGTGTTCGGCGACGACGAACGCACCGACCGGGTGCTGGCCCGACTCCTCGATGAGGGCGCGGCCTGGATCAGCGGCTCCACCTGGCACGGCCGCCGCGTCATGCGCATCTCGGTGAGCAACTGGTCGACGACCGACGAGGACGTCGCACACACCCTCGACGCGATCCGCCGCGCGTCCGACGGCACGTGAGGACACGGGTCAAGGCCCCTCGCCCCCGACGGCCGCGATGTCGCGTGCGACGTTGAAGTCCGGGCCGTGCTCCGCGCGCATGTCCTCGCACCACCTCGTGGTGCGGGCACCCGCGTACGTGACCATCCCCGGCGACACGCCCAGCCGGAAGCCTCCGAGGAGCGGTTCGCCCTCCGGCGTGCGGGGGAGGAGGGCCAGGAGCGACGGGCCGTTCGACGCGTACACGACGCAGTCGTCGAAGACCGCCAGCGGATACAGACCGGTCCTGCGCGCCGACGCGAGCATCTTGCGGTGCATGTCGACCCGGGCCCTCGCGGTGACGGCGGCCCGGATGTCGGGTCGCCAGGTCGGGCGCTGCGGGACCGGCCACGGATGCTCGCCGAGCAGTGCCAGACCGTCCCCGGCGGTCGCCTCGATCGCGCCGAGCACGGCCGCCGCCCCGGGATCGGTCCGGTGCCGGCGGGCCATGGCGTCCAGGAACTCCTTGTCGGTGAGGCCGGGGCCCATGCCGAGGTCGGCCATGGTGGCCACGTAGCCGTCCCGCAGCCGCTCGTACCAGGCGTCGAGGTACGGGGCGCTCCTGGTACGGACGTACGCCGCCAAGGGGTGGACCGCGAAGCCCAGTTCCACCGCGTAGGCGAGGGCCGGGGTGGTGTACCAGGCCGCGCCCGTCGGAGGTCGCCCGTGCGGTGTGAACGGAGAGGGCAGGCGCTCGTCGAGCGTGGTGCGGGACGGGTCCACGAGCCAACTGCCGGGAAGTCCAGCCATTCCTGATCCCCGCTTCCCGGCACGTCCCAAATGCCCTGCCGGCAACGGCACGAACCCCCTCACCCTATCGTTGCGGATCTTGGTCGACGCGCCGTTCGGTCCCACCATCGCTGAGGGTGACGGGCGTCGGGCCGTCGGGGCGGACGGTGATGCTGTACGCCGCCCCCGTGGGGACGGTCCGGAAGTCCGGGACGTGGGCGGGCAGCAGGAGTTCGAGCAGGGCGACCGACTCCCGGAGGGCGAACTGCTGGCCGAGGCAGGCACGGGGGCCGATGCCGAACGGCACGTAGGCGCCGGGCCGGGTGGGACGGCCGCCGGGAACGGTGAAGCGCCGGGGGTCGAAGTGCTCGGGATCCGGCCACAGTTCGGGATCGCGATGGGTGAGGTAGGGGCAGACCAGCAGATCCGTGCCCGCCTCGACGCGGTAACCCGCCAGCACGTCGTCCTCGGCGGCGTGCCGGGGCAGGATCCACGCGGACGGGTAGAGCCGGAGCGTCTCGCTGACCAGTGCCTGGATCGCCTCGCGCCGCTCCGCCGAGCCCTCACGGCCGGCTGCGAGGGCCCACTCGCGTGCCGCGGGGTGACGATCGAGGAGCAGGTACAGCCAGGTCAGCGTGGTCGCGGTGGTCTCGTGGCCGGCCACCAGCAGCGTGACGAGCTCGTCCCGCACCAGCCGGTCGGTGTACTCGGGGCGCTCGGCCGATGCGTCGACCAGCACCTGGAGCAACCCCGGCCCGTCCGGCCCCGGGGCGCCGTCCCGGGCCGCGGCCACCGCCCGCCGCGCGACCTCGTCGATGCTGGCCAGGTCGTCGGCGACGGCGTCCCGGGCGTCCACCTGGTCGGCGGGCAGGCTCGGCAGCGCGGCCACCACGGTGGCCACGGCGGTCAGTTCGTGCGCCGTGGTGTCGTCGAGCGGGTGCCCGGTGAGCGCCCGCCAGATGGTGTCCAGGGCGAAGCGGCGCATCTCCTCGCCGAGGTCGAAGGTCCGCCCGGTGCGCGCGTGGTCGGCCCACCGTCCGGCCGTGGTCCGGGCCGCTCCGGCGATCCGCTCCTCGTAGCGGCGCATCCCCTTTCCGGTGAACTGCGATTGCAGCAGCTTCCGTTGGCGCTTCCAGGCCTCGCCGGTCGCGGCGAGCACCCCGTCGCCGATCAGCAGGCGGGCGCGGTGGGAGCGCTTCACGTACTGCTCGGGGTGCAGGGCGAGGACGTGCTGCACGGCCTCGGGCCCGGTGACCAGGACGGTGGGCTGCGGCCCGAGGCGGAACGCGGCGACGCCGCCGAGCCGTTCCCGTACCAGCCCCAGCAGGTCGACCAGTTGACCCGATTGGGTGCGCCACTGCTCCACCCAGTCGGCGTCGGCCTCGGGGAGCGGTCGCCCCGCCCCGGACCGCTGCGCGGCGGGCGGCCCACTGCTGGCGTCGATGGCCACGGCTCTTCTCCTGTCCGGCTGTCGGGACGGCGCCCGAGGGTGCGTCGGCATCACGGACTGTACGGGGAGGTGCGTGTGCGGTGACAGCGGCGGAGGGCCGATGGCCCGATTCACCCGGGTGGTTGGGGGGCGGGCCCGCCGATGCGGGCCGCGAGGAGGGCGATGTCGTCGTCGGCGGAGGCGGGCACCAGGTGGGCGATGAGGGAGTCGCAGAGGTGGTCGAGCGATTGCTGGGGCGCGGCGAGCAGGCCGGTGAGCTCGGCCAGGCGTTCGTCGATGTCACGGCGGCGCGCCTCGATGAGGCCGTCGGTGAAGAGGACCAGGGTGCTGCCGGGCGGAAGGGCGATGTCGGTGGTGGTGAAGGAGATGCCGCCGACGCCCAGCGGGACGCCCGGCGGGGTCTTGACGAGGTAGACGGTGCCGTCGGGCTGGACCACGGCCGGCGGCGGGTGTCCGGCGCGCGTGACCGTGCAGTGGCCGGTGGCGGGGTCGCAGACCACGTAGAGGAAGGTCGCGAGCATCGGGTCGGAGAGGTCGGCCAGGGTGGCTTCGAGCTGGTGCAGCAGGGCCGTGGGAGGCATGTCGAGGCGGCCGAGGGCGCGGACGGTCGCGGAGAGCCGTCCCATCACGGCGGCGGCCGCGATGCCGTGGCCCATGACGTCGCCGATGAGGAGCGCGGCCCGGCCTCCGCTGAGGGGCAGGACGTCGTACCAGTCACCGCCCACCTCGTTGACGTCGCTGGCCGGCAGGTAGCGGTGCGCGATCTCGATGCCGGGCGGCGGGGTGACGTGCTGGGGGAGCATGCTGCGCTGGAGGACGACCGCGGTCTCGTGCTCGTGGTGGTAGAGGCGCGCGTTGTCGATGCTGATGGCGGCACGGGCCGTCAGCTCACTGGCGAGGGTGACGTCGTCGGACCCGAAGGGGCCGGTGTGTCCGGTGCGGTAGAAGGTGGCGACGCCGAGGACCATGTCGCGGGCGATGAGCGGGGTCATCATGAACGAGTGCACGCCCAGCTCCAGGAGTTGGGCCGGCTTGGGGGAGTGCCGGGCCGCGGGGGCGACGGCCCGGTCGTCGAGCTGGGCGATCAGGAACGGCTGACGGGCCGCGAGGGCCTGGGTGTAGGGGGCGGTCGTGGGGAAGATGAGGGTCCGCCCCAGGGGCGCCAGGGCCTGCGTGACGGCGGAACCGGTCAGCGGCGCCTTGCCCAGACGGCGCAGGGCGACGCCCCCGGCCAGTCCCGTGCCGGGCTCGATACCGCGGGCGAGGGAATCCAGCACGTCGACCGTGACGGCGCTCGCGAGGTGCGGGACGGCGAGGTCGGCGAGCTCCTGCGCCGTGCGCTCCAGGTCGAGGCTGGCGCCGATCCGGGAGCTCGCCTCGCTGAGCAGGGCGAGGCGGCGGCGGCCCGCCTCGGCCTCGGTGTGGTCACGCTGCTGCACGGTGATGTCGAGGAGCGAGGCGATCACGCCGATCGGCCGGCCCCCGGGATCCTCCACGCGCACGTACGAGCACGACCACACGTGGTCGTGGTCCGGGTCGGCCGGGGTCCGGCCGGTTCGGCGCCGGTCGAGGACCGGCTCTCCGGTGTCCAGGACCTGGCGCATCGCCCCCTCCATCTCGTCGGCGTTCACCTCGGGCAGCAACTCGGCCAGCCGCCGCCCCACATGGGCGGACTCCGCCAGGCCGTTCATCGCTTCGAGGGCCGGGTTGACCTGGAGGAACCGCAGCTGCGTGTCGAGGACCCCGATCCCGACCGGCGAGCGGGCGAACAGTCCGTCCCAGACGGCCGAGGAGCCGCGGATACGGCGGGCCGCGTGCGCGTCCGCGGCGAAGACCAGCACGGCCGAGGCGCCGTGGCGGCGGTCCGGGACGGGGCAGGCCCAGATCTCCAGTTCCAGCGGGTGACCCTTGCGGTGCCAGGCGGTGACCGTACCCATGACCCCGCGCCCGGTGGCGGCCGTCTCCCACAGGGACCGGCCCAGGCTGCGATCGGCTCCCGGATGGAGGAGATCGGAGATGTGCCGCCCCAGCACCTCCGGCGGGGCGTAGCCGAGGAGCTGCTGGGCGCCGTGGTTCCAGCGCACGATCATCCCGTCGTTGCTGGTGGCCACGAGTGCGACCGGCAGGGCGCCCAGCCATCCTCCGGCGTCCTGGGCGGCGCTGCTGATCAGATCGTCGAGCGGCATCTCCTCATGCATCCTGCACCCGCTCCTCCGGGGCGGCCCCGCGCCGCCGCGGCCCCACCGGGGCGGCGTGCGCCACCGTCGGCCCGGCGCCGCGGCCGCGCCACGGTCCGCCCCTGCGGCCACTCACCTGGTGCGGCATGCGACTGTGCGTGGTCCACATCTCTCATCGTCGCCCGGATGGCTCCACGGCGCTCCCCGGCCGGGCGGCCCCGGCCGCGGCCGGGGCTTCGGCGCAGCGGAGGCGGTCCGCGGTCACGGGGGCGCCGTCGGCCACGTTGCGGTCGAACGTGACGCTCTTGACCCGGACGGGCCGTGCGCCGACGGTGACCTCGACAACCGCGTCGAGCTCCGGGTCCACTTGCGGGCGGGAGCCGGGCAGGGCGGCCGCCACGGTCGCCGCGTCGTCCTCCTGGCCGGTGGCGTACCGGATGAGCGGCGGGCCCGCCGGGCGTTCGGGCGGTGCGGTCGCGGAGGTGTCGGTGACGACGAAGCCGTTGCCGCGCAGGGCGGCGGCGACCTCGGCGTCGTCCACCCGGACGGCGATCCGGGCCGGATCGGTCGGGGCCGGGTTCTCCGCGACGGGCTGGATCCGGGGGTCGCCCGTGATCGGGCGGTCCGCGCCGAGCGCGGCCCAGAGCGCGGCGGAACGGGCCTCGTCCCACACCAGGGTGGAACCCACACCGGGTACGCGGTGGTCGAAGAGCCGGATGGGGACGGTCGCGAACTCCGTCCGGCCCGGCCGGAGGCGACCGAGCGCCCAACCGATGCGCACCAGGTCGTCCAGGCCCGTCCGTGCGTCGGTGCGTACGGTCTTCAGCAGGGTGCGCACGGTCCGCGCCGTGCTGAGGGGACCGGCCAGGGCGCCCTCCGCGGTGAGCCGGGCCAGCAGGTCGTTGACCACGCGCTGCTGGCGGCGGACCCGGCCCAGGTCGCCGGGCCGGAGGTTGACGTGCCGGGCCCGGACGTAGCGAAGGGCCCGGTTCCCGTCGGCGAGGTGGCGGCCGGCGCCGATGTCGAGCCCGGAGTTCTCGTCCTTGAGCGGCTTGTCCGTGCACACGGTGGCGCCGCCGAGGTTGTCGACCGTCTGCTCGAAGCCCGTGAAACCGGTCTCCAGGTAGTGGTCGATGTGCAGACCGGTGGCCTTCTCGACGGTGGCCACGGTGAGCGGGCCACCGCCGAGCGCGAAGGCGCCGTTGATCTTGCCGCTGCGGGCCGGGGCGGTGGCCGTGGCGCTGGTGGCCGCGTACTCGACGTAGGAGTCGCGCGGGATGGAGACGATGCTCGCGCGCCGCCGGTTCTGCGACAGGTGGACGAGCATCATCACGTCGGTGCAGTTGCAGCCCTTGCCGCCCACGTGGAGCCGTCGCTTCTCGGCCGCGGAGAGTCCGGCGCGACTGTCGATGCCGACGACCAGGATGTTGGTGCCCCGGCCGCCGCCACCACCGCCGCCTGCCGACGCACTCGCGGCCGAGACGGCCTGGGTTCCCGCGAAGGAACCGCAGGAGAGGGCGGTCAGCAGGGTCAGAGCAACAGCGGTACGACGCAAGGCACATCCCCAAAATAGAACGAACCGGCTGAAATGGGGAATGTACTGGTCCGCTGTGCGAGCGGCCGGGCTGTACGCGCCGGGATTCCTCCGCGCAGGGGGCGGGCTTGGTACATCTGCCCGCCGCAGCGTCGGAGCCGGCGCCGGCCGGGTCAGCGCTCGGACAGCTCCGACGGGGCCTCCTGGACGACCCAGCTGTTGCCGTCGGGGTCGGCGAAGGTCATGAAGGAGTTCCAGGTGCCGCCCTTGCCCTCCTGCCAGCCCGATGCGCCGAGGTTCCGGACGGGCGACACGTCCACGCCCCGGGCCACCAGCTCCTCGCGGGCCGCCTCGATGTCCGTGACGCACAGCTGGAGGCCGTGCAGGGTGCCGGGCGCCATGACCTGGCCGCCGGGTGCCCCGGGCATCCCCTGGAGCATGGCGATGGAGCACCGGGAACCGGGCGGGGTCATCTGGATGATGCGCACGCCGGGGGAGACCTCGTCGTCGAGGTCGACGCCGAAGCCGACCTGGTCGGCGTAGAAGCTCTTGGCGCGATCCATGTCGGTGACAGGGACGGGGACGACTTCGAGCGTCCAGTTCATGGTGTCTCCCTCGGGGCATCAGCGGGTCGCACAGCGGGGCGGGTCCACCGTTTCCCATGGAGGTCCGGTGGCGCACGTCGAAACGCCCAGCGGGCGCCGACTTCTGGCACGGGCGGACCCGTGCCGCGGGTCAGTCGTCGGGGAGGACGCGGCCGTCCTCGTCGAGCGTGAGGTGGATGCGCGCGGGGTCCTGGCTGTTGACGTCGGACGGACGCGGGCCCTCCGGCCCGTCGGGCCCCCAGCGCAGCAGGCGGCGGGTACGGACGATCTGGTACAGGGTGCCCTGGAACTCCAGCCGGTCGACGCGCCCGCCCCGGAGCGTGTCGGCGGCCCCGGCGTACGCCGCCAGCTTCGCGGCCCGCAGGTCGGCGCTCTCCCCGCCGCCCGCGGTACTCCACGTACGGGCGTCCGTGCGCGGGTCGGCGTCCTCGGGGATGTGACCGCGCATCCGCGGCCACATCCAGGTCAGGGCGAAGTCCAGCGACTTGCGGGCGGCGTGCGGAGTCGCGTGCGGGCCGCTGATCGGCCGCCAGCCGTACGTGGTCCGCTCCACGACGCTGAAGGTCGGCGGCATCAGCAGAACGTCCGGGTGGGTGTCCAGGGCCCGCCGCGAATCGGCGCGCACCTCTTCGGGGAACCGCGCGCCCGTGTAGCACAGGCCGCGCAGCGCCAGCTGCTCGAACGCCTGGGTCGGGGTGACCGGCGCGTCCGGATCCACGACCAGGGCGTCATCGATCCCGGGCTCCCGGACGGTCCGGTCCCAGTCCGGGACGAGGGGCTCCGGATCCGTCGGGCGCGGCGTCTCGATACCGCCCGGGCCCGAGGCCGCGTACTCCTCGGCCCGCACCACCCGGTACCGGGTCCCGGACACGAGGAGTTCGTCGACGCGCTCGCTCTCCAGCCGGGCCACCGCCGCCAGCAGCTCGCGCCGCTCCGCCCGGTCCTGCGCCTCGTCCTTCGCCTGGAACCACAGCCGCGAGTTCAGCCCGTCGCGCGCCTGCTGCGGGCAGCCGGCCGTCACTTCGAGCACCACCCGCCACCGCGGCCCGTCCTCGGCGGACTGCGCCACCACCCCGAACAGCGGGCCGCGCACCACCACATCACCCGCCCGCGCCGCGGCGTCGAGCGCGTCGGCTTCCATTGCGGCTTCCACCGGTTCCACCGGCACCCGCACCACCACCGGCCGCGACCCGCGCGGCCTCATGTCCCCACGGTCCATGGCCCCATCCTGCCGACCGGTGTCGGGCGCCGCCCCTGATTCGCCGATTCCCCAGCCCCGGGGGGCCCGCGGGCGGTACCGTCCGCGCACCCCTGGCATGTCCCCGGCACATCCCTGACATTCGTCACTGCCCGTCCCGCGGCGCGCGCGCGAGCCTGGAGGAGGGGAAGAAAGCGGAGCGACGAGGGGTGGGGTGCGGCCATGACGGTGCCGGGACCGACGACCGGACCGACGACGGGGGAGGTGACACCGCGGCCGACCCGGGCGGGGATCGCCAGGATATGGGCCCGGTCTCTGACGGCGGTGGTGCTGCGGCGTCCGGCGGCGCAGGGGCCGCGGCACTCGGCCGGGCCGCGGCAGGTGGTGCTGGTCCTGGTCGCGACGGAGATCGTCGCGGCCTTCCTGGCCTCCTCGATGCTGCCGCCCGCGGTCCGGCCGGTGCACGCGGCACTGGAGGTGCTGCTGGTGCTGGGCGGCCTGGGCCTGGTGGCGGCGCTGGTCCGGCACCCGCACGAGGTGGACGAGGAGCGGGTGGTCCTGCGGACCGGCTTCCTCGGCGACGTGACCCTGCCCCGCCCGGCGGTCCGCTCCACCTCCCCGGTGGTACGCACCGTTCCCGGCCGCGGCCCGAGGCCGGTGCCCGGCGAACCGGACGCGGTGGCCTGCTCGGTGGAGAGCGCACTGAACGTGGCCGTGCACCTGGACCCGCCCGTACTCCTCGACCTGGGCCCGGCCGGGCCGGTAGCGGCGTCGACCGTGTACGTCTCGGTGGACTCGCCGCACGCCCTCGCGGAGGCCCTCCGACGCGTGGTCCCGCCACACCGGAGCTAGCCTGGACGGGGGGAGATCCGCCCGCCGGCACGTCGGGAGGGAGGTCCCCGTGGTGACCCCGAGACTGCGCGTGACCACACTGGACGCGGGGCCCTTCACCCTGCCGAAGAGCGACCTCCTGTACGGGGCGAGCGGCACGGTCACCGTGCCCTCGACGGTCGCCGTCATCGAGCACGCCACCCACGGACCGATCCTCTTCGACACGGGCGTCAACCACCGCGTCGCGGATCCGGAGGCGGCCGAGGCCCACTGGGGTCCGGGCCTGCGGGCGGCGTACGGCGCCGAGGGGTTCACCCGGGCACACGCCGTCGACGCGCAACTGGAGCGGCTCGGCTACCGGCTCGCCGACATCAGGTACGTCCTCTACTCCCACCTGCACCTCGACCACGCCGGAGGGATGACCTACTTCCCGCACGCCGTCCACGTGGCCCAGCACGACGAGCTGCGCCACGCGTGGTGGCCGGACCGCTGGACGGCCCGGGGCTACGCCTTCGAGGACTACGCGGGCGGCCGGAACTACGACTTCCTCGAACTGAGCGGTGACACCGACCTGTTCCGGGACGGCACGCTCACCCTCGTGCGCACCGCCGGCCACACCCCCGGCCACCAGGGGGTCATCCTCGACCTCGACCACCACGGGCGGATCGCGCTCATGGGCGACGCGGCCCACCTGCAACAGGGGCTGGAACACGACGTGCCGATGCTCAGCGACTGGAACACCCAGGAGAAGATGCTGACCTACGGGCGCCTGCGCGCCCTGTCCCGGTCCGGCATCCGGGTCTTCCTCTCCCACGACCCGGAGCACTTCGCCGCCCTGCCGCACGACGGCGAGTTCTGGGACTGAACCCCGGGCAGGGCCGCGGTCGAGCCCTCGGCAGGGCCGCGCGCCACCCCACCGGGCGCTGTCCCCCGAGGGGGTCCGGTGGGGCGGGATCGTGCAGCGAGGCAGCCCGCCTCAACCCTTGAATGGGAATGCTCCGACTGTAGGACGCGCCACTGACAATGCCCGGAAGGCCGGGCTCGAACTCGAACGCACATCCGATGGGTGGACTGGTCCGGCGGGCTCGGAATGCTGGACCCGCCCGTCCGGCGCACCCTGGGAGGTGCGGGACCGTACCGAAACCGTCCCGCCCCCGGTGCCGCCCTCCGGCGGCCCCGACGCGTGGGGAGGCAGAACCCATGGCCAAGTCCGACGAACCGAAGGGCTGGGGGCCGCTTCCGGACCCGCCCCCGGAACTGTTCAACGTTCCCCCGGGCGAGCAGCTCGACGACGCACGGCGCACCGCGGTCCTCGACTGGACGGTGAACCAGTACGTCGCCCTCGGATGGCGCGTCGAATCGCGCTCCCCGACCCAGGCGGTGCTGGTGCGCGGCGGCAACGTCAACCACCTCCTGCACGCGATCCTGACCATCTTCACCTGCCTGCTCTGGGGCGTCGTGTGGATCGTGCTGGCCCTGGGGAACAAGACGGAGCGCGTCGCCCTCACCGTCGACCCGACCGGCCGCGTCCAGACCGTGCACGGTCCGCGCTGACCCGCCCCGGCCGCACCGGTCCGGTCACACGTCCGGGAACTCCGCAGCGATGCCCAGCGTGGGGGCGATGGCCCGCCAGATCGTCGACCGGGCCGCCGCGAGGTCCACCCGGGGATCGTCGAGCATCAGCCGGATGCCGAGGCCGTCGCACAGGGCCAGTACCAGGGTGCCGAGCGCGGAGACGTCGCAGTCGGCGAACTCCCCCGAACGGATGCCCCGTTCCACGGCCCCGCCGACCCACGCGTGCAGTTGGTCGTAGAGGTCGACGGCCAAGTGCCGGGCCGCCGCGTCGCGCTGGGCCCGCACCCACAACTCCTGCCAGAGCTTCCAGTCCTGGCGCAGCTCCGCGTCGGTCGGCAGCATGCTCCGCAGGATGCGGGCCAGGACGACCGAGGAGGGCACCGAGTCGGGGACTCCTTCGGTGTCCGTACCGGTCTGGGCGAAGGAGTGCGTCATCGCCTCGGCGAAGAGCTTCTCCCGCGTGTCGAAGTGGTAGTGCAGCAGGGCCTTCGACACACCGGCGTGCTCGGCGACCTTGCGCATGCTGACGTTCTCGAATCCGATGTCGGCGATGACTTCGCACGCGGCCGTGAGGATTCGCTCACGCGTCTCGAGTGCGCGCTCGGCCTTGGTCACGTTGGCTGCTCCCCGTGTCGGCGCCCGTGGACCGGGCGGGTGGGCCCGGTTGCCGTGGCCACCACACCACCATCCTCGCGCATCGCGCCGCCCCCGCGGTTGCCGTAGGTGTGGAAGCCCCGGCCCGTCTTGCGGCCCAGCCGGCCCGCGTCGACCATCCGGGCCAGCAGTGGCGGCGGGGCGTACAGCGGCTCCCGGTACTCCGCGTACATCGACCGGGCGATGGCCTGCACCGTGTCCAGGCCGATCAGATCGGCCAGGGCGAGCGGTCCCAGCGGGTGCGCGCAGCCCAGGGTCATGCCCCGGTCGATGTCCTCGGCCGACGCGGCGCCGTGCTCGGCCATGCGCACGGCGGCCAGTAGGTACGGCACGAGGAGCGCGTTCACGACGAACCCGGCCCGGTCCCGGGCGCGCACGACCTCCTTGCCCAGCACCTCGGAGGCGAAGACGTGTGCCCGCCGGACGGTCTCGTCGCCGGTGAGCAGGGACGGAACCAGCTCGACCAGCGCGAGCACCGGCACCGGATTGAAGAAGTGCAGGCCGACGACCTGCTCCGGCCGCGAGACGGCCGCGGCCAGCCTGATGACGGGGATGGAGGAGGTGTTCGTCGCGAGGACCGCGTCCCGGCGCTCCACCACCCGGTCGAGCAGGGCGAAGACCTCCAGCTTCGCCCGCTCGTCCTCCGCCACCGCCTCGACGACGAGGTCCCGGTCCGCCAGCCGCGCCACGTCCGTGGTCACCACGATCCGGCCGACGGCGGCGTCCCGTTCGGCGGCCGTCAGCTTGCCGGACGCCGCGGCGCGTGCCAGGGAACGGGTGATCCGCTCCAGGCCGGCGGCCGCGGCCGTACGGGTCGTCTCCACCACCACGACGTCCCGCCCGGCCCGGGCGCAGACCTCGGCGATGCCGGACCCCATCAGTCCGCAGCCCACGATCCCGACCCGTTCGACATCGGTCATCGATCGGTCCTCCCTCCTCTGGTGCTTGGTGCTTGCTGCTTGGTGCTCCCGGGGTACTTGCTGCTCCTGCACTCCACGGGGCGGGGGCGGCCCGGACCGCCGGCCCTGCCCACCCCCACCCGTCACTCCCCGCCCGTCACTGCGGGGAAGGCATCTGCAGAACGCCCGTACCGCGCTTGACCAGTTCGCCCGCGACGATCAGGCGCTGGATCTCGGAGGTGCCCTCCCAGATCCGGTCGACGCGCAGTTCGCGGTAGAGCCGCTCGACCGGGTAGGAGCGGTCGTAGCCGCGCCCGCCGAAGATCTGCAGGCACCGGTCGACGACGCGGCCCGATGCCTCGCTCGCCGCCAGCTTGGCGATGGCCGCCTTCGCGTGCAGCGTCTTGCGGTCGATGACGCCCTCGTCCACCTCCCAGGCCACCTGGTGGGTGTAGGCGCGGTTGACGGCGATGTCGACGGCACTGTCGGCGAGCATCCCCTGGATCAGCTGGAAGTCGGCGATGCGCGAGCCGAACTGACGCCGCTCGACCGCCCAGTCCCGGGCGAGCTCCAGGGCCCGCTCCGCCGCCCCGATCGTCCGGGCGGCGATCATCAGCCGCTCCTCGGTGAACCACGAGCGCGTGATGTCGTAGCCCTGGCCCACCTCGCCGAGCACCGCGTCGTCGGGGACGAACACCTCGGTGAAGGTGAACTCGGGGTGCTCGTAGACGAAGGTGTGCATCCAGCGCGGCACCCGGGTCATCTCGATGCCCGTCGTGTCCTTGTCGACGAGGAAGAGGGTCGGTGCGCGCTCCTCCCCGGCCGCGGCCAGCACGATCATGAAGTCGGCGTGGTCGCCGACGGTCACGAACCACTTCTCGCCGTTCAGCACCCAGCCGCCGGCGGTCCGCGTCGCCGTGGTCCGCAGGTTCTGCGGGTCGGAGCCGGCCTCGGGCTCGGTCACCGCGTAACAGTCCCGGCGCTGCCCGCGGATCACCGGGACGAGGTAGCGCTCGCGCTGCTCGGGCGTGCAGAAGGACAGGGCGTTGGCCGGCCGCCACACCATGTCCCACAGCGCTCCGGTGAGCCGGCCGAGCTCCGCCTGGACGGTGACCTGCTCCAGGATGGTGAGGCCCGCGCCGCCCCACTCCACGGGCATGTTGACGGCCTGCAGCCCGCTGTCGAGGACGGCGTCGCGGATCTCGGCGTGGGCCTGCGGGGGCAGCCCGTTGTTCTCCTCGCAGTCGAGTTCGTACTTCGTGATGAAGTCGGTGAGCGCGCGCGCCGTGCTCCGGAGCTCTTCCTGACGGGCGGTGAGGCGGAAGTCCATGTCTGTCTGTCCTCTGGGTCGTGGTGGGGGAGCGGTCGTCAGGAGGCGGGAAGTGCGGCAGGAGGGGTGGCGGGAGAGGTGGTGGGAGAGGTGACGGGAAGGGCGAGGGCCCGGGTGCCGCGCTTGATCAGCTCGTTGGCGATGATCAGGCGCTGGATCTCGGAGGTGCCCTCCCAGATCCGGTCGACGCGCAGTTCGCGGTACATGCGCTCGACCGGGTACGTACGGTCGTAGCCGCGCCCGCCGAAGATCTGCACGCACCGGTCGATGACGCGCCCGGCCGCCTCGCTCGCCGCGAGCTTCGCCGTCGAGGCCTTGGCGTGCAGCGTCTTGCGGTCGGTCTCCGGCCGGTCGGCCTCCCAGGCCACCTGGTGGGTGTAGGCGCGGTTGACGGCGATGTCGACGGCGCAGTCGGCGAGCATCCCCTGGATCAGCTGGAAGTCGGCGATGGGGGAGCCGAACTGGCGGCGCTCGACCGCCCAGTCCCGGGCGAGCTCGAGAGCCCGCTCGGCGGCGCCGACGGTCCGGGCCGCGATCATCAGCCGCTCGTCGGTGAACCACTCCTTGGTCAGCTCGTAACCGTTGCCGACACCGCCCAGCACGTCCTCGTCCGGGACGAAGACGTCGGTGAAGGTGAACTCGGGGTGCCCGTTGACCGCGGAGTGCATGAAGCGGGGGACCCGGGTCATCTCGACCCCGGGCGCCTGCTTGTCCACGAAGAACAGGGTCGCCGCCCGCTCGGGCCCCGCATCCGCCTGCACCAGCAGGAAGTCCGCGATGTCCCCGCAGGTCACGAACCACTTCTCGCCGTTCAGCAGCCAACCGCCGTCGGTACGGGTCGCCGTGCTCGTGCCCGAGCCGGGATCGGAGCCCGCACCCGGCTCGGTCACCGCGAACGCGTCGAACCGCTCGCCCCGGATGACCGGCAGCAGGTACTTCTCCCGCTGCGCCTCGGTCCCGTACGCGAGGACGTTCGCGGGCCGCCAGGGGATGTCCCACAGGCAGTTGGTGACCTTGCCGAACTCCTCCTCGACGATGACCTGGTCCAGCAGGGACAGCCCGGCGCCGCCCCACTCGGCGGGCATGTTGATCGCGTAGACGCCGGCGTCGACGGCGGCACGGGTCAGCTCGCGGACGGTGTCGACGGGCAGCGGGCCGCCGGCCTCCTCGGACCGGTCCTCGTAGGTCATCAGGAGCCGGGCGTAGGCGGCGGCTCGGGCTTTGAGGTCGGCCTGCTCGGGCGTGTAGCGGAAGTCCATGGGTCGTCAGTCCTCCAGAGCACAGGGGGTGGGGCGGGAGTGGGGGTGGGGAGGTCAGTGCAGGACGGCCCGTGCGTCCAGGGCGAGGGCGCCGTCCGGGCGCACCAGCAGCGGGTTGACCTCCAGTTCGGCGATCTCCGGGTGCGCCGCGGCGACGGTGGTGATGCGCTCGATGACGGCCGCCGCCGCGGCCACGTCGACGGCCGGCCGACCGCGCACGCCGTCCAGGAGGGCCGCACTGCGCAGACCGCGCAGCAGGGCCTCGGCCCGCCGGGCCGGTACGGGCGCCAGCGCGAAGGCGACGTCGCGGAGCGACTCGGTGAGGACGCCGCCGAGTCCGACCAGGGCGATCGGCCCGAACCGAGGGTCCTGGTTCACGCCCACGATCAGCTCGACGCCGTCCGTGAGGTCGGCCATCGCCTCGACCGAGTAGGCGGGCGCTCCGAGCCGTGCGCGCATCTCCCGGTACGCGGCGAGGAGCGCGTCCCGGTCGGCCAGGCGCAGCGCCACACCTCCGGCGTCGGACTTGTGCAGGACGTGCAGGGCCTTGAGCACGTACGGGCCGTCGAACTCCGCGGCCGCGGCGAGCAGTCCGGCCTCGTCCGTGATCTCGCGCGCCGCCGGGAACGGCACGCCGGCGGCGTCGAGCAGCGCCCGCACCCCGTGGTAGCCCGGGTCCGCCAACGGTGCGGCGGCGGGCGGTAGCGGGGGCACGCCGGTGCCTTCGGCGTCAGCCGTCCCCCGTCCGGTCATGGCCGCCAGCGCGCGGGCGGCGTCCTCGGTGGCGGCGAAAACCGGCACCCCGGCCTCGGCCAGCACCCGGCAGCTCGGTGACCGGGGGTACATCGACTGCACGACCAGCGGCTTCGGCGCGGCGGCGAGGTGAGCGACGATCTCCTTGGCCGCCCGGGCCTCGCCCTCGGCCAGTACTGAGCCCCCTGCCGGTCCGCCGCCCAGTCCGCCCTCGGAAGCGGCGTACCCGCCGAAGTACCCGGTCATCAGGACGGCGTCGACCTCGTCGGCGGCGAGCAGCGCCCCGACCGTGTCCGCGTAGGAGAGGGGCCGCTGTTCACCCATCCCCGCCAGGTCGACGGGGTTGCCGACCGAGGACTGCTCCCACAGCACGGTCCGCAGCACGTCCTGCGTCGGCCCGCCGAGCTCCGGTACGTGGAGCCCGGCGTCCTCGGCCGCGTCGGCGGCGACCGCGCCGTGGCCGCCGCCGTCGGTGAAGACTGCGGTGCGCCGGCCGCCCGTCCGCACTCCGGCGGCCAGCGCGGCCAGTACGACCGTCATCTCCCTCGGCGTGCGGACGAGTTCGGCCCCCGCGTCGCGGCAGGCGGCGGCCACCACGTCGGCCGAGGTGGTGAGGGCCCCGGTGTGCGACCGGGCGCTGCGTGCGGAGGCGGAGCCCCGGCCGGCCGTGAGCAGCACCACCGGCTTGCCCGCCGCGGCGGCGGCCGCCGCGAAGGCCCGGCCGTCGCCGAAGTCCTCGGCGTACACGGCGATCGCCGAGGTGGCCTCGTGGCGGGCGCAGTCCTCGACGAGGTCGACGAGGGTGATGTCGGCCTGGTTGCCGAGGGAGACGAACCGGGAAAAGCCCAGGCCGTGCGGTTCACCGCGGAGCTGGAGTTCGAGGGCGAGGTTGCCGCTCTGGCTGAGCAGGGCGACGCCGCCGGGGGCGAAGCGGTCCGAGGCGAGGTACAGCTCGGTGGTGTTGTCGGCGATGCCCAGGCAGTTGGGGCCGACGAGGACGGCTCCGGCGGCCCGTACCCGGGCGGCGACCGACCGCTGCCGGGCCAGGCCCGCGGGACCGGCCTCGGCGAAGCCCGCGGTGATGGCGACGATCGCCTTCGCCCCGCAGGCCAGGGCCTCGTCGACGGCGGCTTCGAAGCCGGCGCCGGGTACGGAGATCACCACCAGGTCGACCGGTTCGCCGACGGCGGTCAGGGAGGTGGCCGCGGTGCGGCCCAGTACGCTGCCGCCGCGCCGGTTGACCAGGTGCACGGGCCGCCGGTCGGGGGCGCGCAGGGCCTGGGCGGCCACCGCGTGGCCGTACTTCGCGGGGTCGTCGCTGGCGCCGACGACGGCGACCGAGCGGGGGTCGAAGAGGGCGGTCAGGTCGCGTCCCATGTCATCCCTCCACGCGGAGGGCGGAGTTGGGGCAGCTTTCGACGCAGGCGCGGGCGGCGTCCTCGGTGCCGGCCGGGACGAGGACGGCGATGACGTTCGCGTAGCCCCATTCGTCGAGTTCGACCAGGTCGGGTGCGGGTTCCTGGCACAGTCCGTAGCCCTGGCAGCGGGTGGAGTCCAGTAGGAGTTTCACGGCGTTCCTTTCAGCGCGGGCACAGCGGTGTCGGGGGTGTGGGCGAACCGGGAGGCGACCTCCGGTACGGCCACGGTGAGACGGCGGCGGCCGTCCCCGGGCGTCGCGTCCGCGCACACCGGGCACGGCGCGGCGAGATGGGAGCGGACGAGCCCGGGGAAGGAGCGGAGCAGGCTGCCCGCGATCCCCGCCGCCGCGTCGAGGAGTCCGCAGGCGCCGCGCCCGGTCAGGCCCTGCGACCAGCGGAGCAGGCCGTCCGTGGTGTCCGGGCCGGCGGTCCCGGCGGCGAGGCCGTACAGGGCCTTGCCGACGGCGGCGGTCCCGGAGACGCAGACCCCGCACTGCCGGGCGCTCTCGGCCGCGAGGTGGGCGGCCGCGTCGGCGGCGGTGGTCACGGGGCAACCGGCGGGGGTGAGGAAGCGGATGGCTCCGCACCCCAGGGCGGTGCCGGCGGCGGTGAGCGCGCCGGGTTCGAGGGGGAGGTCATCCAGGGCGCGGGCGTCGACGAGTCCGCCGAACAACCCGCCCATCAGGGCTCCGGCCGCGTCCGGGGTCCCGTACCGCGCGGCCAGCGTGCGCAGCGGGGTTCCGTAGGGGACCTCGGTGAGCACCGGTGCGGCCGGGCCGCCGGACAGGGTCACCAGGGTGCTGCGGGCGATGGTGCGCCGCAGGTCGGGCCGGGTGGCGGTGAGGGCGATCCGGGCGAGCGTCTCGACGTTGGACACCAGGGTCGGCGCACCGCCGACCCCCTGCTCGAAGGGACGGGGCGGCTTGGCGGTGGGCAGCGCCGGGCCGCCGTCGATCCGGCGGACCACTGCCGTCTCCTCGCCGGCCACGTAGGTGTGACCGACCTCGACGACCTCCACGGGCAGCGGCGGCGGGTGTTCGGCGAGGGCGCGGCGCACGCTCTCGCCCGCCGCCGGGTCCGAGAGGTACACGAAGCCGCGTACGGCGCCGGTTGCCGCGGCGGCGCGGGCGAGGCCGTCGAGGACCAGGTGCGGTCGGGCCCGCAGGAGCCAGCGGTCCTTGGCCGAGCCCGGTTCCCCCTCCTCGCCGTTGGCCACGACGACGGGGGAGCCGCCGCGGTCGCGTACGGAGCGCAGTTTGACGGCGGCCGGGAATCCCGCCCCGCCGCGACCGCGCAGCCCGGAGGCGGCGAGGTGGGCGAGCAGTTCCTCCGGACCCGTGGCCGCGTCGTAGCCGCCGGTGGCGCGGTAGGCGTCGGCGCTCTCGGTGACCTGCGGCACCGCTCCGAGAACGGTGCCCGGCGGCTGCGCCGTCGGGAGTCGGATCGTGGTCATCGGCCGGCTCCTGTCGTGGGGTGGGTGCGCAGGGTCCGTACGGCGCGCTCCAGCGCGGTGCGGTCCTGGGCGGTGCGGCCGTATCCCGGTCCCGGGAGGCCGATGAGCATGCGGTGGTGGTCGAGGACGACCTCGCCGGCGAGCAGGGCGGCGGCCCGGTCGCCCGACCGGGACCCGGCGGCGACGCCGGTCACCAGGTCGGTGACCTCGGCGAGGTAGCGGAGCCAGCTGTGCCGGCTGCCGCGCAGGATCAGGCGCTCCACGCGGCGCCGCTCCGCGACCGCGAGGTCGTGCGGGGGTGGCCCCGCGGACGCACCGTGTGGCGAGGCGCGCAGTGCGGCGACCGCGGTGGGGAGTTCTCGCTCCGGTTCGGGGGTGAGCCCGAGCCAGTCCAGACGCCGACGACCGCTCATGCGTGCCTCCGGGAGGTGGGATACCGCCGCCGGCCCGGCGCCCGGCGGGAGCCGTGGGCGGGCGGGGGATCGGAGGGGATCGGGGGTGCGGGCCCGGGCGGGCCGGGCGGGCCGCCCGGCTGCGCCCGCCCTGGTGAGCAGGAGGAATGCGGAGCAGGGCCGGTGCGGCGACAGGAAAGCACGTTTGCTGACCGATCGGTCAGGCAAGAATTACGCTAGCTGACCGATCGGTCAGTGAACAAGTCTTGACCCGGTGGAAATGAGCCAGCAATCTGGCTGTCCAATCGGTCAGCCTGGTTCCGGCCTTCCCGCCCCGACCGCCTGCCCGCCGCTGGATCGCCTTGCCTCGCCCCGCCCCGCCTTGCCTCTTTTTGCCTCGTCATCGAACGCCGACACCGATCGCCGCACGCCGGCACGGAGGAGTCACCGATGCACTCAAGAGCTCCCGAAACCCCGACGGGCCGCACCGTCGGATCCGACGCCACGGTTCGATCCGACGCCACCGCCCGATCCGACCGGACCGGGCCGCCGGGCCACGCCCCTGCCCCCGAGGCCCTCGTTCCCGAACCGCCGGCCCCCGGGCCCACCGCCCGCGAGGCCCCTGCCACCGACGCCCCCGGGCCGGCCCTCCCGGCCCGCTACTACACCGACCCCGGGACCGCCGCCGCGGAGACCCGGCACGTCTTCGGCCGGGCGTGGCAGCTCGTCTGCCACGAGTCCGACCTGCCGAACCCGGGAGCGCGGCTCGCCGCCACGGTCGCCGACCGCGAGGTCCTGGTGGTGCGCACCGAGGACGGCGGCCTCGCCGCCCACCTCAACGTCTGCCGCCACCGCGGAACCCGCCTGGTCACCACTCCCGAACCGACCGGCAAGGCGATCCGCTGCCCCTACCACGGCTGGACGTACCGGCTCGACGGGAGCCTGGTCGGCGCCCCGGAGGCCCGCCAGATCCCCTGCCTCGACAAGCCGAAGCTCGGCCTCTTCCCGGCCCGCGTCGAGTCCTTCCTCGGCTTCGTCTTCGTCAACCTCGATCCCGACGCCGAACCGCTGGCCACGAGCTGCGCGGGCCTCGCGGAGGCGGTCGGCCACTACGCCGGAGCCGACCTGGTGCCCATCGGCCGCGCCCGCATCCACGACCTGGCCGCCGCCGAGGTGCAGCAGGCCAACTGGAAGGTGGCGGTCGACAACTACCTGGAGGGCTACCACGTCCCGGTCGCCCACCCCGGCCTGATGCGGCTGCTCGACTACCACGGCTACACCTGCGAGATCGAGGAGTCCTACGCGCTCTTCGCCTCACCGCTGCGCGACAAGCCGTCCTCGAACTGGGCCGAGCGCCTCTACCAGCGCATCGCCGCCCCGATGCCGGGCCTCGGCGAGGCCGACCGCCGGATCTGGCGGTACGCGGTGATCTACCCGAACACCCTCATCGACTTCTACCCCGACCACGTGCTGGCCTGGACCGCGATCCCCACGGCGGTGGACCGCGTGGCCGTACCCGGCGCGTTCTACACCCGCCGCGGCACCAGCCTGCGCACCCGCCTCGCCCGCCGCCTGAACATCCACATCGGCTGGATCACCAACGACGAGGACGCCGAGCTGGTCGCCCGCGTGCAGAAGGGGCTCTCCACCCCCGGGTTCGAGCCCGGACCGCTGTCGCGCCGCGAGTCGGCGGTCGGCTGGTTCGCCGGCCGCATCCGGGCCGATCTGGAGGACCCGGGCGACTGAGGCCCGCCCCATCCGCCCCATCCGCCGCGCCAACCACGGCACGACCGCACGACCGCACGACCGCACGACCGCTTCACCGCAGCGCAGCGCCCCCGCCCCACCCCCGCGCCGCGCCCGCCGCACGACCGAGCCCCCACGTACCGCTCGTTCCCGCCGTCCCCCTGCGGCCCCTACGGAGAGGACCCCATGTCCCCCGAGGCACTCCCCCCGACCAGACGTTCGTTCCTCCGCGCCGGCACTGCCGCCGCCCTCGCCCTCGCCGCCTCCGGATGCGGCTTCGCCACCGCCGACGACCCGGCCGGCAGGGCGACCGCGCAAGCGCCCATCGACGTCAAGGTCGACGGCGACCTCGTCTACTTCAACTGGGCGGACTTCGTCGAGCCCAGCGTCTTCGAAGGCTTCCAGAAGGAGTACGGCGTCAAGGTCGTCCAGTCGAACTACGACTCGATGGAGGGCATGGCCGCCAAACTCAACGCCGGCAACCGCTACGACATCATCTTCCCCACCGCGAAATGGGCCGAGCGCCTCGCCGCCGGCGGTCGCCTCCGTACGATCGACCACTCCCGGCTGCGGGGCGCCGAGGCGGTGTTCGGCGGCTACGGCTACTTCGCCGACCCCTGGTACGACCCCCGCTCCGCGCACACCGTCCCGTTCACCATGTACAAGACGGGCATCGGCTGGCGCAGGGACCGGCTCGGCGACCTGACCGGCTCCTGGGACGACCTGTGGAACGACCAGGCGAAGGGCAAGGTCTTCGTCCTCGACGACCGCGACGAGGTGCTGGGCCTCGGCGCGCTCAAGCTCGGCCTCGACCTCACCACCGGCGACCACGGCGACCTCGCGCGCGTCACCGACGCCCTGCGCTCGCTCCGCCCCCGCCTGCGCGGCTTCTCCAGCGACAGCTACAACAACCTCCTCAACGGCAACGCCGACATGACCCAGGCGTGGAGCGGAGACATGGCCGCCATGCTCGACCAGGCCGAGGACCCGGCCGTCTTCGGCTTCGAGGTCGCCCGCGAGGGCGCCCCCGTCAACTCCGACTGCTACGCCATACCCGCCAACGCGCAGCACCCCGGCACCGCGATGCTCTTCATCGACTACATGCTCCGCCCGGAGAACGTGAAGAAGAACATCGAGTACATCGGCTACCCGATGCCGGTCAGCGGCACCGAGGACACCTACGCCGCGCTCGTCGAGCCGTTCCCCCAGTGCGTGGTGACCGCCGACGACCTGGCGGCCGACCTCTTCTTCCGCAACGGCGACGCGGGGACCGAACGGGCCCGTGACGCCGCCTGGACCGACGTGAAGGCCGGCTGACATGGCGACACGCAACAACCGCACCGGGACCGCGGTCCGGCCGCCCCAGGACCCGGCCGGGCCGATAGCGCCGCCCCCGGACCGGACCCGGCCCGAGGCCACCCCGCGCGCCCGCACCCGGACCCGGCAGCCGCGCCTGTGGACCTGGCTCCTGCTCCCCGGCACCCTCTGGATGACCGGCTTCCTCGTCGTCTCCCTCCTCCTCGTGGCCACCCTGGCGCTCGGCACCACCGACCCCCTCGGCAACCCGCGCTTCGGACTCAACTTCGCCAACCTCACCGCACTGGCCGACCCCGCCTACCGCACCGTCCTGCTGCGCTCCCTCGGCTACGCGCTGATCACCTGCCTGATCAGCCTGGCCGTGGCCTACCCGGTGGCCTACGCCATCGCCCTGCGCGGCGGCCGCTTCAAGAACCTGCTGATCGCCGCGATCGTCGTCCCGTTCTTCGCCAACTACCTGGTCCGGATGTACGGCTGGTCCGTGGTCCTCTCCGACGACGGCCCGCTGCTGAAAGCCCTGCGCGCGATCGGTCTCGCCGACGAAGGCACCAAGATCCTCCAGACCGGTGTCGGAGTGATCGCCGGACTCGTCTACGGCTTCGTCGTCTTCATGATCATCCCGCTGTACGCGGCGATGGAGCGCATGGACACCTCCCTCATAGAGGCCGGCCGCGACCTCTACGGAGGCCCCCTGCGCACCTTCCTCTTCGTCACCGTCCCCGCCACCCGGCAGGGAGCGGCCGCCGGCTGCGTCCTCGTCTTCCTGCCCGCCATGGGCGACTTCGTCAGCGCCCAGCTCATGGGAGGCCCCGACCAGATCATGATCGGCAACCTGATCCAGGACAAGTTCTTCCAGGGCCAGAACTGGCCCCTCGGCTCGGCCCTCACCATGCTGCTGATGGCCGTCCTGTTCCTCGGGATGCTCGGCTACCTGCGACGCACCCGCAAGGACGAGGCGGAGGCGGCCCGATGAGCACCCCGCAGCGCCGCCGGCGCGGAGCCGAGCGCCGCCCCCGGTTCGCCCTCGCCGTCACCGCCCTCTTCTTCGCGCTCCTCTACCTCCCCGTCGGCGTCGTCGTCCTGTTCTCCTTCAACGCCCAGAAGTCCCTCACCGTCCTCGACGGCGTCAGCCTCCGCTGGTACACGGCCCTCCTCCACGACGAGGTGCTCCTCGACTCGCTCGGCATGAGCCTGCGGGTGTCCCTGGCCGCCATGGCCGGCTCGCTCGTCCTCGGGGTGGCCCTGGCCCTGGGCCTCGTACGCAGCCGCAGCCGCCTCGGCTCGTTCGCCGGCCTGATCATGCTCGTCCCGCTGATCACCCCGGAGATCGTCACGGGCGTCGCGGCGATGCTCCTCTTCAAGGGGCTCGGCATCACCCTCTCCACCACCACCGTGATGCTCGCCGAGATCACCTTCTCCATTTCCTACGTGACGGTCATCCTCCGCTCCCGCATCGCCGCCCTCAACCCGGAGGTCGAAGAAGCCGCCATGGACCTCGGCGCCACCCGCGGGCAGGCACTGCGCCTGGTGACCCTGCCCGCGCTGCTGCCCAGCATCCTCGCGTCCGCGGTGCTGATCTTCGCCCTCGTCTTCGACGACTTCGTCCTCGCCTACTTCACCACCGGCGTCGACCCGCAACCGCTGTCCGTGCGCATCTACTCGGCGATCAGGTTCGGCGTGCAACCCACCATCAACGCCGTCGGCACCCTGATGCTGGCCGGCTCCATCGGCCTCATCGTCCTCGCCCTCGCCATCCCGCGCCTGTTCGGGCGCAAAGGCGGCCTCGACCTGCTCTCCGGGAAGTGACACCCATGCGCGCGACACCCGAGTACCCGACGCCCGAGCACCCGACCCCCACGACCACCACCCCGACCGAGGCGCCCGTGCTGACCCCGACGCCCATCCATCCGAGCCCCGCCGTCCGACTCGACCGCGTCAGCAAGCAGTACCCCGCCGCGGGCGGCGCCCACGCCGTACGCGACGTCGAACTCGACATCGCACCGGGCGAGTTCTTCTCCCTCCTCGGCCCCTCCGGCTGCGGCAAGACCACCCTCCTGCGGATGATCGGCGGCTTCTCCGCCCCCACCGCGGGCAGCGTCCTCCTCGACGGCCAGGACGTCACCGACCTGCCGCCCAACAAGCGCAACGTCAACACCGTCTTCCAGAGCTACGCCCTCTTCGACCACCTCTCGCTCGCCGACAACGTGGCCTTCGGCCTCAAGCGCAAGGGCGTCGGCCGCGCCGAGATCCGCGAACGGGTCTCGGGCATGCTCGACCTCGTCCAGCTCGGGCACCTCGCGAACCGCAAGCCGGCCACCCTCTCCGGTGGCCAGAAACAACGCGTCGCCCTCGCCCGCGCCCTCGTCAACCGGCCCCAGGTCCTGCTCCTCGACGAGCCGCTGGCCGCCCTCGACCTCAAACTGCGCCGCCACATGCAGGTCGAGCTCAAGCAGATCCAGCGCGAGGTCGGCATCACCTTCGTCTTCGTCACCCACGACCAGGACGAGGCCCTGACCATGTCGGACCGCCTCGCCGTCATGAACGAGGGCCGGGTCGAGCAGTGCGGAACGCCCGAGGACGTGTACGAGCGCCCCACCAGCAGCTTCACCGCCTCCTTCATGGGCACTTCCAACCTCGTGCCCGGCACCTACCGCTCCGGCCGGGTCGTCCTCGACGACGGCCCCGAACTGCCCGTGGGCCAGCGGCCGTCCGTCCCCGAAGGAAGCAGGGTGAACCTGTCGATCCGCCCCGAGAAGATCTGGCTGTCCGACCTGGAGCCGGACATGGCCCGTGCCACCGGGGTCGTCCGCGAGACCGTCTACTGCGGCCCGACCACCACGTACCTGATCGAACTGGCCCCCGGCGTCACGGTGTCCGTACTGGAGCAGAACACCGTCCGATCCCGTAGGGAGGACCGCTGGAGCGGCGGCGAGCGCGTCGAGATCGGCTGGAAGCCCGAACACTGCCTCGTCCTGGACTGAAGCCGAAGCCGCCCCGGCTCCGCCCCCGGCTCCGTCCTGACTCCGTCCGACCGAAGGAACACCCCCATGAACCACGACGTCATCGTGCTCGGCGCCGGCCTGGCCGGCCTCGCCGCGGCGCGCGACCTCGCCGCCGGCGGGGCCGACGTCCTCGTCGTCGAGGCCCGGGACCGGGTCGGCGGACGCGTCGAACAGACCCGACTCCCCGACGGCCGGCTGGTCCAGCTCGGCGGAGAGGTCGTCGGCCGCGCCCACACCGCCTACCTGGACCTCGCCGCGGAACTCGGCCTCACCCTGGTCCCCAGCTATGTCGCCGAGCCCGGTGCCCTCACCCGCGCCACGCCCGAAGGGGTCTCCGCGGGGGATCCGCCCCACTGGTTCGGCCCCGGCGACGACGCCTGCCACCAGAAGGTCACCGCCGCCTTCCGCACACTCGCCCGGACCGTCGACCCGGCCGACCCCTGGTCCCACCCCGACGCGACGGCCCTCGACCGGACGTCCGTCGGCGACTGGCTGCGCGCCGAGGGAGCCACCCCGGCCGTCGTCCGCCTCTGGGAGATCGGCCAACTCGCCCTCGCCGACGGCTCGTACGAGCGTACGTCCCTGCTCGCCGCCCTGCGCAAGCACGCCGCGGTCCCCGGCCCCGGCGCCTACGACTACGCGGCGTGGGAGGGCCTTCGGGTCGCCGAGGGCTCCGCCACGGTGGCCCTGCGGATGGCAGCCGACCTCGGCGGACGCATCCGCACCGGCGCGCCCGCCCGGGCCGTCACGGTCCGCCCGACCGGCCACTGCTCCGTACGGCTGGCCGGGGGCGAGACCCTCACCGCCGGCGCCGTCGTCAGCGCCCTGCCCGTCGGCCCGCTGCGCCAGATCGCCGTCACCGGCGTGGGCGACGAGCGGCTCGCCTCCCTGCACCGCCAACGCCAGGCCCTCGCAGCGAAGTTCGTCGCCGCGTACGACCGGCCGTTCTGGCGCGACCTCGGCCGGAGCGGCCTCTCCGAATGCGAAGGGGTCCTCGGCAGCACCTGGCCGCAGAGCGACGGCATCCTCTCCGCCCTCGTGCCACCCGAGAGGCTGGGCGTCCTGCTCGGCACACCCGCCGCGCTGCGCACCCGCGAACTCCTCGACGACATCGCCCGCCTCTACGGCGACGAGGCCCACCGGCCGCTCGCCACCTACGTCCGGACGTGGGGCACCGACCCGTGGACCCAGGGGTACGTCACCCAGTGGACCCCCGGCGACGTCATGGCCGTCGGCCCCCGCCACGGCACCCACGAACCCCCCTTCTACGTCTGCGGATCCGACCAGTGGGTGGCCGGCTACATGGAAGGCGCCGTACGCACCGGACGCGACGCCGCCAGGGAGGCGCTGCGCCGTGGCTGACCCCGTGCTCAACCACGTGGCGGGCGTGGACCGGCCCGCCGCCTCGGGCGGGACGATGGAGCTCGTCGACCCCGCCACCGGCCGGGTGCACGGCCACGCCCCGCGCTCCGGCAGGGCCGACACGGACGCCGCCTGCGCGGCCGCCGTAGCCGCGTACGGGCACTGGTCCGCGACCACCCCGGCGGTACGCCAGCGGGCCCTGCTCGGCATCGCCGACGCGATCGAGGAACACGCGGAGGCCTTCGTGGCCGCCGAAACCGGCGACACCGGCAAGCCGACCCGGCAGTTCAGGACCGAGGAACTGCCCGCGATCGTCGACACCCTGCGCTTCTTCGCCGGAGCCGCGCGCAACCTGCCGGGGCTCGCGGCCGCCGAGTACACCGAAGGCCGTACTTCCGTACTGCGGCGCGAACCGGTCGGGGTCTGCGCCCAGATCACCCCGTGGAACTACCCGCTGATGATGGCGGTGTGGAAGATCGCCCCGGCCGTCGCCGCGGGCAACACGACCGTGCTCAAGCCCGCCGACACCACCCCCGCGTCGTCCGCGCTGCTGGCCCGCGTCGCGGCGGAGCACCTGCCGCCGGGCGTGCTCAACGTGGTCTGCGGCGACCGCGACACCGGCCGCGCGCTCACCGCCCACCCCGACGTGGCCCTCATCGCGGTCACCGGCAGCGTGCGCGCCGGCCGACAGATCGCCGCCGCCGCGGCCGCCGACCTCAAACGGGTCCACCTGGAGCTGGGCGGCAACGCCCCGGTGCTCGTCCACGACGACGCGGACGTCGAGGCGACCGCCGCCGCCCTCGCCGCGGTCGCCTACTACAACGCGGGACAGGACTGCACCGCGCCCACCCGGCTGCTGGTCCACCACCGGGTGCACGACGCGTTCCTCGCGGCCTTCGCGGCGGAGACGGCCAAGCTGCGCCCGGGTGCCCCGGACGAGCCGGACGCGGACTTCGGCCCGCTGAACAACGCGGCGCAGCTGGCTTCGGTAAGGTTCCTGCTCGACCGGCTGCCGCGGCACGCCGAGATCGTCACCGGCGGCGCCCGCCTCCCACGGCCCGGCTTCTTCCACGAACCCACCGTCGTCGCCGGCGTGCGCCAAGGCGACGAGATCGTGCAGGAGGAGGTCTTCGGCCCCGTCGTGACCGTGCAGCCCTTCGCGGACGAGGCGGAGGCCCTGCACCTGGCCAACGACGTCCGCCACGGCCTCGCGGCCAGCGTGTGGACGAGGGACCACGACCGCGCCATGCGGGCGACCCGGGCCTTGCACACCGGCATCGTCTGGGTGAACACCCACGGCACCACCGTCTCCGAGATGCCCCACGGCGGGGTCAAGCACTCGGGCTACGGCAGCGACCTCTCGATGGCGGGCCTCCTGGACTACACCCAGGTCAAGCACGTCATGCTGTGAGCCCGCCGGGGTCCCCGCCCGGGTCCTCGCCCGGGTCCCCGCCCGGGGTCAGCCGTTCAGTGAGGCCATCAGCTCGGGTGCGTAGCGGTCGCCCGAGGCCACGCCGTGCGGCGCCACGGCGTCGATGGCGGCGATCTCCGCCGGGGTGACCGTCACGGCGGTGGCGGCGACGTTCTCCTCCAGGTAGCGGCGCCGCTTGGTGCCCGGGATGGGGACGGCGCCCTGGTGCAGGGTCCAGGCCAGGGCGAGCTGCGAGGGGGTGACGCCCTTCTCGGCGGCGAGGCGGCGCACCTGGTCCACGACGGCCAGGTTGCGGTGGAAGTTCTCCCCCTGGAACCGCGGGTCGGTGCGCCGGAAGTCGTCGGCGGCGAAGTCGTCCGGGCTGGTGAGGGCGCCGGAGAGGAATCCGCGTCCGAGCGGGGAGTAGGCGACGAGTCCGATGCCGAGTTCGCGGAGGGTGTCCCGTACGCCGTCGTGTTCGATGCCGCGCTCGAAGAGGCTGTACTCGGTCTGTACGGCGGTCAGCGGGTGCACCGCGTGGGCGCGGGCGATCGTGGCGGGGGAGACCTCGCACAGCCCGATGTGACGGACCTTGCCGGCCTCGACCAGCTCGGCCAGGGCGCCGACGCTCTCCTCGATCGGCACGTTGGGGTCGACGCGGTGCAGGTAGTAGAGGTCGATGTGGTCGGTGCCCAGGTGGCGCAGGGAGCGGTCGGCCGAGCGGTGGATGTACTCGGGGCTCCCGTTGTGGCCGAGGAAGGCGCCTTCGTCGCTGAACTCGACCCCGGTCTTCGTGGCCACGACGGCCGCCTCGCGGCGCCCGGCCAGGGCCTTGCCGAGCAGCTGCTCGTTGCGGAAGGGGCCGTAGCCCTCGGCGGTGTCGAGGAGGGTGACGCCCAGCTCCAGGGCGCGGTCGATGGTGGCGAGGGACTCGGTCTCGTCGGTGGCGCCGTAGTGGGCGCTCATGCCCATCAGGCCGAGGCCCTCGGCGCCGACCTCCAGGCCCTGGCCGCCCAGTGCGCGGATCTCCATGGTGTGCTCCTCACAAGAAAGTAACTAACTGGATAGTTCGAGTCTGCGACGCGGCGGCCCTGCTTGTCAATAACCAGATAGTTACTTGCTAGGCTGTGGCCCATGGCACGGGATTCCAATGCGACGAAGGCGCGCCTGCTCGACGCCGCCTTCACCGAGTTCGCGACGTACGGCATCGCGGGTGCGCGCGTCGACCGGATCGCCGAGACGGCGCAGGCGAACAAGCGGCTCATCTACGTCTACTACGGCAACAAGGAGCAGCTCTTCGACGCCGTGCTCCAGCGGGCCCTCGCGACGGGATCGGAGTCCGTTCCCTTCGACGTGGAGGACCTGCCCGGCTACGCGGGGGCGGTCTTCGACCACCTCGTCGAGCGGCCGGCGCTGATGCGCCTCGTGCTGTGGAAGCAACTGGAGCGCCCGGGATCCACGGATGCGGAATCCGCTTCCTACGACGGCAAGATCGAGGCGGTTCGGCGCGCGCAGGAAGCGGGCCGCATCGATGCCGCGGTGCCCGCGGCGGACGTGCTGACGCTGGTCATGGGCCTGTCGCAGGCCTGGTTCGGCGCGGTGGGCGGTCCGGCGGCGAACGCGGCGGGCACCGGCTGGGCCGCCGAGCGGCTCGCCGAGCACCGTGCGGCGGTGGTGGAATCCGTCCGCCGGATCACCGCACCCGCACGCCGGCCCGAGGGCGTCTGAGGGCGACCGAGGGCGCGCGCGAGGGTGCCCGCGGTCAGCGGTACGGCCCGGCGAACTCCAGCAGCGTCCGCTCGTACCGCCCGCCGAAGCCCACCCGGGTTACGTCCTCGAACGGGAACTTCGACAGCTGGGGGTACCACCGCGCCTCGGTGTCGACCTCCCGAAGCCGCAACGACTTCGGCCGTACGGCGGCCACCTCGCCGATCCAGCAGGCATCCGGCGCGTCCCGCTCGACGTGCAGGGACACCAGCCCGAACGCCCGGGAGGCGCCCTCCGCCAGGTCCGCCAACCCGTCCAGGACGAGTCCCGGCTCGGGCGCCCGGGCCGGCCAGCGCCCACGGCGCCGCAGCGCCCGGACGGTCAGGCAGTCCGTACCGCCCCGCCACCCGACCTTGGTGACGTCCGCGGTACGCACCGCCGCCCAGCCGTCGAGCTGGACGTCACTGCACAGGGCGATCAGCGTCCACGCCGCGCTCGTGCCCACGACGAAACCGTCGAGCCGATCCGCGCCCGGGATCGCCGACCGGTGGACGCGGACCAGAGCACCTGACGACAGCGCCTCGGCGAGCCGTCCCACGACCTTGCTGTCCTCGATGTCTTTGTTGCGCATGGTCGGATCCTGCACCGTCCCGGGGCGCGGGGGCACTTGGATTTCGGCCGGTCCGCGTCCCCGCGTCAGCGGGCGAGGAACGACCGGAGCGCCGTGACGAGTTCGGCGGGGGCGTCGAGTGCGATGAGGTGGGCCGCACCGGGGAACTCGACCAGTGCGGCGCCGGGGATCTCGGCGGCGTACCGGCGGGCGATGTCCTGGAAGTCGGGGACGTCGAGCAGGCCGATCCCGACCAGTGTGGGAACGGCGATCGTCGCGACGTCGCCCGCCGCGCCGCCCCGGGAGTGTTCACCGACCGTGTCCTGGTTCACCAGCGACGTCCGTACGGGGGTGCGGAGCCGTTCGGCCAGCCCCGGAGCGACGTCCTCCCAGCCGCGGCCGGGCCCGCGCAGCCACATGTCCAGGTTCACGCGGACCGCGGCGTCCAGGTCGCCCGAAGCCAGGGCCGCCGTCTCGGCCTCGTCGTAGGCCACCATGTCCGCCGACCAGTCGTAGCCGGGCCACGGCGGGGCGAGCAGCGTCAGCGACCGGACCCGGCCGGGGTGGGCGAGGGCGAAGTTCACGGCCACCCGCCCGCCCCAGGACGCGCCGACGAGCCGGACGCTCTCGTGGCCGAGGTGGTCCAGGAGCCGGCACAGGTCATCGGTCTCAGTGAACGGCCCGGTCGGGGGCGCGGACTCACCGAAGCCGCGCAGGTCATACCGGATGACGGTGTTCCGCTCCGCGAGGGCGGGCACGACCGCGTCCCACATGGTGTGGTCGGCGACGCCGGCGTGCACGAGCACCACGGGCGGACCGTCGCCGGTGACGGTGTAGGAAAGGTGGCCGAGATCGTCGGCAAGGATAAGCATCCGCAGATAGTTGCAGGTCAGCGCCGCGTCAGCCATCCGAATTCACGGCACCGCGGTCTCAAATGCGCTCACCGCGCCAGAAAGCGGATGCGAGCAGCTCCTGGAGGAGTCCGACGACGAGCCGGGGCCGTCCCACGAACGGCGAGTGGCCGGTCCGCCACTCGCGCACGTCGGTGCAGCGCGAGGCCATCCTCCGCTGGAGGCCCGGGTCGACGGCCCGGTCCCGTGCGCAGACCACGTAGGTGGAGGGGGTGTCCTTCCAGCCCTGGCGCTCCGGAACCCCTCGCCCGCAGCCGGGGGCTTGGGTCCGCAGGAGGTCGACCGCCCGGGCGGCGAGCGGTGGGGGACAGTCGCCGTAGAGGGCGGCGGCAGCCAGATCGGGGCACAGACGGGTCGAGCCGTCGGGCCCGGGCCGGATCGCCTCCTGGAGCAGCGAGGACGCCCCACCCAGACCGGCCGCGCTCTCACCGGCATCCGGCACGAAGGCCGCGAGGTACACCAGGTGCCCTGCTCCGCTCACCCCGGTGATCACCGAACCGCCGTAGGAGTGGCCGAGCAGGATCGCGGGCTCCCGCAGCGCGTCGACGGCGGCCTGCACAGCGGCGGTATCGGCGAGCAACGAACCCCGGTGGAGCTCGGGAACCGCAACCTCGGTTCCGGAAGCCCGCAAACGCTCTGCCACTTCGGCAAAGTGCTCAGGACGGTGATACAGGCCGTGAACGAGCACCACAGCGGCCATGCGCCCCTCCTCACGGTCGGCATCAACCCCGTGATCCTCACACGGCGCGCGACCGTTCCGCGGAAGTCCGTCGGGGCGCGGTCGGGATGGTGATGGATCCTCCGCCGCGGACCGCCGCGGACCGCCGCGCAGGTGCAGGGCTGCACGATCCCCGTGCGGCGTCGCCCGAAAGCCACACCCACCGACACTTCACCAGATCCCGTGTTCGAACTCTTCCAGGGCGAGGTTCCACTGGGACTCCTCGTCGGTGAACGCTGTCGGGTCGAACGCCCCGACGACCTCCCGGAAGCGGGCGGCACGTTCCTCCGGCGCCACGCCGTTGCCACGCTCGTTTTCCACCTTGCGCAGCTCGATCAGAGCGAACACGAGGGACTCGACGTCCCGATGCAGCGCGACGTAGCCCATGGCGCCTTCCGGGAACGCGTACACCGTTCCTGATACCGGGTCCAGGGCGAGCAGGGACGTGAACAGGTACCCGAGGCTCCACCACGACCGGCTCTCCGCGGGGCACGCGAGACCGTAGTGGTCGAATCGGCGACCGAGGGTGATCGCGTCGACCTCCGGACCGGAGGCGTCCTCGACGTCCGTACGGCAGGTGAACACGTCCGACAGGGGAAGCCCGACCGAGGCGAGGAAGTCGGCGGTACGGGTGTCGACAGCTGCGGTGCACTGATGAGGAAAGTAGGTGATGCGGTGCAGGCCGTACGCATCGACCAGATCCTCTGGCGTAACGGTGAAATCCACTGCCCACCTCATCGGTCGTTTCTCAGGGGGATGCACGGAGGAGCGGTGCCGCTGAGCGGTGCTCTGCCGCCCTCTGCCCGCTCCGCCCGGGGAGCCTCTCGGGCTGGCTCAAAATAGTGCGTGGACGCACCCTCGGTGATCAAGTATCGTCCGAGTTCGGACCACGTCGCGCGAGACGAACGGAAGGAGGCGAGTGCCGTGCAGTTCTCAACCATCCAGCGCTCCCTCCTCGTTACCCCGATGTGGTTCGTCTGATCCGAGGCCGGGAGCGCACCACGCAGTACACGTCCCGGAGGAATCCATGACCGATCTGGTCATCCGCGCGCTCGACGAGAGCGACGCCCAGCTGTTCGACGCACACCCCGATCCACTGAACGCCCGCGCCGCCCACGAGCGCACCACGCACCGCCCCGACTGGAAGCGGGTGGCCCTGCGCGACGGTACGGTCGTCGCCCGTGGCGCCTGGTGGGGCGGCGCCGATGACACGGAACCCGTCAACGTCAACTGGTTCGACGTCGCCGAGGGCGAGGTGGAGGCGGGAGCCGAACTCCTGCGCTCCGCCCCCTGGCAGGTCGAGCTCGAAATCAACCTCCCCGGCGACTGGCGCGACCACCCCGACCTGACCGCCGCCACCGAGACGCGCTTCGCCGCGGCCCGGGCCGCCGGCTACGAGCTCCTGGTGGAACGCTTCCTCTACCGCTGGACCCCGGAGCGCGGACTCCCCGAACGGCCCGGCCGCCTCGTCTTCGGCGCCGAACCCGACGACGCGGTCTTCTTCGACGCGCTGCGCCGCATCCACGCGGCCACCCTGGACGCCCACGCGCTGAAGGCCATTGCGGAGGGCGGCCTCGACCAGGCTGCGCAGGAGGAGCTCGACTTCTTCCACTGGTGCCCGTCCCCGCGGGAGTGGTGGCAGGTCGCCCGCACGCCTGACGGCGACCTGGCCGGCATCCACATCCCGGCACACAACCCCTCCGGGCCGACCATCGGCTTCATCGGCGTCCTCCCGGAACACCGCGGCCGCGGCTACGCCTACGACCTCCTCGCGGAGTGCACCCACTTCCTGGTGGAGCACGGCGCCGAGGCCGTGACCGGAGCCACGGACCGGGGCAACTTCCCCATGGCGGCCAACTTCGCCAAGGCCGGCTTCCCCGTGGTCCGCGAGCGCGTCAACTTCCACCCCGCCGCCCCGTCCGCTTCGTAGGAGCGGTCCCGATCCCGATCCTCGCCCCGCGCCGTGATGTTCCGGCTGCGGGGCGAGGACGCCCGGCAACTCCTCGCCCGGAGCCCACGCAGCCGAGGGCGCGGCCCACGGCCGGCTCCCGGGTTCGCTCCGTACACTGACGGGCATGGCATGCCGCATCAGTGAGCTGGTCATCGACGCCGCCGACCCCGACCGACTCGCCGCCTTCTGGAGCGAGGTCCTCGGCTACGTCGAACTCGGCCGGGAGGACGACGGAAGCATCGAGATCGGGCCGCCCGGCGCCGGCTTCGGCGGCCCGCAGCCCACCCTCGTCCTCAGCCCCAGCAGCGCCCCGCGGACCGGGAAGCTCCGACTGCACATCGACGTCAACCCCACCGACCGCGACCAGGACACCGAGCTCGAGCGGCTCCTCGCCCTCGGCGCCAGGCCCGCCGACGTCGGCCAGACCGGCACCGAGAACTGGTACGTCCTCGCCGACCCGGAGGGCAACGAGTTCTGCCTCCTCCACAGGCGGCTCCCGCCCCTCTGACCACGGGCCGGTTCGTCCCGCACGGCGTACGCCTCGGTGCGCGGCCGGCTGCGGATGCACCGCTTCCTCGCCCGGAACCCTCGCATCAGCGTCGGTCGGGAAGGTGCCAGCGGTGCGGGGCCACGAGCGCGTCGATGCTGTCGGGCCCCCAGGTTCCGGGGGCGTACGGCTGAACCGGTGGGGGCGCATCCAGCAGCGGGGCGGAGACCTCCCACAGGCGTTCGATGCCGTCGGAGCGGGTGAAGAAGGACTGGTCGCCGAGCATGGCCTCCAGGAGGAGGTGCTCGTAGCCCTCCAGGGAGTTGTCGGCGGTGAAGGAGCTCCGGTAGCCGAAGACCATGTCCGCCTCCGCCAACCGCATGGCGGGGCCGGGCTCCTTGACGAGGAACCGGGCGCTGATGGAGCCGGGATCGGCGAAGTCGATGACGATTTCGTTGCCCCGGCCGTCGACGGCCGCACGCGCGTTCAGGGGGAACATGCCGAGGACGGGCTCGCGCAGCCCGAGGGTGACGACGTGCCGGCCCTCGGCGAGTGCCTTGCCCGAGCGCAGGAGGAAGGGGACACCGGCCCAGCGCCAGTTGTCGATCTCGACGCGCAGGGCGGCGAAGGTCTCCGTGTCAGAGGCCGGATCGACCCCGGGCTCGGCGCGGTAGCCCGTGTACTGTCCGCGGACGACGTGCGCGGGATCCAGCGGCCGCAGGCTGCGGAAGACCTTGACCTGTTCGTCCCGGAGCGACTGTGCGTCGAGTACGACCGGTGGTTCCATCGCGACGAACCCGAGCAGCTGGAAGAGATGGGTGACGATCATGTCGCGGAAGGTTCCGGTGCCCTCGAAGAAGTGCGCACGGCCCTGGATGTCGATCTGTTCGGGCACGTCGATCTGCACGTGGCTGATGTGCTCGCGGTTCCAGAGGGGTTCGAAGAGGCCGTTGGCGAACCGGAGGGCGAGGATGTTGTCCACCGCCTCCTTGCCGAGGAAGTGGTCGATGCGGAACACGCGGGACTCGTCGAACACGGCGTGGATCGCCCCGTTGAGCGCGCGGGCGGACGCGAGGTCGGTCCCGAAGGGCTTCTCGACGATGACGCGGGCGTCCTGGGCGAGGCCCGTGGCGCCGAGGAGTTCGACCATCGAGGTGAACGCGACGGGCGGGACGGCCAGGTGGAAGAGGCGTCGCGGTGTGCCGCCGACGGCCTGCTCGGCCGCGCGCACCGCCGCCACCAACGGCTCCGGGGCCTGCGGGTCGGCCGCCCCGAAGGACAGGGCGGACTCGAACTCCTGCCATACGGGACCCTCGGGGCGCGAGCGTCCGAACTCCGCCACGGCCTGCCGTGCGTGGGCACGGAAATCCTGGTCGCTCAGGGCCACGGCCGCCGGGGCCGAGCCGACGATGCGGTAGTGCCGCGGCATCAGCCCCGCCTTGGCGAGATGGAACAGGCCGGGCAGCAGCTTGCGCCGGGCCAGGTCTCCCGTAGCACCGAAGAGGACGATGACGTGGTCGGCCGGGCTCGACTCGGGGGAGTGCGCGGACTGCGTGGGCTGCGCGGACTGCGTGGGCTGGGCGGGCTGGGTCATGGCGGGCATCCTCACGCGTCGGCGCCGGAGCGCTCCATGGCACTGGCACGACGTACGGGACCGGTGTCCATCCGCCCGAGTCCGACTCGTACGAGATGTACGTGTGTGCCCGAGGCCATTCGCCGCACTTCCGTTCCGGTCGGTCGCATCGCCCTGAGCACCCACTGTGCGCGTCCACCACGGATCCGGCTCCCGGGACTCCGCCAACCGGGTCACGGCACGGGGACGGGACGCACGGTTCTCGTCCGGCCGGGCGATCGATGCGGGTTCGTTTCGCTGACGGTCGGGTGTCGCCCTCCGCATTAATCTCAGATCGTGGGACAGCCTCTGGAGAGCGTCGAAGGCGCAGGACCGTTCATCACCCGGCGTACCTGGCGGCGTCCCGAGGGGGACACGGTGGTCTGGGATTCGCGGCTGGCGCGCAAGCGCGGCACGCTGTCGGTCCGGGGCCCGGGAGACACGGCCGGCCGTGTCTCGACCGCCGATCCCGGGGCGTTGCGCCGTCTGCGCAGGCTCAACGTCGTGGCTTCCGGCGCGTTCGTCATCGGCGGGGCGTTGTTCGCCGTCGGCGCCGCGGTTTCGCAGTTCGGTTCCGGCGATCCGCTGGTCAGCGCGTGGGTGTACCTCGTCGGGGGCCTGTTCTTCAACACCGGGGGCTACGTCTCGATCCTGCAGGTACTGAACGCGCCCCGGCACGCCCCGGGTGGCGGTTTCCAGGTCACCGCCGGCTGGCGGTGGTGGGGCTACGAGCCGATGCGGCTGGACTGGCTGAGTACGTTCGTCCTGTTCACCGGAACGCTCGTGTTCGGCGTCAACCTGCTGGACTCCTTCCTGGAAGGTCTCACCGTCCGGCAGGTCAATCGGCTGATCTGGACTCCTGACGTCATCGGGTGCGTGCTGTTCCTCGTCTCGGGGCACCTCGCCTTCGCCGAGATCTGCCATCGGCCCTGGCCGTGCATCCGCTCCCGCAGTCTCGGGTGGTGGGTCGTGGCGGTGAACCAGCTCGGTTCGGTCCTCTTCATGGTCTCGGCGCTGGCGGCCTTCACCCGCCCCGCGACCGGAAGCCTGGTCAACGTCGACATCGCCAACTGGGGGACGCTGACCGGTGCGCTGTGCTTCTCGTTCGGCGGGGTGCTACAGCTCTTCGAGCGGCCGTAGGCGGTTTCGGCCGTGCCGGGCGCTCGCCCCGCCGTCCGACACCGCCTCCGCGCGAGGACCGGATCTCAGGCGGCTCCACCGGGCCTCATGGCCGGCGTCATGGCCGGCGTCGTTCTCCCAGCGCGAACGACGCCCGTTCCTGCCACTTCGTCCCGTCGTGCACCATGAGTTCGACCGAGGAGACGTGCGAGGTGAACGGGAGCCCGTCTGCGAGGTCGGTCAAGATCTCCTCCAGGAGGATGTCTTCCTGGCCTTGAGCGATGGTCAGGTGCGGCACGACCTCGGCGAATCGGCCGCCATACGGAGGAGCCTCGGGCCAACGCTCGACGATCGCCTCCGTGAGCCGACGCAACGGCGTGTCCGGCTCGGGGACGAGGTACAGCACTTCCGGAAGCCGCCCACACCTCTCGAACCGCAGGTCAAAGGCGGGTTGCCGGCCCAGCACGTCCGCAAGGGCGGAGTGGACGAGCACGTCCGTGCGGCTCTCGTCGAGGAACGGGAAGAGCACGGTGACGTGGGCTGGAACCCCGGCCCGGGCCGAGGGGTCGAGCCGTTCACGCCACCTGCGGACGGAAGGCTCCGCCTCCGGGATCCGGACGATGAGCCCGGTCTGGCCCGCCTGAAACGCACTGGTGCTGTCATCTGCCATGACACCGCATGGTGTCATCCCTGCCGCAGACAGCAGGGCTCCGTTTCCGCTGAACGATCACGTCGATCTGCGCAGCAGGTCGATTCGCCGGACGGCCGAGGCGCGGCCGCTGGCTCTCCGGGTCAGTGCGGCCGCCCGTTCCGGCGGCGCCAGAACGGGTGTGCCGGCCACCGTCGCTCCTCGGCGTAGGACCGTGCGTGATGGTGGTGGTAGGCGTCCGCGATGCCGTCCAGGAACGAGGCGTAGGACGCGAGGGCGCCCGAGTCGCCGGCCAGGCACCGGTCGACGGTCCGGCCGGCGCGGCCCCCGGTGTGCAGGGCCGTGAGGATGCCCTGGGAGGACAGGGGGTCGAAGGCGATCGCGGCGTCCCCGGCGGCGACCCATCCGGGGCCGGCCGGCGGGGACAGCCGCAGTCCGTGGGCGGCCGTCCAGTGCGGCGCGGGGGAGCCGGCCGGGTCGTAGCCGCTCAGCCGGTCCCGTACGTGACGGGTGCGCGCCGCCGCGTACCGGAATCCGTCCGCGGTGCGCAGCCGGGCAGGGGCGAGGTCGGCGTCGGTGAGGTGGGCAACCACCCGCCCGGCGGGGACCCTCGCGGTGTACCACCAGCCGTCGGGCACCGCCTCGACGAGGGTGCGCAGCTCCAGGTCCCCGGGGTGGCCGTCCGCCCCGCGCGCGCCGAGCAGCGTGAACGCGGCCACGAGACGATCCTGCCGGCGGCGCACGGCCAGACGGCGGCCGATGAGGGCACGGCGGCCGGTCGCGTCCACGACCCAGTCGGAGCACACCTCCCGTACGGTGCCGTCCCGCTCCCGCACCAGCAGGTGCTGCTCCCCGGCCGCGCTGCGGTGGCCGATCACGACGGCACGCCGGATCAGCGCGCCCGCGGCCACCGCGGCCTCGCGCAGGAAGGCATCGAAACGGGCACGGTCGAGGTGCCAGCCGTGGCCGTGCGGGTCGAACAGGTGGCTGTGGCCGTGCAACTGCGCCGATCCCCAGGACGCGTCGGTACCCGGGCAGCCCAGGTGCGCGTCGGAGGCGAAGGCGGCCGAGAGCCCCAGGTCGTGCAGGAGGGGCCGGGCCGCGGGCGGCAGGGTCTCTCCGATCGTGAAGGCGGCGGAGGCCGCGCCCGGCGGGCCCCCGTCCACCAGCAGGACGTGTCGGCCGGCCCGGGCCAGGACCAGAGCGGCGACGGCCCCGGCCGGGCCGCCCCCCGCCACGACGGCCTCGAATCGCCCGGCGAGGGGAACCGGGCCGGTCCGAGCGGTCACGGCGTCTCCGGGAAGCGGGCGACCTTCTCGAAGTACCCCGCCAGCACCTCCCCGTCGGGTCGGCCGGCCGCGGCGATCGCGGCGGCCACCGCTTCCTCCCGCACCGCGGGATCGGCGGCCTCGGGCACGTGCAGGCACACCAGGTTCCGCAACGGGGGCGGAGCGTGTTCGGGATGGAAGCTCACTTCGGACTCCACCAGCATGGTTGCCGGGAGGCTCACCACGTCACTGGAGGGGGAGTTGGAGTCTGCACCGGAGCCGTCACCGGAGCCGCTACCGGTGGCGGGGTTCGCCCGCCGCGCGACGATGCCGAGCTTGCCGAAGTCCTTGACCATGGCGTTCATCTGGGCGATGCGGTCGGACGGCAGCCACCTGTCCCACACCGCCCTGTCCTCGAAGGCGGTGCGACGGTCCTCGGGGGCGGCGGCGGGGTCGATGGCGGTCCGGTAGTTCTCCTCCGTCAACACGTGGTTGGGCACCCGTGCCGGCCAGAAGGTGGGCAGGTACGGGTCGTACCGCGGCCCGAAGCCCAGGTAGTACCCGGAGCGGCAGCGGGCGGTGTCGGTCTGCCAGGGGACGGCCATCCAGCGGGTCAGACCGCCCGGCTCCTGGGCGTACACCGGACCGTCGACGGCGAGCGCCGTCTGCGGGGTGAGCGTGGAGCCGTAGTCGGTTTCGGGCCGGGAGGGGTCGCGGTGGCGCACGCGGAAGGGCGCGGAGTACAAGGTGGCGTGACGCATCGGCCAGGTGAGCTCACAGCCGGGGTGGAAGGCGTCGGCCAGGCAGTACGACAGGGCGGCCCGGTCGAGGGCCGCCGGGCGCTGGGCGAGCGGTAGGCCGTCGAGCAACGTGGGCGGCGTGGCCCCGGGATCGTAGTCGGCGTCGAAGTCCCCGGCGGCCCAGCGGGCCAGCATGTCGTACTGCAGCGGGGAGAGCGCCAGGTGCTGCCGCGCGGAGACCGGTCGTACGCTCATCGAGTCGCCGTAGATCGGTGGCCAGGGCACGGGGGAGAGCCCGTCGCGGTCGGGATCCCGCATCATCGCCCAGATCTGCCGGCGCAGTTCGTCGCGCCGGGTGCCGTGGCCGGCCAGCTCCGCCAGTCGCTCGGGGGCCAGGAAGTGCTCGCGCCCACCATGACCGAAGAGGGCCGCGATGCCGCGGTTGACCCACTGCAGCTCGCACAGGCGGCGCAGCACCGGCAGCACGTCGTGGGTGAACGAGACCCGCTCCGGGGGTACCAGCATGCCCGCGGCCACGAAGGTGTCGCACATCAGGTCGTACATCGTGCGCACCGACTTCAGCTCCGGCGCGAAGTTCGGGGGAGCGACCACCACCCAGGCCGGATCGACCGGGACGTCCCTGCCGTCGATGCGGACCTGCGCGGTGACCGGGCCGTCGCAGGTGTCGTCGTGCCAGCCGTCGTTGTTGGCGAAGTGTGTCGCCTGGGCGGCCGGGTACGAGGCGGACACCCCGCGTCCGCCGAGGAAGAGCAGGCGGCCGGCGCCATCGGTGCGCAGCTCGCCCAGGTAGACGGGATGCCCCAGGAAGGTGCCCGAGTCGAAGGCGTACTCGGGCTTCCCCGCACGGTCGCGGCCCCGGATCGAGCGGCGCCCGGGGGTGATGGCCAGCCGGTGGCGCTCCCCGGCGGGCACCGTGGTGAGGTTGCGCAGCGTGGTCGCGGGGGCCTGTGCCGCCTCGGGGATGTCCAGGGCCAGCTGGAACTGGTACCAGGCGGCCTTCTTGTTGGCCACCTCCACGGTCCAGCGCAGGTCGGCGTTGTCCGCCGTCAGCTCGGCCACCGCCTCACCGGCGGCGTTGTAGCCGTACACCCGGAACCGGACGGCCTGCCGCTTGAGCGCACCGCTCGCGTCCTTGTACGTGCCGGTGGCCGGTGGGGGAGCGCCGTCGAGCTCCGGCGCGAGGAAGAACCCCTCCGCGCTGTCGCCGACCCGGGCCACCCCGATCGCCGGGTGCACGGCGGCCCGTACGATCCGGGTGTCGCGTCCGTGCGGTTCGGTGGCCGCCGGCCGCGCGGGACCGGGTTCCGCGGCCGGAATGCCGTTGGCGTCGCGCCGCCGGGCCGCCGCCGCGTGGTAGACGACCCCGCGGGCCTCCGCGATGCTGCCGACGGGCCGGTGCTCGGACAGGCTGTGCCAGGGGTTGAAGGCGAGGTTGTCCCCGTACTCCTCCTGCCCCCGCGCGGTCGTGTCCTGCTGGTGCAGAGTCAGCCTCGCCACCTTCACGGGCGTGCTCTCGCCCTCCTCCCAGCGCACGGTGGCCCGGTCCAGCGGCATCCGGTCCGGGTGCGTTCGGAACTGGAGCAGCAGGTCGAAGGCGGCCGGGCCGGCGGCCAGGCGGTGGCGCAGGTCCCCGCGCAGGAAGGAGGGGTCCTCGTCCGGCGGCGTCGCCCCGGGGTCACCGTCCGCGCAGCCGGCCGGGACGAGCTTGTACTTCACGTGCCGGTCCGGCCCGAACGAGTACGGCAACACGCCCCAGTACGTCGACGTGAGCGTGCTCTCGACGGGCTTGCGCATGTCCGTGAGGATCTGCCGGGTGAGGGGGTGTTGCTGCTGGTACGCCGCCGGGTCCAGCTGGAACTCGCACATGTCCCGGGCCGTGTCGACGAAGAAGACGTCGTGGTTCTGCAGCACGAGATCCTGGGTGTCGGCCCGGGCGTCGTCCTGCAGCAGCTTCGGCCCCGGCACGCCGAACAGCTTGATGCCCCACCCGACGGTCCTGCGCAGATCCGGCCGCTCCGGTTGGGTGTCGCTGGAGATGCGCACCCAGGCGGTCAGCCCGCCCTGGTGCGCCGCGGCTTCGAGGAAACCGGTGCGGAGCTCGGGCGGCAGATCGGGGGCGACCGTCAGCACGCCGCGGGCCGCACCGTGGAACTTGGCGAAGACCGGGCGCAGGAGGGGGTCCTGCCCCTGGGCGACGCGGTCCCCCATCCGCTCGCCCACGAACTCGGCCACGATCCCGGCGACCGGCTCGTTGACGCAGTCGCGCGGAGGTGGCTGCGCGGGGCTGTCGGACACCTCGGGGCTCTCCGCCATGACTTTCTCCTGCCTGTCGAGGGCCGGCCGAGCCGACGGCGCGCTGACGCTCCTGGCGCGCACCAGCCTGCCCGACAAAAGGCAAGATAAGGGATGGTCTGCGCAGTCGCGTCGTACCGACGCGGCGAACCCGTGACGCCTCAGCCGAGTGCCTGCTCGTGAACCCCTGGCAGTGGCAAGACCGGGTCTCTGTTCCGAGTCGGCCTCCCGCCCGCCACCGTGGTCACCGGCGGACCCTTGAGGGCGGTGATTCCGGAGCGGTGTGCTGCGGACCACGGCCACCGTTCGCGCCGCCCTTCGGCCCACTCGGGGGCCCGTGGAACACACGCGTCAGATCGTGCGGCAGGCGTCCTCCTGTCGGACCGGGCTTTGATCCCGGTGATCGGGCGGCGGAGGCGGTGTCAGGCATCTGTCGGGGGTTGTCGGAGGCTGTCGGTGCGATGTCGGCGGCTCGTCGGCGGGGCCCGGCACCTTTTGTGAGACGGCCACCCGGAGCTCACCGGGCGGCCCGATCCCGAAGGAGCCATCATGCACACGCCCGTCACGATCATCGGCGCGGGACTCGGCGGACTCACGCTGGCCCGCGTCCTTCACGTCCGTGGCATCCCGGTCACGATCTACGAGGCGGAGTCCTCCCCGTCGGCGCGCGCGCAGGGCGGGATGCTCGACATCCACGACTACAACGGGCAGCTCGCGCTCGAGGCGGCCGGCCTGATGGACGAGTTCCACGCCATAGTCCTCGAGGGCCGCCAGGCGATGCGGGTCCTCGACCGGGACGGGACCGTCCTGCTCGACAAGGCCGACGACGGCACGGGTGGACGCCCCGAGGTGCAGCGCAGTGAACTGCGCCGGATCCTGCTCGACTCGCTCCCTGCCGGCACCGTCCGGTGGGGGCGCAAGGTCAGCAGTACCCGGACCCTCGGCGAGGGCCGCCACGAGGTGACGTTCGCCGACGGCGGCACCGTCTCCACCAGCCTGCTGGTCGGTGCGGACGGCGCGTGGTCACGGGTCCGGCCGCTGCTCTCCACCGCCACACCCGAGTACGCCGGCACGTCGTTCGTCGAGACGTACCTGTTCGACGCCGACACCCGCCACCCCGCCGCCGCGAAGGCGGTCGGCGGCGGGATGCTGATCGCGCCCGCGCCGGGCAGGGAGATCTTCGCTCACCGGGAAAGCGGCGACACCCTGCACACCTACGTGGCGCTGGCCGAGCCGCAGGACTGGTTCGACGCGATCGATTTCACCGATGCCGCCGCGGCCACCGCGCGGATCGCGCGGGAGTTCGACGGCTGGGCACCGGAACTCACCGCCCTGATCACCGACGGCGACACGGCGCCGGTCCTCCGCCCCCACTACACCCTGCCGACCGGGCACCGGTGGGACCGGGTGCCGGGGGTCACCCTGCTCGGCGACGCCGCCCACCTCGCGCCCCCGAACGGCGAAGGCGCCAACCTGGCCCTCCTCGACGGCGCCGAACTCGGCCAAGCCATTGCCGCGCACCCCGACGACATCGAGACCGCACTCACCGCGTACGAGGAGGCCATGTTCCTCCGCAGCGCGCAGCCCCCCACCTTCGAAGGCGTCGAGCTCTCCGAAATCTTCTCGGGCGACAACACGACCCACGGCCTGATCGACATGATCACCGAGAAGGGCAAGTGAACCGCTAGCCGAGATCACGCGGCTGCTCGTTCCTCCACGGCCTTCGTACTGGTCAGGTCCGGGACGACGCCTACGCATGGCTGACCAGGCGCCGCGATGGCTTGTTCGAGGTCGCGGACGCGGTGTCGTGAGCGGACGGGCCGGTGACCACGCCCGTGGATCTGACGCTCGTGGCTGAGCACCGGCGCGGGCACGGCGCCCTGTAGGCGGCGTTGAACGAGGGCCGCATCGACACGGACCGGCTGCGGCGGACGCTGGCCGCGCTGCCGCAGCCGGAGGACGCTGACCACCGGCTCGTCCTGGCGGTGGGAATGAGCAACTGGCCACGGCCGGAAGCGGCTCGGGCCCGAGGACGACGTCACCGAGGTCACGGTCGTCCAGGTCCGCCGCGTGGCCGAAGACCTTGCCGGCGGTCAGTGGTGCGGGAGAGATCCGAGCATCCGCCCCAGGTCGGGCGTCCCCGAAGCACGGAAAGGAGTTCCGCTTCACCGAGCCGGAGACCTGGGGACCGGATCCGTTCCCGCCCGACCACTCGCTCGGCCTGGATCGACCACGACGGCGAGCTTCCCTGACCGAGGGCACCCTGATCAGCCTGGAAGCCGACCTCCTGCCCGGCGGTGGTGATCCGCCACCCGCTACGCCGTGGGCAAAGCCGTCAGACGACCCGAGACCATCAACGAACGCGACAGAGCCAGACCCTGACGAGGTCGCGGGAGACCCCGAGTCCGTTTCAACCCGGGTGGTCAGGTCGCGGCGGGTACGTAGGGCGCTGCTGCGACCTGGGCCACGGTTCGAAGTCTCGTGAAGTAGGAGGCGCAGTACTCCTCGTTGATCAGGGGAACGATCTTGTCGAGGTCGGCGATGCAGCCCCAGAGGTAGGCGATGCCGCTGTCGTCGAGTCCGTCCTTCAGCTCCCTCTGCACGAGGCCGGCGACGTCGGCGTCCAGGAGGACCAGGTCTACGCCGTCGAAGTCCGCGCCGCGGAAGCCGTCGGGGAACGGCGCGTGCAGGTGGTCCTCCCACAGCCGGGCGAGGCTGCCGTCGGGCTGTGCTCCGCCCACGTCGGCGGCTGTCGCCCCTGCCGTGGACGGTGGACGAAGGAACAGGGAGACGGCGTAGAAGACGGCACGCACCATCGCAACGGCCCGGAGCGGGTGGAGGGCGGCACTTGACTCGGCGCCCTGCGCGAGCTTGTCGCGCAGCAGTCGGCTGCGGTCGAGTTCGGCGGCGAGTCCGGCCGTGACGAGCCCGGCGTCAGCGGCCCGCTCGATGAGGACGTGGAGCGGTTCCTTCATGGCCAGACGCTCGGCGAGGACGTGCTCCAGGGCGAACAGGGAATGCGTGACGGCGACGGTGGCGAACTCGTACCGGTAGTAGGAGTGCCGGATGAGCTCGCGGGAGGTTTCCAGCGCGCTCATGACGTACATCGACGCTTCGCCGGGCAGGAGCAGGTCGGCGACCAGGGCGTGCATGTCCGCATAGTCGAGAACGAGGTCACGGGCGCGCGGGTCCCGTACCGGCAGGGAGGGCGGGTCGGGCGGCGGTGGCAGGGTGTTCACCGGTGCAGTCTTGTCGCCGGAAGACCGTCGGAGCCATCGGATTTGTTGGGCCCGTTCCTGTCAATTCTGATGACGGTTCGTGAGGAAGGGGGGCCGCTCGTCGTCGACCGCGCCGCCCGCCTCGGCATCGACCTCGAAGTCGTCCGACGCGCCCCCGGCGCCCAGGGCGTCACCGCCCCATCCCGCAGGCGGGCACCAGCTCGCTGGCGACGGTTCCTCAGCGTTGTCGTGGGAAGCGTTGAGCGATACTCGACCTGTGGAGTGGTACGAGCAGGCACAGGCAGCAGAAGAGACGGGCAACTGGGATACCGCTATCTCGCTGGTGAGCGCTCGTGCCGAGTGCTACTCCGCCGACTACAACGCGCACGGCAATCACCTGTGGCACATGGATCTGCTCGTCCGTGCGGAGCGGTTTGATCAACTCACCGAACTCGCGGTCACAGATGTCCACGCATGTCGGAGACTCAACAGGGCGCTTTACGAGCGTGGCATGGAGACGGAGCTGCGCAACCGTGCAGGTGACGGCGACCGCGGAGCCCTGTATCACCTTGTGAGGTGGCTGTACGGGGCAGGTCGGCCACAGGAAGCCCGTCGAGCGGTTGAGAACCTGGGACCTGAGGACGAGTACGCGCATCGGCTTCTCGCAGAGTTGCGTACGCCTACCAGCGATGCACGCTAGCGCTCCGCGCTGGCCGATCTCCTCGGATCCGGTCAGCGAACCCATGTCGCTTTGGCTTTGGCGTTCCGGCGTGCCGGTGACAACGTTCCCGGAGTGAGGAACACGCGCAGGTCGTACGGCACCGCGGGCCCGGGGCGCCGTACGGCCGGGGCGGAGCGGGGACCGTGACGCGCCGGGGCTGTCACATCCGGCATGACTCTTCGGTCTCTGCTAGGAGGCGACGGACGAGGGGAACGCTGATGAAGACTCTGCTCGTATGCACGTCGGTATCCCACGGCAACACCCGGCGGGTGGCGCGAGCGATGGCCGAAGTGCTCGATGCGCGGGTGGTCGCGCCCGTTGAAGTGGAGGTTTCGGACCTGCCGGGCTACGACCTCGTGGGCTTCGGTTCCGGTGTCTTCTCGCAGCGGCTGCACCGGGACCTGCTCGGGTTCGCCCGGTCCGTGCCACGGCCGAGGCCGGGGCCGGGGTCCAGGTCGACGGCGTCGACACGGAGGGCTTTCGTCTTCGCCACGAGCGGCCTGCCGGAGCTGGCGTTCGCACCGTTCACCCGTCCGCTGGTGCGCCTGCTCGAAGGCAGGGGCTTCGAGGTGGTGGACACCTTCACCTGCCGCGCGCTCGACACGTGGATGCCGTTCCGGCTGATCGGGGGCATCAACAAACAGCGTCCCGACGAGGACGACTTGGTCGCCGCCCGGGCGTTCGCTCGACGACTCGGGAAGGACTCGGCAACCGCAACCGCAACCGCAACCTGACCGTCCACCGTGGCCCGCCCGGCCGCCGTCACCGGTTTACCACCGGGACGCGTGCGGAGGCGCGCGGGCGATCGAATTGTCAAGGTTGCCACTGGTAGGGGCAGCCGAGCCCGGTGGTGCGTGGGATTCGCAGAAATGTCTGCTGCTCAGGGCAGTCGGCACACACCGGCCTGCGGCAGGTTTTTGTCCGCGGGACAGAAGCCTTCCCCAGAGCAGCATCGTGCGCGGTAGCCTCCGCAAGAGGGGCGCGCTCCGGAAAAGCTTTTCCGAAAGCGAGTGTTCGGAGCGCGTCGAGCCCGAAATCAACCGGTATCCGCGACCCCGCGGACACCATGGACCTGCCGTCGTCTGCGCACCGCGCACTCCCTGGAGGGACACACGTGAAGGACTCGAAGGACAGGCTGGAAGCACTGCGGGCCGAGATCGAGCGTCGCAATCCCGCGCAGCCCGAGTTCCACCAGGCGGTACGGGAGGTCCTCGAGACCCTGGCCCCCGTCTTCACCGCCCGGCCCGAGTACGCCGACCCGGCCGTGGCCCTGGTGGAGCGGCTCACCGAGCCCGAGCGGCAGATCGTCTTCCGTGTCCCGTGGCAGGACGACCGGGGCCGGGTCCACGTCAACCGCGGATACCGCGTCGAGTTCAACAGTGCGCTCGGCCCGTACAAGGGGGGCTTGCGCTTCCACCCGTCGGTGGACATCGGCGTGGTGAAGTTCCTCGGCTTCGAGCAGATCTTCAAGAACGCCCTGACCGGCCTCGGAATCGGCGGCGGCAAGGGCGGCAGCGACTTCGACCCGCACGGCCGGTCGGACGCCGAGGTCATGCGGTTCTGCCAGTCCTTCATGACCGAGCTCCACCGGCACATCGGAGAACACACCGACGTGCCCGCCGGCGACATCGGTGTCGGTGGCCGCGAGATCGGCTACCTCTTCGGCCAGTACCGGCGCATCACCAACCGCTGGGAGGCCGGCGTCCTGACCGGCAAGGGGCAGGGTTGGGGCGGCTCCGCGATCCGGCCGCAGGCGACCGGCTACGGCAGCGTGCTGTTCGCCGCCGAGATGCTGAAGGTCCGGGGCGAGTCGCTGGACGGACTGGCAGCGGTGGTCTCCGGCTCCGGCAACGTCGCGCTGTACACGATCGAGAAGCTCCAGCAGCTCGGTGCGAACCCGACGACCTGCTCGGACTCCCGGGGATACGTCGTCGACGACAAGGGCATCGATCTCGCACTGCTCAAGCAGGTCAAGGAGGTCGAGCGCGGACGCGTGAGCGAGTACGCGGCGCGACGCGGATCCTCGGCGCGGTTCGTCCCTGGTGGCAGTGTCTGGGAGGTGCCGGCGGACATCGCCTTCCCCTCCGCCACGCAGAACGAACTGGACGCGCAGGCCGCCCGTACGCTCGTCGCGGGCGGGGTCAAGGCGGTCTCCGAGGGCGCCAACATGCCGACCACGCCCGAGGCCGTACGGATCCTGCAGGAGGCCGGGGTCGCGTTCGGGCCCGGCAAGGCCGCCAACGCGGGCGGGGTAGCGGTCAGCGCCCTCGAGATGAGCCAGAACGCCGGCCGGGTGGCCTGGAGCGCGCAGCGGGTGGAGGACGAACTCGCCGCCATCATGCGCTCGATCCACGCCGTCGCGCACGAGACCGCGGAGCGGTACGGCGCCCCGGGCGACTACGTCACCGGTGCGAACATCGCCGGCTTCGAGCGGGTCGCGGACGCGATGCTGGCGCAGGGCGTCATCTGATCCGACGATCACGCTGCGCTCGGCCGGGTCGGGCGGGCCTGCTGCGCTCGCGGAGGTTCGCGAGGACGCAGAGGGGCTCACCCGACCCGCCGCCGTGGTGCAGGCCCGGCCGGCTCACTCGAGAGCTATGAACGGGCAGTACGGCATCCTGTCCGAGGCTGTGCTCGACGGCTGGCGGGACCAGCCGCAGGCAGCCGAGATCTCCGGTCCTGACGCCGATTCCCGGCATCAAGGCGCCAGGACCGTCGAACGGGACGGGCCCCAGACGTTCCTCGACCAGCCCGTCGGCCATCCTCGGCGCCTTGGATCACGAGAACGGCTAGCGCCCTCCGCCGGCAGCACGGCGTCAGCCCCAGCCCGTAGCGGGGGCGTCCGGCTTCCCCGGGACGGGGCTCGGCGGGATGTCTACGGCACGCGTCCCGGCCTGCGGCAATTCGCCCTGCTGCCCGCAAAGGACAGCAGGGCGCGGTGACGAGTTTCGGCACGCGGCCGGCTTCGACGTGTCCGGCGGCTGGAACCGAGCCCGAGCCTCCTACCGGAACCTTCTCGCAGCCGTCCGCCGGCTCCAATCGGACGGGCAGCCCGAGGCTGCTGACCCGATCCGGTGGCAGGCTCGGCCAGCTCCGTTCTCCGCATCGCGCAGGACCAGGACGATCCCCCTCTGGTCCCACACCACCGATGACGGACCGGCTTCCGAGATCGGCGGGGTGGTTCTGCCTCAGTTTCCCAGGGCAAGGGTTGGGCAAGGGCTCCGTCCGCACCCTCATGAACCACGCCAGGGACGAGAAGCATTGGGGAGTCGTGCACGCCTTCGCGGCGACGACCAACGCCGCTCCGAACGGCATCTGGCGCTGGTCGGCTTCCGCCAACGGCACTTGGGAGAGACCGTCCACGCCCACCAGCACACAGCCGGAGTCGACAGCAGGGGCTCTCGAGAACGAGCCGCAGCACCATGCCCTCATCCACCGCGCGGCAGACGGCCTCTGCCGGCCGTGACGTTCCGCCTCACGCGCGGGCAATCGGGTGATGTTCCCGCATTCGAGGGGATGATGGCTGCCGCACGGCTTCTCCGGTAGCTCGGCCGCCCCGCATCCGTCCCGAGACGTTGATCGTGGAGAGGGCTTACTCCTCTTGTGTCAAAGGCCGCCACCATCTCCCTCACCCGCCTCTGCCTCGCAGCCATCCTCATCTGGGCGACGAGGTGATCCGCGGGAAACGGCTTAGTGGAGGGTGAGGGTGTAGGCGAGGAGGGCGAGGGTGAGGGTGGTGAGGACGGTGCGCCAGGTGTTGGCGTTGTTCCAGGGAGTTTCGTAGGTGGTGCGGGTGGTGTGGGTGGTGGTGGGGTCGGTGTGCTGTTCGGGGGGCCCGGCTTCTTCGAGGGCGTTGTTGAGGGGGATGTTGATGCGGGCGGTGATGACCATGGCTGCGAGGCAGGTGGCGAGTGCGGCCGCGAGTGGGGGGACGGCGTTTCGCGTGTCGGGGTCGGTGGCGTGGAGGACGAGCGCGGTGGTGATGAAGAGGGGTGCGCCGAGGTACGCGAGCATGAACCAGCCATTGAGGATGGCCTTGTTGATGTTCTGCATGGTTTCGACGGTGGTTCCGTCCGTGCTGCGGGCGAGGCCGGGCATGACGGCGACGGTGAATGCGTAGAAGAGGCCGCTGATGAGTCCGGCGGTGATGGTTGAGGCCATCAGGATTAAGGTTCGTGCGGTTTCCACGTGGATCCTTTCCGTGCTGTTCCGGTAGGTGCCTGCGGGCCGTGCTGGCCGTGCGGGCCGTGCAGGGGTGGGCGGCGGCCGTGCGGTGCCGTGTCGTGCCGGGGTCGGCGGGTTGTCCGCGCCAGGACCGGGCCAGGGGTGGTGCCGGGTCGGGTCCGGCGCCCGTCGCGACCGCGCAGGGCCGTGCGGTGCCGGGCCTGGCGGTTGTGCCGGGCGGGGTGTGCCGGGTCGTGCCGTGCGGTGGTATGGGGTTTGGCTGATCATAAGGGCGGAGTGGTGTGCGTGGCCCTGTGGTGTGGTGAGGTTGTTTCTTCCTGTTGTTGTTCTTGGGGGTGTTGTCGTGCTGACTGCTCTTACCGGAGTTTTCGGGGACCGTGCGGATGCCGTCTCGGTCGCGGGTCGTGCCGCGTCGTATGAGGACGTTCTGGGTGCGGCGGGCGCGGTGGCCGCGGAACTCGCCGGGTGGGGGCTCGTTCCGGCGTTCGCGGTGACCGCGACTGCTTCGTTGGAGACGGTGGCCGCGGTGGTGGGCGGTCTGTTGGCCGGGGTGCCCTGTGTACCGGTGCCGCCCGACGCGGGGCCGGTGGAGCGTGGCCACATCCTGCGGGATTCGGGTGCCCGGCTGCTGGAGGTGGATTTCGCCCGTCGTGCGCCGTCGCCCGGCGCCCTACCGTCGGTGGGTGCGACGGGGTTGGGGGATCCGGCGTTGATCCTGTACACGTCGGGGACGACCGGTGTGCCCAAGGGCGTGGTGCTGAGCAGGGGGGCGATCGTCGCGGACCTGGACGCGCTGGCCGGGGCATGGGAATGGAGTGCGCAGGACGTTCTGGTGCACGGGCTGCCGTTGTTCCATGTCCATGGGCTGGTGCTGGGCGTGCTCGGGGCCCTACGGACGGGGAGCCGACTCCTGCATACGGGCCGGCCGACGCCGGAGGCGTACGCGGCGGCTGCAGCGGCGGGCGGGAGCCTGTACTTCGGTGTGCCGACCGTGTGGTCGCGGATCGCGGCGGTGCCCGGGGCAGCCGCGGCACTATCGGGGGCCCGGCTGCTGGTGTCCGGTAGCGCGGCGCTGCCGACGCCGGTCTTCCACGACCTGGAGCGGCTGACGGGACACCGGGTCGTGGAGCGGTACGGGATGACGGAAACGCTGATCACGGTCAGCGGGCGCGCAGGGGGTGAGGTGGCTCCCGGAAGCGTCGGAACCGCGCTGGAGGGTGTCGCCACGCGGGTCGTGGCCGAGCCGGGGGCGGACATCGGTGAGCTCCAGGTGAAGGGGCCGACGCTGTTCTCGGGCTATCTTGGCCGGCCGGAGGCGACGGCGGCCGCGTACACGGAGGACGGATGGTTCCGTACGGGTGACATTGCGGCCGTTGACGGGGAGGGTGTGCACCGGATCGTGGGGCGTGCCTCCACCGACATGATCAAGTCCGGGGGGTACCGGATCGGGGCGGGCGAGGTGGAGAACGCGCTCCTGGACCACCCCCGGGTGCGAGAGGCGGCGGTGGTGGGTGTCCCGGATACCGATCTGGGCCAGAGGATCGTGGCGTTCGTCGTGGCTGAGGGCGTCACCGGCACTGAGCTCACCGATTTCGTCGCGGAGCGCCTGTCGGTCCACAAGCGACCGCGTGAGGTCCGTTTCATCGAGGCGGTGCCGCGCAACGCCATGGGGAAGCCGCAGAAACGGCTCCTGCTGGAGGGGGAGCAGCGGGACCGGCCGTGAGGTGCGCACCGGGCGCGCACGGCTGCGTCCCGGCCGGTGTGTCCCCGCCTCCCTCTCAGGAATGCCGGTGGCACGCCTCGTTGGCGATGCGCCAGACGACGTCGACCCGGACCAACAAGAAGATGTCGGTGAACGTGTCCGCGCCGTGCGAGAGCGACACGGCGGCAGTCGCGACGGTGCCGTGGACATCGATGGTGTCGATGCGGCGAGACCGGGTCGGTTCGTCGGGGGCCGGCCGGCCAGGGGGTGTCGGCCAGCACGGCTGCGCTGCGCAGGGGGTGTTCGACGCGGCAGCCAGAAGGGCCATGTCATAGGCCAGCGCACCGGTGGTGAGTTCAGCGGTGACCGCACCCGACCCGCCTACGGAAAAAGGGCGTTGGTCGGATAGGAGACCGCCGAGCTGGCCGAGTTCGAGGACGTCCAGTGCCTGGGCCAGGGAAGGCCCGAGGGCATCGGACTGCTGCAGCGAGTCGCGTAGCGCCACGACGGCGCCGACGAGGTTGTTGTGGGCGATCAGCGCGAGCGAAGCGGCGGTGAGGATCAGCAGGGTGCCGCCGGAGGCAGCACGTACGGAGCCGAGCACGGGCGCGTGCACGTAGGACCCGCCGATTTGCCGGGCCGGTTCCGACGCCTCGGCAGGAGCGATGGTGCTGGTGTTCAGCACGATCGTGTCTGCTCGCAGCGAGCCACGGACGTCCTCGAGGACCTGCCGGCAGGCCGGACCGTCGAACGAGGCCAGAATCACGAGGTCGGCCTGCGCCACGGCCTCGTGCGGATCGCCGGATGTCTCGACGGGGCCCGCCCTGTGCCCCGAGCTGCTGACACCGTTCCAGTTCCAGCCTCGGTCCCCATCCCGCAGACGGCGCCAGACGGCACTCCGGAGCGGCCGACGAGTTCGCTCGGGCCGGTCGCGCCGGGCCCCGCCCTTGCGTAGGACGTAAACGATGCCCAACCAATCCGACCCGGTCGGTCCCAGAGATCGTCGGGGACGAGGTTCACGTTCACGAGCTTGCAGCTCGCCAGGAAAACTGATTGAGCACGCCGACCCAGATCGACATACTCTCGGGATGATCAACACCGGGGGCAAGGTCACTGACCAGGGGTGGGACGGACCCTGGTATCGCGTCCGCACAGCCCATTTCCAGGCGTCTTTCCTACCCGACGTCGGCGAAGATCTGGATGCCGTCTGCAACATCGACCTGGAGGTACGGCTGACGGCGGACGGCTCCCGCTGGAGCGCGACCGTGTTCACGCTCGCCGAGGTCGAGCGCCTGATGGAGAGGTGGTCCCAAACCGGCGAGGAGTTGGGCGGCAGTTTCTTCTGGTGCCCTGACGGACTGATCGTCCGGGAGCCCGGCATCGACAACATCACCCAGGTGCTCGTCGGCCTGCTCGACACCGGAGACTTCACGCAAATCCTTCAGCGACTCCACCGTGAGTAGTCGGCGCCCCATTCTGAAACGACTAGTAAAGGAGCGTTCGTCCTCACAAGGATGCTTGGTGGCAACACGAGCGTCCGCCCCGGACGGCGCGGCCGCTGTCAGTGCGCTCTGCCAAGATGCCCACAGGCAGATCACGAGGGGGAGAGACACATGGGGACGTGGGACGCCGGGCCCTTCGACAACGACACCGCGGCAGACTTCTGCGGCGACCTCGATGAGGCGGCCGTAGGCGAACGCGAGGGAATCGTCCGAGGCGCTCTCACTCGTGTGATCGACACCGCGAGCGGCTACCTCGAAGCACCCGAATCCGATCAGGCCGTAGCCGCGGCCGCCCTCGTTGCCGCGCAATGCCCTGGGGGTGAGCCGGCCCATCCCGTTTATGGGCCGGAAGAGTCCCTTCCCGACCTCACCGGCCTGCGCGATCTCGCCCTCCAGGCCCTCGACCGGGTCATGACCGAGCCGTCCGAACTGATGGAACTGTGGGCGGGATCGGATGGCGCCCCCTGGCGTGCGAACATCTGCCGCCTGCAGAACGTGCTCCTGCCCAGCCTCCCGGGGGAGCAGCTCCGCCTGATCTGACCGCTCCGTGATCACCATGGTTGCCACTCGGTCATCACGCAGACAGCAAGCGGCCGTCAACGGCCCCGGGTGCGGTGGGGCAGCCCGATTCATGCACGCCCGTGGGAGTCGAGGAGATGACGGTCAGCCGTCGAACCGAGACCAGGGAATGCCGACCTCGCGAAGCGGGCGCAGTGCGCTGCGGTGGCAGGCGCCGATCCAGATGTCGACCTCGTCCTCGTTCTGCCAGCCCGGTGACACGTGGGCGATCACGCCGGGCCCGACGAGGAAGTCATTCGGGGAGATGGGGGACAGGAACGGCCGTAGCGGCAGGCGGTACAAGCAGCTCTCCAGACGGGGCAGCAGCTGCCGGGAGAGGGCGCGGGAGAACGCCTTGTACGGGGCGGTCATCGAGGCCTCGTACAGCGAGAACTGCAGGAGGAACCGGCTCAGCGGCTCCTGTTCGGGGACCGGCTCGACCTCCTCGGTGAGCCAGACTTCTGGGTCGGTGTCAGCGGCGTCGAGATCCCAGGGGATCGACCACTCCCATCCGCCCTGGTTCTCCGTGCCGAAGACCAGGCGCTCTGCGCGTTCGTCGGTCGTGAGTTCTGCCGGCGGTGCGAGAGAGTTCTGCCCTCCGAGGATCGCCGGGTGTTTCTCGGCAAGACGGTAGAAGTCGGCCAGTGCCGGCGGAACGGAGCCAGGTATCGCGGCGGCGGGACGTGGTTCGGCTTCGGTGGGATACCAGCTGGTAACGAAGAGCTCCAGGGCCCTGCCGGGTTCGGTCTCCACATGGTCGAGCCAGCCGAGGCCCGGCAGGGCGGGCGGGGTGCCCGGGGGCCGGACCTTGTCCAACAGCTCACGACTCAACGGTGGATCGATGCGCAGGTGGCAGCTGTAGAGCTCGCCGCCGGTCCACTTGCTCTGCGAGTGGCGAACGCGTCCGAGGTAGGTGCAGAGCTCGTCGATTCGGACGAACAGCTGCACCGGGTGGTCATGCTCCGGCTCGGTCGTGGTGAACGTACCTGGCTCGGTGAGCCTCGATGCGGCCAGGGCAGGCGTGGGACCGTGCAGGCGGAACTCCTGGTCGTTCCACACGCCGCTGGCAGCCGGATCGTCCACGGCATGCGCGATGATCACGGTCGCCATCGTCCCGACGGCGACCGTGGCTCCTCCCACGGTAGACGCGTGGACCTTCTTGCCCGCGAGGTCGAGCGCCACGCTCACATCGACCATGTCCGAACGTCCCAGCGACATTCCTCGAGTCTATTGGGGAAGCGATCACCTCAAAGCTGGGAAGCGATCTCCGACGGCTCGCAAAGCGTCTGGTCAGCAGTACTCGTGAACAACCCTCCTGGCGGCCCCGGAGTGCCGCGGCCAGCGTCTCCGACAACGCAGGCGGAATCCAAGTGCTCTCGCAGACAGCGAAGGGCCACCCGAGGGGAAAGGCCTGAGCCGACACCGGCTACCGCACCACAGCATCGACCGGGGCACCCAGCTCGGCATCGACGTCGAAGTTGCCTGCCCTCCGCCGCCAGGGGCCCGTCGTGAACACGTCAGCCCTCCATAGGGCGGCGCACATGGCCGATGTCATCCCCACGAATTCGCAGGAAGAAGCCGCGCAAGGGCGCATCGCTCTCTGGCTCACAGCAGAGGACCTTCGGTGGCTGGCGCGCCACTGTTGCTGCCCGGAAGACGCGTCACCCGACGAGAAGGACCGGTGCGGCCGCCTCCGATTCCGAGCGAGCGTCGCGCTGCACAAGCACGATCAGTCCGACTGACCCTGCTTGATTCACGGCATTGAGCCTGCCGGGTTGCCCGCTTCAGCAGGCGTGTGAATGCGGAGCGTGTCGGCCGCGGGCCACATTCACCCCGGTCTACGGTGGATCCACGGTCCAGCGCCGCGTCATCCCGAGCGTGCGTCCCGGGCGCGGTCGTCGAGGTCGTCAAAGCAGCGGCCCCGTACGTCTTCACCTGCGAGGAACGGCACATGAACCCGAAATCAAGGGCGACCGGCACGATCGGCGACACCCGACGCCGTACGACCCTGACGGCACATGCGATCTGAGCTGCCACCGGGCCCGGGAGACGATCGGCCGTGACGGGACAGGACACGTCCGATACGAACCGTAGGAGCACGAGCGAGCCGCGTCCGCGATCTGCCGTCCGCACGGAGAGCCGCTGGCCGATGGCCGCAGCGGTCCTCGCTTCGGCGGTGCTCACCCTGCTCCTGCCCGACGACCTGCGTCTTGGGCCCCGATGGGCGGTTCCCCTCGCCGAAGGCCTCCTACTGGTGGCACTGATCTCGGGAGACCCCGGTCGGATCAGCCGCCGTTCCGCCGTCTTGCGCTCAGTCGCGATCGCCCTGGTCGTCGTGCTCGTGGGCAGCGCCATCTGGTCGACCGTCCAGCTGATCGACGATCTCATCCACGGCGGGCACGAGACCAACTCCGCCAACGCCCTCCTGCTGGCCGGCGGCAGCGTCTGGTCCTCCACCGTCCTCGCCTTCTCCCTGCTGTACTTCGAACTCGACAGCGGCGGGCCGGCCGCCCGGGCCCACCACATGCCCCCCACTCCGGCGCTCGCCTTTCCCCAACAGCTCAGCCCCGAACTCAACGCTCCGCACTGGCGTCCCCACTACATCGACTACCTCTACCTCGGGTTCACCAATTCCACTGCGCTGAGCCCCACCGACGTCATGCCGCTCGCCCCCTGGGCCAAGAGCGTGATGACCCTCCAGTCCGTCCTTTCGCTCATGATCCTGGGACTCGTCGTCGCCAGGGCCGTGAACGTCCTGGCCTGAGAGGGCCCGGGCGGCGGGCGTCCTTGCTCCTGGTCGCTCCCTTGGCGCCCCTAACCCCGCTCGTACCGCACCACGCTACGCCGCTCGACCCCACCGTGGACCGGCATCCGCCCATCTCCACGGACAGGGCTGACGAACGACGTACGGCTGTAGTCCCCGATTCTGAACCTGCCCGTGCAGGTCTGTGGCGGCCAGCCGGAGCGTCGTCGAACCAGCCTGTTCGCTGGCGGCCGCCAGCGCCAGGGAGCTGTGCTGCCTGCTCCTCAGGCCAACGCTTCCATCCCCATGTGGCCCATGACGACGATGGCGCTGAGCTCGCCGTCCTCCGTCCGGCCGAGCCAGGCAACGGAGAGTCCTTCAGTGGCGGAGAAGGTGATCAGGTCTGCGCCTTGGGCTTCATCGCGGACCATCTCGAACTCGCCGTCGCCCAAGCTCTCGGTGGCACGGGACACGAGCGTGCCCGGTGCTGTCCTGCGCTGCTCCCAGAAGGTGCGGAACGGCGCTGTCAGCGCAGGCCAGGCTGCCGCGTCGCCGAAGCTTCCGGTGGAGGTGTCCGTGTTGAACCCGACTTCGTCGCCCTGACGAAGACGTTCGATGTCGTCGCCCACGGCGAGACCCATTTCCCAGACCGCCACCGTGCCCTCCCGCACGCACAGACGCGTCGCGGCTACCTCGCGGCCGGAGAAGTACTTCCCCATGAACTCGTACGGTGCCTCCGTCCATGCCGCATCCACCCCGTACACACCGGGAGGGATGCGAACCACGAGCTCCCGCGGCTCCTCGTCTTCGTCCTGCAGCCATGGGGTGTCCACCACGAGCCGGCCGCTCGGTACGCGGATCGACGAGACCCGAGCCACCTCCACCACCTCAACGAGCTGCCGCGGGTCGTCACTTCGCGCCCCGAGGAGGCTGCCCGGTGTGAACACCGCATCGAGATGGGCGCGAACCTCCGGCGCCGCAACCAGTCGACCGTCTCCTACGTATGCCACCCTGCGTCCCCACCACGACCCGACCTGAACTCACGACGATAGACCCGCGCTCGGACATCGGGGCCAGGCCCCCGTCGGACGGGCAGGCAATATGCCCTGCCCAGAAGGTGAGACGGTCGACGATGGCCGCGCAGAAGCTCTTCACCGCACACGGCCATGCGCCGGAATCCGCCGATGCCTTGCAGACGTGGCGGTTACCGGGAAGGAGCCGCCCGATCACCACGATGAGTGAGCACGGTGTCCTTGCTGAACCGCCTGCGGGGCCGCAGGACACGCGCGGGACCGAGGTGATCGATGATCCGGTCGGCCGCGGACTTCGAGATGTCGAAGGGCGGTGCGAGGTGGCGCATCGTCAGATGCGTGCGCCAGTAGGCCGACACGAACGGCACCCGGTCCTCCTCTCCGCTGCCCAGTACGAAGGACTCGTTCGAGCCCTGAGACGATCCGCATCACCGACCCACTGCCCGACCCCGCCCCGGCCGCCACTACCCGTAAAGCCTGCGGAATCTCAGCTTTGAGCAAGCGGCGGGAGCCACGGTACTGACCTGCGTCGTCGCCATGCCGTTTGAGAATCGCGGGCTCGCCGATCTCAACCGACATGGCAGTCGCGGAAGAGGCTCCATCCCTACCGGCCCTGGTCGAGGGGGACGTCGCCGAGCCGAACGCTGAGCTGGGCGCCCAATTCGTGGAACCCCAGAGCTACCGCCACACGCTGTGATGGATGGGGCCGCGCCCTCCACTGCGGCAACAACCCAGCGCCGAGGGCATGGGCCACTGCTGCGGACGCCACGGCCCGGGCCAGGCGCCGGCCCCGACAGTGCGGGCTCACCAGCACGCTCAGGTGAGCGACCGACTGCGGCCGGGACCGGTACCCGGCTGCGGCTACCACTTCATGGCCCCGGCGAAGACAGAACGCGGGGGAGGAGATGTCCTCCAGACCGCTCTCTCCGGCCTCCTCCTCCCCGGCCAGGGCCAGCAGCGCGGCCAGGCCGCGATCACCGATGGGCAACTGCTCGACCTCGGTTCCTCCATGCGCAGGAAGAAGTCCGTCCCGGCCGAGATAGAAGAGCGAAGCTGGCCCGAGAACATCGAGAACGGGCAGCAGCGCACGCAGACGAGCGATGTCAACGACCTCCTCGTGGGTCATCTTCTGCGTGGCGTCGTCCACCATCCTGGCGGCCTGCACGCTCGGCGCAGTGACGAGGGCGGCGTCACCGATCCGCACGATCCCGGTCCACGATGGCGGACACCGCAGCGACCCGGGCGCGACCACAACCTTTGCCCCTCCTGAAGGACCGAACTCGACTGGTACGCCCGCCAGCTCCGCCCAAAGCTCGCGGGTACGCATGAGTAAGAGCTCGTCAGCCATGGCCGCATCCTGGCGTCTCAGCACCCGGGGCGCGACCGAAATTCCTACCGGAGCCGCCCAACGACCGGGCTCCTATTGGACGTAGCCCGGTATCGAAGCCGGGCGGCTGGCCCCCGGTACCGGGATGACGTTTGGGGAACGGGCCGGGAGCCAAGCCAGTGCGATCTGCTGCGGACTGACGCCGCGCTCGGCCGCGACGCGGTGGAAGGCGGTGCCGACGGAGGTCGGGCCGGACGGGCCGTCCAGGGAGCTGCGCAAGATGCCGGCGGCGCGGACGGTGCCGCCGTCGAGGAGTTCGCGCAGCGCACCGACCGGTTCTGCCCAGGGCACGTCAGGGTCGGGTTTGTGCAGCTGGTACAGGCCGATGGGCTCCGTACCCAGGAGCTCGAGGGAGCTTTGGGCGGCGGGGAGAGATGAAGAGCATGCGCTTTGCGCAGCGGCCGGGACCGCTTTCCCTTCACGCTCCGCCAGGATGCGGTCAGTTCGACGTACCCCCGGAGACGTGCACGTGTGCGGAGTCGCGCTCCTCGAAGCGGATGCCGACCCGCCACGAGCACAGATCGGCGTTGACGCAGTCATGTGAGACCCACGCGTCGGGATACGCGGCGCGCAGCCACGCTTCCGCCTCTGTTCGCGAGGCCTGGAAGTCCATGTTGTACCAAGTGGTCTGCCACTGGCCCCTCGTGCACTGCCTGTTCTGCGTGGACAGGGAACCCCAAGAGACCATCACTGAACATGTCCAGTGATGGGTTTCGGCTCCGGTTTGGTTCCGCGCCGGCCTCGGGTCGGTCCCGATGCGGGATGGTCCCGTCAGGCGTGGCGGACGGGTATCGACCTCACAGCAGTCGTGGACATAGCATGTACTCATGAGTAACTTAGTGGATGCGGCCGATCCGTCGGTCACTTTCGTCCTGGTCCATGGGTCGGGCAGCAACGCCTACGGCTGGTCTCCCGTAGCGGCCGAACTGGGCCTGCGCGGGCACCGCGTGGTCGCGGTCGACTTGCCCGGCCACGGCCCCGGCGCCTACCTCCCGCTCTCGTACCAGGCGCCGCAGGACCTGGAGCGGCTGCGCACGGAGCCCTCGCCGATCGCCGGAACGACCCTGGCCGACTGTGCCGCACATGTGGCCGCGGTGGTGCGGCGGGCACACCGCAACGGCCCGGTGGTCCTGGCCGGCCAGAGCCTGGGGGGTGTCACCGTGAACGCGGCGGCCGACCTGGTGCCCGAGCTCATCTCGCACCTGGTGTACGTCTCCGCCCTGTGCCCGTCGAAGCGGGCCTCGGTGAGGGAGTTGATGGAGACCCCGGAAGCGGCCACGAGCTACATCTTCAGGATGACCCCCGTCCCCACCCCGCCGGAGCTCGGGGTCACCCGGGTCAACTGGCGGAGCAACGATCCGGCCTTCCTCCAGATCGCCAAGGAGGCGATGGCGGCCGACTACTCCGACGCCGAGGTGAGGGCCATGCTCAACATCCTCGAACCGGACGAGTCGGCCGCGATCGGGGCCTCCGACGGTCGCGGTCTGGCGCACAAGTGGGGCAGGATCCCGCGCACGTTCGTGCGGTTCACCGAGGACCGTACGCTCCCACTGGCACTCCAGGACCTGATGATCCGGGACGCTGACGAGACGACCCCGAACAACCGGTTCCGCGTACGGTCCTTGGCCGCCCCGCACATCGGCCCCCGCGACCCGGCGCTGCTGGCGGACGAACTGGAGCAGGCGGCCCGACTCTGCCGCTGAGCAGGAGGCACGCCTCCTCGTCGGAACCGGCCCGGCGCCGGTTGAAGCTGCCGCGGGCTCGGGCTCGGGCTCGGGCTCGAGCTCCGGCGGCGGCGGTCTTCGGGAGATGGAGAGGCGGCGTGCCTCTTGGAGCTGGTGGTCCCTGGTGCGGGCGTCGCGGGCGAACCGGCCCTCGACGACCTGCTTGAGCCGCAAACAGCAGAATGATCTTCTGGCCGGGGCGGTACTCGCCCACGCGCTCCGGCTCCCCTCGTCGGTGCGGCCCTTCAACGGGCTCCGTGCGCGGCGCCCCGGCCTGCTCGTCTTTCTCCCCCCTCATGCTGCTTCCGCTGGTTTCGCCGCCGCGAGTCAGCAACGTTCGTCGGTCACCGCTGGAAACGCTCCGTCAGCGGCGGGCAACATGTGGGTGAGTTCCGGGGGGCGCACCGGAAACCGGCTGCCAGGGTAGGTCCGGAGCGGGCAGACGCAACCCCGCCACCGAAGGCGTCGCGTACCTCGCCGCCGGCCATCCGCCGATCTCGCCGCCGAAACCGACTACCCGAAAGGACCCAACACTTGATGTCCATATGGACTTCGATCGTTGCCGTGCTCGGTACCCTCGCCGGTGCCCTGACCGCCGGACTCCTCCAGCACCGTTCGGCACGCACCGCACGCGCCGAGTCGCGCGCGGACAGCCACCGTCAGGACCAGCTCGGCGCCGTCACCGACTTCGCGGCCGCCCTGGACGCGCACCGCTCGGCGATGTTCCATCGGGAGCGTCTTGCCCTGACCGATGCGGGCACCGAGCACCAGCTGGAGGCCCAGACGAGGTCCCACGACACCCGGGCGGCCATCACCGCGCCCCATATCCGCCTTCAGGTCCTGGTCCCCGAACTGGCCGGCCCCGCCCAGCAGGCCGCAGATGCCACGTATGGGCTACGCAAGGCCGTCGACCGGACCGAGCTGGACGCCCGGCGGCATGCAGCCAAGGAAGCATCCGTCACCTTCATCGCCGCGGCCGCCACGCTGCTGAGCCCCAACAACCGTTGACCGGGGGCTACTGTCAGCGTCATGGCCATCCGGTCGTGCCGGTCCCGTACGCCCTACGGCTGGAGCTCGTGGCGGTGGAGTTGTCGGCGACGGCGAACTCGGCGCCGCGGCTGGCTCCCAGACGTCAGGAGTCGGCCAGCTGAGGTACACCGGCTGCGGCACGTGGACGGCGCGTTGCTCTACGCGATGCCTTCCTCGCCGACACGGCCGGAACGGGCCCCCGCCCGCTGCCTTTCGCCCCCGACACGAAGGAGCGAACGGGGGTCAGCGCTTTCCTGACGCCGCCGCTGTCGAGGCCGCGCTCCAGGTGTAGGGGATGCCCCGATTGGCGGAGGAGGTGGAGGCCGCCGAAGCCGAAACGGGCGGCGAACCGCCCCTGCTGGTGCTCGCCCGTACCTCACCGCCCGTGCTGCCGGATACGTACACGCCGCGGCACGGAGTCTTGGGGGCGTCTCCGGATGGAGAGCCACAACCGGGCCACCCCGACGACAAGCCCAGGTGAACGAACGCCGCCAACGGCCGGCCCGCCGGGACCGCCGATCGTGGGTACTGCACGAGCCGCCGGGCCTGCGAGCGCGCCGGGCGCGCCGGGCGGTGCCACGATGGCCAGAGAGATCGAAGGCGGGCGGTGGCATGAGCACATCCGCACAGGCGGATCCGGGCCGGGGGCTCTTCTCCCGGCGCGACCGGGCGGTGATCGCGGCCGCGGCCATCTCCATGCTGCTCGTGCAGATGGACTGGTTCGCCCTCAACCTCATGCTCCCCGTCATTGCCCGCGATTTCGGCACCCCCACCACCGACCTCCAGTGGCTGGTCAGCGGCTACATGCTCGCTCTCGGCGCCCTCATGATCACGGGCGGTCGGGCTGCCGACCTGCTCGGCCGGCGGCGCGTCCTCATCACCGGGCTGCTCGGCTTCGGCGTGGTTTCCGTCGTGTGCGCCGCCGCCCAGAACACCGCGTGGCTCTCTGCGGGCCGAGTCGTCCAGGGATGCACGGCCGCCCTGATCTTCCCCGTCTCCGTCGCGGTGGTGACGGCCTACTTCCGCGACGCCCGCCAGGGCCGGGCCGTCGCCACCGTCCTCGCCTTCAGCGCCATCGGCACCGCCCTGGGCCCCTTCATCGGCGGCGCCTTCGCCGAACACGTCAGCTGGCGTGCCGTGTTCCTGCTGAACGTGCCCTTCTGCGTCGCCGCCACCGTACTCATGCTGCGCTACGTCCCCGAGACCCGGGACGAGGAGGCCGCCGGGGGCCTGGACCTCCCCGGGGTCATCACACTCGCGGCCGGGCTGAGCGCGGTCATGATCGGGGTGGACCAGGGCCAGCGCTGGGGCTGGAGCTCACCCGCCACCCTGGCCTGCTTCGTCGGCGGGGCCGCGCTCCTGGCCGTGTTCGTACGACTGGAGCGGCGGACCGCCGAACCCCTCCTCGACCTCGCGCTGCTGCGCAACCGCCCGTTCGTCGTCATCACGCTGGCCGGCTCGCTGTCCAACATCGTCTACTGCCTGGTCGCGGTGCTGTCCGCGCTCTACCTCCAGCAGGCCCGCGGGCTCTCCCCGCTCGACTCCGGACTGGTCTTCCTGTCCCTGTCCGTCGGGGCCGGAGCCGCCAGCTACGGGGCGGGCCACCTCGCACAACACACGCGCCCCGAATCGCTGATGGCCGCCGGGATGCTGCTCTGCGGTGTCAGCCTGTTCGCCCTCACCTGGGCCACCTCGCTCGCCCTCTACACTGCGATCTTCGCCGTGGTCGGCCTCGGCGTGGGCCTCGGCTGGGCACTGACCAATGTGGCCACCCAGTCCTATGTGCCCGCGAACCGGCTCGCCGCCGCTTCCGGACTCGTCCTGACCTCGCTGGTGTTGCTCGGAGCCATGGCGGTGGCCGTGGCCTCCACCGTGCTGGAAGTGATCAGCGGCTCCGCAAGCAGTGCGGCCTCCGACGGCCCCGCCATCGAGTTGGTCCTGCGTGCCGCGGCCCTGCTCTCGTTGCTCGGGGCGGCCGCACTGGCGGTGCTCGTGCGCCGCGTCAGGGTCTGACGCGGCGGGCGGGCGCCGCTCCTTTCCTCGGGAGAGGACCCTCGTGCCCGGCCCGTGTCCTCCGCTCGATGGGACCGGCGTGGTCTCGCCCCGCCCCGATGCCCCGCCCCGATGCCCCCGCCCGGTCTCCCCGCCCCGGTGGTGCGCGGATCCGTCGGTGCGCGGATCCGGCCCGGGCGGCTGCGCTCCCACCGCTGCGCAGGCGCACGCCACCGGGCGTACGTTCGCCGTTGTGCGCCGGTGCCCCACCGCGCTCGACCCGGGCCGACATGCGCGGCACCGCGCGCCTCGCCCGCATCGGCCACATCAGAGGTCGCCTGATGCATCATCGAAGCCGGAAAACATCTATTCGCCAATTGAGTCATTATCCGGCGACCCCTGAAAGATCATTGAACGTTAAATATCGCGAGTTGATGCAGCTCACGTTGCTGATCGCGGAGGTGTTGATGCCTTGAATCGCACCCCTTCACAGGTTGGAGCAATGGCGGAATCGAACTCTTCTCCGCGGCGTGGGCGAGGGGGAGGCTGTACGGCGGGAGTTCGGGCCGATAGCTTTCGCCGTGGTCGCGGAAGTGGCTCATGTTCAATTGATCGTTCGATCTAAACCAGGGGGTCAGTCGTGACTGAGGTGAGAGCAGATCCCTCTGTCGCCGTACGTGAAGGGGCTGCTGGGGGAGTTGGGGTCAGTGTTTCCTGCAGTTGACCTGAATCGATGTGGAAGGCCCTGTGGGATTCGGAACGAAACAACTATCCCCCTGGCGAAACCAGCCATTTCATCGAACGTGTAGAGCATTTCTGGCCTGTTGATATCTGTGCGCCTCACATTGCGCCGGACTGCACTAATTTTCATCGCAACAACACTGTGCGCTCGTGGAACCAAGCAACTTCCGTCGAGTTCAGGGTGTACGTTTCTTCGTGCCGAAGGCATATTTTGACCAGCGGTTCTCGCCGTTGAGAGGGACGCGCATGACGAGTCAATCGACCGAAGTCGACCTCGAAATTCTGCTCCGCCAGGCGCTACAGGACACGGGCACGGACACGCGTTGGACGATCGACGCGGACGATATGTGGTGCCGCCTAGTACGCGAGTCGGAGTCGGGTACACGACGCCGGCAGGGCTGGAAGTTGCACGTGTCCGCGACGGCCGCCTCCGCACCGGAAGTCCTCGCGAAGGCTCTCGGCGTGCTGCTGCGCGAGGAGTCGGGATTCAAGTTCGTCCGCTTCCTCGAGCAGGTGAGCGCGCTCAACTCCCGTGCCACGCCTCGGGGAAGCTCGGGCAAGTTCATCACCGTCTACCCGGCCTCCGACGACGACGCGGCCCGAATAGCACTCGAGCTGCACAGGGCCACCGCCGGACTGGCCGGTCCCCGGATCCTGTCCGACCAGCCGTACGCCGCGCACAGCCTCGTGCACTATCGCTACGGCGCCTTCGTCGGCCGGCGGCAGCTGTCGGAGCAGGGCCTGCTGGTGTGGTGCATCGAGGACCCCGACGGCAATCCCGTGGAAGACAAGCGCACCGGTCAGTACTCTCCGCCCTCCTGGGCGGTCAGCCCCTTCCCCGCCTCGGTACCGCTCCCGCCGCAACAGGAGAAGAAGGCGAGTGGCCCCGTGCTGCTCAGCGGCCGGTTCTCCGTACGGGAAGCGATCCGCCACACCAACAAGGGCGGCGTGTACCGGGGCACGGACGTCACCACCGACGCCCCCGTGGTGATCAAGGAGGCCCGGCCGCACGTCGAGGGCGACGCATCCGGATCCGACGTCCGCGACTGGCTGCGGGCCGAAGCCAGGACGCTGGAGAAGCTCAAGGGCACGGGACTGGCACCGGAACCGCTCGGGATGTTCGAAACGGGCGGGCACCTGTTCCTCGCCCAAGAGGAAGTGCCGGGCGTGCCCCTGCGCACCTGGGTCGCCGAACGCCTCCGCGACGTCGGAGCCGAACGCTACCGAGCGGACGCGCTGGCCCAGGTCGGACGTCTGGTGGAGCTGGTCGCCGCGGCCCACGCCCACGGCTGCGTACTGCGGGACTTCACCCCCGGCAACGTCATGGTCCGCCCCGACGGTGAACTGCGCCTCATCGACCTGGAGCTCGCCGTCCTCCAGGACGACGTCCCGCTCCCGACCCAAGTGGGGACCCCCGGCTTCAGCGCCCCCGAACGCCTGGTGGGCGCTCCCGTCTCCCCGACCGCGGACTACTACAGCCTCGGCGCCACCGTGTGCTTCGTCCTCGCCGGAAAGGTACCGAACCTGCTGCCCGAGGAGCCTGCCACCCGGCCCGCGGAGCAGCGGTTCGCCGAGTGGCTGAGCGCCTGCGCCGGAACACTGCGGTTGCCGGACGGCCTGCCGGAGATGATCCGCGGGCTGATGAAGGACGATCCCGGCGAGCGCTGGGACCCCGCCAGGGCCCGCGAGGCACTCCGCGAGACGGAGCCGACGCGGCCGGCGCGTCCTGCCGCTGGGCCGGAGCCGACGGCCGACCCGCACCCCGCGACGCAGGCCGCGGTCACCGGGATGGTGAACCACCTCGTCGATTCGATGACCCCGACCGACGACCAATGGCTGTGGCCCGTGTCCACCCTGGCCGGAGAGACCGACCCCTGCACCGTGCAGCAAGGTGCGGCAGGCGTTCTGGCAGTCCTGACACGGTACTTCGAGCTCACCGGCGACCCACGGCTGCCTGAGGTGATCTCCACGGCGGGCCACTGGATAGCCGCCCGTACCGACACCCGCTCCATACGCCCGGGGCTGCACTTCGGAGGCCGCGGAACCGCCTGGGCGCTGTACGAAGCCGGACGCGCCATCGACGACAGCGTGCTCACCGGCCATGCGCTGGACCTGGCGCTGGCCCCGCTCGAGTCGACACCCAGCCACGACATCACCCACGGCTCCGCGGGCAGCGGCCTCGCCGCCGCCCACCTGTGGCACCGTACCGGCGACCCGCGCCTGGCCGAACTGGTCGTCGACGCAGCCGACCGGCTGGCTGCCGCCGCACAACTCGAGCCGTCCGGCGTGAGTTGGCCCGTCCCGGCCGAAGCCGTTTCCGAAGAGGCCGGCAAACGCTATCTGGGCTTCGCGCACGGAACATCCGGCATCGGCTGCTTCCTCCTCGCCGCCGCCGCCATCTCCAACCGTTCCGAGCACTTGGAGCTGGCCGTCGCGGCGGGGGAGCTCCTGGTGGCCCACGCCGTCATGGTCGGCCCAGCCGCCCAGTGGCCCGCCCAGGCCTCGAACGTACCCACGGCCCCGTACTGGTGCCACGGCTCGGCGGGCATCGGCTCCTTCCTCGTCCGCCTCTGGCAGCGGACCGGGGACAAACGGTTCGGCGATCTCGCCCGCGGCGCGACCCACGCCGTCGTCGAGCGTGCGTCCCGTGCCGCTCTCGCCCAGTGCCACGGGCTGGCGGGGAACGGTGACTTCCTCCTCGACATGGCCGACGCCACCGGGGACCCCGCCTACCGTGCGATGGCCGAGGACCTGGCCCGCCTCCTCGTCTCCGAACGGGCCCACCGCGCCGGCCACGTCGTCTTCCCCAACGAGTACGGGGACGTCTCGACGAGCTGGAGCGACGGGTCCGCAGGAATCCTGGCGTTCCTCCTGCGGACCCACCACACAGACTCCCGGCACTGGATGATCCAGCAGCCGGGCTGAGCGACGGGAACCCCCTGTCGCAACCTCGAAGAGAAGGAGAAAGTCATGGAGAACCGCGACCTCGAACTGCTGGCTCACCTGCACGCCCTTCCGGAGACCGACCCGGTCGGCGTCGACGGAGCGGCCTTCGCCGCGACGTGTGAGTGCGTCGGCCTGCTGACGCTGCTCAACACCGTCTGTATCGGCATCAGCTGCGCCGGCTAACCAAGCCCCTCCGGCCGGTGGCTGTCCCCCGGGCAGCCACCGGCCGGAGCCACGACCGGTGCGGCCGGCAGGCCCGCGCAAGGACACACCGTCGACGAGGACCTGACCATGCAGCCACATGCCGGTGACGACACTCGCCCCCGGGCCAGCCTCCTGACCACCGTACCGACGCATACGGATGCCACGCGGTCCGCTGCCCAGCCGGTCCTCGCCATCAGCACGCGCGGCCTGGTCAAGAGCTACCCGCGGCCGGACGGCACCACCACCCATGCCGTGCGCGGCCTCGACCTCGACGTGCTCCAGGGAGAGACCTTCGCCTTCCTCGGCCCCAACGGAGCAGGAAAGTCCACCACCCTCGCCCTGCTGTGCGCCCTGGCCCGCCCCACCGCCGGACAGGCCACGGTGGCGGGCGTCGACGTACTCAGCCGGCCGGACCAGGTACGAAGACTGGTCGGGATGCTCTTCCAGCACAGCGCCCTGGACCCGGACCTGACGGCCGAGCAGAACCTGCACATCCACGCGCGCCTCTACGGACTGCGCCGCCGCGACGCCCGTCTGCGCACCGCCGAGATGCTCGAAGTGGTCGGCCTGACCGACCGGCGACGATCCCTCGTGCGCACCCTGTCCGGAGGCATGCGCCGCCGACTGGAGCTCGCCCGCGGCCTGCTGCACGCACCCCGGATCCTGTTCCTCGACGAGCCGACCACCGGACTCGACCCGCACGCCCGAGCCCAGGTCTGGGAGCACCTGCGCGACTTGCGCGACCAGCACGGCAGCACGCTCTTCGTCACCACCCACTACCTGGAGGAGGCGGAGAACTGCGACCGCCTCGGCATCATCGACCACGGCCGACTCGTGGCCCAGGGCACGCCCCTCGCGCTGAAGACCGCGATCGGGGACGACCGGGTGGCGCTGCGCACCAGCGACGACGCGGCAGCACGACAGGTCGTGGAGCGGACCGTGCCGTCGGACCTCGCCATCACCCTGGACAGCGACGGGGTGTCCCTGCGGCTGCCCAACGGCAGTGCCTGGATTCCCCGCCTGTGCGCGGCACTGGAAGCCCACGGCATCGCCGTGCACGCCGCGTCCGCCACCGCACCGACGCTCGACGACGTCTTCTTCCACCACACCGGCCGCAGCATCCACACCCCCCGGCCCCACCACACACCGGCCGCCCCGGCCCCGGGTGGCACCACGGCAGCGCCCGAGGAGGCCCCATGACCGCACCCGCCCTCCCGGCCCCGGACGCCTCCCGCACCCCGGACGAACCCGGCGCCCGCGACGGCAGCGTCCGCGAGCCGGGGCCCCGCCTGCGCCACGAACTGCGCGCCATTCACGGCCTGGTCCACCGCGATCTGCTGCGCCTGTCCGCCCAGCCCACCCACACCGCCCTGATGCTGCTCCAGCCGGTGCTCTACCTCTTCGTCCTGGGGGGCGGTCTGGCCGCCCTGATCCCGAACTCCTCACTGGGCGTCGGCTACCAGACCTACCTCTTCCCGGGCATGCTGATGATGACGGTACAGACGCCGGCCATCATGGTCGGCATCCGTCTGATCACCGACCGGCAGAGCGGCTACCTGCGCGAACTCCTGATGGCCCCGGTCCGCCGCTCCACCCTGCTCCTCGGATGCTGCGCCGGCGGCACCATCGTCTCCACGGTGCAGGGCGCCGTCCTGCTCGGCCTGGCCGGCGCCGTCGGCCTGCCCTACGATCCGCTCCTCCTGGTGCTGCTCCTCGGCGGCATGATCGTGACCTCCTTCACCATCACGGCCCTGTCCCTCGCCCTCGCGGTCAGCCTCAACCGGCCCGAGGTCTTCCACATGCTGCTCGGCCTGGTGATGATGCCGCTGCTGTTCCTGTCCGGTGGCTTCTTCCCGATCCAGAACCTGCCGGGTTGGGCCCACGCACTGGCCGCCGCCAATCCGCTGGCCTACGGAGTGGACCTGCTCCGCCGCTGCATCACGCTACGGGTACCGGACCAGGCGGCCACCGCGGGCATCGAGTGGTCCGGCTGGCAACCTCCCCTGCTCCTGGAAGGCGCCCTGCTACTGGCCGGCGGCGTCGCAGCCCTGCTCTGGGCCGCCCACCGCTTCAGCCGCCCCGAATGACCCCGGACGGGCAACTGAGCAAGGCCCCCAGGAACTCCGAGCGGCCTTGCCGAGGTTCCAGGGGCGGTCGCACGCCGCGATGAGCACGGCGAAGCCGGCTGGGAGTGGGGAGGCGGCCAGACCACCAGCACGCTCACCTTCATGACCGACTCCTTCCCAACGGGCGGGGGCTGGTCAGTCGGCGTGAAGAACACCGCCGACGTCAGTATCAGGGCGTCGGCCTGGGGCATCTGCACCGTCGTATGGGCCGTTGCTCGGACACTGCCCTTCGCATCACCTCGCCGACCAGATGGAGAGGACGGCGAGGTGATGCCCGGCGAGACGTACGGATGCGGCTTCCGGCACCGGCCGTTCGCTCCTCCCCGGTGGAGACACGCCCCAGCGGCCGGCGCAACCAGGACCACGCGGACTGGCTGGGGGGCGGGCCCGGGCTGCTGACCGCAGCGCCAAGACGCTCGGCGCGCTCGTGGTCGGGCAGGGGCAAGACGTCCAGTGCGGGCGCTCACCCCAGGGCGAAGAGCAGGTTGACCGAGTTGTAGTAGTTGGGCAGGTGCACCATCTCTGATCCCGGACGCGGCGGGTCGGCCTTCGGCCAGTTCCGCGGGCCCAGCAGATGGTCGGCGTAGTCGCTGTGCCGGACCTTCGGTACGAACCAGACGCGGTAAGCGCCGGTCCGTGCGTCCGGCTCGAACCGCCAGAGTTGCGTCGCGCGGTCCGCGCCGGTCCGGCACGCGCGAAGGGTGACCGCGACGAGATTCCCGCCGCCGGCGGTGCCGTCGAGGCAGGTGCCGGTGCCCGCATTGCGGAGTTGGTACGTGTTCTGAGCGGCAGGCAGCCGCTGCCAGCCCTGGCCGGCCTGTCCGGTGCACTTCTCGAGCTGCAACGGGCCGCCGGAGCCGGAGCCACCCAGGCCGACGCACAGCCCCGAAGCCACGTTGACCAGGGCGGCGCCGGTCTGACCGGTCGAGGGCGACGCGGAAGTCGGCATGGCGGAGGCCGACGGCGAGGCTGAGGTCGAGGCGGACGGGGAGGCGGAAGGGAAGGGCGTGGCAGGAGCGGTGGCGAAAGCCGCCGGGCCGATGGCCGTGATCGGTGCGGCCTCCGGGAACGGGCCGCCCGGGGCCGCCGCGGACGTCTTGACAGGAGCTGCTGCCCGGACGGACCTGTCGTTCTCGGAGTCGGCCGGCAGCAGGGCGACCGCGGTGACCGCCGTTCCCGCCACGGCTGCCGCAGCGGCCCATTTCACGACGCCGACCTTGGCTCCGGCGAGCTGCGTCCCGTTCAGCGTGCTTGAGGCGAGCTGAGTGCCGCCCCCGCCCAGGGCCGATAGGAAGGAGGCGGGGTTCCACAGCAGGATTCCCCCCAGCAGCAGGACGCCCAGACGGCCGTTGACATCGCGCAGGTCGCGCTCGGCCCGTGCGCAGCCGTTGCACCCCTGGAGGTGGCGGCCCAGGTCCCGGGTGAGGCGCTTGCCCGGTCGGCGCAGCTTGGCGGCGATCTGCCTGCCGTAGTGCCGACACTCGTCACTCGCGGCTTGGCTCAGGTGGGCGAGCAAGTACGCCTCCCGCAAGCCTTCCCGTGCACGCGCGACCAGCGAGCCGACGCCTCCGGCCGATATCCCCAGGCGTGCTGCGGTCTCGGCGGCAGGCTCGTGTTCGACGACGGAGTGCCACAGCACGGCCTGCCAGCGCTCCGGCAGCGACCGGTAGGCACGCAGGACCAGCGATCCCTCTTCCGCCGAGAAGACGGCGTCCTCGGTGTCCTGGCCGTCCGAGAGCTGGGCGGCCCATTCCTCGAAATCGTCGGACAACCGCGTACGGGCGGCGTTCTGCGCCCATGTGGCCGCCAGCCGGCGCACGCAGGCCAGCAGGTACGGCCGCCAGGCGTACTCGGGTCCGGCACCCCAGGCAATGGCTCGATAGGTACGGGCGAAGGCCTCGGCGGCGAGGTCCTGGGCGGTGGACAAATCTCGGCAGCACGTGCGGGCGTAGGCCAGCACCGAGGGATGGTGACGGGCGAACACCTCGTCCATCACGTCGCTGACGGCCGCGTCAGATTCCGAGGTGTGCCCGCGAAGCAGGGCACAGAGTTCCCCGTCGCTGAGGCTTCGGAGATGCTGCTGGCGGGCCGTACCTGATGTACTCAACACGTGCTCCCGTGTGGCTTGCTGATGACCCGGGCCACGGTTCCGGGCACATCGGTCATGAGGGTGCGACGCTGCGCCCGACTGGAGTTCGCGCAAGTGTGCACCCTTGCAGAGCTGCAAGCAAACGGCAGGTAGGAGAGCTAGGCCGTCTCGTTCGGATCTTGCCGGGCCCACGGCGCCCGGCACCGCACCCGGCCGCGTTGCCGGGGCGCCCGAGTGCGTCCCCTACCATGCGTGTAACGCGTGGCGTGGTCCGGCGTCGCTGCGGACACTAACGACACGCTGGATGTGCGAGTCGACGGGCTCCCCGAGCCGCGCCTGAAGCTGGTCAGTGAGGGCGAGGCGAGGGCCTTGATGGTCCTCCATGGGTTGGTGGACGATGACGCACGCCCGAGGAGGTCCGCCGGGCTGCTGGTGAGATGCGCTGTCGAACAGGGCCTCGGCCGGCCCGCCCCCTGTAGATGGGGTGCGCCTACTTGGTGTCGACCGGGACGGTCTCGTAGAGGCAGCGGTAGGTGGGGGCCGGGGGCAGCCATTCGGCCGGTTCCTTGCCGGCACCGACCCGGTTGGCCTTCGCGGTGACTGCGGTCAACGAGGAGGGCCTGTCCTGGTCGATGGCGTACGGGGCGTCATTCCGAGCATGCAATGTTCGGAGGGCTTCGGCGTCCGCGAGCCGCAGGGTTTGCGCGCCAAGGCAGCCTGGTAGCAGGGGAGAAGCGTCCGGTCGGGTCGAGGGCTTGTTCATGGCGCCTCCGTTGCCGCGGGAAGTCCAGACGCTGCGTGGCCCGCGTGGTCCCGCGCGGGCTGGATCGGGTGAGGCGCCAGCGCTGCCCGGACCGCTGGCCCGGATGCCGGGGGAGAAGGTTGGCGCGCTGGAAGGGGCGTTTGGCGCCTCCCGTCTAACCTCTCGTCTTGAGGGGTGGGGTTGTGGAGAAGTCAATCTTGGTCGAGTCCATCAGGTACTCCGCTGTGTGCCAGGGGTGTGGTGCCGAGGCAGAGTGGTGCGGAGTTCAGGCGCTGGTGGGCGAGGAACTGCGGTGGGATGTTGAGTCCACGTGTCCGACCTGTGGGTTTGCGCTGGCTGTTTGTGGCGGTGACCTGCCGGATGAAATGCGTGGGCGACTGCTCTCCGAGCACGGGCGGGCACAGTTGCAGGTAACCCCGCCGGCGAGGAACGCCGCCATCATGCGGGTGCTGCGGGCGGAACTCGGCATCGGTCTGGACGGCCTCCGGGCAGCGTTGGAGCAGGTCCTGACTGGGCAGTACTCAGGGACCCTGCCCGAGATGGAGCTCCTGGCCCGCAAGTTGAGGGCAGCAGGCATCGAAGCGGCCACCTCACGGACGGTGGGTTGAGTGAGCCTGTTGGGCGGAACGACTGGGTTCGGTGAGTGAATGCCTCGATGGGATGGAGAGCAGTCGCATGGGGATGGCCCGTCCCCGGAGGGCGGCGGGCCGTCGACGCAGGGAGCGCAGAGATCCGCTGGCCTTGGCCGACTCCTCGGGCCGACCTGCCGCCAGCACCCAAACCGACGACACGCCCCACACACCGGAGCGCCCCGGAGCGAGACCCACCGGAGCCGACCGCAACCTGCAACTGCCCGCACTGCCAGCAGCCCGTCGCCGTCGTCGCTCTCCTGGCGACACGGAAGCCGCCCTTCCCTCAGTGCCCACCGGCCTTCCCGATGTCGTCCCACTCCGCAAGGCTCCGTGAAAGGACCATCGACTGGTCGTCAGCTGAAAGTCCCGGCTGCCGACCGCAAGGTGGCGACGCGCTGACCGGCCGGTGAGCCGTGGAGCTGGGCGCTACTCTGCTGCGATGATGGACAGCAAGCTGATAGTCGACCTACGCGGTCGGCAGATAGAGACGCTCGACGATTTCTGGGACGCGGTTATCGAGCCGTGTGGGCTGCCGAAGTGGTTCGGTCGGAACCTTGACGCGTGGTCGGACACGATCGAGACGCGCGGCATCTCGGAGGTCATAGACAGCCACGACGTCCTGGTCGTGCACGTCGACCAGAGTGGACTGTTCGGAGGGAGCCGCCGGGAGGCCCAGGTATTGGCCGACATCTTTGATGGTCAGCAGAACCGACTCATTGTCCACGCGAGGGCCTGACGCCACTTCGCAGTCAAGGTGGGGCTGATCAATTGCGTCCGGCCGACGTTCACGATCACCGGCCCACCGACCCGAGGGTCGGCGGGGCACACGCATGCTCGCCCACTCCCCACGTTCCCCACACCGTTGAGTAGCCAACAAAGTGAGGCGAAGAGCCTCCCTGGTCGTTTTCAAGGCTCTGACCGGAGTTTTGTGATTTCCAAGGTCAGGGCTCGCGTGCGGGAACGTTCCGCCAGGGCATGTCTGGCTGGTGGGGGTCTGCTCGCTGGATGATGTGTTGTTCCCGGACGTCGATGTTCGCTTGGAGGCCGTGGAGTTCACGGCGGAGGTCCTGGTCGTGGTGGCGGCCGCGTGCGGTCCGCCACCCAGGTGCCCGGGGTGCCGTGCCCGGGCCCGGAAGGTCCACTCCTTCCTATGTCCGAAGCCTGGCCGAGCGGCCCCTGGCTGGGAAGAAGCTGCTGCTCAGGCTGAGGGTCCGGCGGTTCTTCTGCGAACGGCAGTCATGTCGGCGACGGACGTTCGTCGAGCAGGTCAGCGGGCTGAGCGAGCGGTATCGCCGCTCCAGCCTCGGGCTGAAGGTCTGGTTGCGCCAGGTCGCGGTCGAGCTTGGCGGGCGGGCCGGCGAACGGTTGTGCCGCCGGATGCATCTCGTCGCGGGTCGCACGCGGCTGCTTGAACTCTTGGACCCTCCCACCGCGCCCGAACGGTCCCCGCGGGTGCTGGGCGTCGACGAGTTCGCCTTTCGAAAGGGCCGCACCTACGGAACCCTCCTGGTCGACGTCGAGGCCGGCCGCGTCGTGGACGTTCTGCCCGATCGCACTTCGGAGACCTTTGCCGCCTGGCTGCGCGAGCACCCCGGTGCCGAGATCATCTGCCGGGACCGAGCCACTGCCTACACCCGGGCGATCAAGGAAGCCACCCCCGACGCGGTGGAAGTCGCCGACCGCTGGCACCTGCTGCAGAACCTCGCGGCCGCGGTAGAGAAGACCTGTCACCAGCATCGTTCCTGCCTGCGCAAACGAGCCGACGAAGAGACAGCCCGCATACCCGAGGCACCCCCGCTGATGCAGCTTCCGCTGCACGAGCTGCCGCGAACGCAGATCATCGAACGGACCCGCCACCGTTACGCCGACGTGCACAAACTGGTCGCGGCCGGCTGGACCGTCAGCGCAATCGCCCGTCGGCTCCACCTCGACCGCAAGACCGTCCGGCGGTTCCGCGACACCGATCTTGACCAGCTCCTGGCCTCCGCTTACGAACGCCGTCCGGTGGGAGTGCTGGAGCCGTTCAAGCCGTACTTGAACAGCCGCTTCACCGAGAGCCTCGGCCAGGTCAGCGGCAGCCGGCTGTTCCTGGAGCTCCGCGAACGCGGCTATCGCGGCAGCCGCCAGGTCGTCCGCAAGCACCTCGCCGCACTCCGCGCCGGCGCCGCCGAACCCGTCCGCGCGGACATCCCCAGCCCTCGCAAGATCACCGGATGGATCATGCGGCCGCAGGACACCCTCCCGCCCGACCTCGTCCGCCGTCTGCTGGACGTGCGGATCGCTTGCCCGGACATCGCCCGAGCCTGTGACCTGGCCCGTGCTTTCGCCGAACTCCTCCGGCACCGGCGGGGCTTCCTGTTGACCGAGTGGATCCGCCAGGCTGAGCAGGACGCACCGAAGCCCATCAGTGGATTCGCCGGCTTCCTCCGCGGCGACCTCGCCGCCGTCACCGCGGGACTGACTCTCCACTGGAGCTCAGGAGTCGTCGAAGGCCACGTCAACCGCGTGAAAACACTCAAGAGGGCCATGTATGGGCGCGCGTCCTTCACCCTCCTCCGGACCCGCATCCTCATCCAGGATGAGCAGTGGTCAGGTCACCGCAGCGGTTCGAGAGTCCGGCGAGCTTCTCTGCTCACGTCGCTGTCCACATCCGATGTCAACGCTGAGCACAGTTCCGCGAGCCGTCCCTCGTCCTCCTTCGACTGACGGCAGACATTGAGGATCGCAGCATCAAGGTGATCGCCAGTGTCGTCATCCGCGCTGGCCAGCGCGGCCAGCACCATGCGCAGACCAAGAACGTCCCAGCGTTCGAGCAGAGCCTCCGCGGTCTCTTGGGTCACGAAGGTGTCGCTGCCATCCAGCAACAGCCGGCGCAGGACCTCGGCTGCTTCGGGAACCTCCGCGACGGCTGCCAGACTCCGGCCTGAGGCTGCTCTCACGGACCACGACGCCGAAGCGGACCCCTGAAGGAATGGGGTCAGGTCGGCATCAAACTCGGAACCCGTCATGGTTCTCACTCTGGCACACCCCCTTTTACCTCCTCCTCTCGACCATCACGCAATCGCGGTCAGAGCCGTTTTCAAGGGTCGCGTGTGCCACGAATGCGAAAGGAACCGTATGTAGGAACAGTTCTGGAAGCAATGCTGTGCAAGTCATGAAGGACTTGGCCCTTCGGAGCCGCCCTGCGGGGGGAGGCTTCAAACCACCACATGCTGCGAGAGCGGTGACGCGATCGTGGTGAGCGATGTGGAGAAGGCGCCTAAGAGGCGTCAGGTGGGGATCAGGAAGACGAACGCAAGTGAACCACTGCCGAAGTGTCGTTATTGGAATCGAAGTGACATCAGAACCGGGAGCACGTGATTGAGCCCGGGATAAGCCTGACGGGAGCCCGTCTATTGGTCAGGCGGTGTCCGGCACAGAGGTGGCGTGAGCCTGGTCTGCTGGTCTTGCACGGAACGTGGGAAGGCACGCTTCGACACTGCTGCCCGAGAGGGCGGCGAGAGGGAGCGCCCTGAGCGGATGAACCGCGAGGGGTTGAGTACCGATGCGGAGCGTGCTGGCGGACCGGCCCGTAGTAGTGCCGAAGCCCCTGTAACGGGGGTGGAGCGAAGGGGCCGGGTCATCCGTGGCTGTGTGTGTCTGGTCAACCGGACGTTCTCCGGGAGGAGCCGATGGACAAGCTGAAGTCACCGAACAAGCCGTTCGAAATCTACAAGTGGGAAGTGCTGGAGGCGTATCGGGAGGTCAAGAGGAATCAAGGGGCGCCAGGGGTCGACGGGCAGTCCATCGAGGATTTCGAGGCTGACTTGAAGGGAAACCTCTACAAGCTCTGGAACCGAATGTCCTCGGGGACTTACTTTCCTCCTCCGGTGCGTGCGGTGGAGATTCCAAAGCAGCATGGCGGCGGCACGAGAATGCTTGGCATTCCCACAGTCGCCGATCGCGTGGCACAGACCGTAGTGGCCAGGCATCTGGGGATCAGGGTGGAGCCCGTGTTCCACGAGAATTCCTATGGATACCGGCCGAGGCGGTCTGCGCTAGACGCGGTTGACCGATGCCGGCAGCGGTGTTGGGGAAAAGATTGGGTGATCGATCTCGACATCCAGAAGTTCTTCGACAGCGTTCGTTGGGACCTCATCGTCAAGGCCGTGGAAGCTCACACCGACGCCGTTTGGGTGAAGTTGTATGTTGATCGGTGGCTTCGCGCACCGCTCCAGCTACCCGACGGCACCTTGCAGAAGCGGGACCGAGGCACCCCACAGGGGTCGGCGGTCTCGCCCGTGCTGGCGAACCTGTTCATGCACTACGCGTTCGACATGTGGCTCACCCGGATGTATCCGGAGGTCGAGTTCGAGCGGTATGCAGACGACGCGGTTGTGCACTGCGTCAGCGAGCGCCAGGCCCGAGAGGTCTTGGCCGCACTCGCGAACAGGATGGACGATGTCGGGCTGCGTCTGCATCCCGACAAGACCCGGATCGTGTACTGCAAGGACGGCAAGCGGCGCGGCTCCTTCGAGCACACGTCGTTCACCTTCCTCGGGTTCACCTTCCGAGCCCGCGGGGCGCGGAACAGGAACGGGACGAACTTCACCGGCTTCCTGCCCGCGATCAGCAAGGACGCCCAGAAGAAGATCAGCACGGAGATCCGCTCCTGGCGGCTCCACCGGCAGATCCACCTCACCTTCTTCGACCTTGCGCGGCGCATAAACCCGATCGTGCGGGGATGGATGAACTACTACGGAGCGTTCTACCGCTCCGAGCTGCATCCCCTCCTTCATCGCATCAACACCTACCTGATGCGATGGGTCCGCAAGAAGTATCGACGGCTCCGGACGTTCAAGAAGGCCCACGCATGCTGGAACCGAGTAACACGCCAGTATCCGAGGCTCTTCGCCCAGTGGGCATGGACACCAGAGTTCCGGTGATCAGGAGGACAAGAGCCGTGTAACGGGAGACTGTTACGCACGGTTCTGTGGGAGCCCGGGGGTGCGATTCCCCCGGGCGACCCGACCATCAGATCCGGGCGCCTCCCAAACCCGTGAACAATTGACTTCGCAACCCGGTTCTGGCGCAGATCTCGGGGATTCGTCGCGGAGTGTCACGGGGACGTCATCATGAGTTGGGTCAGCCCGTAGGACGGTTCACCGCGACAGTCGAAATTTCTGGGCACTCTCGCGAGCCGTGCTGGCATGGTGTGAACCATGGCAGCGATAGACGACACATCCGAACCCGACAGCCCTGTCCTCAGTGCTTATCCGCCTTTGGTGGAGGCAGCGTGGCTGTACCAGGCGGACCAGGTGTGTCCGGAAGACCTGCCGATGACCGCTGCCCAGGCACTCGCCATGGGATTGGACACGCCGGCTCTGTGCGAGCTCGCCGGTCTGTCGTGTCATGCGGACCCCAGGGACATCCGCGACACATTCGAGCAGGCTCTCGAAGAATTGGGGATCACTCCGCCCGATCACCACCTGGCCCGACGATACGCGCTGCGCAGGCTGGCCACGCGATTCGCCACCGGGGAAGTGGATCTCGCCGGGTTGGCATCGGACGAGTGGTCGGAGACAGAGGTCGAGAGCGCTGAGGAGCAAGCATTCGTGGCGCTACTCCCGCCCTGCGCATGCTGCATCGAGTTCACGCTCGGGCTCGACAGGGTGGCATGGGAAGCGCAACTGCAGATTGCCGCCTGTGCCGTGGCCTCGCATCCCACTGTCGGGCCGCGCTTCTGACGAGTGGGGTAGGAAGGCGGTTCTGGCCCAACGTCAGGGGTCGCGATCGCGGAGGGTCACTGGAGCAGGATCATCTTGCGGAGGAGCTCGAATCCGGCGCGCCCGTAGAGCTGCAGCTTGATCTTCTTGATGCGATTGACCTCAACTGTCGTCGTGGGTGCGGGCACTGACAGATCGCCTGTGCCTGACCCCGCGCTGCGTCTGCTCCTCCAGGACAGGCGCGGCGTGTGGGGGCTCTCGGGATGCTCCGCTGCGAGGGTGCAGCACCGTTCAGTCAGGACGATGCCCAACGGGCGGCCCGTCGCGTACCGGCGTCACTGGCAGACCTGCGCCGGTACGCGGCGGCCGGTCCTCTCTGCCCTGAGGCTTCTCCTCTTTCGGCGGGAGTGATCACCGTCATTGCCTCAGCGGGTTCAGCGAGACATGGTCGTCCGTGGTATCGGGAACGCGCTCGGCGAAGGACATGTCGGTGCCCTCGCGGTCTCCCTTGCCCCATGAGGCAACGCTTTCGGCCGGATCCGCCCCGAGCCGTGGTCAGTTCGCCTCCGCCGCACGTTCTGCTTGCAGGGTGCGCAGGAGGTCGAAGGCCGGGCCGTCCACCGAGCGCCGGGTGTTGCCGAGGGCGATGACGGCGATCCGCTTCTCCGGGTCGAACCCCACGAAGGAAGAGAAGCCCCCTGTTCCTCCGTTGTGCCAGATCTGGAGGTGGCCGCCCTGCCGGGGGTGCAGGCGGTGTGCCATCCAGCCGAGGTGCACCCGGGCGAAGGGGCTCCTGCGGTACTCGACCGCACGGCTCAGGCGGATCGCCTCGGCGAGCCCTGCGGGGCCACCGTCCAACTGTGCCCGTACGAAGGCCACCAGGTCGGTCGCGGTCGAATGCAGGCCTCCCGCTCCCGCCAGGTCGGCGAGGTGCCACGGTGCGGCGGGCCGCCCGCGGCGCACGTGGCCCTGCGCGGAGCGTTCCGAGCGGGTGCCGTCCACCGTCACCACGGTGTCGGTCATGCCCAAGGGGACGCAGATCTCGCGGGTGATGAGGGCCTCGTACTCCGTGCCCGCTCGGCGGGAGAGGGCCAGCCCCAGCAGCCCGGCTCCGAGGTTCGAGTAGCGGAATCGCTTCCCCGGAGTGGCCCCCAGACGGGTCCCGGCCAGCCCGGCGAGCAGGACGTCGGCCGTGCAGTCGGCGTACGGATCCGGCTTCGACGGGCGCAGCAGGGCTGGGAGCAGCATGCCTTTCGGGAGTCGCGGCAGACCGGAGGTGTGAGTGGCCAGATGCTGCAGGGAGATCGGCTGGCCGTCCCGTGACGGAACGGCCGTCCCGGCGGGCAGGAGATCACCGAGCGGCTCGTCCAGGCCCACCGTGCCGGCGGATGCCAGGCGGGCCAGGGCCAGGGCGGTGAACACCTTGGTCACCGAGCCGATCTCGAACAGGGTGTCGGGGCCGGGGACACGGCTGTGGTTCGCACTGGTGGTTCCGGCACCGCGCATCTCCGCGACGTCGTCCACCACCGCGGCCACCACCACGCCGACGTGCTGTTCAGCCAGGCGGTCCGCGGTCTGTTGGGCGAGCGTTGCGAGTTCTTGTGCCATGACGGACATCATGGCGGCATCCCCCCGTGCGGCAGGTGCGCCCTGATGATGATTTCCTGCCGTCGGCCCTGCGACTTGAGCAGTACGGCGAGGCGGTGGCCGGGCTCTGCCACACCCCTGCCGGGGGCGAACGCTACAAGCGCGCGCGGGGGCCTCACCGCTTTGTTCACCCGCACCTGCACCCCGCACCGTCCTGCCAACAGCTGGGCGGAACGCCGCACATGGCTCACCGCACCCCAGGGGTCCGGAGATCGGCATGGGCTCAGGACCTGGGCAAGCCCTCTGCGGCGTACGGTCACCGAGTTCTCCGGGCCGTGGCCCGGGGGCCCCAAGGGGCGCTTGCCGCGGTCGACGGAGAGGTGAGGCCCAGCGCGGGGTTGTCCCTTCCGTCCCGCATGTGGTTGAGCCAGCGTTCGTACCAGCTCAGGAAGTCCTGGGCCGAGGAGACGTTCGCGTGCCAGAAGCCGTCCGCGTTGCCCGTGACCATGCGGCCGGTGAGCGGCCCGGTCACGCCGATGAGGCACAGGTCGGTACAGCCCATCTCAATGATGTGGAGGAACCGATCTCCTTGCAGCGCGTCCGGGTGGTCCACGTGATGGAACCCCCGCGGGGTGCCGTCCGGGGGTTGTCGGTCCATGGTGAACAGCCTGCAGTCCTCCAGCGGGAGCAGGCCGTAGAAGGGGCCGGCACCGCTGCCTCCGAGCCCGACGAGGAACTCTCGGTAGGCCGCCGGCAAAGAGATGTGGTGTTCACGCTCGAAGGCGTCCGCCTGCGCGGAACTGACCCGCGGGCCAACGCGAAACTGGTGGCGCTCGGCACCCATCGAGTGGCTGCGCCGTGCCTGGTAGGGCGCTCTCGCCAACTTGGAGCGCATGCGCGATATGCGGGAGTCCATCGGAGGAGCTCTTCTCTTGTCCGCCGTCACTCTACTGGCTCCTGAGCGAGACGCCTCCGAGCCTCTGGAGGACATCCAGCCGTGGGGTCGACGACGTGGTCGATCGAGGAGTCCGGGACCACGTTCAAGAACACCCACGGACGCGGTCCGCCGCGCCACCCGGAAACGCCTCACCGGCGCCGTGGCGGAACTCGGCGAGGACGGGAAGGACGGGGAGGAGGCGGCGCCGGGCCGGTCGGCCGGCCAGCTCCCCAGCCACTTCGGCGGCGAAGTCCTGGCCGTGTTGATGCGGGGCGAGTACCGGCCGTAGACGGCCTGCCAGCTCGTCGGCCTTCAGCAGGCCGGTGTCGACGCGGTGGTGTTCCTGCCGCAGCCGGGTCGCATGACCGCGGGCGTTCACCAGGCCCTCACTGGACTGCTGGGGCGACCTCTTGAAGACGACGATGCCCGCAGGTTCGGTCCGTGACGTGGTCCTTGCGTCCCCCGGCCTGGCCGGGCACCGCGGCCGCCGCCAACACCCCGCCCCTGCCGCGCCTGACGTCCCGGCGCCCGCTCCCGCCGCAGGGCCGGCCGGCGCGCGCGGCCCCGCGCCCGCGCCGGGCTGCCGGCGGGGGAGACAGCCGATCCGTGGGCGCCGCACGCGAACGCGAACGCGAACACGGGCGCGGACGCGGACATGAAGCGCTCCTGCGGCCCGCTGACCGGGGGCCTGCGCCAGGGGTGCCGCGCACCTCGACCTCGAGGGCCGAGCGAAGGCGCCGGAGCGGCTGGGCGTGGACCGGCTCGCGCAGGCCATGATCGTGACGGCGGTCAGGGACGTCCTCCCTGACCAGCCGGGCCTGCTCGTCGGGCCCGCCAGTGACCGTTCCTGGCGACCTGCATACAGCAGATCCGTGAAGACGAAGGCCCCGACCTCCTCGCCGCCCAGCGAAACCCGCAGGTCAGGCAGCAGGCTCCGACTGGAGTGTCAGGCCGATCGTGCCAGGCGGGCCAGAGCCTGCTCATGGGCGCGGGCCAGGGCGTCGGCGGTCGGGCACGGGAGGTCCGGAACGACCCCGGTGCCTTCCCAGTTGGTCCCCGAGACCGGATTGACCGACCGGCCCACCGGGATGGACGCCTCGAGGTGTGGATGCAGGGTCCAGCCCTCCCGCGGGTGGGCCCCGCCCCCCGTGGTCTCTCCCACCACGACCGCCCGGCCGAGCTGCTGGAGGTCGTACGCGAGCTCCTCGGCGGCGGAGAAGGTGCGCGGGCTGGTCAGCACGTACACCGGCTTCTCACCTCCGAAGCGCGGGCCGGGGACGTATGCCGGCGACCAGGACTGCTCGCGGCGGTCACCCTCGCGCCAGTGCATGGTGTTCAGCAGGGTGCGCTCGTCCAGCAGGTGGCCGCACACGAAGGCGACCGTGTCGGGCGAGCCGCCGAGGTTGCGGCGCAGGTCCAGGATCAGCGCCCGGGCCCGGGAGGCCACCGCCAGCGCGGCCCCGAGCGGCTCGGCGGCCCACTCCAGCGGGAAGAGGTTCGGCGTGAGCTCGAGGACGGCCACCCCGCCGTCCAGCATCTCCAGGCGCGTTACGCCGCCCAGCGACGCCTCGAAGTCGCGCCGCATCTCCGCGAGCACCGCCGCGCCCTGCTCCTCGGGCACCCGGTCGGCGTGGTACTTCAGCCGCAGGTGCCGGTCGCCGTTGCGGGACTGGAGGTCGGCGGTGACCACCCGGCCCAGCTCTTCGGGGGTGGCGACGTCGTAGGCGCCGGCGGCCAGACGGTCCCGGACCAGGCCGGCGAGCTCTTGGCCGAGTTCGGGGAAGACGTAGTGCGCGGCGAGCAGCTGGGCCAGTTCCTCGACGACGGGGGCGGGCTGAATGGATGTCAGAGTCGGCATGGCGAGGAGTAGATCACCGGCCTTGCGAAAGAGTCAAGAGCGTTAGACACTTACGTCATGACGCACAACGACGCGGACACCGGCGGGGACACCGACGCGGGCACAGGCTTGGCCACCGGCGTGGATACCAGCGTGGACACCGGCCGGCACGAGGCGGCCTGGGAGCCCCCGGAGGACGTCCAGCACATCGGCGCGCCCGAGCAGTACGCGGCTCTGGCCCACCCACTGCGCCAGCGACTGCTGTTCGCCCTGACCCAGCGGACGGCCACGGTCAGCCAGCTCGCGGTGCTCCTCGACGCGAAGAAGGGCAACCTCGCCCATCACCTCAAGGTGCTGAGCGACGCCGGACTGATCGGTATCGCCGGCACCCGCACGGTACGCGGCGGCACCGAGCGGTACTACGGGCGGACGGCCCGCAAGCTGCTCGTCGCCGAGCCGCAGGCGATCGGCACCGCCGCCCTGTTCAGCGCCTTCGCCCAGGAGATCGACCGCTCCCCGGCCGACCACCTGCTGCGCCTGCGCCACTTGCGGCTGACCCCGGCCGCGGCCCGCGAACTCGGCGAAACCCTCGCCCGCTTGGTCGACGAGGCCGAACAGGCTCCGGAGGGCGAACCGGTGCACGGCGTCCTCGTCTCGCTGTACACCGCCCACGACCCCGACCGGCCCACCCCCTAGGCGTGCTGTCCCGGGGGTGTGGACGGGTGGTCCAGGTCTCGGCCGAGGCAAGCACGGGAATCCCCGTACGTTCCGGCCAGCCGGTCAAGTGAGCCTAGGCAGCTGCGCGAGCACAGGGCGGGCTGGACCGGGCGATGCTTGCTCGGAGCCGGTGATCGACCCTCGTGCGTGCGGCAGAACGCCGGCGGCGGCAGGCTCCGCCGAGACGGCGGGCACCCGCAGCGGGGCGGTCCCGAGGATCGCCGAGACCACCGGACCGCCCGCCCCCATCACTTCCGCCACGAAACGTCCTCGCCCGACCCCGAGCCTGCGCAGCGCCCGTCCGTGGTCGGCGGCTACGACCAGACCCGCGCCGAGGAGCATCACCCGCCACCCCGCCAGCACCGGCCGCCGGGCCGCGCGCGGCAGCTCCGCGACCGACGCGCGCAGGCGCTCGCAGTGGAACGGGACGTGCCGCTCCTCGTCTGCCAGGATGCGGCCGGCGACCTCCGACGTCAGCGGATCGTCCGTCCCATCACGCAGCGCCCGGTAGTAGCGCAGGGCCACCACTTCCGCGACCATCAGCAGCAGCAACTCCGTCCGCAGCCCCGGCAGGCGACGCAGTCGCGCGAATGCCGTGTCACTCCAGTGCCCGGCTTGCGTCGTCGCCCCGCCCGCCTCGAGCAGCAGAGCGAGGAGCCGCGCGTGGTTCTGCTCCTCGGCGACGAACAACCGCACCGCTGCCGAGTACGCCGGGTCGCCCGCCGCGTCAGCCTTGGCGAACAGGGCCGAGCTGTCGCCGTCCTCGCCGGCTTGGAATCGCTGGATGCTCGCCCGCACCGCCGGGGGCAGTGAAGCACCCGACTCCCACTGAGGGTCGGGCCCGGCTGCGCGACGGTCCCGTTCGGACTCGAAGTGACGTGTCCATTCCGCGAATCCCGATGCCCCCATGCCGCTCTCCTCCGTACCCCGCCCCGCCGGCCGGGGCGGGATCTCCTCGACCACGAGGACGCGGCCGGGGGTGGTGCCGTTCCCGTCCCGTTTCTAGCGGGTCGTGGTCTACGGAGCGTGCGGAACGCAAGGCGACCGCCGTGGCCAGGAACTTCCCGTTCGCCGAGTGGGGCAAGACCTTCGGCGACCCGCGGCTCTGCGCGGCCGTCGCCGACCGGACCACCTTCCGCTGGACCCTCATCCCGACCGGTACCGAGTCCTATCGCTTCCGCATCACCGAAGCGGAACGACGCGGGTGACGGGGGAGTTCTCCTGGTCAGCTACGGCGGGACAGCGGAGTGCGCAGTTCCACGTGGAGCCGGACGGACGTGAGGACGGGTAGTCCGAAGAAGGCGTGACGCAGTTCCGTCGACCGCGCGGCGATGAGGTCGAGGTCGTGCAGCTGGCGCTTGAGCTCGTCGATCAGTGCCTTGTCGGTGTCGAGGAAGTCTCCGTCTTCGAGCCCGGCGCCGGCGAGGTGCTCGAGGTGCTGGTCATCGATGGCCCGGCGGCTGGCCCAGACGGCGAAGTCGGTGCACCCGAAGAGATACGCATGCGCGGCATTGAGGGTGGCGGCAGCGGCGGGTTCGTGCGCATCCTCAGGTCCCACCAGGCGGTCGTTGTTGCAGTAGTCGCTGAGCATGTACTCGGCCAGGCCGCGGTTGACGGCGGTATACGCTGCCGGATCGCCGAGTACGCCCTCCCATGCCGCATTCAGGAGCGGACGCAGCCCCAGAGTGAAGGCTGCCTGCTCTTCCTCGGGCAGATCCTCGTGCCAGGTCATCAGGCGCTCAGCAACACCTACGGCGAAAACGCCCCGCTCACTGGACGACGCGGCCTCCAGGCGCTCTTCCAGCAGCGCTGTGAGGTCCTGCCACGTGTCCATCCGAGCCACCCCGATCGAGATACCGACGGGCTCAGGCCCGCCTCGGGGATCATCCCATCCAGCGCTGACAGCGCTTGAAGCAGTCCCCGCGGAGCCAGCTCGAGTTCAAAGGGGCGGCGCCGTCCGCACCGTGCCTGTCAGGGACTCGGACCGGAAGGGTCCGGGCCACCAAAGTACTGGCCCGTATCCCGCCGCTACCGCACACACTCCCACCCACAGTCCCACAGACACCTCACTCCATCGGAGTGGCTCTCGGTCACCCCGCCGAAACCGCACGCGGTGACCGCCAAGAGAACGTCGGCAGACGCCTCACACCACCGATGCCCGGAAGGGATCAGTGGGAATGATGCCCGCCTCGTCGAAGAGCTGCTCCAAGGCCTCATGACCCTGGTCCCTGCGGAACTCGATTTCGGCAGCCGTCACGGGCAGGGTCCACAGGATGCGGGCGTGCCCCTCGGGCAGCGGACAGTGCTCGAGGTCGGGACCGTGGAGGTAGGGCAGGCTGATCAACAGGTGGTCGCAGGTCGAGCCCGGCACCCATGGTTCACCGATCGGCATGCTGTGCTCCAGGTCGAGCTGGTGCCCTCCGCAGTGGTAGTAGGCGATCATGGACATGAGGTCGATGAACCGCTGGTCGCGGACGTGGGCGGTCATGACGAACTCGAGCCCGTGCCCGTCCTTCTCCATCGCGGCCCAGCACCCTGCGGTTACGTAGGCCCAGCTGTCGCCGCGCGGGCCGGGACTCACCACGAGGACCCGTAGGTCGGGCACGACGTCGCGCCGGTCCGGCCCGAGGTCGCACGCGACGACCTCGATGGAATGCCCCTCGAAGAACGCCCGGACATGTGTCTCAACGGCCTCAACGGCCTCAGCGGCCAGCAGCCTCGCATCACTCACCGCGCGATCATGTCAGACCTCGATCAACCGGCCCGACTCCTTGCCCGGCACCATGGCTCGTGCGCACCAGCCGCGCATGCGCGGCACCTCAGCATGCGGACCTACCGGTCTCACACCCGGGACGAGCGGTGCGTGCCTCCCGAACGCGGGTTATGGCTCACCTCCTGTGGACTCGTTGCAGAGCGTTGCGGTGGCGCCCCGGTGGCGTCCGCGCGTGGGTGATCTCACGACGCTCACCTACGGCTTGCAGCTCTGTGGCACCTGTCCCTTCAGCTACGGCAGCACCATCGACTTCCGCGAGCGCATCGTGCCCGAGCCGGAGATGACGGCATTCTGCGTGTTCGCGCCGATGGTCCTCGGAAGACATCCAGGGTATGTATCCCATCCGCGAGGTGGAGCGGCAGTTCATCAACGAGCGCGGGCCTGAGGCCTTCTGGAGGCGCGATTGGGAGCCCACTGACGTGCTGCGTCGCCCCGCAATCTGACCGGGAGGGCAGCGGTCCTGGTGTGGATGGGATGACTCAGTTCAGGGACGACATCAGGCGAGCAGGGACTCGCTTTCGCAGGAGTGGTTCCAGGGAAGAGCCGGGCCCGGCGATGACGGCGTCACGGGCGCGGTCGCTCCCCGCGGCCGCACTTCGGTGCTGCGGCCGACCCGTGCACCGACGATGTCGGCCAAGCGGGCACCGGCCCGCCCCGCGAGGGCGAGACCGATCGCGGCCAAAGTCGAGCGCAGGCGCTCGGTCCGCCGGCCCTACCTGCGGGCCAGACCTACCCGCCGGCTCGGCGGCCTCCGTCAAGCCGGAGTCGACCTCGGGGCCGTCCTGCCGCAGAGCGGCCGGACGGCCGCCGCAGCCCATGAGGCCGTCACCGCCAACACAGCGAACATCGGGGCCGAGGGCACCGGCCGGTGGGTCGATCCTCTGCGCCGCGCGATGCCGCAGGGCCGGGTCCTGGGCGCGGTCCTCGCGTCCCCGGCCTGGCCGGACATCACACCCGCGGCGGGTCGCTTCCGGACCCCGGCCTGCTCGTGGAGCCGGCCGGGGCAGGCGGGTCACGGGGGAGTGCGGCGGGTCAGTGCCTCGTAGGGGAGTCTTCGGTCCTCGGGACAGGCGGCACCCTGCGGGAACAGGGGCGGTGCGGGTCGCCGCCACACCCAAACCGGCCTGCAGGGAGGGGAGTCGTCGGACCGTAGACGTAGCGCCGCGCCCCGGTGGTACTCATCGCCGGGCCGAGGCCCCGCGGGTGCGGTCAGACGGAAGCGGAACGGACCGCGGTGCGGACGATGCACTCGACGGTCCGGACGGCTTCCGTCGCCTCCTACTCCTGTTCCTGCTCCGTCTCGTTGACGGTGAGGTCGAACGGCGCAGCGAGGGCCCAGTGGGTCCGTGCGCTCCGGCCGAGGGTGGAGCGGTCGCCCCCCAGAGCGGCTGCCCCCGAAGCGGGCTTCCTCTGCGAGCAGGGCCAGCGCCCCGGAAGCCTTCTTTTCGTCCCCTTGACGATATAGGCAGGTCTCGTTATCGTCGCACTGACGAAATGAAGGGGGTCCGCAATGGCCGACATCACCCGGCGCTTCGGCTGGCGTCATCTGCGCTCCGCGCCCACTGCCCACATCCGCCACCACAAGCGCGGCCGACTCGTCCACGACGGGCGGGGGCTCAGCTTCTGGTACCGGTCGCTTTCGGCGGCGCTTTCCGAAGTGCCGGTCGACGACCGGGAGCTGGCCATGGCGTTCCACGCCCGTACGTCCGACTTCCAGGACGTCGCCGTGCAGGCCACCGTCACCTACCGGATCAGTGACCCGGCCGAGGCCGCGGACCGACTCGACTTCTCCGTGGACCCGGACACCGGGAGCTGGCGCGGTGCTCCCTTGGAGCAGATCGCCACCCTCCTCACCGAGACCGCGCAGCAGCACACGCTGGACGTACTGGCCCGGACTCCGCTGGCCGTCGCCTTGGTGGACGGCGTCGCCTCCGTGCGGGAAAGGGTCGCCGCCGGTCTCGCCGCCGAGCCCAGGCTCCCGGCCACCGGCATCGATGTGGTGGCCGTGCGGGTCGTGGCGATCCGCCCCGAGGCCGAGGTGGAGCGCGCCCTGCGCACCCCGGCACGCGAGCAGATCCAGCAGGAGGCGGACCGGGCCACCTACGAACGGCGGGCCGTCGCCGTCGAGCGTGAGCGTGCCATCGCCGAGAACGAGCTGGCCAGTCAGATCGAACTGGCCAGGCGCGAGGAGCAGTTGATCGACCAGCGCGGCACCAACGCCCGCCGCGAGGCCGAGGAGAAGGCGGCGGCGGACGGCATACGCACCGAGACCGAAGCGGCCCGCAAGGTCCGCCTGGCCCGCGCGGACGCCGAGGCGGCGCGTGAGACGGGCGCGGCGCGCGCCGAGGCTCAGGCTGCCTGGCTGCGCGTGCACGACGAAGCAGGCCCGGGCACGCTGCACGCCCTGGCCGCGACCCGGCTGGCGGAGAACCTGCCGCGGATCGAGAGCATCACGGTCTCTCCTGACGTCCTCACCGGGCTCCTCACCAGGCTCGGACGCCCGGAAGGTGGCACGGGCGAGTGAGCCTGGCCCCGCGGGCGGTGCTCGTGCACCGCAGGACCGAGTACGAGGAGCTGCTCGCCCGGCACGGGACGCACGGACAGGCCGCGTTCTTCCTGTCCAGCCGGGGCCGGTCGATCGACGAGGTGGTCCGCCGGCACGAGCGCACGCGCCAGGCGCTTCGGGAGGTGGCCGCGGCGGTGCCGCTCACCTGGCGCAACTCCCGGGTGGAGCGGGCGGACCTGGACCGCTTCCTGTTCGCCCCGGAGGACGTGGTGGTCGTGGTCGGCCAGGACGGCCTGGTCGCCAACACCGCGAAGTATCTGCGCGGACAGCCGGTGGTGGGCATCGACGCCGACCCGGGGCGCAATCCGGGGGTCCTGGTCCGACACCGCTGCGCCGACGCGGGCGCGCTACTGCGTGCGGCGACCGCCGCCGGGAGCCTGGCGGAGGAACTGACCATGGTCGAGGCCGTCGCCGACGACACCCAGCGCCTTCTCGCACTGAACGAGATCTACCTGGGCTCGCCCGGCCACCAGACGGCCCGCTACCGCCTGGGGTCCGACGGAGACAAGGGCCCGGGCGAGGCCCAGGCATCCTCCGGGGTGCTGGTGGGCACCGGCACGGGCGCCACCGGCTGGCTTCGTTCCCTGTGGCTGGAACGAGGCAGTCCCGCGGGGCTGCCCGCGCCCTGCGACCGGCGGCTCCTGTGGTTCGTGCGCGAGGCCTGGCCCTCGCCCACGACCGGAACGACGAAGGTCGCCGGTGAGCTGGGGCGGGGGCAGGGGCTGCAGCTGACCGTGGAGTCGGACCGGATCGTCGTCTTCGGCGACGGGATGGAGAGCGACGCCCTGGAGCTGACCTGGGGCCAGAGCGTGCGGCTGGGCATTGCCGAAACGTCGCTGCGCCTAGTGACGTGAGCGCCGCGCCTGACCGGCTGTCACCATGGCAGGCTCACAGGAGGGCGGCGTGCCATGGTTCCTGCGCCGCCTGTGCCCGGTGCACGTATCGGGTGCCGCTACGCGTCGGAGTGGACCGCGACCACGTTCCACGGGCGGCACGTCGGCGCGTCGATGGTTGCCCGATCAAGATCGTCGTTGCGGGGTATCTGCAATGCCGCTGAAGGGCTGAGCCACGTACGTCATAAGTGCCCTTGTCTGCTGTGCCTCACAGGTCGCGATGAGAGCGTGAGGCGCAGGAGTCGCATGAGGATGTTGCGCATGGAACGGGCCGTATCGCACAGTTCGGGCTGGGCTGCCAGGGGTGCCAGGGGTGCGGTCAGCCGCGGCGGTGACGCCATCGGTCAGGTGTCCGAAAAGCGCTTCCGTGGATCGTTCCGCTCACCGTAGCCTCGTGCCGTGGCCGACGAATATGAGGCACCGGACGCCTTCAAGAACCGATGCACGAACGCGGCGCTGACGCTGGAATCCTGCATCAACTATTCCATCGACCGCATCTCCTTGGACGAGTCCAACGAGGACCGCAAGGACAACACGCTGGACGTGTGGCTGCGCGCGGGGCCGTGGAAGCCCGATGTGGTGATCTCGCTGTCCAATCTCCACTCGGTCCGCCCGTGGGAACCCGGACTGGGCACCTCCTTCATCGACGGGATCTCCCTCGTCCACCTGCCGAAGCTGCTGTTGCCTTGGCCCGCCGAGGCGGTTGGCCGACTCGAGCGCTCTGAGGACCTGTCCGAACTGGTCTGGCTGAGGATCACTGGACCGCTCGAAGTCGATGCTGTGGCCTCGATCGTGACCGTCTACCTGGCCCAGAGCGACGATGCAGCCTCCGTGCTCCGATGACAGCCTGAACCCCTCTTGGATGCACCAGAACTGCTCCGATATCGGGCCGACCTCGCGCCGCTCGTGCGAGAGCTGTTGATCGTCAGTAACAACCGGGTGCATGGGGCGATCGTGGCTAGCGACCTGGAGGTGTGGGAGGAGAGCACGGCAGCCGTGCAGCCGGTGTCGGAACCAGCTCCGCGGGCCGAGGGCTGCAGCAGCCAAATCGCTGAAGTGCTTCTGCACCAAGGTACATACGTGGTCAGTTTGATCCGACCGTGCCAATAATCCGAGCGCCGCAGCCGTTGCTGTCGACGTCCTTCCAGCGCGGGTACGACTCCCGCTGGTAGCCGTCGCGGACCTCTCCGGTGATCGGCAGCGGAGTGATCCCGTCCAGGACGGTGGCCTGGACGGCCTCGGCGGGGGAGGCGAGGACGAGAACCGTGAGGGCAGCGGCCGGCTCTGCGGTCCGCAGGGACGACTTCGACCCCGCGGCGCGGCTCCGGACTGGGCCGGGCGGCGGCCGTCCCTGTGCCTGGTCACTCCCGGCGCGGTCTCGGCCAGCGGCGCACCGGACATGCTGGCCCGCTCCAGGTAGAGATAGTGCTGCCGCCGCCGGTCCACCTGCCACCTGCCACCTGCCACCCACGATCGCGCGGTTTCCCGTCGGGGGCGATCGCGGTGAGCGTGCCGTGTCCGACCTACGAAGCCCGCGCAGCCGCGAAGTGCTGGGCGAAGCCTTCGTCGTGATTCCCTCTTTCGTCGTGCGGGCTTTCGACTTTCGTCGCGCCGGTTTCCGACATTCTTCGCACCGGTTTCCGTCCGTGGGCTGATGCAACGCTCCTGCGCCTCGGCCAAGATCTTCCGCATGACCTCAGACTTCCGCGCCGACCAAGCCCTGCTGACTGTGCTCGGCCCGGTCTACGCAAGGCGCCACGTCAGCACGCACATCCTGCTGGCCTGTATCAGCAAGGACGCCCGGGTCCAGGATTTCCTCGCCCCGTACCTCCTCACGTCACACGTGATCCGCCGGGGCGTTGGGGGGATGGACGAGGAACCCGGAAAGGTCGAGGTTGCGTTGGCCGAGCAGGAGGGCCGTTCGCTCACGCTCAGTACCGTCGGGGCAGCGGCGCTCGCCCGGTGCAAGGAGCAACCGTCCATGACCGGTCAGCGCGTCGAACGTTCGCCAGTCGATCTGCTGGTAGCCATCCTGGACGACCCGTCCTGCGGTGCGGTGAGCTACCTGAACGGATGCGGCGTGGACGTCGTTGCGCTGCAACAGGCCGTGCGGTCGGGACGGGTCCCGGACGTGGAGGACGCTCTCCCGCCGGAACTGCGCTCCACCCGCGACGCCCTGGTGGGCCGCCGCCGCTACAAGCCGCGTGAGCTGGGGCAGTTCTGGACGACTCTGCTGGTGAAGGTACTGCCGGTGAACGCCGCGGCGCACCCGGTGCTGTGGGCGCGCCTGGAGGCCGGGGAACTCGCCGGTCAGCACCGTGGGAAGGTCCGCACCGACGATGTTCTCCTGGGCATGCTGCGGACACACGCGGTCGCGCAGGCCTACCCACACCTGACGAGAGGGGCGAAGGGCGACTACGACGGAGGTCGGGTCCTGGTCGAGACCGGAGTGGACCACGAACGGGTACGTGTGGCGATGGAGAGTGCAGACCTCGGCCAGGACACGGTGCCGCCGCGCGAGCTCCTCAAGGACACGATGGCCGGCGGCACCTCCGACCTGCTGGACCGGTTGCTCAGCGAGCCGGGAAACCGCAGTGTCCGGCTGCTGGTGGCGCTCGGCGTGGAGCCGGCCGTTCTTCGGCGCCCCGCTGGTTCCTGACCGCTGCTGATTCCCGACGGTGGACACCCGGGTGACCTGAGCGAAGGGCTCTGGTGCTGCCCTGGTGGGCCGCCTCGTGGACGCGACTCTCCGGTGACGGGACGTGGGATCGTGACACCAGGCCGGCGTGCGGACTCCACCCAGCCCAGGCCCAGTCCGTCCTCGAGAAGATTCGCGTCCAGGACTACGGGCCGGGCAGGCCCCGCAAGACGCCGGACAGCATCCCGGCCGACTGGGCCTACGGCGACTGCCCCTGCCGCAGCCGTCACCATCTGACTCCGGACGCGATCGACGGAACAAGCGGGCGGCCGGGTTGCGAAGCCCGCCACGGCGCGGGGCTTTCGTGCGTCACAGGAACGTCACGGCCGCCTCACACCCTTTGCGCATCAGCCACCATGGCGTGATGCGTCCACTCCACAGCGTTACCCTCGCCGTCATGGCTGCCGCACTGCTCGCCCTCACTGCCTGCAACCCGCAGACCACCGACACCAGCAAGCCTGCCGTGCCCAGCACGCCCGCTCCCGCCGCCCCGGCACCGGCCGGCTCCGCTCCCGCCGCGAAGACCGCCACCCTTCCCAGCTTCGTCGGCAAGGGTCTCCAAACCGCCCAGGACGAAGCGCAGGCGGCCGGGTTCGCCATCCTCAAGTCCCACGACGCCCTCGGCCGCGACCGACTCCAAGCCCTCGACCGGAACTGGAAGGTCTGCAGCCAGACCCCTGCCGCCGGTGCGAAGGTCGACACGAGCACCACCGTGGACTTCGGCGCTGTGAAGCTGGAGGAGTCCTGCCCGGCCGCCGACGCGTCCCCTCCGAAGCCGGTCGGCAGCACCATGCCGGACTTCGTCGGGCAGGGCATGAAGGCGGTCCGCGGTGCGCTGCCCTCCAACGCGAGCATCACGGTGAAGGACGCGCTGCAGGGCCGCATGGTCCTTCAGGAGTCGAACTGGAAGGTCTGCTCGCAAGACCCGAAGCCGGGTACCGCGCTGACCGGACAGCCGGTCGCGTTCACCGTCGCCAAAGCGGAGGAGTCCTGCCCATAGGTTCTGCACTCAAGGGCGAAACCGCGTGGGTGTGCGCCCACCATGGGCTGCTGATCCGTCGTGCCGGGACACGGAAATCTGCGTCATTCCTGCCACCGTGCGGGGCTGACGCGCGACAGCTGGGCTGGAGGAACGGGCCGACCCGGGCCCCGGTACGGGTGCGCGGGCCGTCCTGCGGTGTGAACGCAGCGCGTGGGCACCGATGCCGACTCGCTCGGGCGTGATCGACTCCGATCGGACCGGGCGGTGGGAGGGCATGACGTGGGCGAGTGGCGGACCGATCCGTCCTCTGCGGCGTGCCGGGCGCTGGGGGACGGAACGGGAGGACCCGGCCGTCGTGCGCTCCGCGGCCGTGACCGGAGCACGGATCGTCCGGGATGCGGGCGATCCGGCGTGGATGCTGCCGTCGTCCCCGTGGCGCGGCCCGCCTGGCCCGCCCGGCCCGCCCGGCTTGGTTCGGCCCTCGGCATGGTTCGGCCGGCGTGTGTTGCGGTCGTGTCTGGCTCGTCCTGGAAGGAGGCGGTTTCCGGCCGGCTGTCTCGAAGGGGGCACGGTCGATCACGGTCGGTGAGATCCGAGTGCTTCGGGGGTGACCCGCCCCATAGGGCCCACGTCACAAACGAACCGGGATAGTAGCCCCGAAGGGCTCCTTGTCGACCCTTGATATGGGCCCCCACCTGTGCGGATTCTTCCGGGACCGTTGTGCCGCTGGTGGTCGCTGACTGCGAGGGACGTTAGTAAGAGGGGTCGTTGCCAGGGGGTCGGGCCGTCTGTAGAACTGGATGAGTCGCCAGGCGGCACGGGTGCTTCACCCGCCGCCGACGAACCCCTCTCCACCGCGTGAGTGGCTCACGCATGTCTTCGACATGCCTGCGACCGCCCTTGTTCCCTGTGGAAGGTACATCCGTGTCCAACGCCATCATCCGCCGCATCGCCGTCTCGAAGAAGGCCCTCGCGGGCACCGTCGTCGCCCTGGGCGTCGCCGGTTCCATGCTGGCCACGGTTCCCGCTCAGGCGGCCCCGATGAGTGCCAAGGCGATCGCGCAGCAGATGATCAAGGACCCGGCCCAGTTCGCCGCGTTCGACAAGATCATCTCCCACGAGAGTGGCTGGGACTACACCGCGACCAACGCCTCTTCCGGCGCGTACGGCCTGGCCCAGGCCCTGCCGGCCTCGAAGATGGCCTCCGCGGGTGCGGACTGGAAGACGAACCCGGCCACCCAGATCAAGTGGGGCCTGGACTACATGAACGACCGCTACGGCAGCCCGGTCGGCGCCTGGAACTTCTGGTCCGCCAACCACTGGTACTAAGCCACCAGCGGACGACCAAACCGACGAGAACGCCCGGCCCGGACTTCCCGGCCGGGCGTTCTCGCGTCCGCGGCCACCAGCTGACCACGACTTCGGCACCCGCACCGCACCGCACCGGCAGCCCGGCGCGCTGCGCCGCCTCGGTGTTGCCGACGGTGTGCTGGTAACCGTGCGAGCCGGTGAGCTCGGTGAACTCGTCCTCATCGACGGACGGGATGTTCACGATGAGGTGCTCGAGCACCCCGGTCCGCTTCAGATCGGCGATCTTGGCGGCCGTCAGCGCGGAGACATTCGAGCGGACCCGTTGAAGAATGGGAACGTCGCGTACGCGGCGCCAGCCCCGGCGAGCTCGTCGACGGCCTTCTGGAAGGGGTCCATCGGCAGCGTGCGGCGCGGCTCGTGTCGCCTCAGGGGACGGCTGTTGTGACCCGGACCGCGCCGAAGCGGGCCGCGAGGGCACAGGAGCTGGCGTATTTCGGGGTCGTTCTGCCGGACGATCGTCCGGTCCAGGCCCACGAGCCCGAACACGGCCGTGTTCGGCGGCGGCTCACCGGCCGGGGGTTTCGGGCCGGACGGTGTCCGACAGGCAAACCAGGCCCGGCTCGACACCGGGCCGGACGGTGGTGAGGTAGGGCGAGGTTTGCAGCCGTGCCAGCCTGCTGGCGCTGCCGGGGTGCTTTCCGGCCGAGGTGGTGGGTCCGCCGAGTGGTGGGCCGGAGGACGGTCCAGGTCGGGGCCGCGTGCATGCGACCTGATGCGAACCAACTTGCCCGATCGAGTACTTGTCCGGGCCCGATGCGCGTGGAAACATTCCACCGCGCATCCTCGGGAGGCCGGGGCGGATCGGCTTCGGCACTCCACATGTCATGGTTCCGTCCCGTGAACGAACAGACAGCCAGGAGTGCATTCCTCATGGTCCGATCGAAACTGCGGACGCTCTTGCTCGGTGCCGGCAGCGCGGCCGTCATGCTGGCCGCCGTCCTCTTCCCTGTCAACGCGTCCGCCGCGGCCCCGCCCTCGGGTCCGGTCGCCGCGGACGCCCGAGGTGCGGCGGCCGGCACGGCCGTCGGTCCCGCCGCCGGGTTCTGGTCCTGCACCGTTCCGCCCGGCTACACCTACACCACGACTTCCAACACCTCCACTTGCGGAAGCAGCAGCACGCGGTACTTCGTCCAGCCGGCCGCGGACAACCTGTGGGCATGCACGCTCCCCGCCGGCTTCACCTACATCTCCGTGCAGAACGTCTCGGACTGCGGGCCAGGCGGCAGCAGCATCAAATACTATCTGCGCACCCCGGTGACCAACCTGTGGGCATGCACCGCGCCTGCCGATTTCACGTACATCTCCGTGCAGAACACCCTCGACTGTGGGCCCGGGACCGGTACCAAGTACTACCTGCGCACCCCGGAGACCAACCTCTGGGCATGCACCCTGCCTGCAGGTTTCACGTACATCTCCGTGCAGGGCACACAGACCTGCTCGACCGGCGGGATCCGTACCAAGTACTACCTGCGCACCCCGGAGTCGAACATGTGGGCGTGCACGGTTCCCCCGGGGTACACGTACATCTCCGCGCAGAGCACCAACGACTGCTCGATCAGCGCAACGACCACCAAGTACTACATCCGGGCCTACTGACACCTCCTGCGCTCGGCCCGGGCCCGGCGATCACGCTTCGTCCGGCCGACGGGTAGTTGACCTGCGGGTGAGAGAGGGAGCCGCCCGCTGGGCGGCTCCCTCTTGTCGTTCGTGACGCCTTCACCGGCCGGCACACCGAGGTCATGATGTGCGTCGGAAGTGCCTTGATCCGGTTGATCCGGCTGGAGCGCTTGATCCGCCTGGAGCGCGGGAACTTGAGGGAGATCCAGTCCTACGGCGACCGCCAAGCTCCAGTGCACGATTCCTGGGACGTGGCCATGCGCCGCCTCACCGCACCGCTCGGGTCAGGCCCCGCCATCTGGGTGGAGTTCCCCGGTCACGCAGCGGGCGCCTGCCATCTCTACCGCGCGGAGCGGAAGTTGTAGTAGCTCGTGCCCGCAACGAGGACCGAGGTGAAGGAGACGGGCAGGCCCTGCCCGTCGCGCGGTACTTCCTGGGAGGTCTGGCGGGTGAAGCCCAGCGAGACGCCCGGCACGACGACGTTCTCCGGGTCCTCGGCGTCCACGGTCCACCCGCGCTCGCGCAGCTCCGCAAGGACGGTGTCGGCCGGCGTCGTGAAGACGTCGTGTCCGTCCAGGAGGACACGCGTGGTGCTTTGCCGGCCCTCGCCGGGCCACCACAGTTCCACGGCCGTCGCGTGGTCCTCTGCATCGAGGAAGACCGTGTAGCCGACCCCGTCGAAGTCGCCCATGATCCGACGCGTCCGCCGGGCGGTGGGACCGACCACCCGTGGCTCGCCCCAGGGCCGGACCGCGGCCAGAGCCTCCTCGTACGGACTTCCGAGGTGGACGGGCCCGGCGGCGGTCGGCGGTGCCAGGAGCAGATCCATGTCGCTTCTCCGATTGTCTACTTGAGCACTTCGTGGTCTATTGTCCACTCCTGCATCTTCAGCATCATTTGGAACTCCTTGTTCACCTCGAGGCTCTCCACCATGTCCGCGACGTGCGTGTCGTACGTGTAGCCGTACAGCTCTCGGATCTCGTCGACGCCCACCTTCATCGCCAGGTCCCACTTGCCGGCGTCGATCAGCGCACGTTGATCGGCCCGCCACTTGATGTACGACGGTCTTCCTCGGCCCCGCCGTACGGCCGCTCGCCGCCCGCCTGGAAGCCACCCTGGACGATCCGGCACAAGCACCGGCCGTGGTGCTGGCCTTCGCCTCGCGTACGGCGACGTCCGGGTAGTCCTCCCCCCTGCCCAGACCCCGCAGCCCCCTGACCTGTCGGGCGCCGTCGGCCGACTCGACATCCGGAGGCTGAATGAGGTGACTGACCCGAACGCCGTTGTCAGAGGTGTGTTGGACAATCCGTTCCGCGAGGCTGCATCGCAGCAGGGAGACCCGCAGGGACAGGCTCGGTGCGGTCTGAAGGATCACGAGGAGGACGGATTGGGCAACCACCGGGCAGCGGATGGTCAGACCCTGCGCCTTGATGAACTGGCGGCCGGACTCATGGATCCGGACGGTGACCTCGACGACCTTGCAGAAATCGAAGAGGAGCTCGTAACCGCCCGGCGGCGGGAGCTGATTCCGTACGTGGAACGGCACCTCGAGGCAGCCGTGCAAGCGGGCAACTGGTACGCGCGTCATGTGCTCGCCCGGATTCTGGCCGAGACTGCCGGCCACACGTCCCTGGCAGCCCTCTTGCGGGCCTACTCCCGCGATCTCGGTGACGACCAGGACTCTCTCTCGACGACGCTCCATGTACTTGTACAGGAGCACCCGGCCGCCGCGCGTGAGATCCTCCTGCCGTGCGCCGTGGGCGACGATGCGGACCTTCGCGGGGCGGCAATCTGGCTGCTCGGCTTCGTTCCCGAACCCGCTGACCTCGGCCTGCTGGCCCACGCCGCGCAGGATTCGAACGAAGGAATCCGCAGCGCGGTCGTGGGTGCGCTCGGCAGTCACGGGACAGAGCCGGCGGCCATCGACCTTCTGTTGCACCTGCTGGACGACCCTTCCCCGCAGGTGCGAATCTCCGCCCTCAGCTCCCTCAGCTCCATAGGCTCCCTCCGCTTCTTCCAGCGGCCCAGAACCCTTCGGAAGATCCGCTTGCTCGCGAACGACGACAGCCCTCGTGTCCGTGCCTGGGTCGCAATCGCCTTGGGCCATTTTTCCGCTCCAGAACCCGCAGACCTCGCGACCTCGGCCGTGCTCGACAGGCTGGCAACAGACACCGACCCGTACGTTCGTGACCAGGTAGCCGAGGCCCGTCAGCGCAAGTCCCTCCGTAGCTAACGATCACAGCAGCCGCCTGGGGCACGACGAGCGGCCTTGGGAAGAATCGGGATCCGTAGCGCCGTGAGGAAGACGTGCGCTTCATGTGGCGCCGGTCAGGCCCGGTTGCGGTGGCCGGGCCGTCCATCGGCGTTGGTCGCGGATGAGGGTCCACGAGACGTCGAGGCGGCGCCGTGCTCTGGCCATGATCGGCGCGCCCCCTTCGCGCGGCCCGCCTTCAGGAAGACGCCGGTGGTGGCGTGGCCCCACTCCTCCGTCGCGGGCATGGTGAGTGAGCTTGCTCCGCTTTGACGGACACCATTGGTGTGGTGGTCAGGCCGCGAGTACGGTCTCGTATTCGGCGGGACTTCGGTAGCCGAGGCTGCTGTGTAGCCGCTGCAAGTTGTACCAGCTCTCGATCCACTCGAAGATCGCAGTGCGGGCGAGAGCCCTGCTGGGCCAGGGTTTCGTGCCGAGCAGTTCCCGTTTGATCGTCGCGAAGAAGGACTCGGCGAGGGCGTTGTCCCAGCACTGTCCGGTGCGGCCGACCGATAGCTGGACGTCGAACTCACCTGCCAGGGACGCGAATTGCTGGCTGGTGTACTGGCATCCGCGGTCCGAGTGGAAGATCACCGGCCGGGCGGGGCGGCGCCGCCGGCAGGCGGTCGTAAGGGCTTCGGCGACCAGGTCGGTCCGCAGATGATCGGCGGTTGCCCAGCCGACGACACGGCGGGAGGCGATGTCGATGACGGTGGCCAGGTAGAGCCAGCCCTGATCGGTCGGGATATACGTGATGTCGCCGCACCAGCGGACGTCGAGTGCGGCCGGGTCGGGTGCGAAGTCGCGCCCGATGAGGTCGGGCCTCGCGGCGGCCCGCGGGTCGGGGGCGGTGGTCACGTGTCGCCGCCTGCGGTGCCGGCCTTCGAGTCCGGCGTCCCGCATCAGTCTGGCCACGCGGCGCCGTCCGCATCTTTCGCCCTCGCGTTGCAGAACGGCGTGGAGGCGTGGGGCCCCGTAGGTGCCACGGGAGTGCTCGTGGGCCTCGGTGATCTTCACGGTCAGCTCCAGGTCGCGGACCGCGCGGGGGCCGGGAGTTCCGTTGCGGCGGGCATAGAAGGCGGTGCGGGAGACCTTGAGCAGTTCACACGCGCGTTTGACGTTGTGGTTGCTCTGCTTCTCCGCCTCGATGAACGGGTGCACCGTCACCGGGTCTCCTTCGCGAAGAAAGCCGTGGCCCGCTTGAGGATGTCGACGTCCTCGCGCAGGCGGCGGTTCTCCCGCCGCAGCGCGGCCAGCTCCTCACGCTCGCTGCTGGTCAGCCCGTCTCGCTCGCCCGCGTCGACCTCGGCCTGCTTGACCCAGTCCCGCACCGCGGTCTCGGTCAGATCGAAGTCCTTGGCTATCTGACCGACCGAGCGGTCACCGCGCCGGCACAGCTCGACGATCTCGGCCTTGAACTCCGACGTGAACGAACGGCGAGGGCGAGGCTTCTTCTTCCCCATGCTCTCCATGATGGACATCCTCCCGGGGACGAACCCCTGATCTCGAATGTCCGTCAAAGCGGATCAAGCCCAGAGGTTGTGTGACTGCCGGCAGTCTGGCGGTCGCTGTTCCGAACAGTTCGCGCCGGTTCTTCGGCACCTCCTTCAGGCCGCTGCCGACGACCTGCTCGGCGTGTCACGGCAGGTCATGAAGCACGTCGAGTGGCACCCCGGCGGCGTGTCCGATCATGTGGCGGGCTGCTGCCGTCGGGGTCGGCGAGGGACGCGTGCAGGGGCTCCTCGATTCCGTCAGCTGACAATCCGTCGGCTGATCCATTCAGGTGGTGGCCGGCGCCGACGAGCTCTCTCACCTTGATTCTCGAACGTCACGCTCTGCTCGCGGTGGATCAGAGGCTGATGACCAGGATGCCGACGTGGTCAGGGGCAGGCTCATAGGTACTGGTACTCATGTGAGGGGTGGTTGGTGTTGCCTATCTTCGGAGGGTGCCCACAGACTCGACACCATCACAGCACACCGGGGGGAAGCGCGGCTGGTGCTGCTGCCTGCTACCTGCCGTTCTCCCCGTTGTGTGGCTGCTTGCCGCCGCTTTCCTGCCGGGAAAGGTGGGCGAGGCCGTGGGCTGGGCACCGTTCTGGCTCGTGGCCGTGCTGTGGAATGGCGAAGACGGCCAGGGCGGCATCAGCCACTTCCTCGGCTAAGGACGCCGGTCCGCCAAAGACCCGCATGAGCCAGCTTGCACCGCCTGCACGCCCCAACGGCAACCGAACCATGTGAGCAGATCTGTCCGCTGAACGGGATCGCGCTGTCCGTGGGGAAGGCGGTTCCGATGTCTGACCGTGTGACCGTGGTCAAGCGGTACTTCCACCGGCTCTCCTTCCTCGGCCCCCGGTGTGGGGCGGTGTTGGACGCGAAGGGGATACGACGATGGCAAGCCCCTGCCTGCTGGGAGGGAGCTATGCCTGGTTCCCCTTCGGCTCTCCAGCGGCACAGCGAAATCCTGCTGAAGCAGCCACTCATGATCCGGCCCGCACGGGGAACACGGCCGTCACCGAACGAAAGGGGCATGGACATGCTCGGCATCGCCGCCGCAGTGCTGTTCTTCATCGCGTTCCTGATCAGCGCCGCCACCATCAGCACCAACGAAGTGTTCAGCTCCACCAACTTCATGCTGATCGGTCTCGCCGCGCTCGCGCTCCACGTCGCCGGCATAGGCCACGGCTGGGTGGCCGGCGGACGGGGCCGAGGCCGCGGCCGTAGGAGCTGACCTCATGGCGTCGAGGAAGAGCAGGAGCGGGGTCCCGCGGCGCGGCGCGACGCTCGGACGCGATCTGGTGCTCGCCGTGGGGCTTGCCGCTACGGCCGTAGGCGGACCGGCCGTCTTCGTCAAGGCCACCTCGGCGGCCGGGACGCGGATGCCGGTCCTGCCGGTGGCCTCGGCGGCGCTGCTACTGCTCGGCGTGGCGTTCGCCGCATGGAGCATGTCCCCCGTCAGGGGTCGCCCGGCGGCACCGCCCGACCCGGGCGTGCGCTCCGCGACGGGCGTGGGTCCCGCGACGGACATGCCGGAGGTGGGAGCCGCCGCCCTGGACCACGCCGCGGTCGATGCCGACGGCTTCGAGCACACCATCGCCGCTCTGTGCGTACGCGACGGCTGCACCTCGGTGGAAGTGGTGGGCGGCGCGGGCGACCTGGGCGCCGACGTGATCGCCACGACCCCGGACGGGCTGCGCGTCATCGTGCAGTGCAAGCACTACGCCGAGGACAACCGGGTCGGCTCGCAGGACCTGCAGCGTTTCGGCGGGACGTGCTTCGCCGTCCACGACGCCGACGTCGCGATCATCGTGACCACCGGCTACTTCACCGCGCCTGCCCTTGAGTACGCCGCCGCGTGCTCAATCGTCTGTGTCGACGGCGAGGCCCTGGCGGCCTGGACCGAGCCGGGCGTAGGGCCGCCGCCCTGGGAATCGGACGCTTGCCACTCCGACGGCTCCACCGACGGCGTCAGGGCCGGCCGCTGAGGGAAAGTCCGATCGCCGTACGGGGCCGGGTGCGGCCTGTCGTGCCGTGGTACGGGTCCGGCTCCCGGCCCCGCGCCGCTCACCGTCCCGGACTCCCGTGACCAGGCTGACAGCCGGCCTCCGTCGCCCCGAACGGTCGGAGCGTACTCCGCCTCGGAGGCCCACGGCTCCGATCGGAGGAATCGGTGCGTTGTTGCGAATGACGGAGAACGTCTGGGGTCACCGCGTCGGCGTCGGCTACCTCGCCGCCGGCCCCACCGGCTACGGGGTCGAGGCGCTCGACGACAGCATCGGCAAGGTCACCGACGCCTATCTGGTCGTCGACACCTGCGTGTGGATCCTCGCCGGATAGGTCCTGCTGCCGGCCGGTCCGGTGGTCCGCATCGACCAGACGGCGGAGCAGGTCTACGTGGACCGTACGAAGGACCAGATCGAGGCGGCCCCCGAGTGCCGTCGGGACGCGCACCTCGGGAACGCCGACCATCGCGAGGCCCTGGGCACGCACTACCTCTCCGGCATGCCGTTCGGCGTCCAGCGCGCCTGACCGGTTCCCGACCTGCCCTCGCGGCCCACGCTTGCGGGGCGCGATCGGGGCCTCGCGTTCGATCCGTAGCGCGGCCAGGGAGTGGTCCTCTACGCGGACACGCCGCCCGACGACAGGAACGCGATCAGGCGGGGCGACCGCCGAAGGGCGCCCCGGTGCCGTAGTAGGTGCCCAGCTCCTCCCGGTACGCGGCGTCGCCGAGGTGCTTGCCCCGGTGGAACTCGGGGTCGGCCTTGCTCTGTTCCCTGGTGCGGCCGACGACGGCACCTACCGTTGCTGCGCCCGGTCAGCCGGACGTGGCTGCTCCCTGCGCTGGAAGCGGACGCTGTGGACGGGTTGTTCGGGCATGCGGGATCAGGTGAGGACGGGCCGACGGGTGTTGACGGGCAGGGGCCGGATCGGGGTGGAGGGCGTACTGCTCGTCGCCGATATGTAGGCGGCGGCCTGGCGGGGCACCTGGGCTTCGCGCAGGCGGAGTAGGTTCGAATGTCCTCGACCGGACTTGCCGCTCTGGCGACCCTTTACCGGGCCGCTGGTGCGGCCTTCGCAAGAGGTGTGGCTCCTGAGGCATCGCGCGTGGCGCCTGGCGGCCTGGGTTGCTGTCACCGAGACGGCCGGCACCCTCATCGGGTTCCTCACGAAGAACGTGGTGGAACGCGCGCGCCCACGCCCGACCCCGTCGCCCACGTGCCCGGGTTCTCCTTTCCCTCCGGGCACGCCATGACCGCCATGGTGTCCTGTGCGGTGTTCCTCCTGGTCCTGCTCCCGCTGGTGCCGCCCGTCTGGCGACCCCTGCTCTGGGCGCTTGCGGTAACGAGCGTGCTCGGAGTCGGCTACACCCGTGTCGCGCTCGGCGTGCACGGGGTCAGCGACGTCGTCGGAGGCTGGCTCCTCGGGCTCCTCGCGGTCACGGCCACGACCTTCGCCTCCGAAGCCTGGCGGGCGGACATCGGACGCCGTCGCACCACCGTCGGGGAGGGACTGGAGCCCGAGGGCTCCGGGACCGAACCCGAGCCGCCCATCGGGACGTCCGGTCGGCCCGGGCCCACGGACGGACCGACCGCATGACCGAGCGTCCGGAACGCACGCCACCGCGCGAGAACGGGCCGTTATGCGTCAGTGGATCCTCCGGCGTGCGGACCCGAACGACTCCTCGCCGTGTGCGGGGCGGGTGTCACCCCGGTCACCCCGGTATGGAAACAGGCGGTGATCGTCTTGCCGCCGTGGAAGGAATGGGCATCCCAGGCATCGGCGAGGGCGTCGACGATGGCGAGTCCCCGTCCGGAAGTCGCCTCGCGTGAGGGATCGCGCGGGGCCGGCAGACACGGGTCGCCGTCGGCGACACTGACGTGCAGGCACCGGCCGTCCCAGGTGAGCACCAGCCCGGCTCCGCTGTGGGCGTGGACGTGCGCGTTGGTGACGAGCTCCGACACCGTCAGCAAGACGGAGTGCGCCGTGTCGGGGGCGTCCGTCGTCCAATGCAGGGAGTCGAGGCGTTCCGCCGTCCACCGGCGGGCCTCGCGCACCCCTCGATGTACGGGGAAGGACGTGGCCCACCCCTTGGCACGCATGGACACCGCATTCACCTCGCTTGCGCTCTCGTGTGGCGCCGGACCGGAGGGGTCGGGACGCTCGTCAGAACCGACGCGCCCGGTGCCGGGCATGGTGCCCACCCCTGCGGTGGACGAGCAGCAGGGCCAACACCATCGGCGCGATCAGCAGGACCATCGTCGTCATAGGAGTGCTCCGTCCCTCGTAGTCCGTTCCTCCTGCGCGTGTGGCCGCTATGAGGCCTCCGAAACCCCCGGTTCGTGCCGTCGGGCTCCATCGGAACGCACGCGTGCTCCTGGAGGGCGACTCGACCGTGACAGCCCGCTTCCCGTCCTTGCGCTGCACCAGGGCGTGCACGCCGGGTTGCCAGTCATTCGGGCGGCGGTGCAAGAGGTTGCCGGACGGGTGCGCTCGGTACTGTCCCGGGAGGGGCGTGCCGTAGTGCTCCGGTTGCGGGGTGTGGAAGGGGAGAGACGTTGCTGATCCAGGCAGTTGGAGCGGTGCTGCCGGCGGCACTGGCGGTCGCCCTCAGTCCGTTCCCCCTGATCGGGATCGTGCTGATCCTGGCCGGCCGGCACGGCCGACGTAACGGCCTGCTGTTCACGGCCGGGTGGATCGCCGGGCTCGGGATCGCGGCAACGCTCGTCGTGCTCGTGTTCGGCGGAGCCGACGACCCAGAAAGCCCTTCGTCCGCGATCGCGGACTGGGGACGGGTGCTCGCCGGAGCGGCCCTCATCGTGCTGGGGGCGCGTACATGGTGGCAGCGGCCGCGTGCCGGTGACGAGACCGGGACACCACGCTGGATGGCGTCACTCGATGACCTCTCGGCCTCGCGGGCGCTGCTCCTGGGCCTGCTGCTGTCGGGCGCCAACCCGAAGAACCTCGTCCTGACGGCCTCGGCAGCCACGTCGATCGTCGAAGTCGGGGCTCACCACGGCGATCTCGTCGTGGCCGTCGCCGTCTTCGTTCTCGTCGGATCCTGCACCGTTCTCGGCGCCGTCGTCATCCATCTCCTCGGCGGACAGCACGCGGCGTCGTTCCTGGACAGCGTCAGGCAATTCATGATCACCAACAGTGCCGTGATCACTGCGATCGTGCTCCTCCTTCTGGGTGCCAGCATCCTGGGCGACGGACTCACCGGACTTGGCCGCTGAGCCCTTCCCCCTGAGGAGGGCGAGGGACTCTTGCTAGGTGAGGACGGCCGAGGGCGACCGTGACGGCGCTGACGGGCCAGCCGGGGGAGCGGCGGCTGGCCATGAGGCTCCGGCCGTTGGCAGCGTGGGCGAGCAGCAGGGCGATGCGGTCGGGGTTGTCGACGTCGTCGAGGATCAGGAGCCAGCCGGTGTGGGTGACGAGCCACAGAGTGGCGCGTCCGGTGAGCTTCTGGGGCAGTAGTCGATCGAGGGTCGTCTGTAGGGCGCTGGCCAGGTCCGCGTTCACCTCGGCGGAGCCGTTTTGGCGTTGATCCACCAGGTCGGGTTGTCCGTGTGGGAGCGGGTGGCTGCCCAGTGCGCGGCCAGGGCGCTCTTGCCGGCACATCCGAGGCCGTGCACCACCGTGGTGCCCGTTCCCCCCGGCGCGGTGTCCAGCAACGTCAGCTCCTGAGCGCGCCCCACGAACGCCGCGTCGTCTCCGGTGTTCGCGATTCCGTTGAAGGGCCTGCCCCAGGTATCGATCGCGATCGACCGGTCTCCTGAGGCGACGGTTGCGTGCGGTGGCAACTCGGTGGCTTCCGCGCTCTGCAGGGGGTAGGTCTTCCTCCGCCGCCTTCCCGTCATGGCCTGGGTTCCACCGGGCTGGTCACCGGTGTCGATGTCGCCCTCAGTACCGTCTCCGAGGACGACGGCTCGTTCACCGGGGGCCGTCACTGATCCCGGCACCAACGGCGGCGCGGGCATCGGGTTGCCCTGCGGGGCGGGAAGCGCCCCGGCCGAGGGGGTGCGGCAGGCACGCCCCGATCGCCTGTTGTGATGTTCCCCTTCACGCTGCCTTGCACCGCGACCGCCCGCGTGCCGGACGCGGTGACCGCCGCCAGTGGGGGTGGGGGCGGGGTGGCGGCGGAGGCGGCGAAGCCCTGGCCCCACAGGACGGCGAGTGCGGCCACCGCCGCGCCGAGCGCGGACGCGGCCGCCCAGCGCGCGCCCGCGTCCTGAATCAGCGACGCCAGCCCCCATACCCGCACACCGCCGCGGCACCGCGAACGCCGCCATCGTCACCCCAGCCGCCACCAGCCAGCGCCAAGAACGGCCACCGCACTCACCCCTGAACTCCCTGAGACCCGACTCCTCGGCTTCTGACCTACCGTCGCCACGATGCCGCGCCCCCCAGGGCCCAGGCCGAGACGTCCCTGGCCGTCTCGGCCGCCCGTGCGGGCCGCAGCCAGAGATCACCAGGGCTGCGGCCCTGAGGGTGCGAGGAAGACATGTATGCGCCTCTCGTACCGGGTCGCCACGTGACCGCCGTTCTGAAGACCCGAACGCCGGCGCAGGCGGCATCCGCGGCGACAGCGGCGCCAGCCACTTCCTCGCCGAACTGCAGACGGCCGAAGGCACCCTCCGCCCCGCACGTCGCCGGCCTGTCGCAAAGCTAGACATACGCACGAACTGCAAACGCTAGTACGAAGAATTCTGCAGAACGGTTGTTACTCGATCAACTACTCCGGGCGGGTGAGGCGGGGGAAGAGTGCGCCCGGTGGTGCGCCGGAGCACGCCGCGCCGTAGGTGCGGTTCCCAGAGCGGGTGGGTGTAGCGGTCAGTGAATGTCAGGGGCGCGTTCGGGGGGAATGCGTGCAGTGTGCAGGCGAGTGTGACGGATATGTCCGTGTCTGGTAACCGGCGTCGGTGGGGGCTGCGGTGGGGTCCGTGTCGGGTCGAGAGTGTGGCCAACGGCTCACTCCGAGCCATCCCGCAACTGCCTCTCCTCGCTGTTTCGGCTGGTGGGGCACTGTTCTTGAGGGAGCGTCACCCATGTCTTCTGCTTCTTCCTCCGTTCGTCGTATCGCCGCTACCGTCGTGGCTGCCGGCGCGGTCGTCTCTGCGGTCGCGCTGCCGGCGGCCGCCGCGGATGGTGACCGTCTCCACCAGCGGCCGCGGGTGGAGATCAGCCGGGTCCAGGCCGACAGCCCCGGGCGCGACGACCACTCGAACCGGTCCCTGAACGCGGAGTGGGTGGAGATCACCAACACCACCCGCGACGCCATCAACCTGCGCGGTTGGACGTTGCGTGACAGCGACGGCAACCGCTACCGCTTCGACAACGTCCGCATCGGTAGCCGGGCCACGATCCGCATCCACACCGGCAACGGCCGCGACACCCGCACCGACCTCTTCCAGGACCGCCGCGAGTACATCTGGGGCAACCGCGCCGACACCGCCACCCTGCGTGACGACCGCGGCCGCACCGTCGACACCGAAACCTGGGGCCGGCGCTAACCCCCACCACCCGCAGGCCGCAGAGCCTGCGTGACATGACCCACCCGCAGCCGGACCGCACGGCAACCAGCCACTGACCGGCACGCGCACACGGGCCGTCGCCCCACCGGGCGACGGCCCGCACTGCTGCCCTCAACGGAAGGCCCCCTGACCGGCTTCGTCGGTCTCCAGGGACACCGCTTGTCGACCGGTTCCGGGATCTGCAGACTCCAGGTGTCCGACGCGGGACTGCGCCCTCGAAGACGTTCGGCTGGACGGGATCGGAGCTGTCCGGTCGATCATGTGTGATCAGGCCGAGGGCGGCGCTGCCTCGTGGAGCCGGGTCAGCAGGGCCATCAGCTGCTTCTGCTCATCCGGAGTGAGTGGTGCCAGCAGTGCGGCATTGGCGGCTTCGGCCAGGGCTCCGCAGCGGGCGAGGACGGCTGTGCCCTCCGGGGTGGCGGTGACGGCGTTCTTGCGGCGGTCCGAGGGGTGGGGGGCGCGCAGGACGAGGCCCTCCTTCTGGAGGTGGTTGAGGATGCCGACCATGTCCTTGGGGTCGACGGCCAGCCGACGGGCCAGGTCGGCCTGGGTGACGGGCCCGTACTCGGCCGTCGCGGCCAGTACCGCGTGGTGCATGAGCTTCAACCCCTCCGCGGCGATCGCGTCGGCGACCATGCCCCGGCCGCGCGCCGCAACACGGCCGACGAGCCACGTCGGTAGGGACTGGATGCGCTGGAGGTCCGAGGTCATGTGCTCAGTCTATCCAAAAGTCATTGGACTTCCCAACGACATTCGCCTTATCGTTGGGACATCCAATGAGTCCGGATCGGGGAGGTCCTGTGCTGCGCATTCGCCATGAGGTCAACGGTGGACCCGAAGTGCTGTTCGCCGAGGAGGTCGATCGACCCGAGGCAGGAGCCGGGGAGGCGTTGATACGGGTCGAGGCGGTCGGGGTGACCCTGCCCACGGTGCGCAAAGTGCGGGAGGGCAGCGAGCCGATCTCGTTCGGCGGCGAGGTCGCCGGAGAGGTCGTCGCCCTAGGAGCGGGAGTCACCGACTTCGCCGTCGGAGACCGCGTCACCGGGCTGTGCTTCGCCAACGCCTACGCCGAATTCGCGGTTCTGAACACCGCCATGACGTCCTCGATCCCCGACGGCGCGACCGCCGTAGAGGCGGTCGCGCTGGTCCGCAGCGGGCTGGTCGCGCGCGGTGCCTACGAGGCCGCGCGTACGGAGCCCGGCGAGTCGGTCCTGGTCACGGCGGCGGCCAGCGCAGTGGGCACGCTCGCCCTCCAGTACGCCAAGGCCGGTGGGGCAGCACGCGTCGTCGCCGCCGTCAGCAGCGCCGACAAGGCCGACTTCGTCCGAGGGCTGGGCGCCGACGAGGTCGTGCTCTACGAGGACGCCGACTGGGGCGCCCCGTACGACGTGATTCTCGACGGCGTCGGCGGTGACCTTCTCGGCCCCGCTGTACGGGCCCTGGCGACGGGCGGACGACTGGTGGCCTTCAGCTCCGGCGGCGGCACGGTGGAGGCGTACGAACTACTGGTTCGAGGCGCCTCGATGATCGGCTTCCAGATGCGGGCCATAGCCGCTGGCAAGCCCGAACTCTACGACCGCTGGCTGCGCGAGCTCTGGCAGATGCGCGACGCGGGCACCCTGCGCACCGCCGTACACGAGGAGATCCCCCTCGGCGAAGCAGCCCGAGCCCACACCCTCATCGAGCAGCGCCGTAACCTCGGCAAGGTCGTCCTTGTCCCTTAGCGGCCGGCTTCGGAAGCCCTTCGGGGGGTTGATTCCGGGGCCGGGCGGTGCGTGTCGCATCGTTGGACGTCCAAGGCGGTGGGGCGTAGGCGGTCTCGCCCGCCTACGGAAAGGGGGCCTGGGAGACCCAGGTTGACCTGGGCCTGGTTGGCCCGGAGGCTGGTGGCGAGGCTGTGGTCATGACCGACAACAACACTGATGTGACCGGCTTCCAGAACCGTGTCGTCCTGATCACCGGCGGAACCAGCGGGATGGGCCTGGCCACCGCGCGTCTGCTCCTGGAGCCGGCGCCCACATCGTCATCACCGGCCGCGACGACGCCCGACTCGACCGCGCAGCCGAACAACTGGCCGAGGTCTCCGATCAGGGTGCGCGGCTGTTCACGGTCCGGGCCGACTCCGCCAGCCTTGCCGATCTCGACCGCTTGGCCGCCCTGATCCGTGAACGCCACGGACGTCTGGACGGGGTGTTCGCCAACGCCGGGGTCGGGGTCTTCCAGCGCAGCGGCGAGGTCACTGAGCAGGACTTCGATCTCAGCGTCGACGTCAACTTCAAGGGGGTGTTCTTCACGGTCCAGAAGGTTCTGCCGCTGCTCGACGCGGCGGGTGGCGGTTCCATCGTGATCAACGCCTCGTGGACACTGCACCGGGGCCTGGCCGTCGCACCGGTGTACGCGGCCACCAAGGCCGCCGTCCACAACCTGGCCCGCACGCTGGGCAGCGATCTCGCCGTGCGCGGCATCCGGGTGAACTCGATCAGCCCGGGCTACATCGTCACCGAAATGTTCGATGCCGCCAACCCGGACCCTGCCTCGCACGATGCCATCCGCTCCCAGGTGCCGCTGCGGCGGCTCGGCCAGGCCCAGGACATCGCCGAGACCGTCGCCTTCCTCCTCTCCCCGCGGTCGTCGTACATCACCGCCCAGGACATCGCCGTCGACGGGGGCCTGGTGCACGCGATCCCCGCCTCCTGACGGCAGGCGTGGTTGCCTGGCCCTGACAGGGCCAGGCAACCACCCGTCACGACCGGCCACAATCGTCGTATGAGCACAGCGATCAACATGGGCGAATTCCTCCGAACCCGCCGCGCCCTCCTGCACCCTGAAGACGTCGCCCTGCCGGACTTCGGAGGCCGGCGCCGGGTCGCGGGCCTGCGCCGCGAGGAGATCGCGCAGCTCGCCGGAGTGAGCGTCGACTACTACACACGGATGGAACAGGGCCGCGTGCCCAACCCCTCGGACGCGGTCCTCGACGCCCTCGCCCGCGCACTGCGGCTGGACGGGGATGCCACACGGCACCTGCACCGCCTCGCCCGACCGCAGTCCTCCGCCCGGACCGCGCCCCGGCGCCAAGCCCAACCGCAACGCGTGCGCCCCATGCTCCAGAGGTTGCTGGACGATCTGGTGGACATACCGGCGATGGTGATGGGCCGGCGCATGGACGTACTGGCCTGGAATGCGGCAGCGGTCGCCCTCTTCGACGACTACGCGGCCCTGGACCCGGCGGAGCGCAACATCGCCCGGATCACCTTCCTCGACGAGACGTCCCGAGAACTGTATGCGGACTGGACCTCCTGCGCCCGCGGGAACGTGGCCTACCTCCACCTGGACGCGGGACGGCACCCCGAGGACCCCCAGTTGGCGAGCCTGATCGGCGAACTGTCCATGAAGAGCGCGGACTTCCGTCGCTGGTGGGCTGAACACCCGGTGCAGGACAAGACCTCGGGAACCAAGCGATTCCACCATCCCGTGGTAGGCGATCTGGAACTGGCCTACGAAACCCTGCGCGCAACGGACGACCCCGATCAGGCCTTGATCACATATGCCGCTGAGCCGGGCAGCCCCTCGCACGACGCTCTGCGGATGCTGCTGGCCTGGGCCGCTGAGGCCCCCTCCCCGATGCCGGCCGACGACCGCGCGCGCTCACCTTTCGGGTAGTCAAGGCGCCCTTACCTCAGAGAACCTGAAGCTACATCAGCAACGCCATCGGTCAATGCCCGACGAGTACGTCGACGAACGGAGCACCGCCGACCGGCAGGCTCGGTTCCGACGGATATCCGCGCATCGATCCGTGTTGCACGGCGAACCCTGCCCGCCGAGGCGGGTGCTGCAGACGACGGGGTGGCGTGATCCACCTCTCCCGATCGGCCCGCCCACCAGGCCCGTTGCCCCGGCCTGCTCGACAGCCCCGACCGCCACCGAGTGCAAGCGGTTGAAGAGGATGCGTGGGCACCCATCCATCCTGGTCGAATGCCGATGCGGGGCGTGGGGGATACCGAGGGTGCCTGGGCGGGGCTGTTCGTGGGGATCGAAGCCCTGGCAGCACTGCCCTCGATGCGGCAGGCGTGGCTGCGCGGGCTGAGCCACATTGCGCCGGCGGACTTGCTGGTGCGGTTGCTGGACGTGGTGGGCCCTTCAGCGGTCCTGGACCTGCAGGCCGAGGCCATCGATGCCGCCATCGCGCCTCCCGACCGAAGGATCCGCGCGCGACTCGCGGAGTTCCGTCGGACATGAGCATTGATCAGTGGGTGAGACTGATCGCCAGTGAGACCAATGGCGCCCGACGCGGTCGCCTCCAATGGCTGGCCACCTGGCACTGCCCGAAGGTGACCGAGGCCCAGTTCGAACGCTGGGCCCACGACCCGGATCCGGGAACCCGCCTGCAGGCCCTGTGGTTCCGGGGTCTTCCACAGCGACTGGCCCTGGCCCTGGCCGCCGACCCTGATCCGGAGGTACGCGGGGAAGCCTGCGAATACGCCTGGCCGCACCTGGACACGGGCCGACGGTCCGCCCTGATCGACGACCCCTCGCCCCAGGTCCAAGAAGTCGCCCGCCGACGAGCAGGCTACGACCGGCCGATGTCACGGAACGAGTTCGACGCCCTGACCACGATGGAGCAGTGGCGCGTCACACCTGTCCAGCTACTCGGGCGCGACCTCGCCGAGCACCTGGTCCGCCACGCGGAGCGCGGACTGCGGATGAATCTGGTCGGCAATGAACGCCTGGACGCCAACCTGATCACCGAGCTGGCCCACGAGGAGGACCCCCAGGTGCGCGCCTCGGTTGCCGTCCGAGCCGACGTCACCGAGGAGCTGCGCGCCTCGATCAGCGCGGGGCTGCCCCCGGACACCCCCTACTGGGGAGTGGACTGGGTCGAGGAGCTCCACTGGGCTTGATCCGCTTTGACGGACATTCGAGATCAGGGGTTCGTCCCCGGGAGGATGTCCATCATGGAGAGCATGGGGAAGAAGAAGCCTCGCCCTCGCCGTTCGTTCACGTCGGAGTTCAAGGCCGAGATCGTCGAGCTGTGCCGGCGCGGTGACCGCTCGGTCGGTCAGATAGCCAAGGACTTCGATCTGACCGAGACCGCGGTGCGGGACTGGGTCAAGCAGGCCGAGGTCGACGCGGGCGAGCGAGACGGGCTGACCAGCAGCGAGCGTGAGGAGCTGGCCGCGCTGCGGCGGGAGAACCGCCGCCTGCGCGAGGACGTCGACATCCTCAAGCGGGCCACGGCTTTCTTCGCGAAGGAGACCCGGTGACGGTGCACCCGTTCATCGAGGCGGAGAAGCAGAGCAACCACAACGTCAAACGCGCGTGTGAACTGCTCAAGGTCTCCCGCACCGCCTTCTATGCCCGCCGCAACGGAACTCCCGGCCCCCGCGCGGTCCGCGACCTGGAGCTGACCGTGAAGATCACCGAGGCCCACGAGCACTCCCGTGGCACCTACGGGGCCCCACGCCTCCACGCCGTTCTGCAACGCGAGGGCGAAAGATGCGGACGGCGCCGCGTGGCCAGACTGATGCGGGACGCCGGACTCGAAGGCCGGCACCGCAGGCGGCGACACGTGACCACCGCCCCCGACCCGCGGGCCGCCGCGAGGCCCGACCTCATCGGGCGCGACTTCGCACCCGACCCGGCCGCACTCGACGTCCGCTGGTGCGGCGACATCACGTATATCCCGACCGATCAGGGCTGGCTCTACCTGGCCACCGTCATCGACATCGCCTCCCGCCGTGTCGTCGGCTGGGCAACCGCCGATCATCTGCGGACCGACCTGGTCGCCGAAGCCCTTACGACCGCCTGCCGGCGGCGCCGCCCCGCCCGGCCGGTGATCTTCCACTCGGACCGCGGATGCCAGTACACCAGCCAGCAATTCGCGTCCCTGGCAGGTGAGTTCGACGTCCAGCTATCGGTCGGCCGCACCGGACAGTGCTGGGACAACGCCCTCGCCGAGTCCTTCTTCGCGACGATCAAACGGGAACTGCTCGGCACGAAACCCTGGCCCAGCAGGGCTCTCGCCCGCACTGCGATCTTCGAGTGGATCGAGAGCTGGTACAACTTGCAGCGGCTACACAGCAGCCTCGGCTACCGAAGTCCCGCCGAATACGAGACCGTACTCGCGGCCTGACCACCACACCAATGGTGTCCGTCAAAGCGGAGCAAGCTCACTCGACGATCCCGAAGCGATGCGCCGACTGGCCCGGTCCGCGAGCATCGGAATCCGGCGCACCGTCGCGCGAGCCCGCCACCTGCCCCCGGACGTCGTGGACCGTCTCTCCCGCGATCCGGACACCCACGTGTCGTACAACCTTGCCTCCTGCTGCGAGGAGGCTCCCGCCGAGCTACTGCTGGAGGTCGCGCTGCGGCGCACTGCCCGCTTCCTCGCTCTGAACCATCCGAACTTCCCCCGCCACCCGCTCCTGCGCTTCGCCGACGACCCGGATCCGCTGCGGCGCCGGCTGGCCCTCGAATCCCCCGAGTCCACCCCCGGCCTCGCCGAACGTTTCGTCGACGACCCGGACGAGCGGGTGCGGGTACGTGCCGCAGCCGACCCGAGGCTCTCGCCCGCCACGGTCCTGCGCCTGCTCGACTCCACCCCGCAGACACGTCGAGCAGCCCTCGGGAATCCTCAGCTCCCTATCCCGGCCCTGGTCCGCCTGCTCCGCGACGCACACACCGCCGAGGCCGCGGCCGCAAACCCGGCGATCCCGACGACGGTCGTACGACAGTTGATCGAGCTGTCCTGCGCAGCGGAACCGCCCCCTGGGTGAGAATCGAGGTGGGCGCGCCGGGCGAGCACCTGCTCGGCCCGCAGGAGGAGACGGTGCGGGAGCGGTTCACCGACCCGGTCCGCTCCCGCTGCGACCTCCGGCTCGGCCAGGAGGTCACGGCGGTCGGAGGTCGGAGGTCGGCCGGGCGGCTACCGCTGACCCTGGACGACGGATCGACGGTCGAGGCGGACACATTGCTCGTTGCGGTGGGCCGCGTGCCGAACAGCGTCCGGCTGGACCTCGAAGCGGCGTGAATCGCTGCCCACGGCGACGGCCGTGTGATCGTCGCGACGCACACCAGCGCACCACAGCGGAAGGCGCGTTCGCGCTCGGCGACATCTGCGCGCCGCTGCCCCCGGACACGTGGGCAACCGTGAGGCGGAGGTCGGGGCCCATGGCTACGTAGGCGAGAGCGGACAACGTTCGTAGCCGAGGGGGAAGAGCACTGGCTCACTGTGGGTGCCCCAGACGTCGGGGTCATCTGGGAACACCGCCAGCGCGTCGGACTGGTCTCTCTCGGGGGCGAGCAGCGGAAGCAGGGTGGGAGGCTTGGACGATCCTCAAAGACATGAGCCGTGTTCGGTGGCACGAGCTGACCCATGCCCACGCATCCGCGCTTCGCCGTCGCGGGCCGGCCGCCACGGCAGCCGCACTTGACCCGGTTACCGGACCTGGTCGGCCCGCTCGGCAAGGGGCTGAGCGATTCCGCGGCACCGCGGCCAGGTGCGGATCGCCTTCGAGCTGCGGCCCATGTCGCCCAGGACATGTGCGGGCCGGATCTGGCCCTCGCTCGGCCCCGCAAACCGAGCGGCGCGGATGATCACACGCCCTCTGCCCTGGCGGGGCTTCAACCTTTTCAAAGGCTGCGCCACCGTCGCCGCGATCGACCTGAGGGACGGCCGCGAGCTGTGGCGTACCGGCCGCGGCTCGGGCTCCGGTGAGCCGGCTGACACCGCCGACGCGGTCGCTACCGGGGCCGGACTTGCAGTGCTTCGTGACGAAGGGGACGCAGAACCGAATATGGGCGCGCGGGGCCCTCCCCCCCCGCGGTGATGAAGCGCTGCGCGCCTTTGACCTTCGAACTGGCGCCCCGCGCCGGAACGCCGCCGTGCCGAAGGGCTGCTTCCCCCGCCGGGCCGCCGTCGCGTCGAATCAGGTCCTGGCCTTCCTCGCGCCTGCGGCACCGAAGCAAAGGTCGCCGCATTGGACCCGACCGACGGCAAGGAGCGGTGGACCGTTCCGCTGGGCGGCCGGCGACCCGTCGCCGCGGATGCGTTCGTATGCTTCCTGTCTGCCGAACCGACGGTACTGAAGGTCCAGGAGCCGATGGGGCACGGCGTGCACGCCTACCTCGCCTTCGGGCAGGACGGCCGCCGGCAGGGGCAGATCGACGTCATCGGTGACGATGCCGCCGTCGCCGACGGGAAGCTCCTCGTCGCGTCAGGCGTCGTCGTCGCCTTCGACCTGGCGACCGGGGACGAGGTGTGGAGCTCGGACTCGCTCGGCACCGGGCGCAGCATCACGGCTCTGCACGCGGGAGGAGGCCGTGTGACCGTCCTGACCCGCTCCAGGAAGAACCACGACGAGCTGTACGTCTACGACTCCGCGACGGGCGACACGGTGGACGAGCGCACCTTCTCCTGTGACACGGACGACAGATCTTGGGGAGTCGTCGCGGAGCGCTACCCCGATGTTCGAGTGTGAGGAGTCGGGTTCGTGTGAGACCGCGTACGCCTTGTCGTCCGACGATTAGAATGGACGCTCCGTCAGGTGTTCCTCGGCCGCTGCTGCGGTCGGTTGTGGACGGTGATGGTGCTGGTCATGCAGACCGATGCACTGTTCTGGGACTCACTTGTATTCGCCGGTATCGACGAGGTGGATGTCGAAGCGGTTACCGCCGCGTTCGGCACGGTCGATGTGGTGGCGAGAGGCCGCGCGACCGGCTCTGCATGTCCGGACTGCGGCCGTTTCTCGGATGCATCATGATACGTCGACGTCTTATAGTGAGAAACTATGTCTCACTTAAGGAAGCCCCCTCCCATTGTTGTCACCGGAGCCACTGGCACGATCGGCCACCCGGTCGTTGCAGGGCTGCTTGATGCCGGTCACGCGGTGCGCGGAATCTCGCGACACCCGCAACGTGCCTCACTCCCGGATGGTGCGGACGTGGTCTTCGGCGACCTGGACGACCCGTCCACATTGAGGCACGCATTCGACGGTGCCGCGCAACTCGTCCTGATCGCGGTCCCTGAGACCGTTGAAGCGGTCGTCTCTCGCGCAAAACAGGCGGGCGTCGAGCACGTGGTTGTGGTCTCCTCCGCCGCCGTAACGGCCGGCTACGACACGACGTACAACGCCGTCGTCGAGCAGGCCGTCATGGACTCAGGACTGGATTGGAGCATCGTGCGTCCCGGTGAGTTCGCGACAAACTCACTCCTCATATGGGGACCAGCGATCAAGGCAAGTCGCCGAGCTGTGGAGCCCTTTCCTGACCAGATCGTGCATCCCGTCCATGAGGCCGACGTTGCAGACGTCGTCCTGGCCAACCTGCTCGACCCACACCGCCTCGGACGGATCGACACGATCATTGGACCGGAAAGTCTCACCAAACGCGACCAGGTTGCAGTGATCGCAGAAGCGATCGGAGAACAGATCACGCTCGATCAGGTCTCCGCCGAACAAGCCCGCGACTTCTACCGAGCCCAAGGGGGCTTCGCGGCCGCGAACGCAGACTTCCTGTTCGGGTTCCAAAGCTACGACGGCATCGAAGGCATCAGAGACGAACCCCATGACACGAGGGCCCCGGAGGACGATGCCTACCTCACACTCGACCAGATAACGGGAACTCCAGCTCGCACCTTCCGCTCCTGGGCGCACGGTCACGCCTCCGACTTCATTTGAGCGATGGCAGGGGCAAGCACTCTCAGAGGTCGCTTCCTTCCAATGTCTCATCCCGTAATTGGTATTTCATCTGGCTATACCGCGTCGCGCCACGAGATGGTGGCTTCGCCGGTGAGGCGGCGGGCCATCTGGTTCTGGCACAGATCTGAGGGAGTCGTTGTGGGGTGTCACTGGAGCAGGATCATCTTGTGGAGTAGTTCGAATCCGGCGCGGCCGTAGAGCTGCCTCTTGATCTTCTTGGTGCGGTTGACGGCGCCCTCGATGCTGCCGGAGCTCCAGTCGAGAGTGAGCCAGGCTGTCACGGCGTCGAGGTCCCGCAGCAGGTGCAGTGCGAAGCCGCTGAGGCCGGGCAGCGGGCCAGGACCTCCTTCAGGCCAGCCCAGTCTTCGTCGGCCAGGGGGCGCCGGGTGCCGGGTGAGTCAGCCGGTCACCTGTCGCACCGTCGGCGGCCGCGGCGGTGCGGCGGACAGAGCCCCGCGCAATGTGGCGATGTGCGCGCGGACCATGCCGAAGGTGACGGGAGCTTGCTCGGCAACCAGCTCTCTGTGCAGTCGGGTGACGCTGCTGCATCCCTCGGCGAATCGCCGCTCCAGGTAGGGCTTGTAGGGGGTCCAGTCTGCTGGTCCGGGGCCGGTTCTCGCGGATGGTGTCCTGCCAGCGTGCTGCGTTCGCGACCACCTCACCGAAGACTGGACCGAGGTCGCCTTCGCCGACCTTGCCCGCCCCGTCCACGGCAATCAGGCCCTCCTGAGTCGCATCACCGCTCGCCCTACGCGCCGTCCCCCAGGCGGGCCGGTGCCCGCTCCGACGTCCGGCCCGGCGACGGGACCGGTGTTCCGCCTCGCCGACTACCTCGAACAGCACGGCCGCACCGCCCGCAAGCACCTGTGCCCGCTCGGCTCCTTCTGGCGCACCGCCCACACCCACCCGGACGACCTCAATAGCCTCGCCATGGCTGCCAAATCCAGGCACCGCACACGGTGGGCCCACTACCTCCACCACCAGGCCGTGGAAACCCGCACCAACGGCGCGGCCGACCCGGAGCGGATTCTGGAGAACTCAGAAGACCGCAAGGGGCCGAAGCCATCGACCGGCAGGCCGCCGACGCGGACTGGACCCGGACGGTTCGCCCACTCCCCGCTGGCTTGGAACAGGACGCCAGTACGCAGGATTCAGGTCGTGCCTCGGTCAGGCCCGCCACCGGTTGCCTTGGTTCGCGACCGACCTGGAGACCGTGCGCCTCATCGAGCCTCCGGCGGCTTGGCCCGCTACGTGGTGGCCGACATCACCGACGGCTGCGGTGGGGTCTCCGGAGCGTGCGCAGCGGTCGTGGTGCCCAGGCTGCCCGGGCCCGAACCTCAGAAGCAGCCCTTCGCTGTCTGGTGGGTCTTCGCCGGTGTGTCGGGAGGGCCGATTTGGAGGATGCCCTCGATGCAGGCGAAGCGGGGAGCGGGGCGGCTGCCGTCGGCGCCTGCCGGGGCGAACGAGAAGTCGTTCGTGTGGGTTTGCCCGGCGGAAAGCGTCACGGGGAAATGGTCCCCGCCGTTGGGCTCCGGTGGGATGAAGCTCTCCTTCCCGTCGCGGGTCGACCATGCCCAGGCGAGGGCGACCTCGACAGGCGGCCCCTGCTTCTTGACGTAGGAGAGCTTGACCCTCTCCAGGGAGCCGCTTGGTGTCCTGCACGCCTGGAACCGGAACTCGCCGTTGGTCAGGGTGACCGTCGCGGGTGACCCGTAGACAAGGCTGTTCCCCTTGGCGCAGGTCAGCCAGGGTGCGGCGGCGTTGGCCTGAACCGGCCCGCCTGCCAGAGCGATCACCAGGGGGATTGCCGCGGCGGCGACCGCGAAACGGGTGGGGTTCTGCGTCCGTATGGTCATACGGGCCTCCGTAATTCCCGTGCGGCAGGCCGGGCCCCACTCGGCGTTTGCCTACCGCAGGAGCGGATTATGGGTGGAGCCCCCCCTCAACACGGTCGCAGAGGGCTGCGCCGGCTGCCACCTGGCCGCCGGGTGCGCTCTCTCGGCTTCGTGTCAGTGCGGTTGGTGTCAGTGGCCTGTTCACCCGGCAGGGGGCTGTCGTGCTGGTCAAAGGGTCGGGCTGCTGTCGCGGTGCCGGGCGCGAAGTCCCGTATCGGCCTGGTGGCACGTACACCGCACCGGGGCCCGCCGCCCCGTCGCCGAGGCGCTGGGGGAGGCGCTGGGGGAGGCGGCGCAGACCGCGGCGATGGCCTACCGCCTGGTGATGACGATCTCAGACGCGGTCCGCCGCGTCACCCCCCGAGAACGCCCCACCGGCCGGGAGGAGGAGCCCGGCGAGGACGTGGAGAAGACGGCGCCGGGCTGGTCGGCCGGCCAGCTGCGCGGTCACCTCGGCGACGACGCCCTGGCCGTACTGATGCAGGGCGCGGACTGGCCGCAGACGGCCCGGCGGCTCGTTGGGTCGGAGCAGGACGGTGTCGACCTGGGAGTGATCCTCCCGCAGATGGTCCGGATGACTGCCGGAGTCCATCGGGCCGTCACCGTGAACGCCGGGAGCATCTGCTGGCCGCCCGTTTGCAGAACATCGGCGAGAGCGACGGCCCCGCGGCCCTCGACGCGCACCTGAACCACCTGACGGCCGGGGCCGGCATGCGGAATCATGACCGAATGGACACTCGATTCCTTGGTATAGCTGATCTGTTGGAAGCCCCGTCCGTGGCGGTCGTGGTCGACGTCATGCGTGCCTTCACCGTGGCAGCCTGGGCCTTTGCCCAGGGGGCAGAAAAGATCGTTCTTGCTGAGTCGCTGGACGAAGCCCTGGCGCTCAAGGCCCGCCATCCGGATTGGGTGGCGCTCAAAGACGGTCCGCCCGCGCCAGGGTTCGACTTGGTCAACTCGCCGGGCATGCTGCGGTCCGTCGACCTCGGCGGACGGACCGTCGTGCAGAAGACCACGGCAGGAACGGTCGGCGCCCTTGCGGTCAAGGAGGCGTCGCTGGTGCTGTGCGCCGGCTTCGTGGTGGCGGAGGCAACGGCTCGGCTCTTGCGGACGCGCAGGAGCGACAGTGTCACGTTCGTGGTCACCGGTGAAGCTGGGCAGGCCGAGGAGGATCTGGCGTGTGCTCAGTACATCGCCCGGAGAGCCACCGAGGCGGAGACGGATGCAGCTGAGTTCCTCCGCCGCGCTGCCGAGTCACGCGCCGCCGCCGAACTGGCGGAGAGGGTGCGTCGAGGAGTCCATCCTGACGATGTTGCGCTCTGTCTTGAGGTCGACCGGTTCCCCTTTGCCATGGTGGCGACCTTGGAAGGTTCGCTCATGGTCCTACGTCCGCAGGGCGAATCCAGCTGAGCGACGACGTCACCTCCGGTCCGTCCGTGGATCGGGTTGCCGGACTATGTGATCGCGGTGGGGTGGCGCTGTCGATCCCGGGTCAGTTCAGGCGTCTCCACTTTTGGCACCCCCAGGAGTACTGGACCGGTCCTGCGCGAAGGTGAGATCCAGCGCCGCACCTCGGCGTGTTCCTGGTCCTGGGAGCTCCGGGAGCTGTGCCCCGCGTTGGCGACGCGGCGACCCTGGTCTGCCCCGACCCTGTCGCGGAGATCAGCGCCGACACCGCCGTCGACCGAGGCGGCGTCTTCGCCACCCGCTGCGCTACACACGCCCACGCCTGGACGTGACTGTCGACGATGTGCCGGGCTTCGGAGTGGGGAAGGCTACGGCTGCAGGCTGAGGGGCTGGCGAGCTCGCGGCACGGATCTACGAAGCGGACGTCGACCGGTCGGGACCGCTCGCGGATTGGACCGCGCACCTGTCCGTCGTTCGTGAGGCCGCCGTGTCGCTGGCCGCGCTCCTGGCCGCGATGGCCGGGCAGCTGACCGGCACGGCTAGGGATGAGCCGCTGGCCGCGCCGTGCGCTGTTGGTGTGCTGGCGGATCGCCGAATACGGGGCCCGGGAGATCGCCGGCGCGCTGAGCGACGACAGCCTGCCCGCCGAAAGGCCGGCCGCCGCCTCGGCACCATCTACTCCAAGGCCCCGAAGCAACGGCACGAGATCACCACCTGGGTCGACAAAACACCAGCTCAGAAAGTTGCCCCCGCGCTCGTGTGGCTGGGTGGCGGGGGAGTTGTCGTGCTCGGTCTCGTCTCGTTCACTCCTGGGTGGTGTTTCGCCTGTGGGGGGTGGGGGAGTAACGGGTTGCTACCGGCCGCGGTGTTCGCGGGCTGGGGTGGATCGGGAAGGCGTGTTATGGCTCAGGGGACTGTGAAGTGGTTCAACGCGGAGAAGGGGTTCGGGTTCATTGCGCCGGATGACGGTACTCCGGACGTGTTCGTGCATTTCTCCGAGATCGATGCGTCCGGGTTCCGGTCGCTTGAGGAGAACCAGCGGGTCGAGTTCACCACTGGCCAGGGCCCCAAGGGTCCCCAGGCGCAGCAAGTCCGGCCCATCTGATCCCTTCTTGATGGACCGCTGCAGGGGAACCCGACCCCGACTCCGACCCCGGCCCCGGCCCGGCCTCTGCGTCCTACGGCCAGTTGCGGAGTTCAGGGTGTGCCGGCGGGCACGGCCGCGCCCAGTCGACCCCGAGTGCGGCGAGCGCGGAGAGTTGGGCGGGCGCGGAGCGTGTCGCGGTGGGTCTTCTGGTTGCTGATCCAGATGTCGGTGCGGTGTTCGGTGCCGCCGGGGAACCGTTCGACGACGGCCCGCCCCGGCGTCCCGCCTTCCCGCGCGGTGTACTGCGTGAAGGCTTGGAGGCCCTTCTGTATGGCCGTACCGCTGTATGGCCATACCGCCCGCGCGGCCCCGCCCGCCACGGCCGTTCTGGCTGCTGTGCGGCGCTCAGCTTGCCCAAGTCCCGGCGTTGGGTGGCGAGCCACAGTCCGACGTGCTCACCGTGCTGGGTCACGCCCGGACCCGCACCTGCTCCTTGCTGACGGCGCTGATACCGAGGGTTGCGCGTCCGGTTGGTCCACCGACGACGCCGACGTACCCGCTGCCCTGTCCGCGGGCACATTGCCTCACCATCGAGGCGCTGGCCGCGCCCGGCGCACCGTCGTTCGCCGTGCTGGGCGAGGTACGGGTGGTCGACCGGTTCCGGTCGGGGTCGGGAGGTTGCGCCTGGCGCTGGCCTGGCCTGGCCGGCCTATGGCGGACTGCCGGGTCAGGACCGGCGGGCGGGGTGGTCCGCCATGGCGTCGCCGGTATTGACGTCGCCAGGATCCTCACCGGCGCCCACCAAGCCGGGTCGGCGTGGACCAGGCCGTCGCCGTCGCCGCCGTTGCCAAGGCCGCCGCCAAGGCCCCCGCGACTGCCGTTGCCGCGTCCGCGCCCGCTGAACCGTAGGCCGTGCCTCCCCGCCGAGTCCCGCTCCCGCGCCCGCTCCGGCCGCCACCCCCGCTCTACCACCCCCACTGCCGCGGCCCCCGCGGCGGCCCGGCTTCGGCCGAAGCCGCCGTCCTCGCTCAACGGCAACTGGCCGTGCCCGCCAGGGCGCGGGGCGAGGCCGGTAGGCGCTGGACAGGGGAGCAGTGGTGATGACGGGCAGGCGGCGCCGTACCGGCGCCGGCGTGCCGCTAGTGGGTCGACCAGTCCGGGTACGAGAGGCGGCCTGTCCCTGAGCCTGGTGGCCGGGACGGTGGCGCTGGCGGGTGCGTGGCGCTCGGGGGCCCGCACCTTCCACAGACCGCTCCGGCGGAGCCGGACACTGCGCCGCTCGGCGGTGAACCTCACGCCGCCGGCTGCCCCCACCGGCGTGGCGACCACGAGGCGCGTCGAGAGCGCCGTCGACACGGCCCCGTGCGCCGCGAAGTAGAAGTGGTCGACGGACCCGGAGGGTGTTGCAGAAGGCAGGCTCGTGCAGCACTCCCGTGCGGGTGGGGCGGCCCACCTCGCGCAGCCCCTGGGCAGCCCCGCGGCAGTGTCAGGCGGTGGGCTGGGGACGGCGCAGTTCTGCCTGGCAGGGGCATCACGATCGACGTCACTCGGGCCGTCTCGACCACCTCGACGAAAGTCCGCCGATGATCACTGCGCACCCCCAGCCGGGTGGGCGGCACGACACAATGCGCGTTCACCGTCCGAGCTGCGCATCAGCTTGGTGCTATGCCTGCCGGACCACCGTTCCGGCCTGCTGCTGCACGCCGTTCCGGCAGAGCCGGGCGGCCGCAACTGCCCCATTCCTGCCGGCGAGTGGCCCCGAGGAGTCCTGCTATGCCCTGCTCCCAAAGACGCCCCCCCCGCCGGGCCAGGGCGCAGTACGATCCGTGGCTCTAGAACCCCACCGGTTCACTGCTGGCAGCGCCCGAACGTCACGACGTACGTTCCGGCCTGGCTCGCGCCGGCCCCGGCCGGGTCAGCCGAACCCGGCTGGGCCCAGGCGCCGATCTCTCGCATCGACGGATCGAGGATGATCTGGCGGTGGCCCCACGTGCTCACGTTCATCCACCAGTTGACTGCGGCATTCGGCGTCCCCGAGCCGCCCCAGCCGGTGTACGTGATCTCGGCGACGGCCCATGACCTGGGGTTCGGGCAATAGCCCGCGGCTTTGATCCGGCTCTGCGGTGTCGAACCGGTCTGCGGGTTGCTGTGCGAATCCTTACCCGGTCCCCACCACTTCAGCTGCACGGCGGCGGCGGAGTGCTGCTGCGCGGCAGTTGTCAGCGCCTGGTTCGTAGTGAGGGCGGGCAGACCCCTCTGCGTGCGCTGATTGTTGATGAGGCATACCAGCGCGTTCCGTACGGCGCTGTCGTTGCTGCTGTTCGGGGCTCGGGCAGCGGCCGCCGCGTCGCACGCGGCGGCCGTCGCCGGTGCGGCCGATACGGGTACCAGTGCGGCCGATAGGACTCCGGCCACGGCGAGACTCCGTGCGGTTCTGACGAAAGAAGCGTGCCTGTTCAAGGAGGTCCACCTCCCGCGAACACGAACAGTGGTTTCCCGCAGCGGAGGCACCACGTCGCGCAAGTGGCGGCACGTGGCACGGCCCGCCGCTACGGCTTCTCCTCCAGGCTGCCAGTCGACGCGCCGACCCGCCATCCAGGCTCCGGGCAGAGGTACAGGCGCGCTTGCCGACATGCCCGAAGGGCCGCGGCGGAAACCGTCGTCCCTGCTGGATTCGCGTACGCTCGTTTCGTTTCGTTTCGTTGCGTTGCGGCCCCGGGCCCGCGGCCTGCGGGCTCGGAGCAGGAGAGGGCCTCGGGAGCACCTCGGCCACGGTCCCCCACTGAGCGGGCATTCCCTGGGCCTTGCCCGCGCTCCCACGGCCGTCTGGCAGCGCGTTCTACGTACTGCCGTCGTGCTGGCGTCGGCAGCGTTCGAGGCGGTCGGGGCCACCTGCGGGTACGAGTACGGCTGCCTCCTCCACCAGGACTGCATCGGAGACCGCCATGACCCTGTGGTTCCCTCCCGGAACGCCGAACCACGACACGGATGACCTCAACCCGATCCGACCGTCACCCCGCCCTCCGACACCCCGCAGGCGTACGAGCCGAAACGGCCGACCGCCGGAGAACCGATGGACCGTCACCAAGGGCGGGTCGAGGCTAGTTGTGGAACCGCACCCTCACTAGGTAGCAGTCGTCGGGCACGCGGCGCAGGTAGTCGTCGGCGTACTCGAAGTATGAGCTTCCGTCCGTCTTCGTCTCCTCGTCGAACACATCCGAGGATATGTCGAGCCAACGGCCGTCCAACGTGAGGAGCGCGTCCGACGGGTTCACCTCCGCGCTCAGTCGTCGGACGTAGACGTCCTCCGGCTCGGCGAACCAGCGGATCGGGTCGCCCTTGTCGACAACGAGAGCAGCCACTTCGGGATTCGCGGAAATGGCCCGAATGACGTCCTGCTGCTCGTACGTTCCACGGAACCGATCATCCGGCCCCAGCCCGTGGACCGAGTTGTACTCCCATCGGAGTTCGTGCATGGGACGGCCCGGCGGGAAGGCCCGCGCGAAGTCGTTCCACGCCCGCCATTCCGCGTGTGCCTGACGGGCGACCGCGTCCCGCTTGGTGTCGAGGTCCAGGAGCCGGCGCGGACCCCGTCGCACCGCGACGGGGGCAGGGGCACCCGCGCCGAATGGCTCGGGGGCTCCACGATCCGCATCAGCTGGGAGTCGGACTCCGCCCCCGGCCGCACCGCGAAGGAAGCCCGGCCGGTACCGAGGGACCACAGATCCCATTCCGCCTGTTCCCACGGCACGTCTTCCGACATCCTGTCGAACGGGGCCATGGCCCGCCTGACCGCATCACGGACTTGCTGTACGTCCGTTGGAGACAGACATACGGTGAGGGCCTCGTAGGCCATGACAGGTACTCCTTCGAATCGCTGGCAGATCTTCACACCAGCGGCGTCGGTGGGGCAACAGAGTTGTTTGGGAACTGGAACGGTTCGATGGAGCCGAGGAGCATCTTCCCGAGCCCCTTCTTTGACCTGTCCCGCCTGCTCCTGGTCTTGCTGAGCCGTACTCCGAGCCTCACGCCGAGTTCGCCGAGCCGGCGCTGCTGCTCCTCCTCGCCCAGCCGGTCCCGGTTCCGTCGTTGGGTGGCGAGCCACCGTCCGACGACGCGATCGCGATGTCGAGGACGGATGCGCCTGCCGGGCGGCGAGGGCCCCGTGGAGCTCGAAGTACGCACGCGCGGCGGCAGGGTTCTGCTCGAACGCGGCGTCGGTGGTGTCCCACCCGATCCCCAGCTCCCCGAACTCGGCCGCGCGCTCGCCGGTCGTGGTAGGCGCGGCGCTGGTCGGACCGCCACCGGCCCAGCGGACACGTGCTGGCCGCGGGCCCGAACCCCGCTCTCGTTGTACCTGCCGGGTGCCTCTACCACCCCAGACCCGGAACCCCATAGAGGGGAAGCATCGTAGGTCTGCGTTGGGCCATCCCTCTGCCCGGTCCGCTGCCGTGATCACGAGCCTCCGACGGATCACCGAAACCTGTCCCAGCCACTAGCAACTCGGGTTGACTATCTTCGTTAGTCAACTACAGTTGCTTACATGTCCGTTGGTGAGAGTCCCCTTCCTGATGAGCCCGCTGACGCCCTGGCGGCCGTCGTGGCGTTGCGGCGTCTTGCCGATCAACTGGAGGACGCCGCCGTCGAGCAGGCCATGCGGGCGGGCTGGAGCTGGCCGCAGGTCTCCGAGGCGCTCGGTGTCACCCGCCAAGCCGTCCACAAGAAGCACGCCAAGCGGCTCATCGCCGCCGGAGTCAAGCTGAGGAGGCGCGGCGATGAGCGCGTTTGACAAGTACCTGCACGCGGTCATCGTGCGGGCGATGCACGAAGCCCAGGAAGACGGGTCGGCGACGATCGACGCGCACCATCTCCTGTTGTCGCTCGCCGCCGATCAGGGGGCTACCGCACAGCAGGCCCTGGCTTCGGTCGGGCTCGATCGCGCTGCTGTCCGCGACGCACTGGATCGAGAGTTCGAGCACAGCCTGAGCATGGTTGGAGTGTCTCCGGCCACCCATGACCTCCCCAGGCCGAGCCCCGTTTCCCGGCAGCCCAAGCTGGGTGCGTCCGCCAGACTCGCCCTGGAGCGGAGCTTCGCCTCCGCCCGGAAGAAGGACCTACGGTCGGCGCATCTGCTGCTCGGGATCCTGCAGGCTCAAATCGGCACCGTGCCACGTGCTCTCGCCTTGGCCGGTGTCGATCAGGCCGAGCTGGCGGACCGCGTTCGGCAGACGCTCACCAGCCAGGATCAGTGACCGCTGGAAGCAGCCGACACTGCCAGTTCACCCGCGGCAGTGCCCCTGCCGTGATGTGCACTGGGTCCTGTAGGCGTGCACGATGGATCGCACGCTCCGCCGGGTGCAAAGTCGCTGGTGAGGGCGGGTGGGCCAGTGAATCACGCTGTGGACACGGGCCAGGCGGTCATCTATGCGTCACACGCGACGAGGAGGACCACATGCACCAACACACCGCTCATGCAGACAACGGCCGATCGGGCGTCGAACCGGTCGGAGGAGGGGGCGCGGCCCCTCAGTCCGCGCCTGCCTCAGGGGGCGAGGGCTACGAGGCGGTCGAGCGCTTACTTCAGCAAGCCGTGATTCAAGGCGGCCTTCCAGGCATGCTCGTTGAGGTTCGCGACGGCGACCGGCAGTGGTTCGGGACCGCAGGAGTGGCCGACACCCGAAGCGGCCGCAAGCGTTCACCGCAGGACCGGTTCCGCATCGGCAGCATCAGCAAGACGTTCGTCGCCACCGTCGTGCTGCAGCTGGTGGCGGAAGGCAGGCTGAGCCTGGACGACACCGTGGAACAGTGGTTGCCCGGCGTGGTCCATGGCCATCACCACGACGGTGCCAGGGTGAACATCAGGATGCTGCTCAACCACACCAGCGGGATCTTCAACTACATCGATGACCAGGAAGCGCTGAACCGGTACGAGACACACCCGCCCGAGTCGCTGGTGCAGATCGCCATGTCCCATCCGCCCACCTTCACACCGGGTTCGGGCTGGGCGTATTCCAACACCAACTACGTCCTTGCAGGCGTGATCGTCGAACGGGCCACCGGCCGCGCGCTTGCCGAGGAGATCACGGGGAGGATCTCGCGCCCCCTCGGCCTGGCCGGTACGTACCTGCCGCACGGCAGCGACCCGACGATCCACGGACCGCACTCCCGGCACTACACGAAGCTGTTCCAGACCGACCCCGGTGCGCCGGTCCACGACGCGACCGAGCTTGATCCATCCATGTTCTGGGCAGCCGGCGGCATGATCTCCACCGCCGGGGACCTCAACCGGTTCTTCGCCGCCCTGCTGGGGGGCCGGATACTGCCACCGGACCAACAAGGCGACATGTTCACCACCGTGCCCACCCGCGACTGGATTCCCAACGCCGCCTACGGCCTCGGCGTTTCCTCAGTGACACTGCCCTGCGGGGAAACGGTCTGGGGCATGGGGGGTGCGCTCTTCGGATCGTGGTCCTACGCCTACGGCGCTCGTGATGGCGAACAGATGGTCACCACCAACGTCAACGGTGACTGGAGCAATGGCGGTTGGGACGACCCCATCGGGATCTTCACCGATCTACTCGAGGCGAAGTTCCGTCGCCGGCGCGATACCTGAACACCGCTCACGGGTCGGGCCCGGCCGGCTCCTGATGCTCATTCCTGCCCGTTGTCGTTCTCGTCCAGCTCCGGCATGCCCCGAGTCGCGCGGCGGGCGCAGTCCCCGTCCGCGGCGTAGTGTTCGGGCTCCTCGGCCGGCAGCGCCCGCAACTCCGCGACGACGGCGTCCAGATGGCGAGTCGTCCACAGAGCGGCGGCTTTGAGGAGCAGGCCGAGCGCGCCGAGCTGGTCCTAGGTCTGAGGAGGCGTCGAGGGCGTCGAGGGTTGCTGCGCACGCGCTCGGCGTGGAAGCGGACCTCGGCAGCGCGTTCACGCCGCCCGCAGACGCGTCGGGGTTCCCGTGCCGGGCCGGCGGCGCTGCGGGCCGGGGGTGGCGTACGAGCAGAAGCTGGACGGTCACCGGGCGCTCGTCTTCACCGCGGCCAGCCCGGGCGGCACGGTTCCGGTGGAGACCCGCTGCGAGGCGCTGTTCCGCGAGGTGCAGTGCCCGCCCGGCCTGGTCCTCGATGGCGAACTGGTCGTCCGGGACACTGAGGCGGGCGGGTTGTCGTTCGAGGCGTTGCAGTGCACGCCCGCCGCCCGCGCCTGCGGCGCCGCCGGCCCCGGCGCCTGGTGGCCGGCATACTTGTCGGCGTCTGTCCAGGCCGCGCGCCGGCCGAAGCGTGCGCAGGCACCGGCGCCCGGGACCTTCAGCGGCGCTGTACCCCGCGGCTCCTAGTGTTCCGTGTTCGGTTCCGGGGGCTGGGCGTCGGCGCGTACGAGGTTCTGTTCCAGACGTTCCAGGGTGGCGAGGGCGTCGGCGCGCTCGTCGTCCGAGAGGCCCGTGGCCGAGATGTCCTCGAGTTGGCTCCAGACCCGCTCCACCTCCCGGCGCAGGGCGTGGCTGGCCGCTGTCGGTTCGATGAGCGAGGCGCGCTTGTCGGTGGGCGAGGGGCGGCGGCGGACGAAGCCGGCCTGTTCCAGGCGGCGGACCGTGCGGGTCATCGTTGCGGCGTCGGAGTCCATCAGGCGTACCAGGTCGATCTGGCGCTGGGGACCGAGTTCCCAGAGGTGCATCATGACCAGCTCCTGGCCCGGGTGCAGGCCGATGCGGCGCAGTAGCTGACCCGCGAACATGCGGTGCAGCCGTGCCAGCCGGAAGATCGCATGACTGATCGGTCCGCCGGCGGCCGCACCGGGGACCGGCACGGTGGCTTTCCGTTCCGTCGCTCCTGAATCCTGCCCGACCTCGGATGCGGACTCGGCCATCTCTTCCCCACTCTCCTGTTTGGACAGGAGAACTCTACCTCCATCCACGTTCATCAGTAGTTGTTCTGCCCGTCGAGCGACGCATAAGGACAGGTCGATGGCGCTTTCCGCCTGGCTTGCCAGGTCGCAGGAAGCAGGTTTACTGTTCAGACAGGTAAATTACTTGTTCGGACAGTAAACGGCAGATGTGGGCCACGGCACGCCCGCACCGCAGAGCGCCACTCATCCCAAGGGAGCGACCATGACCACTGCTTTCGATCCGATCGTCCTGGGCGGCACACGCCTCGCTAACCGAGTCGTGATGGCGCCGATGACACGCAGCCGCGCCCACGGTCCGGGCGCGGAGCCGACCGAGCTGATGGCGACCTACTACGCGCAGCGGGCCGGCGCCGGGCTGATCGTCACCGAGGGCATCCAGCCCTCGCCCGTAGGCCAGGGCTACCCCGACACCCCCGGCCTGCACACGCCGGGCCAGGTGCGGGCGTGGCGGACGGTGACCAGCGCCGTGCACCGCGAGGGAGGGGTGATCTTCGCGCAGCTGATGCACACCGGGCGGATCGGCCACCCCAGCCTGCTGCCCGACGGGCTGACGCCGGTGGGGCCCTCGGCGGTCGCCGCCCAGGGGCGGGTCTACACCCGCCAGGGGCCGCAGGACTTCGTGACGCCGAAGGAGCTGAGCGAGGCAGAGATCCGGCAGACCGTCGCCGACTTCGCGACCGCGGCGCACCACGCCGTCGAGGCCGGATTCGACGGTGTGGAGATCCTCGGCGCCAACGGCTACTTGATCCATCAGTTCCTCGCGGACAACACCAACCACCGCACCGACGCCTGGGGAGGATCGGCCGAGGGCCGCATCCGCTTCGCCGTCGAGGTCGTCACGGCCGTGGCCGAGGCGATCGGCGGTCGGCGGGTCGGTCTGCGGATCTCGCCCGGAAACCGCTACAACGACATCGTTGAGGACAACCCGGGGGAGGTCTACGGGGCCCTGCTGGACCGGCTCGCGGGTCTCGATCTCGCCTATCTGCACCTGATGGAGGGCCCCGACTCTGCACTGACCTCGCAGCTGCGCAAGGAATGGCCCGGCACGTTCGTCCTCAACCCGTTCACCCACCCCGACGTCACCGGCCTCGACGCGCTCGAGCTGATCGAGGACGGGAGCGCGGACATGGTGTCCTACGGGGCGCTGTTCCTCGCCAACCCCGACCTGCCCCGGCGCCTCGCTGCCCGGGGTCCGTTCAATGCCCCGGACCAGGCCACCTTCTACGGCGGCGACCACCGCGGCTACACCGACTACCCCACCCTCACCGCTTGAGCGACGGCTCCGTCAGCGGGGCCCTTACCTGGGAGTTCCTGATGTCCAAAGCGATCACCTTCTCCGAGTACGGCACGCCCGAGGTGCTGCGACTGTCGGAGGTCACCGCGCCGGAGCCCGGTCCGGGCCAGGTCCGGATCCGAGTGCGGGCCGCCTCCGTGAACCCACTCGACATGAAGATCCGCTCCGGCCTGATGGCCGGGGCCATCCCGGCGCACTTTCCCGTAGTCCCCGGACTGGACGCAGCCGGTGTCGTCGACGCGGTCGGCGAGGGGGCCGACGCGGCCGTGGGCGACGAGGTCCTCGGCGCCACCGCGGGCGGCAGCTACAGCGAGTACGCGCTGGTGGAGCAGCCGGTCGCCAAGCCCGCAGCACTGTCCTGGGAGGTCGCAGCATCGCTGGTGACCGTCGGCCGGACCGCGTTCCGTGTCCTCGCCCAGCTGGGCGTGCGCAAGGGGCAGACCCTGCTCGTCCACGGTGCCGGCGGCAGCGTGGGCGTCATCGCGGCGCAGCTGGCCGTCACCCGCGGCATCACCGTCATCACGACGGTTGGCGAGCACGACATCGAGCGGGTCACTGCCCTCGGAGCCACCGCCGTCCGCTACGGCGACGGCTGGGTGGAGCGGGTGAGGACCGCGGCGCCCCAGGGAGTCGACTTCGTCCTCGACGCCTCCGGCGCCGGTGTCCTCGCCGACTCCGTCGCCCTGGCCGGCGACAGCGCACGCGTCATCACCATCGCCGACATGGCCGCCGCGCAGCACGGCGTCCGCTTCAGCGCAGGCAGCACCGATCAGGCCGAGGATGCCCTTCCGCAGCTGGTCGAGCTGGCCGCCAACGGCATGCTCACCCTGCCCATCTGGCGGACCTACCCGCTCGAGCAGGCCGCCGCTGCGCACGCCGACCTGGAAGCCCACCGCAACCGGGGCAAGGCCGTCCTGCTGCCCTGAACCCCGACGCGGCCGCCTCGTGCTGTTCGCGCGGGCGAGGCGGCCCCGGAGCGAGGCCCGCGGCGCGGGGCGCGGCCCGGGGCGCGGCGCCAGGGCCGCCGTCGGTGATCCCCGGGCCGATCCATTCGCTTCGCCGAACGGCGCACCGCCGTAGCCCGCATCAGCACCACAACCCTCGCCGACCGGCAGCGCGGACCGCCCGATGCCCGGCTTGACCCACGACCGGCTCCCGACCGGCCCCGACACCTACGCGCTCAACCCCGACGGCCGGGCCCTGCCGCCGCCACCGGAGCCGCTTCGCCGGCGGCCCGAGCACCGTACGACCCGATCCCCACATCCGCAGATTGGAATGCCCATGTCCATACGCACCCTGCCTGAGTCCACCTTCGCCCGAACCGTTCTCGGCTCCGGCCCCGGTCTCGCGCTCGCCCACGGTGCCGGCAGCAGCGTGGCCGGCACCTACGGACCGATCCTGGAGGGCTTGGCCGCCCGCCACACCGTCGTCGGCGTCGACTACCCCGGCAGCGGGGACACCCCCCCGCTCCACCACGCCGTTGTCGCTGGACGACCTGGCCGACCAGCTCGTCGCCGCCGCCGTCACCGAAGGCCTGGACACCTTCGCACTGTCCGGCTACTCCCTCGGCGGCCCCGTCGCCATCCGCGCGGCCGCCCGCCACCCCGAGCGCGTCACCGCCCTCGTGCTGACCGCGACCTTCCCCTACCGGGACAACCACCTCGCTCTCGCCCTGCCGATCTGGCGCAAGCTGGCCGAATCGGGCGAGCGCGAAGTGCTGGCCGAGTACCTGACGATGATGGCCCTGGGCGCCGACGCACTGGAGGCGATGCCGGCCGAGCAGCTCCAGCAGGCGATCGGGTTCACCGCCGCCAGCGTCGCCGCCGGCACCCCCGAGCACGCCGAGCTGGCCCCCCGGGCCGACGTCCGCGACGACCTGCCGCACATCAAGGCACCCACCCTGGTCATCTCCACCACCCAGGACCGGTTCACCTCCACCCGCCTGCACCGCCAACTCGCCGACACCATCCCCGGCGCCCAGCTCGTGGAGATCCGCACCGGCCACCTGCCCATGGTGGAACGCCCCGAGGAATGGCAGAAGCTCATCACGACCTTCCTCGCCCAGCACGGCGCTTGAACAACCCGCCGAGCCCCGGGCAACGCCTGCGTGCTCCCCGACTACCGGCCGCAGCGAGTCCGGGCACCTCGGTGCCGGCGGTGGAGCTCGGGTGCAGGGTGGCCAGGGGCGAGTTAGGGGCCCCAGGACACCTCGACAGGCCGGCCGGCCGTGGGGCCGGTGAGGGTGCAGGGCTCGTGCGTGATGATGCGGGCGGAGCCGTCAGGGGCGAGGCCGAACAGGTAGGCCACCAGCGTGGTCTCCGGCCGTCGTAGGCGTGCCACTTGCGCGACGGCGGCATGCTCGGACCGCTGACCACGTCGATGCGGACCGGGCCGGGCTCGCTGCCGTCGGCGAGCAGCACCTCCTACCGACCCTTCGTACGCGGCTCCCAACGCCTTGAGCCCCGGTTCACCACCGCCAACCCCTCCCCGCGAGCGCCTGATCGGTCGGGCCAACGGAGGGCCCAGGGCGTCTCGGCTGCCGCGACCCGGGTGGCCGCGTACGGTGATCCACCGCCAGGGGTACCGGCGTGATGCGGGACGTCGCCCAGCGATCCTGTCCGGCCCGGAGCGAGTGCGGGAAACGGGCGAGGAGGTGATTCCGATGACCGCGTGCGGAACATGCGGATCGTGCGGGACCCCCGGGGTGGCACTCAGAAGTCTGGTCGCCGAGTTCTGGAGTCAGCTGCGGCAGGCCTTCCCACGGGCGTGCCCGTCACTTCCGGTGGGTGAGGGGCTGTTGAGAGGTGGGCGGAGGTGCGAATAGCGCCTGGACGGTTTCGGTGGCAACGTCTCGCAGCCAGGCGTGGGCGCGGTCGTCGTCGTAGCGCTGGTGCCACAGCAGGTACAGGGGGACGTCGGGCAGCGGGAGCGGCGGCTGCAGTGTGACCAGGCCGAGTTGGTCCCGGGCCGCGCGGGTGACCGCGTCGGGGAGGGTGACGACCAGGTCGGTGTCGAGGGCGAGTTGCAGTGCGAACGCGGTGGTGGGTCCGGCGGCGACGACGCGTCGTTCGAGGCCCCGTGTGGTCAGGGCGTCGTCGATCTGGTCGAGCAGGCGTCCGCGCCGCGAGACGGTGAGGTGTCCGGCGGCCGCGTAGCGCTCGAGGCTCGGCGGGCCGTCGGCGAGGGGGTGGCCGGGTCGGACGGCGACGACCAAGCGGTCCCTGCCGATGAGGCGGTGGCGGATGTCGGGGAGCGTCGGCGGACTTGAGCTCGATTCGAGGTCGACCTCGCCGCGGCGCAACTCGGGGGTGTCCGTGCCTGGTTCGGGGGACAGGCGTAGTTGGACGCCTGGGGCCTGACGATGGACGGCGGTGAACAGGGCGGTGCCGCAAGCGGCGGTCAGGGCGTCGTGCCAGCGCACGGTGAACACCCGCTCCAGAGCCGCCAGGTCGAGTTCCTGCTGCGCGGAAAGGAGTTGGTGGGCCTGCTGCACGAGGGCGTGGACCTGGGCGCGCATGGCCAGCGCGCGGGTGGTGGGGACCATGCTGCGGCCGGTGCGGACGAGGATCTGGTCACCGGTGGCCTTGCGGATACGGCCCAGGGAGCGGCTCATCGCCGGCGCGGTGACGTGGAGTCGGGCTGCGGCGCCGCCGACGCTGCCCTCTTCCAGCAGGGCGTCCAGGGCAGTGAGCAGGTTCAAATCCAGTTGCATGGGAGTAACTCTACAAGTGACGGGCGTGCACTTGTTGTTAATGATCAGGCGGCCTGCTTTCGCAGGAGGCCCCGGCTTGCCGGGCTGCGGCTCGGGCCCGGTGGAGGGCGATCAGTCCGGCGCAGTTGCAGAAGATGCAGAAGATGCAGCTCAAGACGCCCCGCGCGGCTGCGGAGGAACCCGGAGTCACCCAGCGCCCGGTCCGGATCCTGCACGCCCTGAACACCGATCCCGTGCCATGCCGTCTCTAGGCCACGTGCTTCTTCGGCCGGGGTAGAGATCCGCGTCTGTCAGTTCACCGACTCCCACTGCCCCCAAAGCCGACAGATGGGTCGATTCCCGGGCGTGCGGAGTCAGCTTTCGGGGCACAGTCGGCAGACCCGCCCGCTGCGTCGCAGGGCCGACGGCCGTCGGAGGCTGACGTGTCCCGTGGCGCAGCGAATGAGGTGCGGGGCGTGGACACCGAGCCAGCCGGGCTCGAGGAGGACCGCGCCGGCGTTCGATAGGCGTTCCAGGAAGGCGGCCGACGAGGCGGCCGGGTCCTTGCGCGCGCAGGTTCGGCACAGGCCCTGACCCTGCTGGATGTTGGACGGGCGTGGGGTACACAGGTGACCGGCTGGGCAGCGGACACGGTGAGGGGTGGAGTTGCCGAGCCAGGCCGGTTCGAGGAGCTGCGCGCCGGCTTCGGCAAGGCGGGCACGGAAAGCCGCTTCCGCACGTAAGGAGTGGGCGGGACGGCGGTGCTGGTGCACGGTGATTCCCCAGGGCGATGTTGCTGACGAGCAGATACGAGACTTCGGTCATTTCATCGGAATCCGCACCCCGGCCGCCACTGCCGCCCGTCGGCATCCCTGACCGACTCCCGACCAACTCGGCCCTCACAATCGAACCAGCGGACGCGCCAACGGCCGCCGTGACGTGGAGGGTGTCGGCGTACACCCGAATGTGCTCAGGCGGGTACACGGCTACGTGCTCGTCTCCGCGGGGTGCCCTGGGGTGTCGCAGCCCGACCGACTCCGGTTCACTCGGCTGCAGGGCTCGCCGCGCCGTCATGGCGTACGGCCCCGAGCGGAATGCGGGCGCCCGGGGCCCCGTTGCGCACTCCCTGGCACAGCTGGGCCCCAAGACAGGCCGGCCTTCTCCGGTACCGGCTGCCAGGCGCCGATCCAGTACGGAGTGTCAGCCTTCACGTCGCCGATCTGCTTGTATACGCCGGTGCTGTAGTCCTGGGCGCGCATCTGCTCCGCGGTGAAGTACTCACCCCCGTCGGCCATGCTGCTGCAGCTGATCTTGGTCTCGGTCCTCTGGGCCGCCTTGCAGCCGTCGTACTGGACCACCCTCGTAAGCCTGGGGGTGCGGGGCTTTTTGATGGGGCGCCCTGGAGCGCCGGTGACCTTCAGGAGGAGCTGGATGTGCGTCAGGCCCTGCGGTGCCGGGGACTGGGGTGCGTCGGGTCTGAGCAGGGCGTCCACGATCTGCACCGAGTGGGGATACTGCCCTGCCTCCACAGACAGCACAGGCCCCTGGGCCTCGAACCCATCGATTGACGGGGAGGACGGCTGGCTCATCGTGGCGGACGTGCCTGGCGTCACTCCTGCATCCGGGGCTGACCCGTCCGGTTGGGCCGAGCCTCCACAGGCAGCCAGCCCGCCCCCGCAACGGGGGCCTCCCGGTCATCCTTTTGATCTTGAAACGACACCATGGCGAAGGCGGCGACGACTACGCGAACCACATGGCCGGGCGTACAAACGGCCTGCTCATCTGGACTACGCGGTAGGAGTTGAGCTGCAACGCTGCGCTGTGAAGAAGGTCTCCACCGCATCGAACTGTCGGTCCAACCATCTGAACGGACAGTCATGTTCGGGCAACCTCCCAGATCCCTCCCGCTGGCCCCGTAGCCACTCGACGTGGCCAAACCGCAGAACCTGTGCCAGAACCCGGAAAATGGCAGCGCTCGCCGGGCGTCACTGCCCGGCGCGTGGCCGGGTGAGTCCAGCTCCGACCTTGGTCAGCATTTGGCCGAGGAGGTGAAGCGCTCGTGCCCGTGCCGGCACTCCGCGCGCTGTGCCCGTCCAGTAGGCCTCGGTGAGGTTCTCGGTCACCGCGAGGGTCTGGCTGTCGTCTTGGGCGGCCAGCACGAGGACGAACCGCACGTAGTCACCGATGTCGGTGCCCTGGGGGTGCTGGTTCATGACGCTGTTCAGGCGCGCTGTCAGGGCGGGCAGGGTGCGGTCCGTGGGGAAGACGACGGCGAGGCCGGCGAGTGCAAGCCGAACTGCGGGGCATTCGCCTTGCCAGCGGGCCAGTAGATTCGGGGTGTGCAACTGGACTGCGTTGCAGGCCCGGGCCTCGCTGTCGGGATCGGCATGTTGCGGGGTGGCCGGCCAGGTCTCGGCGAGGTGGCGCTCAGCGACGGTGGCGGCGCTGAACAGCAGGTGGACGGCTTGGAACCGGTGGCGGGCGGGAATCCGGTCGTCGACGGCCAGGGCCGCGAGGAGGGCGAGGCCGTCGGCGGTGGAGGGCTGACAGGTGTCCTGGTGGAGGATCTCGTTGTAGAACTCGGAGAGGAAGGTCCGGTCGTCCCAGGCGGGATCGGTCTCTGAGTCGAACAGCATCGCTGCTTGGAGGGGCATGCCGTTCGGCAAGCGGTCGGCGATGACGTTTCGGAAGAGCTGCCGGATCGGCGGACCACAAGCGATCGCTTCGTGCTGGGGCAGTTCGGGTGTGGCGGGCGTGTCCATGACCAGCGCAGCCTACTGGAGCACTTGAGCCGGTCGAGGCAGACAGACAGGCAGGCAGACAGGCAGACAGGCGGGCAGGCACCGGCAGCAGTCAGCCGGCCTTGGGCGACCCCTCCGCGCGAGGCGGGGCCAGTGCCTCAGGGGCCTGCTGCTCACGGAGCATGCAGCGGCGGCAGGGTCACCTCGATACGGGGAGGGACCGGAGCCCGCGCTTGTGAAACGAGGGCCACCATTGAACGTCCTCGCAGGCCACTGTCATCCTGAGCTCGGGGCTACGCCGCAGCAGGGTCTCAACGGCGATTTCTGCTTCAAGGCGGGCTAGCGGGGCGCCGAGGCAGTAGTGAATGCCGTGTCCGAAGGCCAGGTGGGTGGGCGTACGCGTCGGGTCGAATGTGCGGGGGGACGGGAACTGGGCCTCGTCGCTGTTGGCAGAGATGATGGAAATCCAGATTCGCCCGCCTGCCGGGACGACAGTCCCGGCGATGGTGAGGTCCTCGAGCGCGAACCGGCGGACGCCCAAGGGGAACGGCGGATTCGCGCGTAGCGTCTCTTCGATGACGTCGCGGATCGCGAGCGTGCCATGGCGGACGGCATCGAGCTGCTCGGGGTGGAGAAGCAGGGCCGTGATGGTGTTGCCGATGAGGTGGACGGCGTTGTCGTAGCCGGCGAAGAGGATGAGGAAAGTGATGGAGACGAGCTCGGACTCGGTCAGGCTGTCGTGTTCGTCGCGCGCTTGGATCATGGCGGAGAGAAGGTCGTCCGTGGGCTCCTCCCGCTTGGCATGGATGATCTCGACGAGGTAGCGGTACATGCTGCGCATGGCCGTCCGAGAGTCCGTGGCGGCTCCTGGGGCGGGCGAGAGCAGGGTGTTGGTCCACTCACGGAAGTCGCGCCGTGTGTCGGCCGGAATGCCGAGCAGCTCGCAGATGACGTTCATCGGGAGCGGGTTCGCGAGTACGTCCATCAGGTCGATGTTCGGGCCTGCCGGGGCCGCGTCGAGGAGTTCGTCGGCCAGGGTTTCGATGCGCGGGCGAAGGTCGGCCATGCGGCGGGGGGTGAATGCCTTGGACACCAGTCGCCGCAGACGTGTGTGGTCGGGTGGATCCATGTTGAGCAGGTGGGCGTCGAGCTCCGGCGGCATGGAGGACTGGTAGGAGTTGCGGGTACGAGCGTTCGCTTTGTTGAGGGACAGCCGAGGGTCGGCCAGAGCTGCGCGGGCTTCGGCATAGCTGGTGATGACCCAGACGGCTTCCCCGTCGGGCGTCGTCGTCTCGTGGATCGGCCCGGCGCCGCGCAGCTGCGCGTATCGGCCATGCGGGTCGGTCATCAGAGCGTCGTCGAAGATGGGGATGGTCACGCGATCACCGCGTCGTCGGCGAGCCGAGTGTCCGAGAGGGGCGCGGCCGCCACCTGTGACGTGCCGTACGCCTCCGCCACGCGGGTGAGCCAGTCGGCTTCGCACATGATGGCGCCGGCCGCTGGGTCGTGGGGGAGTAGCGGCTGTGGAATCCCCTGGTCGGTGCCGGTGCCGGATCCGGCTCCGGTAGCGCGAGTACGGAGGGCGGCGGCGAGCTGGGATGGTTCGATCACTGCCTCCAGGTCGTCTCTGGTGAGCCCCGGTCCCTCGCCGAGCGAGTGCGCGGTCTCTGCCGCTTTGCCGTTGTAGTACTGCCGGCGCGCCAGCTGCCCGTCGCGGATCTCGGCCACTTGGCGGCCGACGAGACGAGGCAGAGTGCGCATTGACCAACGAGCCTGCCGGGGGTCGGTCGGGAGGAACACCCTCTCCGGGAACGCCTGGGTCATGTCCCGCCACAGTGGATGGAGCTGCCGGTAGGCACGGTAGTCCGCGACGAACTCCCGGACCCTGCTGACGCCGACACCCCATGCGGGCACCGGGAATTCAACGGAGAAGGCGGCAGCGGCGACGTCGGCCGACATGGGTGCCGGGTTCGCCGTGGCGACGTCGAGGTCCTGATGGAAACGCTCGACGAGTCCGTGGGCCTGGATCACGTATCCGCCAGCGATCACGAGGGGATACGGCGTACCGATGTCGATGACAGCGGCCAGGAGCCGGCGGTGCAGGTCGCTCAGTTTCACGCGGCGACAGACCCCGCGCCCGCGAGGTCGGGGAAGGCTTCCTCCCGGACCTGTTGCACGTGTCTGCTGACCGGAGTGCGCAGAACGGGCCACTCGGCCAAGGGGAGGTCGCAGTTCCGCAGGGTCACAAGGTCCTCGTGTTGCCCCTCGGCCAGGATGGTCCGGTACAGGCCCATGCGCAGGCGGGGCGGGTCGAGTTCGTAGGCTCGCAGCCCGGGCCGGGCCACGTGCAGGGGCAGCTCGACCACTTCATGCCGCAGACCTGCGAGCTTCTCCGGTGAAGCGGGAAGCCGGCTCGTGTACCGGGCGTCGAGCACCTTGGCTGCCGACTGCGCCGCGTTGCGGGAGGGGGACATGGTCATGTACCTGATTATCCCGCGTCCCGCTGGTCCCCGGTACCGCAGACGCGGGCCCGGTTCGGCACACCGTTTGCGGTGATCGAGCCGCTCGTGGCCCGTCCCGGACGGGCCGCTGAGGGTGTCGGTGGTCAGGCCCGCCCGACTGCGCGGCACCGCCTCGCCCGGGTTGAGGACGGGATTACGTACGCCGGCCCCGGGGAGGATGCGGGTGCAGGCGGCACGATTACGGGGTATCGCCCCGGTGGCCCAGTGCCGGAGCACGGGAGTGCCGCACCCGCGATGGAGCAGCACCCTGGAGGCGGGTCCGTTGCGCTGACCACCTGCCCTGGGCCACCTGGCGGGCACTGGCAGGTAGTCGTGGTCGCGGCCTGTGACCGCCGAACTCATCGATGTTGATCATGCGGGTCGCTGCCGTCGGGTCCGTTGCCCGGGGGCGGCGGTCTGAGCGCCGGCGCCGGGGTCCACGCGTCTGTCCCGGCTGCCTTCCTTCAAACGCTGTCCCTCCAAAAGTTCTGAGGGGACGTCAAGGTCTGTTGTGCCCTCGCGACCCGCGAACGCCGCGACGGGGGTGGACTCCGGATGCCGTGTGGGCCGGCCCGCCGCACTGTGGATGTATGGCGGACCAGACGGAGATCGTGATCCATCCCGTGTCGCCGCAGGGCGGGCGCAAGGTCACCGTCCACGCGCTCGGCGTGGACGCGGACCTCGGCCGGGCGTTCACGCCCGCGGATGTGTCGGAGTTCCTGCGGCGGGTCGGGCTGGAGGATGTGGATCTGTCCGAGGACGGGCCGGTCCGGTGGGAGGGTGGCGGCCCCGAGGTGTGGACCGGCGACAGCTGACGCCGCCGGGCCGGCGTCCGCTTGGTCCTCTCGGAAAGCAGTCATCCGGGGCGCAAGCGGCATACTGACCGGCTGGTGTTCCAGGGCGTCCTGTTCGTGCTGCATACCGCAATTGCCTGGGAACACCTGCCGCAGGAACTCGGCTTCGGCTCGGGCATGACGCGTTGGCGCCGCCTGGCCGAGTGGACGGAGGCCGGTGTGCGGCCCAGGCTGCACGCGGTCCTCCTCGCCGAGCTCCGCAGCGTGAACGCGCTGGACTTCTCCTGGGCAGCCGTCGACGGCTCTCACATCCGGGCGTCAAAGCGGGCTCCAAGACCGGACGAAGGCCTGTTGACCGGGCTAGAACGGGCAGCAAGCACCACTTGATCACCGAGGCCACCGGCATCCCGCTCGCTGTGACCTTGACCGGCGGCAACCGCAATGACGTGACCCAGATCGTTCCGCTGCTCGAAGCCGTTCCGTCAGTGCGGGGCAAACGCGGCGCGGCCGGCCCCGGCGTCGCCCGGACGTCGTGCTCGGGGACCGCGGGTACGACCACGACAAGTACCACCGTCTCGTGTGGGAGCTTGGGGTGAAACCGGTGATCGCCCGCCGCGGGACCGAGCACGGTTCCGGGTTCGGCACCCGCCGCTGGGTCGTGGAGCGCGCATTCGCCCACCTGCACTGGTTCCGTCGCCTGCGGATCCGCTGGGAGATTCGCGACGACGTCCATGAAGCCTCCCTTACCCTTGGATGCGCGCTCATCTGCTGGCGGAGGCTTGTCTCTCTAGACTGACAACAGCGGAACCCAGTACTTCATCACCTGCTGCAGGCGCTCCTTGTGGTCAGCAATCCACCCGTCCGGCGGCACGAGCGGCACTCGAACGGTGACCATGGACCCCGACTCGTCCTCCACGATCACCTCGGGGCAATCACGCTCGCCGGTGAGTTGGATGAAGATCGACGGGCCACGGCTCATCTCCATCCAGGCGACATCCTCGCCAGCATCGAGCCGGTTCAGCGCATCCGCCCAGCTCTCCAGTCGCAAGGTGTACAGCGCCAAGTCAACACGGCCGGACACGAAAGGCGTCTCGACCACGATCTCGGCTTCCAGCCCGGCGGACCACCTGGGATCACGCCCCAGAACGTTGACGGTGACGCTGTTCCCCTCGTCATCTGCGAGAGAGATGAGCTCTCTCGGAACAATGTCGTTCACAGCTGCTCCTTCATCGGCGAGTACCGAGAGATCCTCGCCCTGGCCGGGGCACATCCGCCATCCCATTTCGTTAGGGGTTATAGGAGGGGGCGACCTTCCGCTCTCCGGCAACACCGCCGTCGGTGCCGCCCGCGCCCGCGTACCGGCTGTTTGGTCTCCCAGGTCGCGGCTCGTTCCCGGCCCACCTCCACCACCGTTGCTGCGCCCGGTCAGGCGGCCTTGTCGAACGGCGGGCCCGGCGGCGCGGGCGGGGCGTGGCTGTGCCCCTCAAACCGGGCGCGGGAGTCAAGGCGTCGCGGAACGATGCCTCCACGGGGCGCACGGGGGACACTGCCGCACGCGGGCGCGAATGGTCCCGCATTAGTGGCATTCACGGGCCGGTGTCCACAAGCAGTTGGCGCCACAACCCGTGAAGCGGTCATGGAAAGGACGGCGCTCACCAGCGTCGACCCCTTCCCATCTGGAAATCCCTATTCCCCTCTCTTGGACCAGTACGGCACGGGGCAGGCGCGGCGCGCGCAGGCGGCCTCCACCGCCAGGGCGCTCACCGCTCCACGGCCGCGAGCCCGGCAACCGCCGCGCTGCCCGCCTCGGCGGCGGGAGGCTCTGTCGGGGGAAGGGGCTCGGAGTCGGCGGCAGATCGCGACCCCCATCAACGCGCGCGGCAGTCCATCGGCCGAAGGTGTTTGCCGGCGCTTGCCTCGTGGTCGGGATGGGTTTGCTGGCCTGGGCCGTGATCGGCGCCGCCGTCGGGATGTTCCTGTTCATCCCCGTGGCCCTGTTGCTGCTCGTCGCGGCCTTCGCGGGCGACGGCGTTCGCCCGAGCGGATGGCTGGTGGTGATCACACCCATTGCGGCTGTGACAGCCGTGGCAGTGTTCGTTCACTAGCCTCCAGCCCCAAAGGTTCTGGTCAGGTTTGGGGACTAGTGCGGCAGGGTGCCATGACTACGCGAAGCGGCACGGACGCGAGACGCTCACGGTTCCTGTGGCTCGTACCGGTCCAGGCGGCCGCGATGGTGGCGCTGCGCCCGTTGGTGACCGCTGTACCGGCGGGCCGCCGGCTGCTGGCGACGGAGGACGGGATCACGGGCGCGTTCGCCGCGCGCCTAACCCCTTGGGCGGCTCCGTGTCGAAGTGTCCGCCTCCTTGAAGTAGCCGGGGTGCTTGCCGTGCCTCGGCCTCGGAGCAGATGCAGGGCAACTGCTCTACAACGCCGTTGAGTTGGCCATGGTCTGGGCAGGCTTCGGCGTAGCCCAGGGCTCAGCCGAGGGAGCGGCGGAACCGGGGACGGCGTCGTTCTCGCCCAGGCGGGTGCCGATGAAGGCGACGGCCCGATCGATCCGCTTCTGCAGCGCCTCGGGCCCGTCGGCCACTGCGGCTGCAACCTTCACGTTCTGCTCCAGCAGGTCGGCCTCGGCGCGCAGCGCGGCGGCCTTCTCCAGGAACATCCGCTCGTCGTCGGGGCGGGGGCCGGCGACGGCCGGGGGACACGGCCGCCCAGTTCGGCCGCGCGCTCGCGCAGGCTGGCGGGGAGGGCTCCCGGGGCGGGCCGGTCCAGGCATCGACGCCGCCGGTCGCCGCCGGGGCGAGGGCGTCCCGCAGCCAGCCGCGCCCTGCCGACAGGGCATCGTGTGCGTTCCCGGGCGCGGCGCTGGATTCGGTCATGGGGTGGACTTCCGCGTCGTGCCGGTCCCTCAAGGGCGCTCCTCCGACCGGCGCCCCCGTCAGGTCACCCGGCTCACGGTGCGCCAGGTTCTCACTGGGTCATGCCGATGCCGGTCCGGTCGGCTACCGCTCGGGAGTCGGTCAGTGCGAGGCCTTTCTCCGCTCTGGTTCATCGCACAGCTGACCTGGGCGACTTGCTCCTTCTGCGAGTAGGGGCTCATCGCCAAGATCCGCGTCACCGACCTCCGGGAAGGCAAGGCTACGCAGCCCACATGACACTGTGGGCGATGCGCGCCTACGAGACCTCCACCTGGGGAACCACCCCTCAGTCACACGACGGGAAGCGGTTCTTCAGCTCCATGAAGACGTGCACCGACGCCGCCTTCACCCCGCGGGCAGGGCGCTGCGAGCACGTGCTGGCCGTGCGCGGCGCCGGCCTCGGCAAGCCCCGGCCCGAACCGGCGCTGCCGTTGTAGGCAGTGCTGCCGGCGACCGGAGCACGAGGCGAGGCCTTCAAGGCGGGTTGGTGGTCGTGACCGTTGGTGCTCGCCCGGACTTCGCGGTTCAGCTCTTTCGGGCCAACGGTTGCCCGGCGAAGCTCACCCCTTCCAGGCCATGGGCCATGAGGTTGCGAATGTTGCCGTGGTCAGTGTCGTTCGGCGTCGCCAGCACACTGCGATAGTGCTCACCGAATGCAAGCAGCGCCTCTTGGTCGCTCAGCCCTTCCAACAGGGCCAGTCCCAGCGTCTTGCAGGAGCCCTCGTTCTCACCTGCGGCATTCTCCAGTTCCCCGTTGCGGAACGCCTGCGGCTCGTACTCGTAGTGCGCGGTGATGAAGGCCAAGGTGTCGGCGAACTCGTGCTCACCTGACGCAAGGCTTGCCCGCAGCGAGTTCAGAGTAGTCATGTTGGTTCCCCTGGGTTGAACGGACGAGCCGGTTGCCGTCCGTGACCGGGGGACAATAGCCCCTTCAGGCCATCCGGTAGGAATCGGGCCACATGCCGGAACGATTGGTGTCGCCGCAGGTCACGACGTGCGTCCGTGTGCCCCGCCGAGAGGCGGTTTCGGTCCGGGCGATCGGTTTCGAGGGCGGTGCTGATCGTCGTACGCGTGGTGATACCTCTGGACGGTCCTCGGCGACGGAGCTGCGGTGGCCGTACCCGGCCGTACCCGGCCGTACCCGGCCGTACCCGGCCGTACCCGGCCGTACCCGGCCGTACCCGGCCGTACCCGGCCGTGCTCGGTGGGGCGGCTCGCCTGGGCCCGGCTATCCAGAGATGGCAGTGGGGTCTACACCGGTCAGGTCGCAGCTCGTGTCCCATAGCCGCGCCGCGAAGGAGGAGTCGGCAAGGTGGTCCCACACCCGTTCGCGTCGCGGCTCACCCCGCAGGCCGAAGACGCGCGGTCCCCACAGCTGGCCTCCACGCACAGCCGGGTCGAGCACCGCCCGGACCGCGGGCCACGCGCCGGCATGCTTGCCTTGCACGAGGACGGCCGCAGGTGCCGCCCTCAGCCGGGCGCCGGTGGTTCGCACATGAACCGGCGGCCGTGACGGGGTGAGCGAGTCCAGCGCGCCGCCGGGATGGACCACCACGCTCGTCACCGTGCTGCCGGCAGCGCGCAGCCGTCGGTCGAGTTCGACGCCGAAGTACATCTGCGCCAATTTGGAGCGTCCGTAGGAGCGCTTGGGCTGGTAGGCCTTCAGGGACTGCAGGTCGTCCAGGTCGAGCCGCTCGGACTTCGCCGCGAAGCTGCCCGTGGTCACGACGCGGGCCGCCGGCGCAGCCAACAGCAGCGGCATCAGCCACCGGGTCAAGGCGAAGTGCCCGAGGTGGTTCGTGCCGAACATGAGCTCGTGGCCGTCCTCGGTCTCCCTGCGCGGCGGGTCGTCGAGCGCGACTCCGGCGTTGTGCACTACCGCGTCGAGGCGTTCCACCCCTACTGATTCCACCGTTGTTTCGAGCGACGAAAGGTCGGCGAGGTCCAGCCGTACGGTCCGCACCCGTGCGCCGGGGACGCGTGCACGGATCGAGTCCGTGGCGGCTTCGGCCCTGGCGGGATTCCGGCTGCCGAGTACGACGGTGGCTCCGGTTGCCGACAGCTGCTCCGCGGCGAAGTACCCGATGCCGGCGTTGCCGCCGGTGACCAGGAAGACGCTGCCATCGGCACGCGGCAGCCGTTGGACATTCCAAGGCGGGGTGGAGAAGTCGGACGACATGGCCACGGGGGCTCCCTTGCGGGTGAGGGCGGCTGCGACCGTTCCGTCGGCAACTCGATACCGACGGTTCCATCGGCCACCGACACATCGCCCATGGAGCACCGACAAGCCCGCCAGGCGGCCGACATCCCGCCCACAGGGTGCCGGCCCGTCGCTGCGCTGTACGGGTGAGCGTTGCGTCGTCCGCCCGGAGCACTCGAAGGCCACTGGGACACTCGGCTACCCGACGCCACAGAACAAGCGGAGAGCCCGCCCTCCTGCCCACCTGCCCTTTTGTCCTCCCGTCCTCCCACCCGTGACACCGGGCGAGAACCTTCGGCTTACGATCAAGACCGTCAGTCGGCCCGAGAGCGCCTCTGGGTTCTCGTCCTGTCCCGCAGATGGGGCGCCGTACGCACACGGGGATGGCTCATGCACGGACGCCACCACGCCCGCGACACTACGAGTGACTCGTCCAGCACGGCGTAACCCTCATCACCGGGGCAGCCGTCACTTTGGTGACAAAGCCCCTGACCTCCCGACTCAGCTGACCGCTCGTCTGTCAGGTGTCGTACTCGCCGTCCTCATCCTCGGCATGGCACTCCGTGATGAGGCCGAAGACCGCACTGTCAAAGGTGAGTTGGAACGCTGGATCGCGATGTCGCGGGGACGGCCATGCCCGCACCTCAAACACCAGGTGAGCCCCGCCTCTCACTGGGTCCGAGATCGGGAACAGACCCTCAACTGGGCTCGTGACTCCGGCGTGCGGTGAGCCGGGCAAGTGACTTTGTGGGCCAGCAGGGCCATTCGAGGAGGCGGCTGGTGATCACGAAGTAGTGGACGCTGACCCGGCCCCCCTCTTTGTCCAGGATCTGTGGGGCCTCATCCCGGTAGACGTAGCGGAGGTATTTGTGGAGGATCGGTGTCCCAGCGAGCAGAAGTACCGGTGAGGAGATGAGGATGGCCACCGGGACCAGGGCCCTCACGACGGTCAACTTCGTCCTTTCCTCATATCGCATGCGCCCAGTGTGCTGACCCGCACGTGGTTTGTCAGCCTGCTCTGCGGGGCTTGGTGCCGACTCTGTGATGGGTGCGACGGTTATATGCCTGGCCGGTGGCGACAACGCGTCCCGCGTCGAGACGGGGCGGCCGGGCAGCGGTTCTTTGACCCTGGCGGTTGCCCTAGCCCGGGATGGTTTTGGTTCACCGGCTGGGGAGCCGGTGTTCGTGCACAGGTTCCTGAACCTTCGCAGTACACGGGCGGGTGTGAGTCTGTTCGGCTCGGCTCGACCGGTTTCCCCCAGGCGTGACCTTGCGGGTCCCGGCCCTGGCTGCCCGCAGTGCGTTCAGGGCTACGGTGTCGATGTCGGCCAGTACTCGCCAGGCGGTCGGGGCGACCGCAGTCGGTGCAGAGCGCTACTGAAAGCGCTGCTCAGCGTGGTGGCGTCGGCCGGATCCGCGAGCAGACGTGAGCCGGCGTGGTTGACCACCCCGTGCACGGCGGCGCTGACAGAGAGCCGCGAAAACCGGTTGGCCGGGATGGCTGGGCGATGCCACAGTCTGGCTGTGACCATGACCAGCGGTTATTCCGTACCTGTTTCGTTGCCCGACGGCCTCGCCCTGCGAGAGGCGAGGCCCTCGGATCTTGACCAGATCGGCGCGCTCCTGTCCGAGCGCGGTGAGCCGGACGACGCGATCGACCACCGGCTGGTGGTCACCGACCCCGACGCGGGCTTGTCCGCCTGTGCCGTGGTCGTCGATGGCGAACGGGTCGTGTCCACCGCGACGCTCCTCGACGAGGAGGTGTGCATCGGAGGCGTCCGCCTGCCCGCCGGCCAGGTGGAACTGGTCGCCACCGAGAGCGAATACGAGGGGCGCGGGCTCGTAAGGGCGCTCATGCACTGGGCTCACGAGCGCTCTGCTGCCCGTGGCCACCTCGTCCAGGCGATGATCGGCATCCCGTACTTCTACCGGCTGTTCGGCTATGAGTACGCCATCGACATACCGCAGGTGCTTAACGTGAACGCCGTGCCGCCCGGCGATGGAACGGCCACGCTCCGTGCCGCCCGGCCCTCCGACATCCCCTCCATGGCTGCCCTGCAAGCCTCGGCCCAGAGCGGGTTCGATGTGACCATGCCGCACTCGGAGGCGTGCTGGCGATGGCTCCTGGACCACGAGTCGAGCAACCTCTGGGTTCTCGAGCAAGCTGACACGGTCATTGCCACCGCGCGCACCACGCCTCCCGGTGAGGAGATGCTCCTGGCCGAGGCCGCGGCACGCGACGAGGCGGCGGCACGCGACCTCCTGAGCGGCGTCGCCGCTCTGGCATCCGGCGACGACCCACTACGGATCGTCCATCGGGCAGGCACCGTGACGGGCAACGCGTGGCAGGAGTTCATCGACCACGAACCGCGCGGGAACGCAGAGCAGTACTACATCCGCATCCCGGATGCCGCGGCACTGCTCGACAGGCTGCGTCCGCTGCTCTGGCAGCGCCTCACCGCGGCCGGGATCGACCGCACCGGCCGAGACATCGTCATCTCGACCTTCGGCGCCCACTACCGGATTCCGGTTCTCGCCAACGGGCTCGGCGAGGTCGTCACCGGCGGACCGATACAGTCGCCGGGAGCCGTGAAAGGCGCCGGTGTGGCGCCCGACCATCTGGCCGCCCTGCTGTTCGGCCCGCACGGAATCGAGGGGCTGACCCGGATCCGCCCCGACGTCTACTCCGCGGACGAGGAGCTGTTCCAGGTGCTCTTCCCGCCACTCACTGCCGACGTACTCAGCTACTACCTCCCGTACTAGTGACCTGAGTCAGAGGTTCGGTGGCAGTAGGCGGCGGCGACGACTTCGTCGAGGATCCCGTCAGTTGTCTTCGTCCAGACGGAGCGCCGTGGGTGCTCGTTCCAGTCGGGCGAGCCGGGCTCGGATGTCGCGTTCGAGTTCCTGGACCGAGCAGTGGCCTCCAGGCTTGAGCTCCTTCTGGGCGGGCTCGGTCGGCGTGAAGTGCAGATCGCAGATGGAACCGCGGGTGTAGTGCCCGGCTGACCGTTCCGGCAGGCGCATCCTGGTCGGACGTGCCCTGGCTGGTCGGCCGGCCGGTCTCTCACGTGGCGGCGGAGATGGGCATACCGTTTCCCACTGCCCACGAGCGGGTCCGCCGGTTTCGGACCGAGGGCGACGCGGGACGGCACGACCGGTCCAGCCGCCCCGTCCGCACCCCACCCCGCGCCCCGCCTCGCACATCCGCAACGGTCGAGGCCGAGGTATCCCGCCTACGGACCGGCCGCGAACTCGGGCCGGCCCGCATCGGACCGGTCCTGGGCCTGTACGCCTCGACCGTGCACCGCATCCTGGTCCGCCACGGCCGGGGTTCGTCCAGCAGCAGGACGTCTGCCGGGTTTGGTGACCAGGCGGGGCAGGACCGCTTCCGCACCCATCCCGCTGCCCCGATCATGCTGAGCTTTCCCGGCGTCGGGCCCGGAGCCGGCGCCGGACTCCTGGTCGAGATCGGTGACGACCGCATCCGCTTCGCCACCGCGTCGGCCGCCGGTTCGTGAAGAACAACCGGCTCAACTACGCCGGCTGCCCGCGAGCCTTGGCCACGCTCAGCCACCCACCTGGCGCCAACGCCCGCTACAGGCGCAGGCGCGAGGCCGGAGACTGGCATGCCCAAGCCCTGTGACCCGTTCAACCGCATGCTTGGACAGCTCCACCAGTGCCTCCAGAACCGGGTGACCTTCGACGTGTCCACCGACTTCCCTCCTCCCGCCGCAGCTGGCTGATCACTGAGGTGTCGGCTCATGACAGGCTGTCCTCCTGCGCACTGAGGGGGAGCCATGGCAGAGGTCGGTGGATGGATCTGGGAACGCAACCTGCGGTCGTTCCTGGAGTTGCTGGCGCACTACGTGGGCTACTGCTTCGATGCCACGGACTGGGAGGCGGTGGCACTGGCGCTCGAGGCGACCGACGACGAGCGAGCCGACGGCTGGTACTCGTACCCCTTGGTCGGCGAGCATCGACAGGTCGAGATTCGGCTGGCACGCGCGATCGGCGGCGATGAGGTCAGGCTGGCTGTGAAGGGGGCTCTGACGCCCGAACTGGAAGTTCGAGCGGACACCCTGCTGGCCGCCTTTGCAGCAGGCTGACCAAGGCCAACTTGACCGTCAACTGTATGAGGTGCCTCCTCCACGCAGTAGCCGTGGAGAAGAGAAGCGGCTCACCACCCGGCTGGAGGCCAGGACGAGAGGCCACCGAAGCCCGCGCCCTACGTTCTCGCTCGTCTGACCCCCTGACCGCGACTCCACCCCCGCCCCGCCCGTCGGGCGACCGGTTGGTGCCAGACGTCTGCGTCTCGAGAAGGGTGGCACGGCTCCAGATGGATCCGGAGGGTGCCGGCTCGGGGGTGATCGCGGTGCTGTTGGCCATCAGGATTCCTGATCGGCAGGTGTCGTCCGGGCCGTGGCCGGCCGGAGTCGGACGGGTAGGACCTGGTGGCCGTTGCTGATCAGTGAGCCCAGCGGCCGGAGCTGATCGGCGGGGACCGCGAGTTCGAGGTGCGGGAAGCGGCCGAAGAGCAGCCGCAGGCTCACGGCGACCTCCAGGCGGGCGAGCGGCGCACCGAGGCAGAAGTGGACACCGTGCCCGAACGCCAGGTGGTCCTTGCTGACGCGGTTGATGTCGAAGGTGTCGGCGGTCTCGCCGTGCCAGTCCGGATGGCGGTTGGCGGCGCCGTACGAGGCGAGGATCGCCTCTCCCCGGGCGATGGTCTGTCCGTCGGGCAACGCGATGTCGGTGACGGCGAAGCGCATCGGGAGGTGCTTGACGGCGGGCTCCAGGCGCAGGGTCTCCTCGACGACGTCGTTCCAGTCGGCGTGGCCGGCGCGGATGCGGCCGAGTTGCTCGGGGTGGGTCAGCAGCAGGCTGATGGCCTGGTCGATGACGTTGGCGGTGGTCTCGTATCCGGCGCTGATCATCAACAGGAGGGTGTCGCGGAGTTCCGCGTCGGACAGGCCGCGCCCGTCCCCGCCCCCCTCCCCGTCGTCATCGCGGGCGGCGATGAGGAGCGAGGTCATGTCGTCGCCGGGCTCGGCGCGCTTGGCGGCGATGAGCCCGTCCAGGGCGTCGTAGAGGCGGGCGGTGTTGGCGGCCTGTTCGTCCGAGTTCAACGTGGTGTCGAAGACGCCGTCGACGAGGGTGCGGAAGACGGTGCGCTGGTCTGCGGGCACGCCCATGAGGTGGCCGATGACGGCGATCGGGAGCGGGTAGGCGAGGTGTTCGCGCAGCTCGGCGGTCTTCCCTGCGGGCAGGGCGTCGAGGCCGTCGAGGATGGCCGTGACGACGGTCTCGACGACGCCGGTGAGGCCGGCGATGCGGCGTGCGGAGAAGGCCGGGGCGATCATCCGGCGCAGCCGCCGGTGGTCGGAGCCGTACGCGGTGAACATGTTGCTCACGCCGACCCACAGGGCAAGCGGCCATGTCTGTATGACCTCGCCGAACGCCGGCCAGTGGGCACGGGCGTCCTTGGACACGTCGGGGCTGGTCAGCAGGTTCTTCAGCAGGGCCGGGTCAGTGACGGACCAGGCGGACACGCCGAGGACGTCGACGCGGACAGCGGATCCGTGGCCGCGCAGTTGCTCGTGCTCGCCGTGGTGGTCGGCGCCGGTGGGGTCGAGGACGATCGGAGCGGTGGACTGCGGTGCCATCATGACTCCTTCAGGCTGCGATGGGGGCGGGGAAGAGGACCGGAAGGTGGGCCAGGGCGCGGTGGAACGGGCCCGGGCGCCACGCTAGGGCATCGGGCGGGCAGGCGAGGCCCATCTCGGACAGTGCATCGAGCAGGTGGGTGACGGTCGTCTCGGCGATGCGAGAGGCGTGCGAGCGTACGGGGCCGGGGTGCGGGGCCGGGGTGCGGGGCAGGCGTGCGGGCCGGTGCTCCACGACAGGTGGGCCCGGTTTCCGGAGCCGCCCGTCCCGCCGAGCGCGGGGTCGTTGCTGCACGCGGTCATGGAGATGACGATCGGTTGACGGGCGGGCAGCACGACCCCGTCGATGTCGACGGGCCGGGGCGGATAGGGGACTCAGGAGTTGGCCAGCGGCTCGATGCCCGTGCCGTACAGCGTGACGCGCTGGCGTGCCATCTCGGCATCGTGAGCAGAGCGGTACGGCGCCCGCGCCTCCGGCCAAGCCGTCGATGTGCCCGCACGGTTGCCGTCCGCGGAGCGGCGGCGGACCGAGCCGGTCCTGGCCGCCCTCCGGAGGCGATGAGTGCTCGCCGAGCCTGAGCGATGGTCTCGGCCGCCCAAGCGGCAGTTCCGGGAGAGGATGCAGCTGGCCGGGCGCGGTGCCGCCGCGTGAGCCGCTGGGCTGTAGCGCTGCTGACCGGGGCGCAGCGGAGCCCAACCTCCATGGCATGTCGCCTCGAGACCGGTACGCCCAAACATGGCCATTGCCAGGAGACTGAGTGGCATGGTCCCGGCGGCCCGCATCTGGAGCCCGCCACCGCCACCGCCACCGCGAGCGAGGAGCCGGAGACGGCGTGGCGTCGGCAGGCGCGGGCACGTCTGGCCGAGGTCCGGTCGGGCTGCGGGCCGGTCTTGTGCGGATGGACGCGGGCCGGCCTCCCGGCGACGGTGCACCGGTGGCCGCCACATGAATCGAAGGGGCCTCGCAGCACCGGTCGTACACGGCGAACTGCTCGCGCGGGCATCGCAGGGCGGGTCAGACCCCGCACAGCTGGGGTCCGCACCGGGATCGGTACGAAGCGGTGGTGGACCGTGCATGCCGAACGGTGCTCAGACGGCGGGCCGCGGACACGGCCGGGCCGGATCGCCCTTCCTGCGACGGGCCCGATGTCCGGCCGTGGCGACGAATTAGGGTGTGCTCATGGATCTTCAAGGCGAGCTCGTCACCCACCCCTACACCGCGTACCAGCGCTTACGCGACACTGCGCCAGTTCAGCGCATCGTCGGGCCCAGCGGCGAGCCCGCATGGCTCGTCACGCGGTACGACGACGTCCGCTCAGCCCTCGCGGATCCACGGCTGTCCCTGGACAAGACCAATGCAGCGGAGGGCGCGTACCGCGGCCTGTCGCTACCGCCGGCCCTGGACGCCAACCTCTTGAACATGGATCCCCCCGACCACACCCGCCTGCGCAAGCTCGTAGGCCGCGCGTTCACGCCTCGCCGCGTGGAAGAGCTCCGGACCCCGATCCGACGCACCGCGGACGACTTGCTTGACGCCCTCGGCACGCACGGTAGGACCGACCTGATCGCGGCATACGCGGCGCCCCTGCCGATCACCGTCATCTGCGACCTCCTCGGAGTCCCGGACGGTCATCGCACGGACTTCCGCGGCTGGACCAACGAGCTGATCGCGCCGGACCCCAGCCGCCCCCAGGCGGCCAAGCAGGCGATCGGCGCCATGCTCGCCTTCTTCACCGAGCTCATCGCGCACAAGCGCCAGCACCCCGCCAACGACCTGCTCTCCGACCTGATCACGGTCCGCGACACCGACGGCGACCGCCTCAGCGAAGACGAACTGACCTCGCTCGCCTTCCTGATCCTCGGCGCCGGCTACGAGAACACCGTCCAGCTCATCGGCAACGCCGTCCATGCCCTCCTGACCCATCCCGAGCTCCTGGCACGCCTTCGCCTGGACCCGTCGAAGCTCCCTGATGCAGTCGAGGAACTGGCACGGTACGAAGGCCCCGCGCTGCTGGCGATCCGCCGCTTCCCCATTCAGGACGTGACCATCGGCGAAGTAACCATTCCTGCAGGAGAAACCGTCCTGTTGTCGCTGTCCGCGGCCAACCGCGATCCCGCCCGCTTCCCCCACCCCGAGCAGCTCGACGTCGACCGTGACACCTCCGGACACCTTGCACTGGGCCACGGCATCCACTACTGCCTGGGCGCCCCACTGGCCCGCGCCGAGACCGAGATCGCACTCGCCGCACTCCTCGAGCGCTTCAGCAGCCTGGCCCTGACCGAGACCGAACCCCAGTGGCGAACCTCTCTGCGGGCCCGCGGCCTTGTGGCGCTTCCCGTGGAGTACAAGGCGGCCGTACACGCCGTACGCGCCGCACGTCCGCTCCCGTGAGAACGGCACGGTGAGGCAGCGGGGCCTCGGGCGTACGGAGCGAGGCACCTGACCGTCGGGCCGACGGGACGTGTGTGGGGGCGGCCCTGTAGGGCCGCCCCCACCGGGTTCTCCGAGCCGGGCTGTTGTGATCGTGCTCTTCAGGAGGAGGCGCCGATGTAGTCGATGCCGGTGAACTCGACTTCGAGGGCCGTCCTCGCGATGGGCGGGCGGTTTCGGTCAGAGCATCTATCGAACTGGTTGCCGACTCCGTGAAGCGAGTGCGTAAATTTTTACGGAATGCCGATGTCGCCCTGAATGAAGGTGACTTGCGTACCGAGTGCGCCAGCGGCGTAGACGCGAACACTCCGAAGGACTGGATCACGAATCGCTTCGACAGATGCGCCCTCCGTTCCGCCTACCTGAAGCGGAAGGGTGAAAGGCAACGGATCAGAGATGAGCTCTGGTTCGGCGTCTGGATTCCGGGATTCTCCTGCGATGCATCCCGCCGAGTCGAAACGATGCGTTCCATGTCAGGATCACCCCTTGAATGGCAGGCACTGAATCATGACGCTACTCACCCAAAGCACGACCCTCGCCCGTCCGTCCTATCGCCTGGTCGAGGTCTACGACTCGGACGCCTGCCTCACCGACGAGACGGCCATCGCCGCCGCGCAACGCAACGTCGTCGGCGGCAACGGCTACCACCTCTACATGCGCAGCCTGCAGTCCGACCTGAAGGTGGAAGTCATAGTTCGGGTGTGGGACGGACCGCAGCCTCCACCTGCCGAGGTAGAGGGTTCTATGGCCGTCAGCCTCGAGTCGGAGACCGGGCTCCTGGTGATCGGTCAGTTCACGTTCGGGCCTGCGGCGGAGATGTCGCTTCCGAGGCCGGGTGTCTATGAGGGAAACGTTTCATGGGCCGGCCGGGTCGCCGCCGCCGAATACTACGAGCACACGCTCCGCCAGATCGAAGGTGACTGGAGCGCTGCACGGATCCGGCAGTTGTGGGACGACAATCCGCAACCTGAGCAGTACACCCTCGACCTCTGGTACGTCCGCGAACCCGAACCGGTAGACGACGAGGACGACGAGGACGACTGAGCTGCGTCCTTGGGACGCCGGCTGAGTATCCGTCGGGAATCCGGACGAGTTGTGGCAGCCCTGAAGGCGCTGCACCTGCTGTCGCCGGTGCGGGACCCACCCGCCCGCGGGGCACCGATCGCAGGGACGGTCCCACCGTTCTGGCCGGGTGAGCCGCCCGCGACGTCGAGCGACTGTGGCCGTGCGGTGCTGCTTCGGCGCGGGCGGCCTGACGGGAGTCCCGCATGTGAAACCGTCCGATGCGGTCGGCAGCGGTGTCGGCCGCGTCCAACCCCAGCGCCCTGTGCGACAAGAAGCCGGGCGGAATCAGACATGCCGCGCAGAGGGCGAGGGGGTGAGCAGGCGGACAGGAGTGATCCCCTGCCGGTATGCGAGTTTCCGTTCGGATCAAGGTGGCTGCGGCAGTCACGTTCTCCTTGGCGACACTCGCGGCGTTCGTGGCCTGCGGTGCGGCGCAAGCCTCCGTTCCGGCACCCTCCACCAGGGCCCTCCCGGCCGTCTGTCGCCGCTTCTTGAAAACTGACCCCCAGGCGGTCTCCGAATATTGACCCCTCCTGAGTCTTGGAGGGTGCTGAAAGTGGAGGACTGGGCAGAGATACGTCGGCTGCATCGAGCGGAGGGCGTGCCCATCAAGGAGATCTCGCGGCGGCTGGGGGTGGCCCGGAACACGGTGAGGGCCGCGTTGAACTCGGACCGGCCGCCGAAGTACGAGCGGGCGCCACGCGGGTCGGTGGCGGATGCCTTCGAGCCGCAGATCCGGTTTCTGCTGAACGAGTGGCCCACGATGCCGGCGCCGGTGGTCGCCGAGCGGATCGGCTGGCCGCATTCGCTGTCGCCGCTGAAGCGGAAGCTGGCGCAGATCCGGCCCGAGTACGTGGGCATCGACCCGGTCGACCGGGTCACCTACGAGCCAGGCGAGATCGCCCAGTGCGACCTGTGGTTCCCGGAACCGAAGGTGCCGGTCGCACCAGGGCAGGAGCGGGTGCTGCAGGTGCTGGTGATGACGCTCGGCTTCTCCCGGTTCATGACCGCGGTGATGATTCCCTCACGGCAGGGCGGCGACATCCTGTCGGGAATGTGGGACCTGATCAGCGGCATCGGCCGGGTCACCAAGACGCTGGTCTGGGACCGCGAGGCAGCAATCGGCGGAACCGGGCGGGTGACCGCGCCAACGGCGGCGTTCGCCGGGACCCTGGCCACCAGGATCAAGCTCGCACCGCCCCGCGACCCCGAATACAAGGGCATGGTCGAGCGGAACAACCAGTACCTGGAGACATCGTTCCTGCCGGGTCGGACGTTCGCCTCCCCGGCGGACTTCAACCTGCAGTTGGCCGAGTGGCTGGACCGGGCCAACGCCCGCACCGTCCGCTCGATCCAGGGCCGGCCGGTCGACCTGCTGGAGACCGACTACCTGTCGATGATCCCGCTGCCGCCCCTCAACCCGCCGATGGGACTCAACCAGCGGGTCCGGCTCGGCCGGGACTACTACGTCCGCGTCGACACCGTCGACTACTCGGTGGACCCGCAGGCCATCGGCAGGTTCGTCGACATCACTGCCTCCCTGCAGGAGGTGAAGGTGTTCTGCGACGGCCAGGTCGTCGCTCAGCACCAGCGGTCCTGGGCGAAGCAGATCGTGGTCACCGACCCCGTCCATGCCGCGACCGCCCAGCGGATGCGCCAGGCTTTGGCTCTGGACCGGCAGAAGCGCCAGGCCTCGACCAGGCACCACGCCGACGGACATGCCGTCGCGCTGCGGGCCTTGCCCGACTACGACGCCCTGTTCGGCGTCGACTTCGACCCTGCGAGCACGAGAGCGAGCAACGAATGACCACTGCCACCAAGGCGAAGGCCGGTACTGGCACGGCGGCGAAGGACGGGCTTCCGTCCATGCTCGCCTACCTGACCCGGGTCCTGAAGACCCCGACGATCGGAGCGTTCTGGGAGGAGCTCGCCGAGCAGGCACGGGACGAGAACTGGTCCCACGAGGAGTACCTGGCAGCTCTGCTGCAGCGGCAGGTCGCCGACCGGGAGTCCAAGGGCACCGTGATGCGGATCCGCACCGCCCACTTCCCGCAGGTCAAGACGCTGGAGGACTTCAACCTCGACCACCTGCCGTCGCTGCGGCGCGACGTCCTCGCGCACCTGGCGACCGGCACGTTCGTCGCGAAGGCGGAGAACGTGATCCTGCTCGGCCCGCCCGGGATCGGCAAGACCCACCTGGCGATCGGGCTCGGGGTGAAGGCCGCCCATGCCGGCTATTCGGTGCTGTTCGACACCGCCAGCAACTGGATCGCCCGGCTCCAGGCGGCTCACCAGGCCGGGCGTCTAGACGCCGAGTTGAAGAAGATCCGCCGCTACAAGTTGATCATTATTGACGAGGTGGGCTACATCCCCTTCGACCAGGATGCCGCGAACCTGTTCTTCCAGCTCATCGCGTCCCGCTACGAACAGGGCTCGGTGATGGTCACCTCGAACCTGCCTTTCGGGCGGTGGGGAGAGACCTTCTCCGACGACGTGGTGGCCGCCGCGATGATCGACCGTCTGGTCCACCACGCCGAGGTCCTCACGCTCACCGGTGACTCCTACCGCACCCGCCAGCGGCGCGAACTTCTTGCGAAGGAGAACCGCGCCGGCCGCGACTGAGCCGCCGCGGACAGCCGGTCCGGTTCAGAGCGACCACCAGCAATACAGGTGCATGTCGGATGACCGGGCACGCTGGGCGAGCCCCGCCAGGGCCTCAAGGACATCGAGCGCGTTGGAGGTGTCGACCTTGCTCTGCTGCAGTTCGGCGGTCATCGACCACGGCTCGGCGACGCGTTCCAGATCGGCTCGTGTCGCCTCGGCGAGGGCCTCGGCCAGGGTGTCTGACACGCTGATGATGAGGCGGCCTTCGTCCTCCGGAGAGGACAGCAGCTGCCCGGCCCGCGGGCGTCGGCTGGCTTCCTCGTAGGTGCCGTCCGTGAGGATGGCTTCGAGCTGGGCGATGGCGACGACCGGATCGATGTTCTTGAGGAAGACCACGTCGAGCGCGGCCTCGGCCGGTCCTCCGGCCTGCTCGGCCACCGCCAACGCTGCTTGGTCGTCAGCAGCAGAGAAGTAATCGCACAACGTCATGGCGACGAGTCTCGCATCCATGGCCGACAGCCCGGCTCGTCCAGAGCAAGGTCAGCAGACCCGAGTCGCCGACCACAATGGGGTCAATTTTCGGAGATCCACACGGGGTCAATTTTCAGAGACCGTTGACACCGTCCCGGTGGAACACTCCAAGTCCAGGACGGGCGAGGCGACCGAGTTCCGGACCCCGTCCCGATCTGGACTGCGGCACACTGCCTCCACACAGGCAAAACGGGCAACGGCTACCACAAGAACGCGGTCCTGGTGCCCAGCTTCGACGGCGCGAACACCCCGTACGGCATCTAGGAGAAGGCGGCTTCCTACGTCCCCACGGCATGGATCAAGGACACCGACTTCCGCTACTCCGACATGCCGGCGATCACCCTGAAGCCGGCCGCCAACGGCGCCAGGATCCAGGACGTCGTGGGCGACTACGGCTACGAGTTCCGGAGCAACTCCCCGGAGAACGATTCCGTCTTCTCTCTTGGCTACCCGGCCAACCGCTACAACCGGCCCGACTCGGACTTCGCGGACGACATGATGCGGCTACTGCACCGGTGCCACCGTTGATGCGTGAGCTGTGACATGGGTGGCGGGGCTTCGGGCGGCCCAATGATCAAAACTTCACCGGAAGCGCGCAGATAGTCGGCGTGAACAGCCACCGGTACACCGACAGCAGCGGAAGATGGCTGGACAACCGGCTGTTCTGTGGCGGTCTACAAGGCCGTACGCTGACCGGGCCGTGTCGGGGGTGCTGTGCCGGCGGCCCCCACGCATCCCCGCCTGAACCCGGAGACGTTGATGGCCCTCACGAAACCCGCACGAGCGCTGGCGGCGGCTGTCGGGCTGGCCGTGGCCGGCATCGTCTCGCTGACCGGCACCGCCGGGTCACCGCCGCCGGTCGTCGAACACCAGCAGGCCCCAGCCGGCGCCCCCGGATTCATGTCGCCCGAGGAGCTGGCGGACGCCTTCCGAAACGGGGAACGCGGCCGGCCCGGTGGACCGCTGCGGATCGGACCGGACGGAACGGTCCTTCCCTGACGAAGGCAGCAGTTCAGCGCCGCCACTCCTAGACACCCCCTGAGGACTCCCAGGACCTCGCACGGCCACTGACGGCGAGGTACCGACGACTCGATCGCGGAACTCCTGGAAGGCCTGCCAGCCCGACATCTGCCCCGGACTGATCAGGCTTCCTTCGCCGCAGTCGAGTGCCTTGCACCGCGGGGCTTCGGCAAGCCGGAGGACGGGCGTCAGCGCGTCGTCGCCGGAGCCGCGGATGTGGAGCGTGATCGAGTCCACTGGGTCTTCCGAGTCGATGTCGAGTGCGATGGACCACACGGGGCCGAGAAGATCACGCGGTTCGGCGGGTACTGCACTCACGAGCTCGACCTGTCGCCGGAGGCGTACGAGCCGCACTTCGATGTCGGCTTCACCAAGCTCGGCCCGGAGAACGAGGAGAGGTAGGCAGCCGCGTTCCTCAACGGTGTGGAGCCTCAGCGGCTGCGACGCGGTTGAGGGCCACGGACGGAAAGCGAGTCTGCTTGCTCTCCGTCAGCAACTGGCGGTGGAAGTCGCCGAGGACGACGGCGGTCCGGGCATGCCGTTCGATGATCGCCGCGACGTCCGGCGGAACACCGTCGGGCTTTCGGCCCGCAATCCACTCCTGCAGGAACACGTCTGTCCCCTTTTCGCCCCGAAGGCGGTCGACGAGGTGGTGGTGCAGCAGATGGCTCGCGGTGTAGTGGAGGTCGTACGCAAGATGGTCCGACAGGAACTGCGCCTCGGCCGCTGAGAGCTCGAAGCCTGAGCTCATGGCCAGTCCGAAGTCCGCGAAGTAGACCAGCCGGCCGTCGGTCAGGACGTTGTTGAAATGGGCGTCGAAGTGCACGAGTCCGCGAGAGCTCATGAACGCCGCTCCCCGCGCCAAGGCGTCCTCCACCCACAAGTAGGGGGAACCGGCGCCGGCCGGCGCCGTGCTCTCCCGGTGCTCGTACAACCACGACCCGAGTGTCTGGGGCACATGCTCAAGGAAGAGCACCAGGCTGCGGGAGGACCGGCCGATGGCCTCCAGTCGCTCGCGTACGGCCTGAGAGCCTTCCCAATGGGCGACTGCTCCGTCGATACCCCCGAACTCGTCCATGAAGCCCTCGGGAGGGGAATCGGGCAGGACACGCCAGTGGTACATCAGGGGAAAGCTCTCGTGCTCCCTCCCCAGGACCCAGTTGGTGGTCATGGCGTGCACGGCCAGTTCCCGCCAAGCGCCGAACCCGGCCGAGCCCACTCCGTACTGGTAGAACAGGGGCAGCCCGAAGAGGTTCGCCGTGGACCGGACGTTCTCTGGCCGGGCCTCTACGTCCGTCAGCGGCACCTTCTTGACGAAGACCCGTGTCCCGTCGATGTCCAGTTCGGCGGACCTGCCGCCGATGCCGGCCCCGAGCACGGAAGCGGACGCCACGACATCGCCGAGCCGCCTGTCGCTCAGCAGGGAGAGACCGGTGGCCACGGTCCCGTAGGCAACGAGACGCGCCGCGTGGGCGGAGTCGGGTTGGCGCATCGACGGCTCCTCGGTGCCCAGAACGAGGGCGTCAGCGATCACAGGAACGTGATCGACTCTATCCGCCGAGGTCAACGCGGCTCTCCTTATGGATCGTTCAGGGGATCTGGAGAGGTCTGGTGAGGCTGGGCATGTGCCGCGTTCGTCGGCGAAGTGTTCAGTGGCGGGGTAGCGCCTCGGCCACGATGGTCTGGGAGACGCCGATGGTGGTCCGTCCGTCCTCGATGTCCCACAGTGTGTTCTGCAGTAGCCGGGCCAGGGTCCAGCCGGCCGCGCGCAGCCGGTCCAGCCCGAGTGCCTCGGTCAACAGGTCGAAGCGGCGTCGCAGCACCCGGGGGGCGTTACCCGCGGCGTGGAGCTTCTTCCAACCGGTGTCCAGCGCCGGCCACAGGTCGAAGCCCGGGTCGCCGACGAGGGGTTCGGGGTCGATGGCCAGCCACGGCTCGCGCTCGGCGGCGAGTACGTTGCCGAAGTGCAGGTCCCAGTGCAGCATCCGGTCGCCGGGCTCGCCGACCAGCTCGGTGACGGCCGAGGCCCAGTTGCGCAGCCGACGCCGGTCGACGGGGTCCGTCAGTGCGGCGGCAGCTGCCGGCACGGCCGCCAGCATGTCGCTCGCGACGTCGCCGAGGCAGCGCAGGCCCTCGGGCGCAGGGACGGAGTGCAACCGGCCCATGATTGCGCCCAAGGTGGCCATGGCCAGGTCGTCGTCCTCGACGGAAGCCAAGGTACGTGAGGGGTCCAGGCGCTCCAGCAGCATCGCGCCGCTCTCCGGGTCGTGGTCGAGTAGCCGTACGATGCCGTCGCCGTTCCACGCCCGCAGCCCGATCAGTGCGGCCGTCGTCTCCTCGCGGGGCATCTGGAGTTTGAGCGCGGCGGGCGTGCCGTCGGTGCGGCGCACCGGCACCACCAGCGAGGCCTCGCCGGAAGCGATGCCGCCGTCGCGCTCCAGCCCCCATCGGTCGAGCAGCTCCACCACCAGTACGGGCAGCCGAGCGATCCAGGCCCGTTCCTCTTCAATGCCGTTCCTCGTGTACGACGCGAGCAGGGCGTCAGGAACCTTGATGCCCTCTGGTAAACCCATCGGGTGTCCTTTCGGGGAGTGAGTTGGCCGTCGCGACCAAAGGTAGGCCGCGATCCTGGCCGCCCCCACCATTTCCCCCCAGCATTGCCCCCCGCTGGCGCCGGCCGGGAACGGAGACGATCCTGATCATTTAGGGGAGGACTGTCAGGGGTTTGCCCATGGGCCGGGGATGCTGTTCGGCTCGGCTGTGGGCCGCCGCGCGGTCTGGGGCTTCGGGAGGACGCCGCGGAGAAAGGGCTGCGCACCGGCGATCACCACCATCACCACCCCCGACGCGATGGCGACGGCAGCGGGTGACCACCAGGCTGTGACGGAGCCGAGATTGTGGATGTCGGTGAGGCGACCCGGGCGCATGCGGTGGACGGGAAAGCACGGCAGCGTCCGCCAGCGGTCCGAGTGGCGTGGCGAAGGAGAGCACCTGCAGGGCGTCGTAGACCGACGGCCCTGTCCCACGAGAACCAGTGGGCCGCCCCGCGTGAGGCGAGTACCTGGACGGCCGCCGGGACAACCATCACGCCGTACATCCGCAGCCCCTTCTCCAGCCCCGTTCTCCCGCGCAGCAGGGGGAAGAAGTAGCCGTACAGGAAGCCGAAGCCGACCCATGTGAGCACGATGGGTACCGCAGCTCCCAAGATGGCGAGCACCGGGTACCTGTGGTCGAGTCCAGTGCTGACGACCGCACTGGCAAGTGAAAGGGCGTCCACGGTGCTCCGACGAGAGCGGCGTACAGGGTGGTGCGCCGTGCACGTTCCCCCGGTGAGTCGCTGGTGAACGTCCCCAGCACGAGCTGCCGCACCGTGAGGCATGGCGGCCCCATCTGCGGCAGCCCCGAGCGACGGTACGGTGAGCAGCGACGGCCCGCCGGCGGCCCGCCGGCCACCTCCATGACTGCCACCGTTCCGCTCAACATCGGTCCGGACCGTTGCAGCGCAGCGGGTCGACGCCCAGCAGCAGGAAGCCAGCGACGACACCCTGCGCCAGCTCGCCGCCGAGGCCCTCAACGAGGTCTACTTCCAGGACGGCGGTCGGCCGCCGCGCCGGCTCCCTCGAGGAAGTGAGGACTGCAGTTGGCCAGCACGTGCAACTCTTCCGGATGGATGACTTCTGGTCGAGCAGCCTGACCCCTCAATCCCAACCATCGGCGGCGTAGCGAGTATGTCGCCGAGGGCGCCGCCGGTGGCGCCGTGGTGCCGCATCCGGTCGCAGTCACGTGTCCTGACCGGGACGGTCTCGATGGGCTCGTCGGGGCGGGTCATGCGGTGGCGCGGCCGGCCTGGGCCATCCGGGCGAGCGCGGCGCGCAGCGCGGTGTTGAACCGGTCGGGAAGCTCCTGGTGTGGCATGTGAGCGGCGGCGGCGATCACGCTCACCTCGGCTCCGGGGGTGAGGGCGGCGCAGGTCCGGGCCACCTCAAGGGGGATCGCGGTGTCCAGCTCGCCGTGGATGTAGTGGATCGGCACCTGCAGCCCCGGCAGTGTCGGGCGGGGGTCGTAGCCGCTGGCGGTGGCCTGGTGCTCGTCGACGTAGACGCCGGAGTCCAGGATCTGGCGGACCGTCCAGTCGATGAGCGCGGGCGCGGTGCCCGGCGCGTACCACCCCGGCACCCAGCCGGCGACCGTACCGGCCCGGTCGCGGCGCAGAGCGGCCACGAGCTCTGCCTGAGCCTTCGCCGACGGCCAGTACCCCGGCGCACCCACCGGGACCACGCCTGCAATCAACTCGGGTCGCTGACAAGCCAGTTCAGTGGCGAAGGATCCGCCGATCGACGAGCCAATGACCACCGGCCGGTCCAGCCGCAGCGCGCCGATCAGCGCCACCAGGTCGCTGACCACCCCGGCGGTGGTGTTGCCCCGGACAGGGCGAGCCGACCGCCCGCAGCCCCGCCAGTCGACCGTGACGACCCGGTGGTCCCGGGTGAAATGGGGCAGCTGGGCGCCCCAGGTCCGGCCGCTGGTGCCCCAGCCGTGCAGGAACAGCAGCGCCGGACCGGCCCCCTCGTCCTCGTAGTGGAGCGTGGTGTCGTTGATGTCCAAGCCGGGCATGTTTCTCCTCTGCCTCGTGGGTCCTTGCGGGCCGAGCGGTTCGTGATGCCCCCCAGCGAACCGCGATCACCGTCGCCGGCCAATGAGCGATCCGCGCCTACACTGATCGCGAACAGTGATCAATGCTGGTCACGGTGGACAGAGAGACCGGAGGCCCATGGAGCTGCGTCAGCTGCACTACTTCCTCACCGTGGCGGAAGAACTGCACTTCGGACGTGCCGCCGAGAGGTTGCACATCGTGCAGTCCGCGGTCAGCCAGCAGCTCCGCCGGCTTGAACGCGAGCTGGGTACCGAGCTGTTCGCCCGCTCCACCCGCGTTGTCCGACTCACCGAGGCCGGCAACCGGCTCCTCCCGTACGCAAGGGAGATGCTCGCCCTCCAGGTACGCGCCCGGGAAGCCATCGACGAACTGCGCGCCGAGCAGGCTGCGACGGTGCGCCTCGGCACCAGCTCCGGGCTGGGTGCCTGGCTGGACGCCGTCCTCACCGCGTTCACCCGACGTACTGCACAGGACCAGTTGGAACTCGTCACCGGCAGTACCGAGGAACGTCTGGCGCAAGTGCGGGCCGGTGACCTGGATGCGGCCCTGCTGCACGGTGAACGGACCTACCCTGGGCTGGAGTTCCTGCCGCTGTGGCGGGACGCGCTGATGGCGGCGCTACCCGCGGGCCACGAGCTTGCCGCGCGCGAGACCGTAGCACTGGCCAGGCTCGCGGAACTACCGCTACGGCTCTGCCCCCGCTCTCGTAACCCAGCACTTCACGACCTGGTGATGCGCTCCTGCCGGGCCGCCGGCTACACACCCCTCCTGGGTCCGGACTTCACCAACGACCAGGACACCCTCGCCGCCATCGGCTACGGCAAACCGTCCTGGACGGTCTTCTACGCCGCGCATGCCGATCAGCTCCACGTTTCCGGCGTGGTGTTCCGCCCCCTGAGCGACCCGGCGCCTGTCATGCAGACCTACCTTGCGGTGCGGAGCGGTCCGCCCCGGACCGCGCTGCGTGCCCTCATCGAAGCGTGCTACGAGGCAGACGAGGGAGCCCGGGCGTAGGGCCTGGCTCGCCGCTTGCCCAGGATGTTCAGCGTCGGCCATTGACGTGAACGTGGCGCCGCTGATCCGCCCGACGACGGACGGGGCCGTCGACCTCAGCCTGGGCTCGCTCGGTTTCCCGCGGTCACGCAGGGGAGGGCGTATCTGATGCTGTGCGTGGGGCCGGCACCACGGCGTTCGGCTGCGCAGTTGCGAGCGCCTGGCCGACGAACTCCCGCACGAGCATCGAGGCTTCCACCACCGTGACGGCCTTGTCCACCTTGCTTCCTGCCACCGGCAGGACAGCTCGAAGCGGTGCGCGTCGTGGCTGAGTTCGATGTCCTCGATCCACGGCGCGCGCCTGCACCGGCGGGAACGGATGACGTGGCGCTCGGTGGCCTCCAGATGCACCGGGGCGAGCGCGGCGTGGTAGTGGTAGCGGGCCCCGTAGGTACCGTCCGTCCGGTTCCTGGTGTACGGCCCGTATCCGGGTGGCGAGCCGGGCGTCGGCGGCCTGGGGGCCTGGCGGGCAGCCGCGGCCCGCAGTCGTCACGTACCAGTAGTAGAAGCTGGAGCGGGCAATGCCCGAGCGACGTCGTTCAACGGTTGCGTCCGGATTGATGGCGGTTCAAGCACCAGATCGGCCGGGGGTGCGCAGATCGTGCCCGAATGGATGCCGGCGCGACGCATACCCCCACGGCATCAGGTCGATAGGATCACGAGCACCCGTGCGATACGCCATACGGGCACCCTCTGCTCGGGCGCACCATCTCGCGCCCGCCCACTTTGAATCGACCGCGCACGTTTGGCGCATCGGAAGGACCAGCCATGTCAAAGTCGCCGCAGGCCGACCCCCTTACGCCGCTCACCAAGAACAAGAAGAAGCTCTTTGACGGACTCGCCCCGTGGCAGGTGGTCCTCTCCTTGCTCCCGCTGGGGCTGCTCTTCATAGGCGGTGCGATCGGCGGCGGGCTGGGCGCTCTGGGCATGGTCGCCAACGTGAAGATTGCCAAAACGCAGCTGCCGACTGCCGGCAAGGTGGCAGCCATGCTAGGGGTCGGTCTCGCAGCGGCCGTCGTCTTCCTGGTTGTCGCAGGATTGCTGTCCAACGCCTTGAACGGCTGATTCAACCGTCGAGCCGCGACAGCACGGCTAAACACGTCCGCCTCCTCGACATCCGCCAGGAACGCGACTTCCCCTTGAGCCGCTGGCTTATCGACGTGCCGGCCCTGACGTTGTCTGCGGACGAGGTGCACCGGCTTCTGGCCGCGGAAGAGTCGCGCCCACACACACGAGTGCAGCGGTGCCGAATACCTGACGGGCGGAGGGGCGGCGTCATCCCCTCGCCTTCATCCCTGCGCTTGCCGCGGGCGCGGTGTTGGCCGGTGCGAAATCCCTCGCCGCGGTCACGGGTGGGCCGCTGACTTATCACCCGCCGTACTCGCCGCTCTCGGCTGCCCGGGTCGCGAACCATCCGGGCCCACCCTCCAGTCGAGGCCACCGTGCGCCGGCTCCTGCAGCGCATGGACGGCGACGCCTGGAGACGGCGATCGGCACCTGGCTCGCTGCCCCGCGCCCACGGTCACCCGCGCCCACGGTCACCCGCGCCCCGGCCACCCGCGGCCGTGGCAGGACCGAGCCGGGCAACCCCGTCACTCTCTGGCCGTGGACGGCAAGACCGTGCGCGGCGCCCGTCGTGCTGACGGCACCCAGGTCCACCTGCTCGCCGCGATGACCGGCACCGGACGGGTCACCGCCCAGCACGAGGTGGGCGGCAAGACCAACGGGATCGCCGTCTTCCGGCCGATGCTCGCCCCACTCGACCTGACCGACGTCGTGGTCACCTTGACGCCCTGCACTCACAAACTGACCATGCCCGCTTCCTGGTGGAGGAGAAGCAAGCCCACGGCCGCGACGAGATCCACCACGTCAACGACACCACCCTTGTAGGAAAGGGCCGACTACGGAATCAGTGCTTGGCTGCTGGCCGTTCGGCAGGCGCCCGCTTCAGGATTTCCAGCTCGAAGGGCGTCAGCGGCGGCGCGTCGAGAACAGGCCGGCGCGGGCCCCGGGCGGCTGCCACCAGAACGCGCAACCCGAAGAGCACCCCAGCGCGCTTCTGCATCGTCATCACGTCCGTCAGGCTCTTGACCACGACGGCACTGTCAGTTGCCGTGTACGTGAGACGCCCAATGTATCGGGCCGCAATTCGGTCGACGATGCTCGGCTTTGCGCCTATGGAGCCGGGATAGAAGCGATCCTGACCGACTGCCAGCAACCATGCGTCTGCCGCCGGGCGGGCGATCCGGCGCTGGGCGTTCAGCCCAAACTTGGGAGAGAGAACGGACGTCGAATCAGCAACTGCCCGCAGGGCGAGAGCACCCAGGGCTGAGGCTGACATGCCGTGTCCGTAGACAGGGTTGAGGCTGGTTGCGGCATCACCAAGGACCACGAACCCGGCTGGCAGCCGTGCCCGATCGTAGAAACGACGCCGATTGGCAGTCCGGCCGTAGACGGCGACGCTGCTGATGGGCTCCGCCCGAGCGAGTACATCGGCCACTAGGGGGTGGCGTGCATTTCGTGCGAAGAGCTCGAACTGATCCTCTTGGGCTGTGGGCTCACCTCCACGGGTTCCGGACAGGCTCACGTGCCATCGGCCGCCGCCAACGGAAATGATCGAAGCTACTCGGCCGGGCGTGCCATCTCTCGGGTCGGCCTGGATGTGGATCACGGGCCAGTCCTTATCGGCTCCTGCTGGCGCTTTGTAGAGACGGCTCGCATAGCGGACCCCGGCATCGACCGTGATCTCGCGAATGCGAGGACCGCCTATCTCCTCAAGCCAGATCGGAGACTTCGACCCCCTCCCCGTCGCATCTACAACAAGGTCCGCCGAAATCGTCTCCGGCTCCTGATCCTCATTACGTACGCGCACCCCGCGGACCTTCGCTGCATTGCCCACCAGGCCGATGGCCTTGACCCCGGAACGTACGGACACTGTTGGCAGAGCAAGAACACGCCTGCGCACGACCAGGTCGAGCTCCTGACGCAAGGCGCCAATGAGATAGTGCGTGGGCTCCCAGCTCCGACGGAACCAGCCGGCCGGCGCGTAGCTGACCATCCCCGTGGGGACAGGAATGCGATGTGCTCCCGCGTCCAGACACTCCTGGATTACGCCCGGAAGCAGCTGATCCATTGCATCGGCCCCACCTGCCCACAGCATGTGGGCGTGGTCGCCGTGAGGAAGCCTCCGCCGCGCCTTCGGCTCGTCGGGCAGTACATCGTGGTCAAGGATCAATACCTCGTCCACATGGGAAGCCAGGGCGGCGGCTGCAAGCGTGCCGGACAGACCACCGCCGAGCACGACGGCACGAGTGGCACTTGACGAGAGGGGGTGAGTCATTGGGTACTGCTCTCTGCGACGGCGGCCTGGTGGCGAAATCGCTGGACGACGTCGGACGACAACGCAATGGACATTCGAACGAGACCAATGGGGGTATGAGCGGAGCCGAGCGTTTCATTGTGATCGTTTACGCGTTCCTCCGGGTCGGTCGCAGCCGCCTGGTGCTGCCTCCACGCGGACACGGCGTGCGCAAGCGCTGCTGCGTCTGCGGTGGCGGCCGCCTCGTCGTCGGAACGGGAGGACTTTGATGCGGCGTGCAGAGCCTGTGAACGGATACGTGCGTCGATGTGCGGACTCACGGTGAGGATGCCGTCGTGAATGTCGGCCTCGACCCGAACCAGTCGGATCTCTATGGGCGTTCGGACCGAGGATCCGATGCCCATGGAATGCTGGGATGCTTCGCGCAGCTCACGCCACAGTGGGCGCAACTGGTAGTAGCGGCGCCACGGGGTCCAGAAGTGCATGAAACGCTGGGACAACAGCGGCAGGATGAAGCCGGCCCCAATGAGAAGCGCCGAGAACGAGGCGAGCGAAGCGGCGTACGTAACGCTTAGAACGTCCCAGTTCCGACCCGTCCAGTGGGCGCCAATGGCCGCGAACTTCAATGCGTCGTATGCCAAGTTGAGCAGGTATCCGCCGACGATCAGCAACAGTCCGACCCGGAGCTCTCCATGCACCTCTCGTGCCCACCGCCAGCACAGGATCGTCATGGTGACGGCTGCGATGGTGTGCGCGGCGAGATAGAGCAAGATCATTTCGCGGATGAACGGAGTGGAGGCGTAGTACGTATCCAGGTCCCGCAATCTCTCAACGCTTGCATCGCCGAGGAGGAAGAGCACATTGATCGCAATGATGACCACGGCCGTGGCGATGTAACAGCGTTTGGACCACCGGTCAGCCCTCTGGGCATCCTCCGGTCCGCTGCTCCATCGGATGATGAGGCTGATGTTGGAGCCGGAGAACACCGTGAGGAGGGTGTAGACCAACGGTGCTGCCGCATTGGGGACGCCTGTCAGGCGGTTGAAGGCAGCGATGGACGGTACGGCGCAGCACCAGAAGACCGCGGTGGAGACCACGAGCAACACCCACACGGAACGAAGGAGTTCGTCGCGCGGGTTTCGGAGAAGGGCAGGCAGCTTTGCGCATGCCACCAGGAAGAGGAGAGCCCCTGGTATGTAGAAGTTGAGACCGCTAGGAGTGGTCACTGCTGCTCACCAGCCGAAGGACGGAGCAGGCCGGAGAGCAGCTGCTGAGACTGGCCAGTGATAGTCGCGACGCGGCGGCGCGTTCGGCCGTGAAAGGGCCGGAGGGTATTCATGTCGGCTTCTTCCTGATCACGCGGCCGTGGAGTGGCGGGCGAGGACGCTGTATTGATGTGCGACACGAGCCATGCCGTGCGAGCCGGCCCCGAGGATCGGGGCCAGGGCTTCGATGCCGGTGCCCAGCGTTGTGGTGGGGTGGCTGTGCTGCGCTTTCCGAGCTGACTCGATAGCGTGATGAATCATGGTAGCGGCGCCGAGGGCCCAAGCATGCTGCGTAGACATCCCGGTTCGAGAGGCCCGTTCGATCGTGTCCGTCATGATGGTCCGCGTGCAGTAGGGGGCCAACCCGTGGAGCCAGTCCTGCAGGTCGGTTTCCCTGTGGACAAGAGCCTCATCTGCAGCTCTCCACCATTGAGGGGTGCCCAGCACGCTCTCTGGTTGAGCCACTGCACGAAGGCGGCGCCACAGTGGGCCCAGCAAGCGGTAGGTTCGCCAGACAGACCAGAGAGCGCTTACTGACTTCAGCTCGTCGGGGTGAATCTGTGTGAAGTCGCTGACGGGTGTGGGCGGGTGGCTGTATCCGTGGGTGTGTGAGATATGCGGATGGGGGCGGGCTGACTTCGACGGGGCGCCGGCGTCGGGAGTCAGTACGGATGCAGGCGGCGGAACTGTTTGAACAGCAGATCAAGCCGTCGGAGGTTGCGGGGCGGCTGCGGGTGAGTGTGAAGTCGGCCTACCAGTGGCACCAGCTGTGGCGGGATGGTGGTGTCCAGGCCCTGGCCTCTCGTGGTCCGAGCGGGTCGCGTTGCCGTCTGTCTCCGCGGTCTCTGGAGAAGCTGGCCGCGTATCTGGAGGAAGGGCCGGCCGCGCACGGTTGGGTGGAGGACCAGGTGTGGACTGCCTCGAGGGTGGCCACGCTGATCGGCCGGAAGTTCCACATCACCTACAGCGTCTCGGGGGCCACGCGCTTGATGCACCGGCTGGGCTTCAGTCCGCAGGTCCCCGCCCGGCGGGTTGCCGAACGCGACGAGCAGGCCGTCGCCGTGTGGAAGGAGGCGACCTGGGCGGAGGTAAAAGGGCGAGGGCGGCCTGCGGGGGCTATGTCTGCTTCGAGGACGAGGCCGGCTTCACCCGCAGGCCGCCCCGGGGACGGACCTGGGGCCGGCGAGGGATCACCCCGGTCGTGACGGTCAGCGGACGACGCTCGGGCCGGCTCTCGGTGGCCGGCCTGATCGCGATGCGACCAGGCTCGAGGACCCGGCTGTGTCACCGCTTGCGGACCCACCCGGCAGCCAAGGGTGCACGTCGCAGCATGGGCGAGCAGGACTTCATCGCACTCCTCGACGGAGTCCACCAGCTGGTCAAGGCCCCGATCGTGCTGGTCTGGGACCGCCTCAACACCCACGTTTCCCGCAGGATGCAGGGCTTCGTCGCCGAGCGGGAGTGGCTGACCGTGTTCCTGCTGCCCGCCTACTCACCCGATCTCAACCCGGTCGAGTGGGTATGGGCACACGTCAAACGAAGCCTCGCCAACCTCGCCGTCATGGCCCTCGACCGCCTCGAAGCCCTTGTCCGCAACCGCCTCAAACGCCTTCAATACCGGCCCCACACCCTCGACGGCTTCATAGCCGGCACCGGCCTCACCCTCGACAACCCGGCCTCACCCTGATGAGCCGAGGTCAGTATCCGCTCCCCCTGGGGTAGCAGAAAGCCGATGGCAGTCAAGAGGGCACCTGCGCCCGCCACGCCCGGCGCGAGGTCGGTACTCCAGCCGTCGAGATTGCCCCCAGCCCACCGGGTACCCACGGCAGTGCCTTTCAAGACAGCGAAAAGAGCGTCGAGCGCGAAGGCTCCTACCAGCGTGCGAAGGCCGGCGCGCAGCCACCCGTCGACATCCTTGCTCCATCTCAGGCAAGTCACCGCCATGACGGCAGCCGCCACGAAGTGCCACGCGAGGTACACGGTGATCATCTCGCGGATGTACGGCGTGGATGCGTAGTACGTATCCAGATCCTGCAACCGCTCGACAGGCGCATCGCCAAGAGCGAAGCATGCGCCGATCGCGGTCACCACGGCCGCACAGACCCACGACCACCACCGGACCTGGCGCTGTGCCGCAGCACCGGGGCCCTCCCTCCAGTAGGCCAGCAGCACGAGGCACCAGGTACTGAAGCCGGACAAGGTGGCATAGACCAGCGGAGCTGAGAGGTTGGGCACTCCAGCAGCCTTGTTGACCACAAGGATGGTCGGTGGCGCGGCAAGAGCGAACCCAGCCCCTCCAAGGAACAGCAAACCTGACACGGCCCGGACCATGGGATCGCGCCACCGGCGGACCAGAACAGGGCCCTTGAGCAAGAACGCGCCTATGAGGATCGCTGCCGGTATGTAGTAGTCAGACCCCTCCATCAACCCTCCGACGCACCGAGGGACGACTGTATGCGTCTGGCAGTCCCCTTGAGGACGCGGGCGCTCGGGTCGTGCTCAACGTAGCGGCGAAGCGAACTACCGAGCCGACGACCAAAATCCTCCGCCTCTGCCTCGTCACCAGGCACAGAGTGAGTCCGAGCGGCAACGCTGAGGACGGCCTGGCTAAGGTCAGCAGAGCTGAGCTCGTCGCGCAGCAGTCGGGTGGTCACCTGTACACCCAGCACATGACTGCCGCAGTGCCCCCGCATCATGTGCCATATTTCGTGCCCCAGGATGACCAGAGAGTGCAGCGGGCTCGTGTTCCTGACGACGACGATGACGTCATCCGTCTCACGATCCAGCCACAGGCCCGACACGGTGCCGAACTCGCGCGGTAAGTCCCTACGTACGATCCGCACCGGTCGTCCCCGCCGTACCGTGAGGTGCGCGGCGATCCGATCGAACAACTGATCCGTGTTCGAAGGTGCCGGATCGCCCAGGCCGTTGGCCAACTCCGCGCACAGCGCGGCCATTTCGTCTTGCAGACGCTGCTGTTCGCGCCGGCTCCTAACGTTCCCCACCCGTGCCTCCTTGCCTCCGCGCAGTTCGGCGCGATGTCAGACGTACTGGCGATGTGATGGTGGCAACCGCCACCATCACGCCTCTTCGTCAACGATGGAGGCGAGCAGCTCCTCTAGGACCTCGCGCTTCACTTGCGACGAAGAACCGCGAAAGGAGACGGACTTCACCCGGTTCCGCTCGCCCTGCTGGAGCAGCGCTTCCTGCCGGTCCCGCTCCGCCTTCAATCTCTCATTGGCGTGCTGAAGCGCGGCCACCTGTGCGTCCTGCAACTCGGCCAGCTTCTCGCCGAGGGCGCGGTCGAGCGCTTGGGAAGGGGTCGCCGTCAGGAATCCCCGGGGCACCCCGAAGAAGTCTTCGATCCTGGCCGCATGCTCGAGGCTGGGCTTCTTTCCGCCGTTCAGGAGCTGGCCGCTCCACTGAGACGTCAGTCCGGCCCCGGCCCCGATCTCCTTCTGAGAGTAGGGCTTGCCGTCCGGACGGGGCCGGTGACTTCGAAGGAACGCGAGGCGCTGATGGACCTGCTTGTGCAGGTCCATCGGCGGCATCTCTCGACCGTGCAGCCCCATCGTGACCACCGATAGCGGAAGCCCGGTGCTCAATGCCAGGGGTCCTGGGTCGAGGACTACGGCCCAGTCGAGGTCGGCCTTCACGATGAGGTCTTGAAGGCGCGCCAGACTCTTCAGATGAGGGCTGGCCTCGTCGGTCACGAACGCTCCCGGCAGTCGGATTTCGGTCTGGTAGGTCTGATTGCGATTGCTGGAGGCTGGTGCCTAGCGTGCATGGATACTGAACCAGATCAACGATCGTTTCCACAACCGCTGCGATCGTTGGAGCCCTGCTGCTCCAGCCGACCGGTGGAACCGCGGCGTGCAAGATGTGACGTACCGACAGCATCCTTTTCTGGGCCTGCTCTGGGGCCTGTTCTGGGGCCTGCTTCCCCGGTTCGGCGTGCTCGCTCGTTCGGGGGCGAACGATCGCACCCCGTCCAGCCAGTGAAACGATCGTTGGGACACTGCGAATCGATCGTTGCATCCATACGTTCGTGATGAAGCCGCAGCACAGCCGCGTTCGTGGCTGGAGCGTGGTCGAGATCCGAGGCGGGCTCACTGCGTTGCGTCCGCGGCGCCAGCGGCAGTCGCTGGCGGAGGCCGATGGCTATGTAGGAGAGCTGTCTCGCCGCCCGGGTGGGGAGGGATAGCTGAAGAGGTCGGCAGTAGGGGCATGGGCATGTCGCACAACAGGGTGGTCCTCGTCAGATCTTTCCTGGTGCCGCAGGCGTCGGCACACAGGGGGGATACGTGAGCACAGCGTCGGCGTACGTAGAAGCAGCCCGGGGGCGTCCGGAAGGTCACCTTCCTATGCAGCCCCAACCGCCCCGCTCCCCGGCCCCGTGAAGGTGCAGTAGCCGAACTCGGTGATGACGACCGGTTTGCCGTGACGCTGCAGGGCGCGCAGCGCGCGGGTGCAACTGGTCATGTTGTCGCCGTTGCGGTACAGGTTGGCGCCGACGACGCTGAAGCCGTGCCGGTCGATCTGCTCCCAGCCGCCGGAGCCGTAGGTGACCGGCCCGTGGAACAGCGGCCGGACCGTCCCGACCGCCCGGCCCGAGAAGGCGTTCAGCAGCTCCTGGTAGCCGGCCGACTCCGGGCACCCCAGCGCCTGACCGCGCTCCGCGTAGTCCCTTCCCGGCACCAGGCCGGACACGAAGATGGTCAGCTCCGTGCCGATCGAGTGGCCCACGCAGGGAAACCGGGTGCGCAGCGACTCTGCGGCGCGCGCCACCGAGCCACCGAGCCGAGGAAGGCGAGTGTCCGCGAGGATGTCATGGCTGCGGCGTCGTCCGCGTTGGATGTCCGGGCACGTGCGGTGGCGGTGGCGCTGCCCAGGATCGGCCGTCCCAGGGGCACGCCGGATGGGGTCCGGCCGACAGGGCGTACTCGTCCCGGGCGATCCTGCACCACCTGCGTCGGTGCAGGATCCGTGCGGTGATCCCGCAGCCTGCAGCCCAGGCCGTCGACCGCAAGCGGCTCGGTCTGCCCGGCGGCCGTGCGCGGCCGGGCCACCCGCTACGGCGTGACCGTCGCCCTCTCCCGCGCCGGACTCCACCTTGCCGTCTCTTCATCAGGTCGGCGAGGTGGTCCGAAAGGCGCCGCCCAGTGCTGTGACCGACGAGGTTCACCGGGCCGCGATGCCCGGCCCGGCACCTCGCCGCGTTGTCGGACCACGCACGTACGTCCGGTGCGGGCCGCGGTCCGCCGCCTTCCGATGCACCGCACCGGACGCCACAACCCGGCACACCTTTCCGGTCACGACAGGGCCTAGCGCTACCCCTGGGCCGAGCTGGTCGTCCAGGAGGTGGTCTCGGCCGTCGCCGACGTTGCCTACCAGCTGTCCGCCCGCCGCTCGCTACGCCAGCGCGCTCTGGGCCGCTCACCAAGATCACGAACTCCTCCACCAGCAGGTTCTCCTCGCCCACCACGGCTTCGGCGACTGGACGCTCTCCGCGAAGCCGCGTCGCGTCTGACCCACATCGATGAAGGCCTCGGCGGCCTGCGTGGACGCCGCGCCGTCTACGCCCCCGCAGGGGGTACCCTCCGGCGCAGCGGAAAAGGCAGGGTATTCCGCGCCACCTCGGCCGTACGATTTCGGCCATGTCAGGGAGGTTCCACCGCATGAACCCGTATCTGCGCACCCCCACTGCTTTGACCGCGCTGGCGCTCACCGCCACCCTCGCCGCCTGCGGCACCACCGAGGAGGGCAAGTCGAGCGGTAGCAACAGCGTCAGGATCGGCCTGCTGCTCCCCGAGAACGAGACCGCGCGGTACGAAAAGTTCGACAAGCCGCTGATGGAGAAGAAGGTCGCCCTGCTGACCCTCGGCAAGGGCAAGGTGGTCTACGCCAACGCGACGGGGGACGCGGCCAAGCAGAACGCCCAGGCCGACGCGATGATCGAGAGCAAAGTCGATGTCCTGGTCGTCGACGCGGTGGACTCCAAGGCGATCGCGGGCGCAGTGACGAAGGCCAAGGCGGCGGGCATCCCGGTCGTCGCCTACGACCGCCTGGCCGAGGGCCCGGTCGACGCGTACGTCTCCTTCGACAACGAGGACATCGGCCGCCTCCAGGGCAAGACCCTGCTGGATTCCCTGGGCGACCGAGCCAGGAACGGGAAGATAGTCATGATGCACGGCGCCCTCACCGACCCCAACGCCGCCCGCTACAAGGCCGGCGCCCGCACCGTCCTCGACGGCAAGGTGAACATCGGCAAGGAGTACGACACCGCCGAATGGAAGCGGGAGAACGCGAGCGCCAACATGACGGCGGCGATGTCCGCACTCGGCAAGGACAAGATCGTTGGCGTCTACTCCGCCAACGACGGCATGGCCGGCGGCATCATCTCCGCCCTCAAGGCCGCCGGAGTCTCGCCCCTGCCACCGGTCACCGGTCAGGACACCGAACTCCCCGCCGTGCAGCGAATAGTGGCGGGCGAGCAGTTCATGAGCGTGTACAAGCCATACTCCCGCGAGGCCGAGTCCGCAGCCGAACTCGCCGTCCTCCTCGCCCAGGGCGAGAAGATCGACGGGATCATCAACCAGGTGGTCAGCAGCCCCACCACCAAGCGAGTCCCCGCCGTCCTCATCCTCGGCGTGTCCGTGACCCGCGACAACATCAGGAGCACCCTGGTCGTCGACAACGTCTACACCGTCGAGGAGATCTGCACCGAGGCCCTCAAGGCCGCGTGCGAGGGGATCGGCCTGGAATAGGGAATATCGGCCTGGAATAGGGAATAGGGAGGGCGGCAGGCGGGCGCGTCTCCGGAGAAGGCCGCCGATCCCGCGGGCCGGCCGGCGGACATGCTGGTCATTCTCGGCGAGGACGACCGCCGCCACGACGTCCTGGACGTGCTGCCCGCAGAGGGTGGCGGGGGCGCGTGCGGACCACGCGGCGGACCGGGGCGGGATCTTCCGGCGCCCGCTCGGGTTCAAGCGGTCGCGCGTGGCGTGGGAGATGTGCCGCGGTTCGGGGGAGGGGCCGGCTGCGACGGCGGGCTCCTCCCTGGAGCAGGGGTGCAGGCTCAGGAGGCCCCTGGCTACTGCTGCCGGTCGCCGGAGCCGTGACCGCCCACGCGTGGACGGGGTCCGCGGCGTGCCAGGTGGCGTGCAGCCACGCGACGTACGCCGAGGTGATGGAGCATCGCCGGCCTCGTAGGAGATGCCGCGCAGGACGGCGACCGGGGCCCCGCGCACCATCAGCGCCCGGGCATTGCCAGCGCCTCGGCGCCTTCTAAACCGTGGCGGTATGACGACGGCCCGGACGCGACCGTTCCCACCGCCTTGAGGGGCCGCAGGACAGGGCCGTCTCCAGGGTGCGGATTGCCGTCACCGAGGCCAGGCCGTGGGTGAGGTAGCGGTACAAAGCCGCGGTGTCCTTGCACAGGACGTGAGCCACGAGGTTGGTGGGGCCGGTCGTACGGGCCACGAAGGCGGGTTCGTCATGGCGGGTCGATGTCGTGGCCGCCTCTTCGAGATGCGCCGGAGCGACCGCCATCCGCAGCAGGACCTTGGCGCTGCCCTCCAGAAAGGCGGGGTCGAGCTCCACGTCGAAGAAGATTGCTCCCCATTCGCGGAGGCCGTCCAGCCGGAGCGACACCGTCGCCGGCGACCAGCCCGTGGTGGACGCGAGGTCACCGACGTTGGTGTGGCCGTCTCGTCCGGTGACGGGGAGTCGACGCATCCCATGGGCCTCGTGCCTCTCAGTAGGCGTGGCTGTCGCGGGGCGAGGGCGAGGGGTAGGGCGTTGGCGCTCATGCTCCACGGAGTGCGCCAACCGATGTAGGCGTGCAGCAGCTGATGCACGGAGACGGCAGTGAGCCCGACGCCGGGTGGGAGCTCGACGGAGGCCTGCGACGCATCGGGTCGGGCGAGCTGATGGACCGCGGGCCGGAGGACGGCGCTGCCGTCGCCGCCCAGCCATGCCTTGGCGAGCGGGCTGCACGGGGTAAACCGCCCCGGGATCCTCGTGCGGCAGACCGGGCACCGGGGAGAGACGTTCGGCCAGCGCCTCGCAGAGCGGGGCCGGGTCGCCCTCCACGAACAGGGCGGTGGTGCTGACGCAACCGGTGCCGCCATGCCCGCTTGCGCAGTCGACGATGGTGTCGAGGTGGTTCCGCCAGTCCACCTCCGCGGTCAGCAGGATCTTCGAGCGGCTCGGGCCCTGGGGGAGGATCGAGGCGTCCGTGACGTACCTGCGTACCACGTCCTCGCCTCCGTAGACCATGCCCAGATCGGCGCCGCGCAGCACGGCCTCCGCGGCGGCGCGGTCGGCAGCAGCACCACGTGGTCGTAGCTGAAACCGGCGTCGCGCAGTGCCGTGATCAGTCGGTGCGGGGTGAAGGGCTCGGGCCGGGCCCACACCGCACGGCCCGTGCGGGCCAGCGGGTCGTCCCGCCGCGTCACCGATTCGGCCGGCCTGGCGTGCTCCACGCTGTAGTGGACCTTCCTCAGCCGGTCACCCGGTACTCGTACTCCTCGACCGACTGGCCGTCCAGGCGGGCGGTTGAGAAGAGCTCGGCGGCACGGCCGATCATGCCCGATCCGGTCATCCAGTGCGGGACCGGAGGCACGGTGCAGGGGCTTCATCGTGCGCTCGGCGAACAGCGGGGGCGCCAGGCTCAGTTCGGTGACCTCCCCGCCCGCGACGTCGTACACGGTCATGCGGTTGCGGGCCCTGTACGCGCCCTGCGCTCCCAGGGCGTCGAGCTGCAGGAGATCGGTGCGGGCTCCGCCATCAGTAGACCCCTCGATCACGGCCTCGTCCTCGAAGGTCTCGACCGGGGCGACGTCCGCCACCGCGTCGTCGATGTGACCGGCGAGGGCTCGATCCGGATCGCGGCGTCCCGCTCCAGGTCGTTGGGCAGGAAGCGTCGAACTGGAGCACTTCTCCATCCCAGGCGGCTGCCTGAAGGAAGCGCACACCGTACGTCGGTCTCATCACCGACAGTGCGGCATCGACGAGCGCGGGCAAGCACCGTGATCGGCGCGTTGGATTTCACCACCACGCATTCCTTCGATGGAAGGAATCCTCCATCTCCACGCTCTGACTGGAGTCGCCGGATCCGCGCCTCCACTGTGGCTCGTGGTCGAACTCGAAGCCCTGTCCCCGCGGGAGTCGGGTCGATGTACCGGCGATGATGGAGAGGACTCCGATGACTGCCGAGCGTGTGCTCGCACCGACTCCCACGGCGGCGTACCGATGGCGATGGCTGGCGCTCACCGCCTTGTTGCTCGGTGAGGCCATGAACCTGCTGGACGCGACCATCGTTCAGGTTGCTGCGCCCGCGATTCACACTGACCTGGGAGGGTCGGTGTCCGATGTCCAGTGGTTCACGACGGCCTACACCCTCCCGTTCGCGGTCCTGCTGATCACCGGTGGCCGGCTGGGTGACATCGCCGGCCGGCGGCGCATGTTCGTCGTCGGAATCACCGGATTCATGCTGGCCTCCGCCGCATGCGCCCTGGCACCGACGGTGGGCCTGCTGATCGCCTTCCGCGTGGTGCAGGGCGCCGCGGCGGCCGTGATCATTCCTCAGACCATCGGCCTGATCAAGACCATGTTCTCCGGCGGCGAGATGGCCAAGGCCCTGGGCAGCATCGGCCCCGCGATGGGCTTGGCCGCCGTCTGCGGCCCGGTGCTCGGCGGCGTTCTGACCCATGCCGACCTGTTCGGCTCGTCGTGGCGCGCGGTCTTCTTGGTCAACGTCCCCCTCTCCGTGGTCGTCCTGGCCATCGCCCCCAAGATGCTGGAGGACCGTGCGCCGAACCGCCCCACCCTCGACCTGACCGGCACGTTCCTGGCCGTGCTCGGTATCGGGCTCGTCGTCTACCCGCTCATCGCCGGCGATATCGCCCCGCTCTCAGGATGGGTTTGGACGGCCATCGTGGTCGGTCTGGTCGTGATGGTCGTGTTCGCGCTGCACCAGCGTCGGGTGGCCGCGAGTGGCCGTAGCCCGCTGGTGGAGCCTAGCCTGTTCACGCGCCGCAGCTTCCCGGCCGCCCTGGTGACCTCGACCGCCTTCTTCGCGGTGACGAACGGTCTGATGATGGTCATCGTGCTGCAGCTTCAGCTGGGGCTCGGCATCGACGTGCTCGACGCGGGTCTCACGCTCGCGCCGTGGTCGCTCGGTCTGGCCGTCGCCTCGTGGGTGGCCGGCGCCCGTATGATCCCGCGCCTCGGCCACCGCACGATGTACCTCGGTCTCGCCGTGTTCCTGGCCGGGGCGCTGGCCGCCATCGCGGTGTACCACTCGGCCGACCCCGCGGCGTACCCTTCGCTGCTGCTGGTCGCGCTGGGCGTCATCGGCGCCGGCGCCGGCCTCTTCAGCCCCGCCTTCTTCAGCATCTCCCTGCACCCGTTGAAGCCTCAGGAGATCGGGACGGCCGCCGGGCTGCTGAACGCGGTGCAGCAGTTGGGCGCCACGCTGGGTGTCGCCGTCCTGGGCAGCATCTACCTCAGCAGCGCGGCGTCCGGTGGCCCCTCGGCCTCGCTGCACGCGATCGAGGTCGCGTTCGGGGTTGCCGTGGCGCTGGTGGTGGTCGGCTTCGTCAGCAGCCGGCTGATGGTCGAGAAGGAAGCTCCGGACAGCACCGGGGCGCAGCGCTGACCGGGCCACCGGCCCGAGCGGTCCATGCGGCGGCCTCACGGCCGCCGCATCGGCATGTCCGGCCGCGTCGGCCCGTAACGGGACGACGGACGTCATGACCGCGCGCGCGGGGTCGGGGCGGACCGCCGGCTGCGGGCGAGGTCCGTCATCATCGGGCTCGCCGCCTTGACGTTCTGCAGTACAGGGCTGGTCTCGAGGGTGTGGATCGCGTCGAGGGAGCCGAGCCGATGGGCGAGGTAGCGGTGCAGGTCGGCCGGGTCCTTGCACAGCGCCTGGGCTACCAGGTTGGTGGGGCCTGTGGTCGCAGCGACGAAGGCGAGTTCGTCGTGGCCCGCCAGGGTCGTCGCCACGTTCTCCTGTTCTGCGGGGCGCACCGACATCCAGAGCAGTGCCCGGGTGTTGGCGCCGAGCGGCCCGGTGTCGACCTCCACGTCGAAGAAGACGGCTCCGCCCGCCTGGAGGTCGGCCAGGCGGCGCGCAACGGTGACGGGGGACCAGCCGGTCGCCTGGGCGAGTTCCGCGTGACTGGCGCGCCCGTCCTTCTGCAGGGCGACCAGCAGGTCCGCGTCCGAGTCGCTCAGCTGACGGGGCACAGCTACGTACGCCGTGCCGGTGGCATCGTGCGAGCGGACGATGCGCTGCTGTTCCTCGGTCAGGGTGTCGGCACTCCGGCGCCAGGTGGTGGGGCCCCCGAGGTACATGTGCAGCAGACAGTGGGCTGACACGGCGGTGATGTAGTTCGTGCGCGGGATGTCGCGCAGCAGCAGGGAGTTGCCGCCGGCGGCGTCGGTGGGCGTGTGGATGACCGCCACGATCTCGGTGCCGCCGGAGGCGAGTTTGACCCACGACGTGTCCGGCCGCCGGGCCAGGGCGTGGGCGAGGTCCTGTGCGGAGCTCGCTGCGGCGGTGAGTCTGACGAGCCACTGGGTCTGGCCGGCTCGGTGGGGATCGGCGAGCCCGACGACCCGTAACGACGCCTCGTCACGCAGTCGTCGATAGCGGCGGGCGATGGTCTGGGGGGAGACGTCGAGGGCGGTGGCGATCCTGCTGAACGGTGCGCGGCCGTCTATGTGCAGCGCGTGGATCAGGGCACGGTCCAGGGTGTCGAGCATGCACTCATCCTTCAGTAGGGGCCCGCTCCGTGGAATGGCTTTCAAGTCCCGTCCACCAGGGAAACAGTCCAGCCTTTATGGCGGGCGTCTTCAGGCGTCGACGCACGCCGGCGCGAGTTCGTCCTTGCGTGCAGATCTCAACTCGACTTGGGGATTGGTGGCTGAATCTAAGACGTCCTCGATAGGGGGCGGGCAGGCCGAACTGTTCGTCGTATGGTTGCGGCAATGGGAAAGTGACCGTCCGGATGCGCTGTTCCGGGATCCGCTTGCCGCAGCAGATGTCCGAGGAACGCACCATGTTGCAGATCGTTACCCGGATGTCCCACCGTCCCCCGGCCCGGGGGATGATGCACTCCTGATGCCCGGCCTGGGTAGGTACGAGGAAGGGGCCCATCTTCACGGACGGGCCCCTTCTGTGACTCCGAGGTGTCAGACCTTCGCCTGCGCCTTGGTCTCTTCGGATGGGAGCTTGTCGCCGTACCCCGCCTCGGGCAGGGCAGTCACCAAACATCCCCACGTCTCGTGACGAAGGCCTGCGCGAGTTCGGCGTAGGTTTGCTGCCACACCCTTATGCCGTTTCCTTCAGATCATCGGATGGTTGGTCTGGTGTGTCGTCGACTGACGTCCAGTGGGCCCGCATCGAGCCGTTGCTGCCGGATCCGACGCCGAAGCGGGGTGGACGGTGGAGTGATCACCGACAGGTGATCGACGCGATCGCGTTCAAGTACCGCACCGGGACTCCGTGGATGGACCTGCCCGAGCACTTCGGGTCGTGGAAGGGCGCCCACAACCGACTGCGGAGGTGGGGCGCGGACGGCACTTGGGAGAGGTCTTCACCGCTCTGCTCGCGCAGGCCGACGCCGCAGGCGACCTGGACCGGGGCGTCGCGGTCGATTCCACGATCGTGCGAGCCCATCAGCACGCGGCCGGGGCCCGCCAGAAGGGGCCCCGGCCGGCGAGCCTGCCGACCATGCCCGTAGACGTTCCCGCGGCGGACTGACCACCAAGATCCGCCTCGCCGCCGACAGTTGCTGTAGACGGCTTGCGTTCGTCATCACGCCCGGCCAGGCCGGGTGACGCACCCCCATTCGGGCAGGTCGTGACCCGCTTTCGGGTGCCCCGACGGATCGGCCGGCCCAGAATCACGCGTGGTGGCTGCCCGCCTGCCTTCGACCTCGAGGCCTACAAGCAGCGGAACACCATCGAGCGGTGCATCAACAAGCTCAAGCAACGGCGCGGCCTGGCCACTCGCTACGACAAGACCGCCACCATCCACCTGGCCGGACTCCACCTCGCCGCCGTCTTCATCTGGTCGACGAGGTGATCCGAAGGAACTGCCTAGGAGGCTGTGCCCCGCGCCGGGGCTCTCAGGGCCGGCGTCCGGCCCAGGCCACGAGCCGGTCGATGGCCGGGGCCTCGGGGTCCAAGGCCACCACTTCTCCGAAGGGGATCCGCCCGCCGCGGGTTTCGGCCGGCAGCGCGCGACGTACGACGCCGATCACACGCTCGATGAGAGCCGGGTCCCAGTCCGGGTCCTGTCCGGTAGCCCTGGCCAGGTCCCACGTGTGCACCGTGAGTTCGTGGGTGTAGACGGCCGCGGCGGCCGCGCCCGGCAGGACGCCCATCGGCAGGCGCAGCTGCCGGCCGAGGATGCCCGGATCCGCCCACACCTCCGCGACCTCGCGGGCGCCCGGCACCCAGGCCGCCGCCCATGCGCCGTCGGCGATCTCGTCGGCGAAGGACGGGACGCTGAACGGGTCCTCGCCGCGCCCGATCACAGAGATCCGGCGGACGACGGCGACGAGGTGGCTCGACAGTCGCCGTACATCGAACTCCTCGCAGGGGGTCGGGGCGTCAAACTGCTCGGGCCGGACGGCGGCCAGCGTACGTCCGGCCAGCTCGACGGCCGCGGCGAGGTCGGTCCGCGGATCGAAGGAGAGCGGGTCGGCGACGGTGCCGGTGGAGTCGGACGGGATCTCGATGAGCTGCTCGGTCTTGTTCATGGGTTCATCCTGTAAGCAAAAGTGGCCACCTTCTGGCCTGTTTTCCGAAGAGAATGAAAGGAGACGACGCGGCACCCACGAAGGAGGAAAAGGGCACATGAGAGCCGACCGGCTGGTGGCGACCCTGCTCTTCCTCCAAGAACGCGGCCGCGTCACCGTCCCCGAAGTGGCCGCCGAACTGGAGGTGTCCGAGCGCACCTCGCGCCGAGACCTGGAGGCCTTGGCCGCAGCCGGCATCCCCGTCTACTCGCAGCGCGGCCGCGGCGGCGGCTGGTCCCTCGTCGGCGGGGCCCGTACCAACCTCACCGGACTGACCGCCGACGAAACCCGGGCGCTCTTCCTCGTGACCGGTCCCCTGTCTGCCACCCCCGAACTGCGCACCGCGCTGCGCAAGCTGGTCCGGGCCTTGCCGCCGACCATGCGCGCGCAAGCCCAAGCCGCGACCCGCGCGGGGGTCGTAGACGCCACGGACTGGTCCCGCAACGCCGTCACCGCCGATGCCACCCACCGCTCCGCGCTCCAGAGCGCCGTCGTGGACGGGATCCGTGTCCGCCTCGGGTACGCGGGCATCGGCAAACCAATCGGTGAACGCACCGTCGACCCCCTCGGGCTCGTGGCCAAGGCAGGGGTGGACTACCTGGTCGCCGGTACGGACAAGGGCCTGCGTACCTTCCGGCTCAGCCGGGTCACCTCCGTCGAGCCGACCGGCGAACCGGTGACCCGGCCCCGCGACTTCGACCTCGCCACGGCTTGGCGGACGCTGTCCGGCGCCTTCCAGGACGGCATGTACGCGGTGACCGCCCGGGCCCGCGTCCACCCCGACGCGCTGGCCCTGCTGCAACGGTTCCTCGGCGGCCGCGTGCGCGTCGGCGGTCCGCTGCCCGACGGCTGGACCGAGGTGTGGGTCGATGGCCCGGCCGCCAAGGCCCTGGCAGGACATCTGGCCGGGCTGGGAGCACGGGTCGAGGTACTGGAGCCGCCGGAGGTACGACAGTGGCTGGCCCGGATCGCCGCCGAACTCACCGGGATGTACGCGGGGGAGGAACCGCAGGCACCCCACGGCCAGTAGTCGAGGGCGAACCGGTCTCGGGGTGTGATCTTGTCCCTTGCCGGGCTGCAGGCGCCGGCCGTGCCCGATGTGTCCGGTCGCGGGTCGCGGGTCACGGGTCACGGAACCCGGACTCAGGGCCCGGCCGGGGGTGGCCGTATCAACTGGACGGGGGGTGTGACCGCGATGCGGGCAGCGCTGTACCGGCGCGGGCGTGCTGGCGGGAATGGTGCTGGCCGCGTGCGGCTGGCGGGTTGACAGGTCCGGGCACGAGACCGTCGGCCTGTTCCTGAGTCTGCTGCTGGCCGGGATGGTGGTGCTGGACGGCCAGGGCGAGGCAGCTCGTCGGGTTGCAGCAGGCCGGTGTCGACCTGAGGGTGTTCCTGTCGTAGGTGGGCCGGATGACCCGCCGGGGTCCATCAGGCCTTCACTGCGAACGCGGCGCGGATCAAGGCGGAGGGCAACCGACCGGTGGGCCGGCCTCCTGGAGACGGCGATGCCGGAGGGCCTGGTGCGCGATGAGTCCTGACGATGCCGTGTTCGACGTTCATGAGAAGTGGCAGCACCGGCTCAGGACGCTGTTGCTTGCCGGTGTCTCCGGCTATTGGCCGATGGTCGTTCCGATCGTGTGGAAGTCGGGGAGAGCCTGGTCGCGATGTTGCTCGTCGGCATCAGGACTTCTGTGGTTGCTGGAGTCCCTGGAGGAGGAGGGCGATCAGGCGTCGGGGGTCGTAGCGGGGGTCGTTGTCGCGTCCGATGCAGAGGTTGCCGATGCCGCGCATCAGCTCGTACGGCTGTGTGCCGGGCCTGATTTCGTCGGCCTCGACCGCGGCGTCGAGCAGTTGCGCGCAGACCGGCAGTAGGCGGTCGAGGAAGTAGGCGTGCAGCGCGGCAAAGCGGTCGTTGTCTGACTGCAGGGCGTCGGCGAGGCCGTGTTTGGTGACGAGGAAGTCGACGAAGAGGTCGATCCATTGGCGCAGTGCGTCGAGCGGGGAGGCGGCAATGGCCAGCAGGTTCGGGCCGGCTTCGGCGCATGCCTCGATCTGGTGCTGGTACACGGCGGTGACGAGGTCCGCCCGGGTCGGGAAGTGACGGTAGATCGTGGCCATCCCGACGCCCGCCCGGGCCGCGATCTGGCGGATCGGTGCGTCGACGCCGGAGGTGACGAACACCTCGGCTGCGGCCGTGAGCACCGTCTCCCGGTTGCGCTGAGCGTCGGCCCGCTTGCTTCGGGACGGCGAATCCCCTGCAGGACCCTCGGTGGCCATCACATTCTCCTTCGACACCGATTGACAAAACGGAGCGGCGCTCCGGATACTAAATGGAGCAGCGTTCCGTTTCAGTCTAGCCGAAACGGGCCGCGCCTGACCGCCATGTCCGCCCGCCGGCTGCAAGAGGCCGGCGGGCGACAGGCGCCACCGAAAGGGAATACGCACCGTGAGCACAGCCACCACCGCCGACGCCTTGGGCACGGCCGTCCCGGTCCTGTCCTTCAGCCCCGTGGTCCTGTCCGTGCCCGGACGTCCCGTGGACCTCCACGTGCGCGTCTCGGCTCCCGCGACCGGAACCAGCCTCCCCGTCATCCTCTTCTCCCACGGCCACGGCCCATCGAACAACCTCTCCTCACTCAACGGCTACGCGCCGCTCGCCGACTTCTGGGCGGCACACGGATTCGTCGTCGTCCAACCCACCCACCTCACCTCCCGCACACTGACCCACCTGGTCGCCGACGCCCCCGGCGCACCCGACTTCTGGCGCTCCCGCGCCGAGGACATGACCCACATCCTCGACCGGCTCGACGTCATCGAGAACGCCGTGCCGCAGCTCGCCGGACGGATCGACCACACCAAGATCGCCCTCGCGGGACACTCGCTCGGAGGCTTCACCGCCGCCCTCCTGCTGGGCGCGGGGCTCACCGACCCCGAAACCGGGGACGTGGTGCACCTCGTCGAGCCCCGGATCAAGGCGGGCGTACTGCTCGCCGCGCCCGGCAGGGGTGGCGACGTCCTCAACGGGCCCATGGCCGAGCAGTGGCCGATCATCGGGGCCGTCGACTTCTCCACCATGACCGCACCCGCGCTGGTCGTCGCCGGCGACAAGGACGACCCCCGGCACTTCACGGACATGGGGCCGGACTGGCACGCCGACCCCTACACCCTCGCCCCCGGCCCCAAGGCCCTGCTCACTCTGTTCGGCGCGGAGCACGGGCTCGGCGGGATCGCCGGATACGACGCCGCCGAGACCACCGACGAGAACCCCGAGCGGGTCGCCACCCTTGCCCAGCTCGCCGCGGCCTACCTCCACGCCCAGCTCCACCCCGGCGCCGCTACCTGGCAGATCGCCTGCGAGGCACTGACGGCCGGACTCGACCCGATAGGACAAGTCGAATCCAAGTAGCCCCCACAGCCACGTCCCGCCTCGGACGGCCCGGCCGTCGTCGCTGGGCTCGCCGCCGAGCGATCGCCGTCCCCGCGCGGCGACGAACGCGCTGAAACCCAGGGCCCGGAGAGACGCAAGAAGCCTGGAGGCGCGGCAAGGACCCTCTGCCGCGCCTCGGAAGGGGCGCATCCGGAGCCGTGGACGAAGTGCTGCTCCGACTGGAAGGGCTCCTGTTCCTATCGGACCCTGAGGCGGCGATGGTATCGGCGGAGGACGACGGCGAGGCGATCCGGATCGGCGTCACGCGTAAGTCGACCGGCGCTGAGTGTCCGGGCGGCGGAGGGCGGCCGAGCCGCATTGACGGGTCCTATATGCGTCCCCGCTGACCTTCCCGGCGTGGGAAGACGTGTGGTGCTGCGCCTGCAAGTCCGCCGGTTCAGCTGCACGGACACCTCCTGCGGACGGCGTACCGTCGTTGAACAGATCCCCGGACTGACCCGCCGTCATGCTCAGCGAACCGAGCGACTGCGATCGGCCTTGGCCGAGGTGGGTCTCGCTTTGGCCGGCCGAGCCGGCGCCCGTCTTGCGGGCGTGTTCGGCATCTCCGTAAGCCGCAGCACGGTACTTCGGCTGGTCGACGCAATGCCTGACCCTCAACCGTCGTCACCGAGGGTGGTAGGCGTTGACGAGTGCACGATGTGCAAGGGCCGTGTCTACGGGACTGTGCTGGTCGACATCGAAACCCGCAAGCCCGTGGATCTGCTTCCCTCTCGTGAGGCGGCCACCGTCGCCGCCTGGCTTGCCGAGCATCCCGGGGGTGAGGTGGTCTGCCGCGACCGTGCCCCCTTCTTCGCCGAAGGCGCAGGCACCGGAGCACCCACCGCGGTGCAGGTCGCAGACCGCTTCCAGCTCTGGCGTGACCTCGGTGAGGCCGCCGAACGGTGTATGTCGCGGCATAGGTCTTGTCTGCGAGTGCCATTCGCGTGCCTGGCTCCGGGAGCCTCACTGCGCCACAGATGGCCGACGTCGGCGCGTCGCCCTGGCCGACTGGTCACCGGTTCGCCGACCGAACCCGCGAGAAGCACGCCATCGTCCACGAAGTGCTCAGCCAAGGCCACAGCCGTCGGGCGGTCGCCCGCGAACTCCAGATGACCTCCCGAACCGTGCAGCGCCTGGACGACGCAGCAATACCGGAAGACCTCTTTCAAGGACAGTGGCAGAACCGCAGGACGAAACTCGACGACTTCAAGGCGTACTTGCACGAGCGGTGGGCCGAGGGCTGCACGAATGCATGGACCCTCTGGAAGGAGATCCAGGGCCACGGATGCGTCGGTGGATACGGGGGCCGTCCGGGCTTGTCTTCGTCCCTTCCGTGATGCAGCGCCGGAGGGTCGGCCACCATCGCCCAGGACAGTTGCCGGGTGGATCCTGACCCGTCCCTCCTGCCGCGGGCCCGCCGGACCGGCCGAAGGCCGGGCGACGCCCCCTCCCTCGCCGGGATCATGCGTCGATGTGGTCGGCGATCACATCGAGGGGGGATTCGGCGGAGTTGAGCTGGGTGTTCAGGTGTCGGATCCACCGGCTATTGGGTTGTAGGGCTGGGTGCGGGGCGGCGACGCCGGTGATGAAACCGGCGGATCTCGGTGGGCTCCTCGCGGATGACCGCGACCTCGTAGGCCTGGTGCTCGGTGGGGTCGGAGCAGAACCTGTAGCCGTCCGCCTTCGTCCAGATCAGGGGCGGCCATTCCCGTTCGGCGATGGTGCCGCACCGGCAGGCCAGGCCCGCACGGGCTTGATGGGGTGAGAGTTCGCTGGACCGGACCAGCTGCTTGAAGGCCAGGCCGGCGGGCCGTGCCTCGAAGTGCGCGAACCGGACGGTGTCGGCATGCCGCTGGGCCGCGGGGGACCGGTGCTGTGACCCGCGCGGCATCCCACTGCTCGCCCTGCAGCAGGCGGGCCGGTTCGCCGTCGACGTCGACCTTCCCGGTGTCCACGGCTGTCTCGATCCAGTCGAGCGTCGCCCGCACGCGTCGCGCAGTTCTCCCGGAGCACTTCCTGGGCGAGTTGAGAATTCGGAATGAAGAGCGGTAATGGCGCGCCGGTTCGATGAAGGGCACCCTTTGTAGGGTGCGGAAGATCTTCAACGGATATGAGGGGAGGGCAAATGCGTGCAATGGGGATGTGGATCGGTGGGGCTACCGCGTTGGCGTTGATGTTGATGTTGATGTCGCCCGTGGGAGTTGCCTTAGCAGTGCACACCGCGGATCCGCCGGCTCCTTCACCGCCCGTGGGAGCGCAGTTGTCGGCCCGCCCCGGTGAGAGGCTCACGTTCACGGTGGGCTCGTACCTGCCGGGGATGAACGGAAACTGGGTGAGTTCTGAGATCTTCATTGAGCACGGGACGCTGAGGATGAACGATCCGGTCATCAGTGCCGTGGCCACCGTGGCATGTGACACCCAGCCAGGGGTCTACTCGGTCGAGCGGACGGGACCGGGCGGGCCCGCCAAGGGTGCCAAGGGCGATATTTGGGTGACCGTAAAGGTCGCGGACATCGGCGAGAGCGAACGCACGGCGTGCCCCGGGAAGGTGGCGGCCCTTCCCCCGGAGCAGTCGGAGGAACGTTGGCCCGCGGGTGACTCCTGGCCGCAGTCGCCTTGGGACGTACGGACTTTCCGGCCGGGCGAGAAGGTGACGCCCACGGGCTCGGACGCGGACCTGGGGTACGGCGACACCCTCACCTCGGCGGGCTTCACCGAGGAGGCCGTCATGAGCGGGGCCAAGGCCGTCCTGAGGGCGACGGCGGTGGTCCGCTGTGACGCCCAGCCCGGCCTGTTCGAGGTCCGCTGGGCGGGTAGGGACGAGGTCTGGGCCCGCTACCGCGTAGCGCCGATCGACGAGGTGGCCCGCCAGGCGTGTCGGGACCAGGAAGCCAAGCCGGCGGGCGGTCAGCCCGCGGGAAGGGCGGCCTGGCCCGTCGGTACCGCCGCTGCTCTGGCCGCCGCTCTGTCCGTCGCAGGTGTGGGCGCCTATGTCCTGTTCCGGCGCCGCCGCGGCACCTCCCATTGATACTCAGAGCGGGCCCCGTACGGGCACCGCCTGCCCGGGAGAGGACTCTCCCGGGCGCAGGACGCTGCTTGCCCATTCGGGCTCGACGGGACGGCGCGGTGACGAGCCCCGTCTGCATGCGTTCGGCGATGCACCAGCCGGTCACGCGGCGCGAGCAGATGCCGATGCCCAGTCGAGGCGTGGGTCAAGAAGCGGTCTGGGGTGTTCCGGGTGCGAAGTGCATCGCGTGGGCCACGGGCGAAGGCGACTTCGGTCCCGCAGGCCGGCACCGCGTCACTGGCCGGCTTCACCGGCCGCCGCTCGACCACGCTGGTCGCGCGTTCGGGCGGGACCTCGCAGAGCTCACGGAAGGAACACGGCACCTTGGTCCGGTGACGGTAGCCCGGTTGAAACGCCGAGACGCTGGGCCGCGCGGGGCATCGTTGATGGCGCCGAGTTCCTCGACGACCGGCAGCGTGGTGAGTGCCCTTCGCGACCTGGCCGTGCGCCGCGATCCGGCGTGACCATCGCGGCGGTGGGGCCCCGGTCCGGGTTCTATCCGGCCAGCCCCCGGAGCAGGTCCTCGAGATCACGCTCGCCGTCGTGGGTCTGGGCGCCGTGGGCCAGTCCGCCGCGGATCAGACGCTCGGCCGCCGGGCGAACGATCTGGCCCGCCCAGGCGTCGTGCTCCCGCAGGAGACCCTCGGCCAGGTCCTCCGGGGCGATCGCGCGTTTGGCCGCCGCGATCACACCCTCGGGCAGGGCTGCGATGTTGCGGGCGAGGCGGTCGACGATGTCGTCGAGTTCGTCAGCCGGGACGGCCCGGTTCACCCAGCCGTAGCGCTCTGCGGTTTCGGCGTCGTACAGGTCGGCACCCAGCACCGCCTCCAGTGCGCGATTGCGGCCGATCCGGTTGGCGAGGTACTGAGTGCCACCTCCACCGGGGACGATGCCCATGAGGGCTTCGACCTGTCCGATCCCGGCGCGATCGATCGCCGCGAACGCCATGTCCGCTGCCGTGACGAACTCCGCCCCTCCTCCGCGCGCCACCCCGGCAAGCTTGACGATGGTCACCTGGGGCTGGTGCCGAAGTAGCTCTCCCAGGGCCTGGAAGACGTTGACGCCGTCCGGAAGGTCGGCCGCGAGTTTGTCGAAGGCGTCTGGCGCGTCGACGAGCGACATGTCGACGTGGGCTATGAAGAATTCCGGGTTGGCGCTGTCGAACACGATCACGCGAACCGAGTCGTCGTCCTTCAGCGCGGTCAGCAAGTGCCGGAGGTCGGCCATCAGGGCGACGTCCAGGACGTTGACGGGCGGGTTGTCGAGCGTGACGCGGGCGGTGCCGTCCTCGCAACTCACCTGCAAGGTCGTGTAGACGTCGTAGTTCATGGCGATCTCCCATCGGTACCTGGTACGCATCTAAGTTCCTGATGCATACCTAGCGTGCGATCATGGGCGACGGCCGTCAATAACGCACTTCCGGCATCGCAAGGATCGCGAAGGATACCGAGATGACCACCTCTGAAACCGGCGTCGGCGCTGGCATCGACACCGTCTACCGGTCCGACTGCCCCAGCCGCCCGATCCTCGACCAGATCGCTGACAAGTGGTCGATGATGGTGATGGCTGTCCTCGACAAGCCCACTCGGTTCAACGAAATCAAGCGCCGCCTCGAAGGCGTGACCCAACGGGTCTTGACCCAGACCCTGCGCCGCCTGGAGCGCAACGGGATGATCGTGCGCCGCGTGCTGCCAACCTCGCCGGTCGGGGTCGAGTACTCCCTCACCCCTCTCGGTGAATCCCTGCGGGAGCCGTTCGGCCAGTTGTACGACTGGACGGTCGCCAACGCGGACGAGATCCGGGCGCACCAAATGGCCTACGACCAACGCGGTCACAACTGAGGAGGTGTGTCTGAGAACGCCGTCGTCCTGAGCTGACTTGCTCCGGGCACCGCTTCCGGCTCCGAGTCCGGCCTCGGATAGACCCCAGCAGCCCTCATGGTGTTCGTTGCCGAGCAGTGGGCACCTCGGCCCGGACGGTACGAGGCAGAGCTGACCCTTCGGCGGTCGGGGACCGCGGCGCGCCAAGTTCCAAAGTGCTGGTCGAGGTCCCGGAAAGGCCACGATCTGCTTCGAGGTCGTGCGCCACCCCTTCGGACGCGGAGACCTCCGGCGGCTACCGGCTGTAGGACTTGCTCTGGGTCAGATCAGTAGCGACGACGAGCAGCTCATTGTCACGACGGCCAGGGCCCGCCCCGAAGCGCTGGGCGGCCGTTCACTCGGTGGAGCATCCGCAAGCTCGTCGCCCGCGCTGTAGCAGCCGCGGGACTGCCGGACGCCGTTCCGCCAGTGTCGTGATCGCGATGGTCGGGCAGATGTCGCTGGCTGGACCGCAGTTGCCGACCGGAAGCGGAGGTTCAGTGCTTCTTGCTGTCGTGCATCACCCGTCGGCGAGGCGTTGGATGGTGGCACTTAGCCAGGCCTGGAGCTCAGCCGGGTCGCCGAGTTCGGAACGCAGGATCCGGCGGCGGGTCGAGACGCCGAGCACGAAGGCGTCGATCGCTGCGGCTCGGCTGCGGGCGTCCGCGTCGTCCAGTCCGCTGTCGCACAGGTAGCGGTGCAGCGGCTCCAGCGAGTTCGTGTCGAGGAAGGCGGCCAGCGCCTCCGCCGCCTGCGGGCGTTCGCCGGAGGCGCGTTGCAGTACGAGCAGCGGATCCTCTCCGGGAGCACCGAACCAGCGCTGGACGATGTGCGCCGCGAGGCGCGAACCCAGTGCGGAACGGTCGCCGTCGAACGAGTTCGAGACCGGGATGTTCACCTGGGTTGCCGCCAGGAAAAGACCGTCCTTGCCGCCGAAGTAGCGCGTGATGAGGTTGGGCGACACGCTGGCCGCGTCGGCCACGCCCTTGACCGTCACCGCCGCGTACCCGTGCTGGGCGAACTGGCGTTGGGCGTGTTCCAGGATCCGCCGCCTCGTAGCGGCCGCATCGCGCGAATTCATGTGTACGAGCATACACATCATGTGTACGGTCATACACATGAGCGATGAGATGCGGGAACGACTCCGGCGGACGCGGCGTGTCACGACCCCGTGGAGTGATGACGGGGCGCGCGGCATCAGCGGTACCCACCTCGACGAACTGCTCGAACACTGGGCGAACAGATACGACTGGGGAGTGCACGTGCGCCGCATCGACGCGTTCCCTTGGGCGACGGTCCGAGCAGGCGACACCGACCTGCGTCTGATCCACCAGCGGTCCGCGGACCCCGGTGCTCCGGTTGTGGTGCTGCTCCATGGCTGGCCGGACTCGGTGTTGCGGTTCGAGCGCGTCCTGCCTTTGCTCGCGGACATGCACGTGGTGGTTCCCGCGCTGCCGGGCTTCCCGTTCGCGGCCCCGCTCACCGCTCCCGGCATGTCGGTCAACCGGATCGCCGGGATCGTGGCGGACGCCCTGGATGAGCTCGGCTACGCGCGGTACACGGTGTCCGGCGGAGACGTGGGTGGCACCGTCGCGGAACTCCTTGCGGCCCAATACCCGGACCGGGTGGCTGCCCTGCACCTCACGAACCTTGCCCCGCAGCATGCACTCACGGCGGACCCGGCGAAGCTCGCGCCCGATGCGGTGGCCTACCTCGACCGGTCAGCGCAGTGGTTCCGGACCGAGGGCGGGTACATCGCGGAGCAGTCGACGCGGCCGAATACGCTCGCCGTCGCCCTCGGCGACTCACCCGCCGGCCTCGCGGCGTGGATCATCGAGAAACTGGAGTCCTGGTCCGACGAGTCGGCGTTCACTCCGGACGAGCTTCTCACCTGGGTCACTGCCTACTGGGTCACCGGTACGATCGGTACCTCGTTCACCACCTATGTCGAACCGGCCACCCTCCCTGACCGGATCGACACGCCGACCGTGCTCTCCGTGTTCCCGCGCGACATCAAACCGGAGCCGCGAAGCTACGCCGAGGCGTTCCTGAACGTTTGCGACTATGTGGAACACCGGGTCGGCGGCCACTTCGCAGCCTGGGAACAGCCCGAGGCCTACGCCGACGACGTACACCGTGCGGTCAAGCTGGGCGGCTGAAACGGAGCTTGCGGATGCCTTCTGAACGCTTCCGTGAGCCGCACCCGGCAGCGCCACACCCGGGGAGAGCACTCTGCCCGGGTGAGACGCCGCCTCGCTCGAGCGCGTCATCATCGGCGGGCGAGGCCGCGCCACACCATCCGGCCGCGGTCGCAACCGCGCTCGGTACGAGCGAGACAGCGGCCCGCTCCTGCTGTCGGCGGGGGCGGGGATCATGAGGCCATGAGGCCATGAGCGCCAAGACTGCGCCCCACGGCCATCACACGGCCATCACACGGGCATCGACGCGCTGTGCGAGCAGATCCGGCCTGCCCTCGCCGCGAGGGCGCCGCGGCTCCTCGGCTGTGGAGCGAAGCCCCATCGGCCGGGGAGAGGACTCTGTCCGGGTGGGGCTCACCCCTCACCCCGCGCGGCAACACCTGGCCTCACGCGGCCAAGGGTGCAATGGCGACCACTGCGGAGCCACCCTCGGACGTGCTGCTCCCAGCCCCGTGGCGCTGTCGACCGCGGGCAGGACCGGCAGCCGTCACACGTCGCCGGCACCGCCCCGGTCGGCAGCATCCAACCCGTCTGCCAGCGCCTAGCACCTCGACGCTCACGCCCGACGTCGTGGGGAAATTCTGTGAACCGCGGCTCCGCGACGGGCTGGGCTCCATCGTGCCCGTGCCGGAACGGAGTGTGCGGGACAGGCCCTGGTCCCCGGTTACGGACGCGGTGCAGAACGCCCGGGCTACGCCAGCCCGGCATCCACGGCGGCTCAAACCCCGAGCCAGGGAAGACCAGGGAGATTCCGTTGGGCAGCGAGCTGTTGACGTGCTCCACGGACGTACTGCGACGTACTGCGGCTCAACCTCTTGGGGCACGCCGAGAAGCCAGGTCAGCACGGAGGGCCATCCCGATCAGGAGCGTCAGGTTGGAGGTGAATCAGGGTTCGGATGCAGCGTTGCAGACCTGCGTCACCTTCGTACTCGACCGCGCGCATCCAGGGCAGCGGCCCCATCAGCTGTGCCGTGGCGGCGCTGGCGCACTCGTCCACGACGGCACGCAATTCGCTCGGCACGGCGGCATCGGTCAGGCAGAGCCACCCCAGCCCGGCACTCACCCGCATCTCGGGCGGCGCTTCGATATCGGACCACAGCATCCGGGTCCACCTCTCACCGTCGGTGTCGCCGTGTTCGCGGGCCACCTGCGCGATGGCGAGGACCAGGCCGGCGCGCGCCGCCGGGTCCTCCTCGACGCTCAGGCGCGCATGCAGGGCACCCCTGATGTCGTCCGCGCGCCCCGACGCGGAGACCAGCGTGTAGGCGGCTGCAACGCGCACGTTCGGATCCGGGTCGGCGAGCAGTGCGATGACGAGGTCGGCATCCGCCGTGATCGCGTCGCGGGCGGCCTGGATCGACCAGTGCCCCGGGTACCCGCTCGGTTCGAAGATCCATTCATTGTCAGCGTAGGCCACACGTAGCAGCTCCGCCCGAGTACACAGGCCGGGGCCCGTCGTCTGGCGGGCGATCTTCGCCGCCATGCCCAGAACGTCGACCCTGAAATGGGCGCGTGCGTCAGCCCCGATGCGCAGCAGGAACGGGACCGTCAACGCGCATGCCGACCGTGAGCTGTTGGCCAGCACTCCCCACAGCCCGCGGAGTGCGTGGCGAGCTGTCTCGGCGTCATCGTTCCGCAGCTGCTCCAGGTCCGCCCTGACCACGGGGCCGGACGAGAACCGCTCCCAGGGAACCTGGTCATACGCGTAGGCGTCCTTGGCCCGTTGAGGCAGGGACGCCATCACAGCGCGTACGTCGAAGGGCCCTCCCTGGTACTCCTGCCAGTCACCGTCCAACGCCGCCAGAACGATCTCCGGGTAGGCCAGATGGTCTTCCCGCCCCGCCACGTTCCTGCCCCTCCCGGTTCCGGCGGCCTGATGCCGCCCATCGACGACAGCATCGCACCCCTCACTGACAGTGGCCGCCCAGCTGACGGTCCGCGGGGGAGCGTCAGCCGAACACCGTCATCGGAGTGTCAGTAGCGCAGGTTCAGCGACCTGATGGTTGCCACGACAGTGACGCCAACCCGACCACACACCAGCACTCGCCGCCGCGTACGCGCCCGCACCCGGCGCGCCGGCCGAACTCCTCGCCCAGCTGCGCACCGATCACCGTGCGGAGCGGTGGGTGCCTGCGTTCGGGGAGGAGTGGGCGCAGGCGTTGGAGGAGTCGCGCCGGTCGTTCTCGCTGACCACCCTGTACGAGGTCGTCCACGTCTGGCAGGCCCGACTCGGCTCCGCCCCCGCGGTCGACGCGTTCGTCGCCTCGGGGTTCGACGAGACCGGGTTCGTGGACATGGCCGAGCTCCGCGGCCGGCGGCGCCGGTGAGCCTGCCCCCGTACGCGGTCCGCCTCTCGACACCGGCCGCGAAGGTCCTCGCCGCACTCCCCGAGCACGCCGAAGAGACGGCCTGGGACCTGCTCGACGCGGCCGCGGCCGACCCGTGGGGCTTCCAGCAGTGGGACCCGGACGGACCCCGAAGGCGAAGGCGTCCGGATCGCGTCCGCCGGCCGCCTGTCGGTCATCTACTTCGCCAACCGGCCGCCGCGGCACTTGTCCGTCTTGGACATCGTCTGGCTCGGCTAGAACCTGGCAGCTTCATCAACGCCAAGGAGGATGCGCAGCACGCCCGCGTCACCTGCTCCCGGACATGGACGGTCAAGGGCCGCGGGTTCCTCCCGGAGGAGAAGATCCACTTGGGCGTCGGTACGGACCGGGCCGTTGGTTCTCCACCCAGGTGATCGTGGCGGCGACCGCAGTCCCCCCCCGCACGGCAAGGAACGGAAGACGAGCGGACCCAAGTCCTACGACGGCGCAATGATGGAAGTGGACCTGGCGACGGTCTCCTGGCCGCTGAAGGCCACCAACCAGAAGTAGCCGCCCGGCCCCGCTCCACACCGGCCGCGCACCGGCAGGCGCCTCAGGCCCATTGAAGCGTGCGCCACGGGCTGGCCGGGTCCGCGGTCAGGGCACGGTGGGTCGCGAGGACCGTCTCGTACCACTCGCCGAACTCCTCCTCGTCGAAGTGGAGGCACCGGCCCAGGACGTACGCGGCCGAGAAGTCCTCCCACGAGCGATAGTTGAGCTGAACGAGACGGCCAGCCCGGACCACGGCCGCCTCCGCCTCCTGCAGGGAGCACAAGCGGGCGGCGAGTCCCCACCGGGCCATGCCGGAGGCCCGGCCGTAGTCCCAGGCTTCGACGCTCCGGACGAAGCCCCCCTCGGGCAGCAGGCCGTCGGCGCGGAACCGCGCCTCGTAGCGGGCGATGCGGCCGATCAGCCGCTGAACGCCGGTCACTTGGCCCTCCAGCTCCGCATCGGTGACGGCGCGGCCCGGGGTGACGCCTTCCGCGGTCAGACGGGGGCCGGCGGCGGCCTCGGCGCGCCGGCGCACCACGTTCCCCGCGGCCTGGCGCCAGTGGTCGACGTCGACGGGGCCCGCGAAGTCCAGGGCCATGGCACGGCGAAGCTGCAGGACGGACTCCCAGACCCCGCTGACCATTCCGGCGCGCAGCAGCTGTTCCTGCGAGTCCTGCCAGTCCCTCCGGGTGGTGACGCCCCACCAGCGTTCCAGCGTGCGCTTCTCGTTGCGGTAGCCACAGCCGTGGTAGGCCATCGAGTTCCAGTAGCGCCCGTTGCGCACGTTGATGTGCGCGCCGACCGCGAGACCGAAGGCGACGGGGCCGGTGCGGGGGCCGCCTACCTCCAGCGTGTGGACGACGTCCTGGGCCAGCCCGGGCCGTTCGACCGGGGCGGAGTGACGCTGCCACAGGGCGCGGCCCTCCGGCCCGGCCGGCAGGACGCCCTCGCAGGGGCTGCCGGGGTTGACGACGAGGTAGGGCGGGTCGTCCTGGTTCCAGACTTCCGCGAACCAGCCCAGGTCGTAGCAGTTGTAGACCGGGTCGGCGACGGGCGGCGGCAGCATGCCGCCGGTGTAGACGGCCAGGCACATGGTCCGGGTCTGCGGGTTCCAGTAGGGGTGGAAGCGGGTGTTGCCCGCGGTCGCGTCGACGTACGCCCGCGACTGCATCATGTACAGGTCGGCCCGTGCGACGAGGTCGTAGTACGCGGGCCAGTCGCCGCGCGCCTTCGCCTCGTACAGCCCCCGCTCGACCGCGCTCGGCGCCTGCCAGCCCCGCGCCGATGCCGTCGGACCGGGCGGGGCTCCTTCCTCGTGACCTGCTGTCAAGCTCATGGGTAAACCCTAAGGGCTGGTCCAGTGCGGTCGGCGTGCCGGTCCCGCCGGGCGGGGTCGACCGGGGCGAGGTCGTCGAGGCGCCGGATCACCGCCGCCGACAGACTGCACGTCCCATAGCCGACCGGTCCGGGCGACGCGCTGCGCGAAGCGGCACGTCCGCCGTCACGAGGGCAGTCTCACAGTCCCGGCTGACGGGCCGTCGGCCGGGACTGCGAGACTGCGCGGAACGTCGATCGCGGAAGGCGATCCGCTGTCTTCTGGCCGCCGGCACCCGCTTCCTGCTCCGCCTGGATGACGCAACATCCCGCGAGCTGAGCGATGCAGGAGACTGTGATGGCAGTACGGTTCGTCGACATCGACCCGGACTCCGACACCGGGCGGTGCCCGACGGGGCGTCAGCCGTTGTCGTCCGGGTCGTAGACGTCCTTGTCGGCCGGGACGTCCACCTGCACGGGGTTGTTGATGCCGGTGAAGGCGAGGTCGACCGCGTTCGAGCCGCTGGTGGTCGCCTTGAGCAGAAACGGTTCGCCCTTGGCGGCCACGAGGAAGACCCCTTGAGTCGTGTTGACCGCGACCGCCTCCTTGCCGTCGATCTTGGTCAGAGCGCCCTTCTCCGCACCCGGGACGCTGTACATCTCCCTGAGCAGGCCGTCGCGGTCGCACAGGCTGGTCAGGCCCTTCATGGAGGGGTCCGAGGCCTCCATGCGCATCCAGCGGCCCGACATCTCCGCGCGGGCCTGGACCGCTTGATCCTCCGGCATGCCCTGCGTCCGGGCGAGGACGAAGGCCTCGTCGCCCCGGAGGAAGGTGTGATCCCGGGTGCGGACCACTTCGATGTTGCCGCCGCTCTGGGCCGAGAGGGTGCCCTTGCATTCGCCGGTCCCGCTGATCGACAGGTTCACCTGCGTGGATACGCCCTGGCTGGACGCTGTCCCGCTGACGGTGAACGTGGACGCGCCGCGCAGCGCGGTCACGGAGTCGTTGAGCACGCGGGAGCCCGACTGGCCGGGGAACGGTTCGGACGGCAGGCATCCGGTGAGCCCGAAGGCCGCGGTACCAGTGAGGGCGGCGGCGCCGATCAGACGGTGAGCGGTGTGCACGAAGACTCTCTTCATCGGGGGCGGGTCGGAAAGAGCGTACGGGGCACCCGGGTGGCAGCCCCAGAGTGGGTGGGACCGCTGGCGATGCGGGTCGTGAACGCCCCGCAGGACGCCGCTAGCCAGGGACTCCGACCGCCCGGGCAAAGGCGTCAAGTACACCGGCCTCATCCATCGGAACGCGACCATGCTCTTCGAATACCCGGCCACTCGTACTCAGAGCTGCCGCCTGCTCTTTGAACTCAACCGCCTCGCGAGGCCCGAAGATGACCCAGGGTGTCTCTGGCTTGGCCACACCCGGCCATCGGGGACCTGGCTGTTGCGCGGCCCCGGATCGTGCGTCCAGGGTTGGCTCGGTGTCAGCTCGGGTGTGCGGTGTCGCGCTTGTACTGGGAGCGGGAATCGTGGATGAAGAATCCCAGGGGGCCGTGTTGCTCGGAGATCATGATGGGGAGGTAGATCTTGCATGTCTTCCCGTTGAGCGGGGACGTGTAGTCGAACCTGATGCCCGGCCACTCGTCCGGGAAGGTGTCGAACACCCAGGTTGCCGGGCCGCTGTAGGTGCCGGAGGGAACGGGCTCGGAGGGCATTCCGCAGCCAGGTTCCGGTTTCACCTGCTGCAGGTCTGCGGTGCCGTCCGGCCGGACGGTCAGGCGTCCGTCGCCGCCGGCGGACGACCAAGCCGTCCAGGTTCCCTGGACGTCGGTGGGAGTGAGCGGAGGTCTCTGGTCCTTGGTCAGAATCCAGAGGAATCCGATCAGTGCTGCTGCGATAGCCAGCCCGGCGGCGGCAATCAAGTACCAGTAGAACCTTCGTGGCAGCTTGGTCACTGAGACCCCTTCTTCCAACGGGTGCCTCGGTCCGATGACCGACCGCCCCCTGCGTTCTTGCCTCTTCGTGATCCAGACGTGGAGAAGCACGGGTAGGTCCCGGAGTCCCCTGGAAAGTGCTTGGTCTCACATGGTCGGCGAGGCTGTGTGAGGACGTGCCGAAGCCCCAACGCCGGTTGGGGCCAGGGTCGTAGGCGGCGCCGCCACCCGTTTCGAGGCGGTCTGCGAGGCCATGAACATCGCGCTCGCAGCTGTCCTGACTGACATTCGGCTACCGCATCCGCCCGAACCCCGACGGCATCGGCCGCATCGTCAGCCGCCGTACGACACGCTGAGCACACAGGAGCGTGTCCTGACCCGTCCTCGCCACGGAGAACCGCGAGGTTAACGACCTGGCAGCCGGGCGGAACCGGTGGCGGGTCGTTGAAGGTCCTGGGTCGCACGCTGTCCCGGGCACGCCCTGCGGTTCTCCTCGGCCTGCCCGGGGTGGGGCCCGGGGCCCGGGGCCTGACGTCTTCCGTTTCTTGTTGCTGTCGTCGGGGGGAGGGTGTCGCCGTTCGTGGTGGTGGCAGCGTCAGGTGTCAGTACCAGTTCTCTGGGCTGCGTTTCGACTGGTGTGGGTGGCGCTTAGGGTCGTGCCCGGGCCCGCGCCGATTCGGCGTGCGTGGGTGAGACCCGGTGCCCAGAGCGCTCTGGCGGCGGCAGTACTACCGCGCCGCCCCCCGAACATCACCGGCCGCCGATCGGTTCGTGTCCCGACTCCGCCCCGCGAAGGCCGGCGCGAGCCGGCTCCAACATTCGGGTGACGGTGGTGGGGTCGGCGTGCCACTCAGACCCGCCACGCTCCGGCGAGATGAACGCCACCACCTGCCGGCGGTGGCCGCCGGGCGGGTCGGAAGGGTCTTCCCACGAGGGGTCGATGTCCCGCAGGATCCCGACCTGCCGGACACGTCTTGGACGCGACCCCCCGATGTCCGTCTGGTCAATCGTCTGCTGCCCCCGGTCAGGCGTGGGGGTGGCGGCGGACGACCACGTTGCGGTCCGATACCCCGGACAAGACCCCCACCTGCCGACACACGGCACGCCGTACCGCTGCGCCCGCGCACTGCGGACGGCCTGGGGGCGGGTTCGGGGGCGGGGGCGGGTTCGGGCCGGGGCGTCACGTGCACCCGCTGCCCTGGCCGCCGCCATTCCCCGCACTGATACCGTCGGTGATCTGATGTCCCCTCACCAGGGGCAGTGGTAGGGGCAAAATGGGGCGATGGACCGACCTGGGGGACTTGATCAGAGACCTGCCCACCCCGCGAGGACGGTCGCGAGGCAGGCTGTCCGACCGGATCAACACGCGGTACGGCACAGCCCTGACACGCGAGTACATCTCCCGGCGGGAACGCCGCGCGGTGACGCCGGGCGCCTACTACCTGCGGTGCCTGTCCGCGGTTTTGGACGTGCCCATGGCCGTGTTGAAGGGGCAAGTGGAGCGACGTGAGTTCCTCAACGACGCGGCCGGCGCCGTCATGCCCTCGCTGGTGGCCTCCGACCTCTTCACCGCAGGATTCGCCGCACACCTGACCGGCGGCCCCACAACGGAGGCGTGGGAGGCGAAGCTGGCGACGTACGGCACCCGGCTGATGACCCCGTACGCGAAGACGTCCATCGCCCTCAGCAACAACAGACCCTCCTTCGGCCTGCTGAACGCCCTCCTCGGCAAGGCCCACACAGCCGCCCCCCGCGGCGACCACCCCACCGCACGCGCACTGCTCGCCGAAGGCCGCCGCATCTACGCCATCATGACCGCAGTCCCCACAGGGGTGGCTCCATGACCCGGGAACGTCCTGCGTACTACGAACTCGGCTACGGCGAGGACTTCGGTCTGACCGCCCTGACCGCCCTGACCGAACGCCTCAGCCGTCCCGGCCCCGCCCCCGGCCCGGCCGCCGCGCTTGGGTTCGCGGAGGAGCTGGCCGACCGGTCAGAGGGCGAGGAGGCCGTCGAGCTGGGGGAGGACGCCCGCCGCCTGCTGGCGTCCGAGCTCCCGGAACGGGTCCTTCACACGGTGTGGCTGGCCTCCACCGGGAACGCCTTCGACCCGACCGGCCACGGCATGACCTGCCGTGACTGGCTGGAGCGGATCTCGGAGGTGTCCACGGCACGGCTCCGGCAGAACAAGGCGTCCTGCACGCCGCCGCCGGTGCGGCCGGTACGGGACGCGCAGCTGTGCCAGGCGGTCGTGGCGGAACTCCGCGTCACGGCCCCGGCCCTGGTGGACGCTTCTCCGCTGCCGAAGCTCGTCGACTGCCTGGAGCAAGTGGTGACCGGCGCCGACGCCGATCTCGGCATGCGCCTGTTTCTCCGCGCGCTCAAGGCGCACTCCGTGCCCGTCCCGTACGGGCAGTACCGCCGCCTGGTGGCCCTCGGCTGGAAGTTCGGCTTCCCCCCGGGCGCCGTTCACGACGACCTCGCGATCATCTGGCCGCCGGTCAGCACCGCCTCGCGGGAGGGCGTCAACGGGGACTTCGGGCTCTCCCGACTCGCCAGGCAGTTCACGGCGGGCTGGCACTACCGCACGCCCCGCGAGGCAGTCGCGGCTGCCGTGAAGGCCGACGGCTACGAGCGCCCTCCGGGCTCGGAGGCAGCCGTACTCCTGGAGGACACACGCCGGGTGCTCGACACCGGCCTGTCCGATGACGCGATCACCGTGTTGTGGCTGGCGGCAACCAACCGTGGCTACAGCATCGACCGGTTCGGCGTCAGCGGCCGGGAGTGGCTGGAGCAGGTCGCCGAAGTGTGCGAGGAGCGCCTGACCGAGGTCGCACCCGGCTACGTCCCGGCGGCCCCGCCGCCGGCCACCGGTGCCGGCGACGAGGTCCTGCGCGAGATCCGCGGCATGTCCCCCCTCGCCGCGAGCACGGCGGTCAGCCCCGACTTCCACCCCCTTGAAGGCACCACGGTCATGGAAGCCCTGGAACAGATCGCCACCCAGGTCGACCCCGACCTCGGGTTCCGTCTGCTCCTGCGCACAGTGGAGGTCCTCCAGCTACCGCTCACCGAGGAGCAGTACACCCGCTACGAGGCCCTCGCCAGCCGTTTCCACTACGGCGAGGACCACCTCCTCTTCTCGGTCGACCACCTGGTGCAGCGCACCTGACCCACCTGCCCGAACCGGTACGCACGACCGCGGCGTGGCGTGGTGTGCGGGGATGGCCGCCGTTGGGGTGTAGCGGCTGGTTGTTGGGGCCGCGCGACCTGCAGGTTCGTCGGGTGCCGGTGGCGGTCACCGCTACCCAGGTCGTGGGCAAGGTCTTCTACACCGGATCGGACGGCGTCGACTACGTCTGCTCCGGCGCGGCCGTCAACAGCACCAACAAGAACATGGTGTTCACCGCAGGCCACTGCGTCCACGGCGGCCCCGGCAAGTCGTGGTCTTCGAACTGGCAGTTCGTGCCGTACTACAACCACGGCAGCCGCCCCTACGGAACCTGGTGGGCCGAGACGCTCGTCGCCTTCAACGGCTGGACCGGCAGCGCAAACTTGGGGTACGACCTGGGCATCGTCATCACCTCCCCGAGCTCCGGCGGTGAGCTGGTCAACGCCGTGGGCGGCTTGGGCATCCAGTGGAACTACCCCAAGGACCGCTACATGACGGCCATGGGTTACCCGCAGGCCCCGCCCTTCGACGGGCAGTGGCAGTACTACTGCGCCGCCACCACCTCCCAGCGCAGCATCTTCACCACCGACCAGATCAAGATGCCGTGCAACATGACCGGCGGATCGAGCGGTGGTCCCTGGATCTACGGCAAGGACGACGGCGTCTACTACAGCGGTTGGGTCAACGGCGTGAACAGCAACGTCAACGACAAGAACAACCCGACGGAGATGCGGTCGCCGTACTTCGCGACGTGGGTGGGCGACGCCTTCAACAAGTACTCGACATACTGACGTTGGCACGTGGCCGAGGCCAGTTCCGGAAGGCGGACACCCCATGACTCGCTACGCACACGGCACGCTCGGTGTCGTCACCGCAGTGCTGCTGTGCGCGCTCGTCGCGTGCGCGGGCGGCGGCGATGCGCCGGCCACTCCCGGTGACAGCACCCGCCCCAAGAGGTCCTGCCCGCCCTCCTCTTCCGGCTCCGCACCGCCCGGCAGCCCGACCGCCAGGCAACCGGGTACCGGTTCCCCCGGGGACAGTCAGACCCATTCCGCGGATCCGCACCGGGACTGCGTCATCGAGAGCGGTGTTCCGGACATGCCGATGGATCCCTGAGTCAGGGGAGCGCCACGGGAGCACGGGAAAGCCACGAGTGGAGAAGCCGGCCCCGTGGGCTCGGCCTCTCCACCCTGGCCAGAACGCGACCGGCCGCCGACCGTGGTCTTCGCCACCGTGGGTGCACGAGGAGGAGCAGCGACACCGTGGCATTCACCGAGACGCTGGGGGATGCCGGCGCGGCCTGGCGCCAGAAGTACGCCAGGGCCCCCGACATGCTCGTGCCGCTCTGCACGGCGGGCGCGCTGGAGTCGCCCGACATGGATGTCCTTCTGCAGGACGCCGGGTTGAGGCACCACCCATGCGCGGCGATCATACTGAGCTTCCCGCGCCCGGCACCGATGTGGACCGACAGCCGGTCGCGTCCATCCGCACACGGTTGGTCGCATCAGAGGTCGAGCCCGGGCCGTAGCAAAGAGTGACATCACAACTGGCCGTACGTGGGTATTCCGCGCTGGCCGCTGACACCGATCAAAAGCGACGGAGGTTCGGCGGGCTCATTTGCCTTTCCACGGCGGGCTGCGGAGCCGCGCTGAGTCGCTGAGTTGCGCAGTCCCACGAACGGACCCGGTCGCACATCGGCCATGAGATGAGGAGCTGCTGCACGACCTGCACTGATCCGCCGTGACGGCGAGAGGTTCTGCTACCCGAGCGATGACCTGCAGAGCTGCGTGATCGCGTGGCTCGTGACGCCCTGAGAGGCCCGGCAGAGTTCGGCCATGTCCAACTTCCCGGGCACCCGGCCTGGCTGCGACCACTGAGGAGCCGATGGCGCCGACGGCCGCACCTTCATCGCCCTCGGTTTGGCCTGCGGAACGCCAACCGTCAACCGCGGTCGCTTGGGCTTCGCCGACGATGTTCTCTTCCGTTCGACTCGCAGCCGGGCTTCCGGGCGGTCGTCCTGCTGCACCGGCCGCGTCACCTGCCGGGGGCGTGCCGGCGGCTTCTCCTGCTCGGGGGCCGCCGCGACAGGCGCAGAGGCTGCGACGGCTGCGGGCGCCGGCTCCGAAGGCAGCGCCGACGGCGATCATCAAGGGCAGGGTCCAGCGGCGCTTCCGACCACTTTGGCGCACCCGGGCCACCGGGCTCCCACAGCAAGATGATCCTTCTCCAGTAACACTTCGCGACATTCCCCAAGAGCTGCGCGAGAACCGGATAGTCGTACAGGGCGATCGCCTGCCTCGGATCCCCGGCACGAACGAATGCGAGCGCGAGGCTGTTGCGGGAGATCAGGGTCTCGGGATGGTCGCCGCCTAGTATCTGCACGGAGTCGGCGAGGTTCTGTTGGCACAGCGGGATCGCCCGCCCCAGATCCCCCACGTCCCGGTAGGCGCATGCGAGGTTGTTGCGAAAGGCCAGGGTGTCGGGGTGCTCGTCGCCGAATACCCGCCGGCCGCTGTCCGCCACGCGGCTGAAGTGCTGGATGGCACGCGCGCCGAGGCTTTGTCCGCGTAAGAACAGCCCAGTCCGGTTCAGGGTGCCGATGGCGTTGGCCGTGTCGTGGGCGGGAAGTATGCCACTGGCGAGGGCGTCAGCGTGGGGGAGCAGGGCACCCCACGCGGGCCAGTCCGCGGGATCCTCCCCCTGGAGGGCACGGCTGCTCTCAAGAGGGCCGTCGCATCGTCTCGAGCCTGGTCGATCAGGCGGGGCTCACGGTGGGGGGTCTGGTCCGTGACGGCCGGCCGGGTCCGGGCGGGAGGTGTCGGGGGTGCGGGCGAGGGCCTGGACGAGGCGGTGAACGGACACGGTGCCGGTCAACGGGACGGCGGTGACCGGGCTGTAAGTGGTGAGCAGGCCGACCGCGCGGTGGATCGCGGGTAGGGAGCCCGCGCCGTCGAGGAACGTGGCGGGGATGTGGTCCGAGGCGTACCAGGCGAGGACGCGCAGGAGCTGGGTGGACAGGGGCTGCTGTTCGGCGCTGCAGTTCAGGGTCCCGCGCCAGACGCGAGCGATCGTGGCATCGGGGACGGTGACTTCGGCGCCGCCGTCCTCGAACATCGGCCGGGTATTCGGCCAGGAGGCGGAGGGAGTCGGGGGGGGTGTCTCTATGTCCTTCGTCAAGGACGTGGTGCCTGGTATGCGGGTGTTTGGGGTGGTCATGCGGCGAGAGTGACGTCGGGGGTCCGGGATTCGTAGAAGGTGCCGTCGCGGAGCATGGCGAACAGGACGCTGATGCGTTGGCGGGCGAGTCGGAGGAGGGCCTGGGTGTGGGTTTTGCCGCGGGCTCTTTGCCGGTCGTAGTAGGCGCGGGATGCCGGGTCGGCGTTCATGCAGGCGAAGGCGGAGAGGAACATTGCGCGTTTGAGCTGCCGATTTCCGCCTCGTGGTGCGTGCTCACCATGAATCGAGGTTCCCGACGACCTGGTCGTGGGGGCGAGGCCGGCGTAGGAGGCGAGGTGGGCGGCACTGGCGAAGCCAGTGCCGTCGCCGACGGTGACCAGCAGGACGGCGGCGGTCCTGACTCCGACTCCCGGCATCGAAGTCAGGACCTGGTGAAGAGGGTGGGCCTCCAGCAGGCTGTTGATCTGGGCTTCCAGGGCCCGGCGCTGGTCGTGGACCGCGGCCAGCGAGCGGGCCAGCGACGGGATAACCACGTCGAGGGTGCCGGTTCCCGGGACCACTACGGTCTGCTCGTCGAGGGCGTCGAAGACGTCGTCGATCAGCCGGGCGGCCATGCGCGGGGCCTTGGGCCGGATCACCTCGACGAGTCTGCGACGGCCGGCCTTCCGTAGTGCGGCCGGGGATCCGTAGCGCTCGAGGAGCCAGGTGACGGCGGCGTGGTCCAGGCGCGGGCCCAGCACCCGCTCGAGACTGGGGTGGAACTGGGTCAGCAGCCCGCGGATCCGGTTGGAGGTGCGGGTGGCCTCGGCCGCGAGGTCCTGGTCGAAGCCAGTCAGCACCGTGAGCTCGGCGGTGATCTCGTCGGTCAGCTCCAGCGACCGCAGAGTGTGAGGCATCGTCCGGGCCGCGTCCGCGATCACCGCCGCGTCCTTCGCGTCGGTTTTCGCCTCTCCCGGATAGAGGTCGGCGATCCGTCGCATGGCCAGTCCGGGCAGGTAGGCGACCTCGCAGCCCGCATCGCGGGCGACGGTCAGGGGCAGGGCGCCGATCGAGGCGGGCTGGTCCACGATCACCAGGACAGTGCCGAACTTGGCCTTGAGTTTATCGAAGACGGCCCGCAGCTTCGGTTCGCTGTTGGGCATCGGCTTGTCGAAGACCTTCTTCCCGGCCGGGGTGAGCCCGTGGCCGTGGTGGGCGGTCTTGCCGACGTCCAACCCGAGGAAGACGCCTATGCCTTCGGTGTCGAACATCGCACCCTCTCCAGCTCGTTGAACGTGCCGGCCTCGGCAGTGGCACCGTGCTCGCGCATCCACGTTATGCAGACCTGCCGCCCGCGAACTGCCCGGCATTACGCCGGACCGGGCGGTGGCCGGACCTCTCATCAGCGTCTCCGACGGCACCCCACGAGCCCGGCGACACCACCCCCCAGGTCATCCGTTCGACAGAGGGGACACAGTCATACCGGGCCCGGAGGCCAGCAGCCCCATTGCAGGACCGCGAAAAACATAACGGGGGGGAGCAGGGAGTTCCGGGAGATGTAGGCGGCGGCCTGTTCCAGGGCGAGGGGAAGGTGCCCGAGCGACGCCTCCTGGGACTACGGCCGGGCCCGGCGCGACGCCCGGTACGCCGACGGCCTCGAGTCCCACCGTCTCCAGGCGGGCGAACTCCGCGCCTTCGTCGAGCGGCCCGACGTCTCGCACGCCGTGCTGTCCTGCCCGCTGCTCGGCTCGATCACCTACCCGGCGGTCTGAGCCCGTCGTTCAACGGCCCCGCCGGGTGGGGGAGAGCAGGGTCTTCGACGGTCGACGCAGTCGGAGCGGCTCACGCCATCGAGGGCGTCGACCTGCCGGGCACCGACCAGGTGCGAGTTCCCTCCGCGGGCGCCCTTCGCGCGCTAGGGTCGTAATGCCTGAAGAGGCAGGGCAGTTGGAGGGGGCAGGGTGCTGGACGAGTTGGCATTGGCGGCAGCGGCGACGGGCGGATCCGCAGTGGTCCAGGCCGCGGGGACTGACCTGTGGGACGGTTTTCGGGGCCGGGTCGCCGAGTGGTTCGGGCGCGGGGACGCGGTGCGGGAGAGCCGTGAGCTGGAGCGGTTGGACCGCAGTGCATCCGAGCTGTCGGCGGCCGGCCAGGACGAGGTGGAGCGGCTCCGGGTGCGGCAGGAGGCCGTCTGGCAGAGCCGGATCGAGACCCTACTGGAGGACCTGGACGGGCTCGAGCGTGACCAGGCGGTGGCGGAGCTCAGCGAACTCCTGGCCCAGGCCCGCCCGCAGCCCGGCCCCGCGGACGCCGGCGGCACCGAAGTGTCCGGCAATACGTTCAACGGCCCCACCGCCTTCCAGGTCAGCGGGACTCAGAACGTTCACTTCCACCGCGAGCCGTGACCGGCCCCGTGGACGGGAGCGGAGCCGCCGGGCGCGGCACCGAAGTGTCCGGCAACACGTTCAACGGCCCCGCCGCCTTCCAGATCGGCGGCGAGCAGCATGTCCACTTCACTTCCGACTCTCAACCTCCTTACCGAATCGAGGAGCTCCCGGCCGCACCGACGGTGATCCCGGGCTGGGCAGCGGCCGCCCAGCCGTCACGGCTGCTGCGGGCCTGGTACGGGGTGGTGCCCTTCACCGGTCGTGAGGGAGACCTCGACGCGCTGACGCGCTGGCGCGACGCTCCGGCCGCCCCGCTGGCCGTCCGGCTCCTCCACGGCCCCGGTGGCCAGGGCAAGACCCGGCTGGCCACCCGTTTCGCCGAACTCAGCCACGCGGCCGGGTGGACGATGTGGCAGGGCGTCAGCGATCAGGCCGAGTACGGTCCGAGCCCCGTTCCCGTGGCCCCGGACGGCGGGCCCGGCACGCTGCTGGTGGTCGACTACGCCGAACGCTGGCCGGTCCTCGACCTGCGGCGGCTGCTCCGGGATCCGCTGCTGCGCCGCGGGACGGCTCCCGTCCGGGTCCTGCTGCTGGCCCGGCCGAGCGGGTACTGGTGGGACGGCCTGGCCACCTGGTGCGGCGACCAGCTCGGTGCGCTCGCGGAGGCCCATCCGTTGCCGCCGTTGGCAGCAAGCGCCTCGGCCCGCACCGAGCTGTTCGTCCGGGCCAGGGACAGCTTCGCCGGCCACCTCGGCCTGCCCCCGGACCGAGCCGACCGAATCGCTCCGCCCCCCGGTCTGGAACAGGACGAGTACGCCCAGGTCCTGACGCTCCATATCGCCGCACTGGCGGCCGTCGACTCCGCGCTCCGCGACGCCGTCGCACCGGACTCTCCGGCCCGCGCCACCGCGTACCTGCTCAGCCGCGAACGCCAGCACTGGGGCGAGCTGCACCGACGTGGGGTCCTGACCACCGAGGCCAGGACGATGGGGCAGGCGGTGCTCACCGCGACCTTCACGGGCCCGCTGCCCCGTGGCCCGCACGGGCGTGATGCCCTGCGCCGGGCGAGACCGGCCGACGCAGCGGCGGCGACGGAGACCCTCCTGAACGACCATCAGTTCTGCTACCCCCCGGCCCGTTCCGACACCGTCCTGGAACCGCTGCACCCCGACCGCTTGGGCGAGGACTTCATTGCCCTGAGCACCCCGGCCGCGGAGGGCGCCGCACACCCGGCGCCCGAGGCCGTGTCCGACGACGCGGCGGGGCACCTCGTCCAGCGCCTCCTGGTCGCCGCCGACGACGGCGACCTCCCCCTGCCCTGGACCCGCAACGTCCTGGCCGTACTGATCGAGACCGCGCAACGCTGGCCGCACATCGCGACTGGCCAGCTGTTTCCCCTGCTCCGGCAGCACCCCCACCTCGCCCTTCAGGCAGGCGGAAGCGCACTCGCAGCGCTGGTCACCCTCGAGGGTCTCGAGCTCGACGTCCTGGAGGCGGTCGAAGCCCATTTCCCCGAAGAGCGGCACACCGATCTCGACACCGGCATGGCCGCCGTCGCGGTCGCCCTGTCCGTCCGTCTCCTGACCACACCGGATCCGGTCGTTCACGCCAACACCTACGACCGGCTCGCCCTGCGCCTGCACCGCGCGGGCATGCGGGAGCCGGCCCTCGTCGCCGCGCGCAACGCCGGTGCGCTCTGGCGGAGCGTCGTCGAGGATGGCACGCCCCTGCTTGAGCCCAACCTCGCGGGCTCGCTGGCCAACGTCAGCGCCTACCTTGGAGAAGCCGGCCGCTGGGAGGAGGCCCTGGCCGCCGCGGCCGAGGCTCTCGACGTGTACCGGCGACTGGCCGATCCCGACACCGGAGATCCGGCCGCCTACCGACCCGCCATCGCCTCCGCCCTCGCCAACATCGGCACCTTCCTCGTCGAGGTCGGCCGGCCGGGCGAGGCCCTGGAGACCTTGTCCGAGGCGGTGGAGATCTTCCGTCAGCTGGCTGACCCCTACGCCGGGGATCCCGTCGCTCACGAATCCGACTACGCGTCAGCCCTCTCCAACCTTGGCCTGCAGCTCTCTGCGGCAGGCCGAAAGGAGGAGGCCCTGGCAGCGGAGCGCACCGCAACGGCCATCCGTCTACGGCTGGCCAGCCCCGGCACGGGGAGCCCGGCCACCCACGATCCTGACCTGGCCATCTCGCTCGTCAACCTCGGCACCCGGCTCTGGGAGGCCGGGCAGTTGGCGGCCGCCCTGCACAGCACCACCCGGGCCGTCGACCTCTTCCGACGGCTGGCCGATCCCGACACCGGAAATCCAGCAGCCTTCGAACCCGGCCTCGCCGGCTCCCTCGCCAACCTCGGCCTCCACTCCTCGGCGGTCGGCCAGCGGGTGGCGGCGTTGGCGGCCGCCTCCGAGGCGGTGGAGATCTTCCGTCAGCTGGCTGACCCCGACGCCGGGGATCCCGTCGCCCACGAACCCGACTTCGCCGGGGCCCTCTCCGCCCTGGCCAACCAACTGTGGCCGGCGGGCCGCAGGGAGGAAGCCCTGGACGTGGAGAACGAAGCCCTCCGGATCAGGCTCCGACTGGCCGACCCCGGCACCGGAAACCCCGCCGCGCACGAACCCGGCCTCGCGAGCTCGCTCTCCAATCTCGGGATCTACCTGTCGGGCACCGGCCGGCTCAGGGAGGCCGTGTGGGTCCTGATCAGGGCCGAGCAGATCCACCGCCGCCTGGCCGATCCCAAGTCCGGGAACCCCACCGTGTACGAGCCCGTACTCGCCAACACCCTCTCCATCGCGGCCGTGGTCAGCGCGCAGCTCGGCTCCCTGGACAACGCGCTCGAAGCGACAGGCGAAGCGGTCGCCGTCTACCGGCGCCACATCCAGGAGAACCCGGCCCTGTTCCCCCAACTGCACGGAGCACTCAGCCTGCAGGCGGACGTACTGGACGCCCTCGACCGGCCCGATGACGCGGCGACCGTCCGCGACTGGCTGGCCCGGCACCCCGTACCCGAGGGCCCCGTCCACCAGCTCTGACACCAGGGAGGCACTTCCGACCAGGTGCGCCGGGCCGCTGACGAGTGGCCTGCCCTGCGCCATGACCGTGAGGACCTGGCCCAGGAGTCCGGCCTGCCCGCTGCACGGATCGCCGTAGTGTGGCCGAGGCGTCAACCTCACCAGGACCTCAAGCCGGGTCGGCTGCAACTCTTCCGGGATGCAGGCGGATCAGCAGGGCACGTTCCGCGGCGGCACGCCGAGATTGCATCGCCGCCCGGGTCCTTGAAGCACGTCCCATGTCCGCGCCAATGGGCATCGCACTGCGCCTGGTCGGTTGATCCTCACTTGCCGGACGCGACTTTCCCACCCACGATACGGAGCAGCCCACCCGCTCGCCGGAGCGGCCGACCCGTACGCCCGCACCGCACCGCCCGGTACGGGCATGATCGGTGGATACGCGAAGGCCAAGGCACCTCGCCTTCCGGTGTCGTCGGTCGGCTTACGTTCATGCCAGCGGTGCCGACAGCGCCGAGCACCTCCTGGGTACCGCTGTCCGGCTACGGAGCTGCTCGATAGTGGCACCGGACTATGCCGTTCCAGGGTTCTGCTTCAGTCGAGCCTTCCGGCTCGCGGCCTCTTCTTCCAGCCAGGACCCCAAATGGCCCCCTCACTCGAATGCTGCCCGCTGGCACCGGCGCACTGACAACCCCTCTGAACGTCCGCTGAACCGCACGCGAGAACGCCCAGCTAGGCGTTCAAAGGGGTCCTACGACCGCACGGTGGGGGGTTGATCTGACCCTGGCGAGCAACGCGTCCTCGGGCGTGATCGCCAGAAGGCTGCTCGGCGGGGTGAAGAGGTCCAGGAACAGTGCCGGCGCGCTGCCGGCGTCACCGTTGCCCGATGCCGTTGCCCGTTGCCCGTTGCCCGATGCCGATGCCGATGCCGATGCCGATGCCGAGGACGGCTGGCCGGGCTCGGACGGTGTGGCTGGCCGCGCCACGATCCGAACCAGGGCGTTCGGCCGGCGCCCGTCCGAGCCGGGTCCGGTGATCCTCCTTGGCCAGCGTGTTCCCTTGAAGGCGAGTGGTGAGGCGGCGTAGAAGTCGCACTCGACCTGGCAGAGCAGCAACGTGGAGGACCTGACTGAATCTCTGGCGCAATGGCCCGCATTGGCCGGCGAGATGAAGCGGGTGCTCGACATGCCGCAGCACGAAGTCGACGACAATCTTGCCGGCCACGGACCCGAGATACGGGACCGCACCCAAAGAATCATCCAGGCCCTCCTGGACGGCGATCTGGATCCCGGCCCGGGCCCTCTGCTCTAACGCGCGAGTTGCTACGGAAGGAGGACCCTAGGCTTCTCCTATGAGCACAGTACGCGCCCGGGTGTGGCGCTTCACGATCGAGAAGGGGAAGGCCGGCGCAGAGGCCATCCAGGCCGTCGAGATAGGCCAGGGCCCGCTACCGGTCTCCTTGGCCGCCATGGTGAATGTCAACGCCCTCGCCTGCGACCTGCGCAAGACGATCGACCAGCGCGTGCGCGATCACGAGATCAGCCTGCTGCTCAGTTACGTCATCGGCGACCAGGGCAAGGGACCGCTCGGAGTCGAGTGCTCCGCCCTCGACTCCAGCGCCGGCCACATCCAGCGGTTCGTCAGCGAGTGCACCGGGCTCGGCGTGATGACCGCCGTCAGCGAGGCCCTGTTCGACTGGACCTCCGGCAACGGCGGTCTCAGCAGCTTCGACGTACTGCCAGGGAAACTCCGAGGGGTGTACGCGAACACGGGAGTGAGGCCAGATCTTCTGTACAACCTGGCTGCGGGGCCGGTCGCCGGAGAAGCGCGGGGCCGACGACGACGGGCCAAGCAGATGTTCCCAGCGGGCAAGGGCACCCCGGAACAGAGGAAGCGCCTGGAGAAACTCGCACAGTGGTCTGTAGACCACGGCGATCACGCCTACTTCATGAGCTGGGTCTGGCTCGGCCCAGGCGGCGTCTACGTCGACATCTTCCTGCCCGACGGATCCGACGCCCTGACGAGCCTCAAGACCGGATGGATCGACGCACCCGGTGACCCCGCCCCCTGGTACTTCCGCGTCCCCCGGCCCGACCGACAACGCGTGAGCGAGCCAGCCCCAGAAGGCGACTCTCCGCTGCTTCGAGCCGTTCAGGTCCCTGACGTCAGCGGTCAGGCTGCCACCCGGGCGGCAATCCGCCGAGTGGGGCCGGCGGCCGAGGAAGCGATGGACAGGGCCTTCAGCCGCGAGGAGCATCAACTCGGCACGCTCGCCGGCGTACCGGTCCGAGGACGGTGGATCCGCGGCGACGCGCTCGGGGATGCGCGTCACGAGGTACTTCTTGGAGTTCTCGGCGAGCGGGTCGAGGTGGATCGCCGTGCTCAACGCGAGCGACTGGCCACCTTGAGAGGAGATCGGCTCGATACGTTCCTGGATGGGCGCCTGCTCACAGCCGTACGCCCGATCGACGGCCCCCGACCGAGCTGGGACCGGATCAGCGCAGAGCTGGTGGAGTAGTCCTAAGAACCATCTCCCACACGCCTTCCAGCAGGCCAGTCACATGAGTTCGATCATTGTGACTGGTCTGCTGCGCGTTGGCGCCTGGACACGGCTCAGCGGTGAATGCGCCTTCCCTGCCTCCCCGGGGATCCCTCCGAGCTGCGTGGAAAGTCCGCGGGGCACGGTCGTAGACGTCACCGAGCCCTTCAGGCCGATAGTTCGCGGACGCAGGGGTGTGTCGAGACGAGGTCGTGGCGGATGAAGTACTCGGTGCCGAGGATCTCTTCCCGATCCTGTGCCGATAGCCCGCTCAGCAGGGCCGGGAGCGAGCGGGATCGGGCTGTCTCCGAGCGGTGTGCGCGGATGGCGGCCCACTTGAGGTCCACCCAGGGACGGACGTCCACTGCTGCGGTGACCATCGCGTCCGGCACCATGTGCAGGCGCTTGCCGACCCTAGAGACCAGATCGGCCAGGCCGGAGCTGGCGGACTTCGGGTGTGCCGAGAGGTACAGAGCGGTGGGCTGTCACGCGGGCCCGGCCTCGGGGAAGGCGCCGGGGACGCCAGCCGCGTGCGCGGCGAGCAGGGTGACACGGTGGGTGTGGATGTGGTCGGGGTGCCCGGAGGAACCGTGGGCGTCGTGGGTGACGACCAGGTCCGGCCGGAACTCGCGCACGTGGGCCACCAGGCTCTCCACGGTCTCGTCCAGTGGGGTGTCTCGGAACGGGGGCCGCCCGGGGGCGGATTCGGGGACGCGGAGGTCGGCGTATCCGAGCATGCGGGGCTTTCCCGCGCCGAGGTGCGTCAGGGCGTCGGCGAGTTCGGCCGCGCGGTGGCTGTCGGTGGCCCAGGTGGCCGTGACGACGGCGGTCCGGGCACCGGCCGCCGCGTGCTTGGCGAGGACGCCCCCGGCGACGAGGGACTCGTCGTCGGGGTGGGCGTAGACCGCGAGGATGCTGGGAGCGGACACGGGGACTCCGTTCTGTGAGTACGGGGCCGGTGCTGCGGCGCTGTGGCCCCGATCGGGTTGGGGGAGCGGGGCTGTGCAGGGTGCCGGCGAGGACTTCACCCTCCGTGCTTCGTGTCGTCCGGCTGGGGTGTGTGGTGCGGGACGGTTCTGCCGGTGAGGTGCTAGGCGTGCCGGGTGAGGTGGGGTGCGAGGTCGGGGTGTCCGCCGCGGGCGGTGACCTGGAGGGAGTTGGGCGAGGGCGACGAGCTCCCCGACCCTGCCTTCCGGAGTGCCGAGGAGATGGCGGAACGTGTGTCGGATCCTGGCGGCCGTGGCGGGTGCGTGGAGTGAGCAGGCATGGAGGAGGCCTACGGCGAATCCCGTGGGGACCAGACCCCAGCCCTCCCAGTCGAGCATCACCAGGGGCGCTGCCATCAGGTTGCTCCAGTGCAGATCGCCGTGGCCGGTGGTCCACGCGACGGCCCCGGGGCATGGGATGCCGAAGAAGCGGGTGAAGTTGCGGTCGATCCACTGCTGCCGCACGGCCTGCCTGCCGGTCGGTACGGCGGCGGTGGTTTTCAGCGCGGCCAGCAGGTCGCTCCACCACGTGTCCGGCAGTTCCGCCTCGGTCCGCGGGACGGGTCCGCCTGTCTGGAGGGTCGGCAGGAGAAGAACGTGCCTGCCGACGCAGCAAACTGCCATTGCGGGCGATGCCGCCGACTGCCTGAAGCTGGACGACTTGGACCACGGAACGTCACCCCTGAGGTGGACCCGCATAGTTCCCATTGATGACTCTGCGTCACGAGGCTTCAGGCAATATGAACTTGTGTCCCAGTACAGGACTGCTCCGACCATCGGTGGCAGTGCGGGCTTGTTGGGAGTCGTTGTCCCTGGATGACAGCGCAATTCCCGGGAAGGCGAAGGACGTCGCATGCCGAAGCAGGGCTCCGAAATCCGGGAGCGGAAACGAGTGCCTACCAGGACGCTGCCGAATGTGCCGCGGTGGGCGCGAATTTCGGCCCATCTTGTGCCCCTCATCACGCTGCCTTCCGGGCTGTGGCGGGTCGCTCTGGTCGCGGGGCTCCCGGTGGACAGCAACGGCCCCCTTCTCTGGTGGGAACCGGTGTACATCACCTCGCTGACCCTAGTCTCTGAAGGCATCGCGCTGCTGACGCTCGGTCTCATCCAGCCGTGGGGCGAGACCGTGCCCCGCTGGATCCCGCTGCTGGGCGGACGGCGGGTCGCCCCATTGGCAGCTGTCATACCGGCGCTGCTCGGTGCGGCAGCCTTGATCGCAATCACGACCTACGGCGGACTCGTTGCCATCTTCGGCTCCAACCCCTCCATGGGCTCGCCAGCCAAGGACTGGTTGCTGGTTGTCTGCTACGCACCGCTGTTGGCCTGGGGCCCGTTGGTGGCAGCGGTCGCAATCTCCTACTACCGCCGCCGGCGCGTCCAGACGTAACAACCGTCCCGCCACAGGGGCCAGCCAGGTCTCGACGGGCTGACTTGACAGGGAAGGCGAGTGCGGCCCCTTCGTCGTCGAGCAGGATGCGGGTGGGGGCGTGTGCGAGCGGGGCGAGCAGTTCCCCGGTGTCGGGGTCGTCGGCAGGGTGCTCGATGATCAAGGTGCCCGCGCTCGCCGCGGGCAGCTAGACGGCGGGGTCGAGGATCTCGGCGGCCGGGTGCTCCAGGCCGAGGCGGCGCAGGCCGGCCAGGGCGGCGATCATGACGTCCGCGCCGAGCGTTCCCTCGTCGAGGGCGCGGAGCCAGCTGTCGGCGTTGCCGCGGATCGGTACTGGTACGAGCGTCGGGTGGAGGGCTTGGAGGAGGGCCGCACGGCGGGGTGCGCTGGTCCCCCACCCGGATGCCGGGCTGCAGTTCGGCGAGGGTGGCCGGTGGATGGCTGGTGGGGAGGACGAGGGCGTCGCGGATGTCCTCCCGAGGCAAGACCGCTCCGACGGTGATGCCGGGGACGCGGTCGTGCGGGCCGGGTACGTCCTTGGCGCAGGCGATGGTGGCCTGGACGCGTCCGTCCAGGAGGTACCGGTCGGCGTTGGGGGTGAAGGCCCCTTTGCCGCCGATGGCCGAGAGCGGACCGTGGTGCCGGTCGCCCTCGGAGACGATCTCGACGATGTCGAGGACCGCCTGCGGGTACCGGGTCCGGAAGGCGTCGGCGAAGCGGCCGGTCTGTTCCATGGCCATGGGGCTGGGCCGGGTTCCCAGCCGGAGGCTGGTGAGGGTCGTGGCGCTGGTCATCAGGGTCGGGTCGTGCTCCGTCGACGGTGGTGAGGTGGGCAATCGCGGCCTGCAGGACCGCCAAGGCCGGCGGGGCGTTGGTGTCGATGGCGTGGCCGTCGGCGTGCATCCACGCAGCGGCAGCAGCCGCGTAGTCGGGTGCCCGGCGCCGCCGGTACACGCGGACGGCCTCGCTGCCGGCCTCGTCACAGGGGAACTTCTCACTCGAGCCGATCCGGGCGCCCAGCTCCTTCGGATCGGCGTGGAGAACGAGATGGATGAGGCCGGTCGAGGCGCGCAGGGGTGCAAACATCTCGGCGGCGTAGGCGGGATTGAGTACGGTCACGGACACGATGACGTGGCCGCCCGTCTGGGCAGCGATCTCGCCGATATAGGCCGCGGTCAGGTGCCGCCAGGCTGGGTAGTCCTGGTAGTTACGGAGCTTACCGGGGTGCTTACTGAGGGTGCGGCGCAGCAGGTCGCCGATGTTCTCCGGGTCGGCGACCACCGAACCGGGCAGTTGCTGGTGAAGGCCAGCCGCCAGGGTGCTCTTCCCGCTATGAAGGCCCCGTTGACCCAGATGATCACTGCTCGTCCAACCCCTCTTGTGTCGTGTTCCGTCCAACGGCGAGGCCGGCGGCCTCGTCACGGCCGGGCCAGCTGACCACGATGCGGCGGTCGGGCTTCTCCACGACGTGCCCGGCGGGGAGCGCGGAGTCGGGGGTGCCCGCGGGCATCACCGTCAGCCGGGGCGTGGCCCGGTTCCGCAGTTCCCGGTCCCAGGCGCGGACGGCGGCGGCCAGGGTGTCGGCGGCAGCCTTGCCGTCCGGCCCGAAGCCCTGGACCCCAAACTCCCACAAGGACGTGCTCTCCGCCTCGTCGTGTTCACGCCGCTCCGTCATCAGACAAGCCAGCGAGCGACCGAGGACGATGGCCTCGGCGCTCGACCGCTTTGGCAGCCGTACCGGGCCCGGGCGGTCAGGATCACCTTCCATCCGGCAGAACTGGCTCAGGGACGTGGCCAGCCACAGCTGAAGGTCTTCGAACGTCTCTCCGCTGCGCACCGTCACCCCGGTCCACAGTGCTACCCCGCCTGCGGCCAGGGCGCTGTCGAGGCCGTCGAGCGGGACGGGCGAGGTGTCCTCCCAGCGGATGCCGTAGCCGGTGTCCCCGATCAGGATCGGGCTCTCGTCCCACCGGCCGGCACCCTGCATGGGGACGAAACCGCACGCGCTGATCGCCGTGGACACCAGCACCGAGCCCTCCCTGCGTAGCCTGACGGCACGGGTGAACCCGCCGATCCGCAGCGGCACCACCAAGTGCCCGCCCTCCGCGAGCTGGCCGGTCCACCTCTGGGGCACGTCGTTTGCGGCGACCGTCACGATGATGGCGTCGAAGCCCTTCTCCGGGATCAGGTGCCCGGGGGCGCCGTGGGTGCCGTCGCCGAGGACTGCCCGGACCCGGTCCGCGTACCCGGTCTCGGCCAGGAAGCGTTCGGTACGGGCGTGGACGTAGGGGTCGATCTCCACGCACACCACCGAACCGGATTCGCCGACGAGTTCGGCGATCAGGGACGCGTTGTAGCCGCCTCCGATCTCCAGGACGTTGTCGCCCGGCCGGAGGCCTGCTCGGCTCAGCATGATCGCCTGCATCTCGGGCTGGGACACCGAGCTCATCGACCGCCCGGTGGTCTCGTCGAAGACGGTGGCCACCGCCTCGTTGGCGTACGTGCGAGCGTGCGGCTGCTCGGGCAGGAAGGCGTGCCGGGGCACGGCATTGAACGCCCTTTGCAGTTCCGGGGTGTCGGTCCATCCGGTTTCTGTGAGGTGGCGGACCAACTGCTCGCGTAGCCGCACTGTCGTGGCCGACTCGGTGAAGGTCAGCGCCACGTCGCCGGCGGGCCGGGGCGTGTGGTGTGCGGGCGGGACGTCGGGCAGGAGCCCGGGCCAGACCGTGTTCAGTGCCTGAGCGGACGCCGTGAACAGCGGCTGGGGCAGGCATCGGAGGGCGGAAGGAGTATGCCACTCCCACCGGGTGATCAATTCCGGTTCCCGGACGGTCGGCTCGCCCGTGTAATCGGTGAGGCGGGCGATCTCGGTGACCCGGGTGAATCCGTGCGTGGAGTCGCACAACGTGCCCACGAGGAGCACCGACTCTGGGAGGGAGCGCAGGCCTGCCTCCTCGGCAAGTTCGCGGACTGCGGTGGCCTCGAAGGCCTCGCCCGGCTCGACCTTGCCGGCGGGGGAAGCGGGCGGGTTCGCTGATTTCTGGACCGGGAGTCGCACGAACCCGCGCGTGGGTGCGTCATCGACGCTTTGACTATGGCGGGTTCCTGGCTGATGGAGACATCTGAATCTGGCTCTGGCGAGAGTTTCGTCAACAGCTGGTCGGGCGTGCTGCGAGGCAGCCAGCCGCATCGAGGTCGAGCTGTACTGGTTGACTGTCCGCTGTGACTGAACTGATCTACGTACCGGATGCCGAGGGCGACTGGGAGCCTGCGACAGAACCCCAGGAAGGCGGGCGCAATCCGGCCTGGCAGGCCTCGATGTTCCAAAGTGCAGCCTGGCCGCTGAGTTCGCTGGCCTTGCTCTCGGTGGATTTGGACGCGGTGGCTCGGCGGCTGAGGCTGACCCTCGAGACCTCATGGGACGGACACGGCACTGTCCGGGCGGCGTTCTTCGTGCTGGATGGAACGGATTTCGTCGTAACCCACCACGAGGGCGATGCTCCGGGAACGCATGTCTGGACCCGGAAGGGTGGGCCGGTCGATCCGGCCAGGCGCCTGGGCGGTCTCCTCGCGGCTCTCGAAGTAGGGCCGGAGGCGGTTTCGTACTCCACTTGGGGGGCCGGCACCGATCTGTCTCATGTACCTGCTGCCTGGGGACGTGGCCGGGGAAAGCCAGTGTGGTCGTGCCAGGAATTCTGGGAGAACTTCAAGAAGCGTCCGGGCATGTTCGTCGTCCGTGTGAGCTTTGAGACGGTGACCGGGTTCCTCACTGGCTACGATGTCGCCGCTGAAGGAGCCCTGCTGAATGGGTTTCGGGAGTGGCTCGCTGCCAGACTGGTATCCGGCTGGAACCTAGTGTGGTGGGCTTTGGTCGCAGAACTGGTCTTTCCTGAGGGCCGCCCCGCGGAGCCGTGGTCGCACGAGGACGACCAGCACGCTGTGGGTGGACTGTTCAGATTGCTCGACGAGTTCTTCGAGCATCCCGTCGGCGACCCGAAGGCCGGCAGCCCTACGTTGCAGACCTAGAAGTCTTCCTGCGATCTCGCGGAGATCTGGGCAGAGCCGCTTCCGAAGGTCCCCGTCACGACGGGTCCGGGCGAGTAGTCGGTCATTGCTGTGATGTCCCTCGCCGACTTCCGCCCCAGGTCCTCTGCTGTCAGCGAGGGGGCGGGCCTGCGCCGTGGGGATGGGCCGCGTGGATGTACTTCATGGCCGTGGTGACGGAGATTCCGAAGACACGAACGAGGTGGACGGGGTCTTCGGTCTCGCGGGCTTCGTCCAGGATTCTGTCGGCGCGAACAGCACGCAGGGTCACACCCGCGGGGTCAAAGCGCTGGTAGATGTAGTCCGTGCAGACGGGGTCGGTGGTGCTGGCCGTCTGCTGGGTGACGAGGAGGTGGGGGTTGGCGGTGCGGGGCCAGCGTCGGTGGCGGTAGCGGAGCCAGGTGTGCAGCAGGGCGGCTGTGGTGTCGTCGATGTGGACGATGTGGCGGCCGTGAGGCCGACGGATCAGGAGCTGCCGGCGGGTGAGCAGAACATCGGAGAGGGTGATGTCAGGCAGGGCGGTGCCGCTGGTTGCGTGAAGGGCGACCAGGGCCAGGACCAGGCGGGTAGCAGGGTTGGTGCTGGTCTCCAGGAGTCCGGCCAGCCGGTCGGGGGCCAGAGCCGTGGGCAACAGTTCCTGGCGGGTGACATGCAGGCCGCGGGTGGGGTCGGCGAAGACGAGCTTGGCGTGCTTCAGGGCGCGGAAGAGCGAGCGCAGGGCCACCGCCCGCTCTTGGGAGCGCGGGCCTTTGACCGCGGTGACAGCCGTGGTGACGTCGGTCGTGGTCACTTGACGCAAGGTGGTGTAGCAGCTGGTCCAGCCGGCCAGTGCCGTGGCCAGGTAGACGAGGTAGCGGCGGATGGTGCTGTAGTCGGTGGCGAGGTGGTGGGAGCGGGTGGATCCGCGAAGGACCCCTACCCAGGTCTCGAGTTCGTCGCCGATTCGGGGTGGAAAGGCGGCGATGGTGCGCTGGACGAATGCCTCGTTGCGGTTGCGGCGCGGGGGCGAGGACAGGAGCTGTTCGCGTTGTTTCAGGAAGGCGACCAGACCGCCGATGCGGCCACCGCTGGCGCACGCGCGGTTCAGCGCCCGCAAATCCTTCTCATGGAAGGTGGTGTCGGCGCCCAGCCAGGTGGCGGCCATCCGTAGAACCCGAGCGCTGGCCTCCTGGGACTGGTGGCTCCAACGGTGCTCGGTGGCATATTGGGCGAAATCCTCCAGGATGGCCGTCACCGACGGCGGCGGGGAAGGCAGCACTGCGCTGAGCAGCGGGCGCCAATCCCGATCCGCCTCGAAGATCGCCAACTGGCCCGCGTGTTGCATGACCGGTGGGCCGAGTACCAGTCGATCTGCTCGGTGGAGTTCTGGGCAGCCTGCGCTGACGGCCGCCGGGAGGGACGGTCCGGCGAACCGTAGCTGTCGCCAAGTGCTGGCCTCGGTGTCGGTCCCAGCCGTCGGCGAAGGCTGTTGCAGTCGCGGCATCGACCGTTCTGCAGGGGAAGCGGCCCGGCGCCACACCGTCCGCAGCATCCCTGCTGATCAGCGTATTTGCGACGCCAGTGCCTGCATGCGCGGCACCACTGGTTTCGGCCCCACGAAAGGCAGTGATCGCAGCTTCGTGGCTGAGGTTGGGGGCGGGCCCGCTGGCCGTGCGGCAGCACCGCCACCCCGTGGTCGAGGTCACGGGCCAGCAACCCGGCCTTGTTCAGGATCGTAGTGACTCCGACGAGCTGGTGAGGCAGTGCATCAAGGATGGCGGCGTCGACCAGGTCCTGGCCTGCGGCGTCGCGGGCCGCCAGTGCAAGAATCAAGGCGTTCCTGGCACTGACGCGCCAGGTGGGGCTCAGGCGGTGCTCGGCCTGTACTTCGTTGACCAGCGGTTTGAGTCGTTCCAGATCGCACCGGAACCGCTCGCGGAGCAAGGCAGCGTGGTGCTCCAACAATCGATAGGGCGCGGGGAACCCAGGCCCCCTATCAGCTGAGATGCAACGAAGTGCCACTTCAGCCCTCGTAGGAACCCGCTCGTACTCCAGTTGGCTCCCACACGGCGCGGGAGGGGTTCCAGCCGAGGAGGACCTGCCCGTGCTCGTTGGTGACGACGACGGCGACACCGGCCATGGCGGCAGGCTTCGGGGTCCGCTTCTCGCTGTAGATGACGGGGCCGGTCTTGGGCCCACGCAGCAGCAGGGCGGTGGCGTCGCCGGCCTCGACGCGCTCGGTGTGCTGCCAGCCGTCGGCCAGGAGGTCGATCTCGGCGTCGTCCAGGCAGATCCCGCGCAGCTCTTCTGGGTGCCGGTCGGCGTGCGGGGTGATCACGCACAGGGTGCCGCCCTCGTCGAGGAGGTCGGCGAGTTCGGCGACCGTGCGGGTGCGGTCGGGCAGGTGGGCCAGAGCCCGGCGCATGGTGATCAGTCGGTAGCCGCCGGTCCCGGCCGGGACGAGGGTGGAAAGGTCCCCGTCGGTGATGTCGAGCTGGTGATAGACGACCCCGTCGGTCGAGGACTCGGAGGCTCGTGCGACGGCGGACGGGGCCCAGTCCACGGCATCGACACGGTACCCGGCCGCGGCGAGGAACCGGGCGAGCTCCCCGGTCCCGCAGGCCACCTCCAAGGCCCGGGCCCCCTGAGTGCCCTCCGGCAGAGCCAGGTGCTCGGCGAGGATGCTCTTCTCGATATCGGTCATCGGGCGGAAGTCGCGGCCGGCCTCGTAGTGGGCGTGCCAGTCCTGTGCGGTGTGAGTGGCGCTCATGCCGTGCGTGCTCCTTCTGGGGCGAGTGACTCAGGAACGGTCGGTCGGGTGCTGGGAGGCGGGTCCGTACAGGGCTGCGGGTTCGCCGGTCATCAGGGCCCAGTAGCGGTCGCCGAACGACCAGTGCCACCACTCGGTCGGGTAGTTCGCGAAGCCCGCGGCCGAGAGTGCGCGGCTGAGGGTGGCGCGGTGCAGCCGGGCCTGATGGGAGAGACCATCGGCCAGGGTGTAGCAGGCGCCCGCGCTCTCTTCCGGGCTGGCGTTGACGCGGGTGCCCATGTCCAGTTCGGTGCCGTCCACGGTGACGAGGGTCAGGTCGACGGCCGCACCGGCGCTGTGCGGGGCGATCTCTGGCGGTGACACGTACCGGCTCGTCTTCGCCCGCAGCTCCTCCGTGGACCAGTCGGCACGGGCGGCACGCAGTTCGGCCGCGTACTCCTCGAAGTACCGCTGCTGCAGCGTGGGAGGTCGGAAACCTTCGACGACGAGGAGGCGCAGGCCGTCGGGCAGCAGGGACTCGGCGTGCAGAAGCCTGTGGAGGACACCAGAGCGGAGGTGCGCGAAGGCGCACGCGGGATCGGAGCGGCGGTCATCGAGGAGGAGGTGGCCGCCGGCGCGGGCATCGGCCAGGGGCTCGCCGTTCTCCACGACCGGGATCGCGGCAATCCGCGGGTCGGACATCAGGACGACGCTCATTCAGGCCTCCCCCTCCCAGGTGTCGAAGTGAGCGGGGACCCCGGCGTGGCGGGCGGCCATCACGGCCTCGAGCCGGGTGTGGTCCCGTCCCGGCATCAACCCCTGCCACTCGGGGACGGTCAGGGCACGGACTTGGTCGTGCTCGTCCGGGTCCAGCACGCTCCCGGTCAGCTGCCCGGGAGCGAGCCGTCCTTCGCCGAAAACGAGGCCGACCGTGGCCAGTGGCCAGCCCTTGCCCGGCAGCCCGAACACCGTGGTCAGGAGCTTCGTCGGTCCCGCCAGGTGGATTCCGGTCTCCTCCCGGCATTCACGCACAGCGGTCTCCCAAGGGCGCTCGCCTGGCTCGGCGAGGCCGCCCGGCCACTGCCACGGGTGGGCGCTGGAGTATGTGGCGCGCAGCTGGACGGGCCGGTCGTCCTCGTCGGTGAAGAACGCATCCCCGAAGACCGTGGCGTGCGGCAGCGTGGCGGCGAACGCCTCGGGAGGGAGCCACTTCTTGCTCACGATCCGCTCCCGCCGTCCGGGGCAGGGAAGCGGGTCATGCGCATCAGCGCCGGGGCGGCGGCAAAGCCGAGCTGCTCGCACAGCGGCGCGGACCCTTCGCTGGCGTACAGCTCGTAGAGGGTGACGCCGTCGCCTTCCAGGTGGTTGAGGAGCGCGGTGAGCGCGGCCTTGGCGTAGCCGTTGCGCCGGTGGGCGGGGTCGGTGGCGACGGCGTGGATCCGTACGGCCAGTCCCTTGGGGTACTTCGGGGCCGGCAGAACGGCGTGGACCAGGCCCAGGGCGCAGGTGGCGAGCCCGCCGGCGGGGGAGTCGACGACGTACGCGCGGGCGTCGCCGCCGTCTCGGAGGCGTAAGGCGAGCTCGTCGGCGCACGTGGCGAGCCAGGTTTCGTCGAGGGGTTCGCTGAGGTTCGGGCACGGGGTTCCTTCCTCGAAGAGGGACGGTGAGACTGGTGGTGGCCGGGTTCAGGGGTGGCGGATGGTGTGAAGGCGGCGCAGGGTGCGGTGGCTGCGTTCGGTGACCTCGGGGTCGCCGTGGCCGGTGCCGTAGACGGCGTCGAAGGCGGATTCGCAGTCCAGACGGAGTTCCTCGTCGGAAGTGAGGGGCCGGCCGTAGCCGTCGAGGAATGCGCCGCGCAGGTTCGGGTGGCCGGTCCAGGTATCGCTCAGCCGCACCATGTCCCGCGTTGGGGTGTTGTACTCGGAGCGCTCGAAGTCGAACAGCAGCGGTTCGCCATCGTCGTCGAGCAGGACGTTGCGGTACTGCAGGTCCCCGTGCGTGGGAACGAACGAAGGCAGCGGCAGCCTTGCATAGGTGCCGGCGAGGGCGAGCACCAGGTCCTCGTCCCCGTCCGACCGGTACGGGCGGGCGCCCTGCACGTGGCGCTTGATCTTGCCGGCAGCCGTCGCGGAGTCGGCGGGGCGCTCGGGTGCGCTGCGGTGCAGGGCGCTGGCGCGACGGCCCAGGCCGTGCTGGATGCGCGCCTCGGCGGCCGGGTCGAGGACCATACCGTGCAGCGGGCGCCCGGACAGCGCGGTGACGACGACAGCCCGAGCCTCGGTGTCGGCTGCGACGAGGCGGGGAGCCCGCGGCCCCAGCTCCGGCACCCACGACTGGTACGCGGCCATCTCCCGGCTGTGGAACTTCGCCCCGCGGTGCCGCTTCAGGTACCAGGTGCTCGCGCCCTCCTGCTAGGGCCACTGATATCCGATGCCACTACCCTCGCCGCCGCCGGGCCCGGTGAGCTTCCATACCCGGCTGCCGGTCCGGACCCAGGACACCTCCGATGCCTGCGCGATCCGGCCGATGGCCCGCTCGGCGAACACCCGCAGCCGGTACGGCAGCTCCACCTCGCCGACGGGTGGCCCGGCCAGGAGCCGGGCGCGGTCGACATCGTCCGGGCCGTACTCGACGGCGTGCACGGTGGCAGTGCGTTCGCCCAGGTGGGGGCGGAGCTCGTCGAGCGCGGTGCGGAGCATGTCCTGGTCCTGGTCCACGAGGTCCAGGCGGGCGGTAGGAAGTACGACGGGGAGCACGGACAGGGCGACCTGGCCGGTGCCGGCGCCGAGGTCCAGCAGCCGGGGCGCCTCTGCCCCGGCCGTCTCATGAGCCAGGAGCCGGACCACCTGGTCGGGCAGTCGGGGGCGGTAGCGGGCGTAGTGGTGGTCGACCGAGTCGAACGGGGACATGGGTCTCCCATCGGATGGTGCAGGTGTGGTGGTCAGCTGCGGGCGCGGGTGTCGGGGACCTGGGGCAGCCAGGGCACGGCGGTCTCGCGGAAGCTCTGATTGACCGGGACCAGGTCGGGCGGGTTGCCGAGCGCGGGGAGGGTGACCGCGATGCCGGCGGCGTCGTCGTCGAGGGCGCAGACCTGGCTGCCGCAGTTCGGGCAGAAGCCGCGCTTGGAGTCGGGCCACGTGTAGTGCCACGACGGCTCGTTGCCGGACCACACCAGCCCGTCGAGGGGGAAGGAGACCCACGACATCATCGGTGCCCCCGAAAGGCTTTGGCAGTCCCGGCAACTACAGGTGTGGGGGTAGTCGGGCTCTCCGGCGACCGTGAACTGGATCGTGCCGCACTGGCAGCTGCCGGACCGAGGCGTGGTGGCAGTAGGGGTCGGCGAGGTCATCGGCTCTTCTCCTTCGGTGACAGGCAGGGTTCGGGGGCTTGCGGCGGCACGGTCGTCTCCGGGTTCGGGGCGGCGGGCAGGGGCCAGGACAGCTCGGTCGGTCCGGTTCCGGCATTGACCCACTGGGTTCCGTCCGGTTCGAGGTGCAGCCGGTAGGAGGCGGGGGATCCGGCGTCCTGCCAGCGGGTGGCGGTGTCCTGGATCTCCGTCCAGATGTCGCGGGGCCCGCAGACCGTGACCGCCCACTGGCCGGTGTCGTTCGGGCGCGCGGTGACCCAGGAGCCGCAGTCGGGTGCCCCGATGACCAGGTGGTCGGCGGCCCAGTTCCGCACGAGGCCGGGATACAGGTGGTCCAGCGCTAGCCACATCCCCCGCGCCTCGTCGGACGGCGGCCCCGTGCGGCTAGGCGGTGTCTTCAAAGGGGTCTGAGCCAGAGGAACAGGGACGCGATGGTGACGGCTGCCTGGTAGGACTCGCGGGTTTTGTCATAGCGAGTGGCGATCGCGCGGTACTGCTTGAGGCGGTTGAAGCAGCGTTCGACGACGTTGCGTTTCTTGTAGAGCTGTTTGTCGAAGGCAGGTGGTCTGCCTCCGTCGCGGCCGCGGCGGGATCGGTTGGCCCGCTGGTCCCGGCGTTCGGGGATGGTGTGGCCGATCCCGCGTTTACACAGGTAGGCGCGTATCTTGCGGGAGCTGTAGCCCTTGTCGCCCAGGACGTGGTCCGGGCGGGTTCGGGGCCGCCCGGGCCCGGCCCGGCGGACCTTGATGGTGTCCATGACCTCTTCGAAGCGGGTGCAGTCGGCGGCGTTGCCGCCGGTGAGGACGAAGCCGAGCGGCCGGCCGCGGCCGTCGCAGGCCAGGTGGATTTTCGTGGTCAGTCCGCCTCGGGATCGTCCGAGGGCGTGATCACATATTTCGTCCCCCTCCCCTGCCCCTTTTTGCGGGCGCCCGCAGCATGCTGATGGGCCCGCGTGACCGTGGAGTCGACCGACACCAGCCAATCGATGTCACCGGTCGCGTCCTTCTCCGCCTGGACCGCGGCCAGCATCCGCGTGAACGTCCCGTCCAGCGCCCACCTGCGAAAACGCGTGTACAGAGTCCTCCAGGGCCCGTACCGTGCCGGCACATCACGCCACGCCGACCCCGTCCGCAGCTTCCACACGATCCCGTTCAGGACCCGCCGGTCGTCCAACCGCGGCCGCCCCGAGGACGACCGCGGCAACAGCCCGGACAGCGCTTCCCACTCCACATCCGTCAGCTCATGACGACGCACCATGCCGACATGATCCCCCATCAGAACCATTTGAAGACACGGCCTAGTAGGGCTTTGTTAGGTGGTGTCGTAGGGCTGCCATGGGGTGGGTTGTCGGCAGGTGGGGCATGTGCCGGTCCAGGTGGCGATGAGGTGTTGGAGGAGGTCCAGGGCCTGGTAGAGGGTCAGGCCCTGGCAGGGGCTTTTGGGCAGGTCCGCTGTTCGGTGAGGAACAGGTGGGCGGCGGTGACGAGGGTGACGTGGTGGTGCCAGCCGGTGAACGAGCGGCCCTCGAAGTGGTCCAGGCCCAGAGCGGTCTTGAGCTCGCGGTAGTCGTGCTCGATCCGCCAGCGTGACTTCGCCAGGCGGACAAGGTCCTTGGCCGGGATGTCGGCGGGCAGGTTCGAGATCCAGTACTTCACCGGCTCCGCTTCGCCGTCGGGCCACTGGGCGATCAACCAGGCGAGGGGGATCGTTCCGTCGGCGGCGGGTTTGGGCCGACGGCCCGCGAGGCGGACTCGCAGGAGCACGAAGTGCGAGCTCATTGCCGCTTTCGATCCCTTGCGCCAGGTCAGCGTGCGTCCCGCCCGTCGGCCGGCGGCCAGCACGTGGTCGCGTAAGGAGAGGGGCCGGGTGCGGTAGCGGGGCAGCGGCCTGGGCCCCAGCCCGCCGTATGCGGGCTGGTGTGGTTCGGCCTCCTCGCCGTGGGCGGTCATCTCCGCTTTCACCTGCAGGACGTAGGCCAGTCCCCGGTCTTCGAGGCCGTGGCGGAAGTCCGCGTTCGCGCCGTAGCCGGAGTCCGCAACCAGTGCGGCGGGCCGCAGACCGATGCCGTCGAGTTCATCGAGCATGTCCAGCGCGAGCTGCCACTTGGGGCGGTGGTGCTCGGTATCGGGAATCTTGCAGGCTCGCCTGCGGGCCTCGGCTTCCGGGCTGTCCCAGCTCGCAGGTAGGAACAGGCGCCAGGACAGCGGGCAGGAGGCCGTGTCCGTGGCGGCGTGGACACTGACGCCGATCTGACAGTTGCCGACCTTGCCCAGGGTGCCCGAGTACTGGCGGGCCACCCCGGGCGAGGCGGTGCCGTCCTTGGGGAACCCGGTGTCGTCCACGACCCAGACCTCGGGCTGCACCGCGGCCACGGCCCGCCATTCGAGCCGGGCTCTCACGTCCTCGACCGGCCAGCTCGAGGACGTCATGAACTGCTGCAACCGCTGGTGATCGATACCGAGGCGTTCGGCCATCGGCTGCATCGACTTCCGCCGGCCGTCCAGCAACAGCCCCCGCACATACAGCAAGCCCTTCTCACGCTGGTCCCGCCGCACCAGCGGCGCAAACACCTCGGAGACGAACTCCTCCAACCGGACCCGAACCGCAGCAAGCTCCCCAACCCTCATACCAACCAGCGAACTACCAGACACCCAACGTGACAAGACCAGCTAACAAAGCACTACTAGTGCGGGTGCTGCCGCCGTCCACGACAGCGATCCGTTCCCGGAAGCGGGCGTTGAGAAAGATCTGCTTCCAGCCGCGGCCAGCACGGTGCCCGAGCTCCAATGCCTCCAAGCGGGCGCGGGTGTGCCCGGTGGCGGTCTTGGTGATGACGGCCAGGCCCGGCCAGGACGGTGAGGACGTCGACAGGGTCGCCAGCGCGAGCCCACCGGCCGCGAGCTGCTGCGGCCAGGCCTCCGGCACCCGGGTGGCGCCGTAGGACGCGAAGATCCGGTCGTAGCCGGCCCCCGCGGGCCAGCCGTCCTCACCGTCCCCGGTCACGACCGTCGGCCGGTGGCCGAGCTCAGCGAGCCGCGCGCGGGCGGCGGCGGTGATGTGCTCGTCCAGGTCCACGGTGACCACCCCGGCATCTCCCGCGATTCGGCAAGCGACGGCCGCGGTCACCGCCGCCCCGGTCCCGATATCGAGCACCCGCTGGCCCGGGCGCAGGTCGAGGCGTTGGAGGAGGGCGGCGGTCATGCCGACCGTGCTGGACATCGCCGTCATCGACCCGCCCGATCGAGGGCCCGGCAGCCGGGCCAGAATCGGCTCGCCTTCGTGCTGGATCAGGACGCTTTCCCCGCCGTAGAGCAGCCCGAGCAGTTCCTCCCGGTCTGCGGGCACGCCCCAATCGAGCATGTCCCAGCGCGGCGGGGTTTCGTCCGGCTCGGTGCGCCGCACGTACGCCTGCGGCATCAGAACCTCCCGCCGCACCGCCAGGAAGGCATCCCGGACCGGGCCTGGCCGGAGGTGGCCGGCGGCCTCCAGCCCGGCGACCAACTCGGCTCGCGCGGCGTTCGTTCCCGCGTCGGGGGAGGCTTCGGTGTGGGTGGGCGGTACGACGGGATCGAGCACGTACGAACTCCTTGGGCCGGGGTTCGGGACGGCGGGGTGGTCGGCGGGGTGGTCAGGTCCAGCCGAGTTCGGTGTAGGGGCGGCCGGCACGGATGCCTTCGATCGCGGCGCGGGTGTAGGGGACGATCGGCTCGGGGAGGGCGTCGGCGGGCCACCAGTCCCAGGAGACGCACCGGTCCGGCTCCAAGACCTCGGGCGTCCCCGTCCAGTGCCGCGCGCGGAAGACGAACCCGATGCGGGGCTGCGCGCCGGGCTTGTCCACCATGTGCACCACGTGTGCCAGCTCGACGTCCTGCGGGTCGATGAGCAGGCCGGCTTCCTCTCTCGCTTCCCGCACCAGGCAGGCCACGGCGGATTCCTGCTCGCAGTGCCCGGCGAGGAAGTGATGGGCCCCGCCGGCGTACACGGAGCCGGGGTGCCGCAGCCCGAGCAGCACCTTGCCGTCGCGTTCCAGATAGAGGTGGACGCCGACGATGTGCGGAACGCTGGTGCCGCCTGCCTTCGGGCCCGCGGCTTCAGGCCGGGCCGCCGCCTGGTCGCGGGCGCAGTGCTCGGCGTGCCGGTGTACGAGGTCCAGGGTGGAGGGGCTCAGCCGCAGGCGGGGCATGGTCTCGGGGTGAATCCAGGCGAGCATCACGCCCTCGGTGAGCGGAAGGCTGGCGGGGTCGCCGGTCCACTGGGTGGTGAAGATCTGGATGGGGACGGTGAGGCCGTCGGTGCCGGTGGCGTGCTCGACGGCGAACGGCTCCAGAGCGTCTGGCTCGAGTCCGGCTTCCTCTCGCAGCTCACGGCGGAGGGTGTCTTCGATCGAGGTGTCGTCCGGCTCGCGGCTTCCGCCGAGCAGGGACCAGGCTCCCGGTTCCCAGATGCCGGGCACGTTGTCGCGCAGGTGGAGCAGGTAGCGGCCCTGCCCGTCGTGGATCAAGGCCGAGGCGTTGACCGGCTCGATGCGGCCATCGAGGCCGGAGGCGCAGAGCTTCGCCCGCAGGGTCGGGGACGTGACCTCGTCGAAGGCGAGCCACGCGGCGGCGGAGACCTCCTCCGGCTGCACCGAGACTTCGACGTGCCCGTGCACGAGCTGGAGGACGAAGCGGAAGTCCCAGTGCTGGTGCGCGCCTTCGCCCTTGGCCGGGTTGGCGTCGATGTCGTGGACGTCGATGTCGAAGGGCAGACGACCGTAGGCGGCGGTGGCGCACAGCGCGCTGGGTGGGATGCCGGCTTCCTCGTGGACCTCGCGCAGCGCAGCTTCGAGAAGGGAACGGTCAAGGGCCTCGACGTGCCCGCCGGGCGCGAGCAGCAGGCCGGTGGCGTTGTGGCGGACGTGCAGGACGCGGCGGTGCCGGTCGACGACGACTGCGCTGCACGTCACGTGTCCGGGCAGGGTGGAGCGGCTCGTGGGCTCGTCACCGTCGGTCAGCACTTGCAACAGGGGTGCCAGCAGCGGCGCTTCAGCTGGGTTCCGTTCCAGATATGCGGTGACGAGATCGCGGATGTGTGAGCGGGTGGGCGGCAAGAGGGGCCTCACAGTTCGGCGAGAAGGGCGAAAGGAAGATGTCCGGCGACGCTCACGGGTGCGGGTCTGCTCCGTCCGTGTCGGCCGGCGGACGGTCAGGCCCGACGAGAACGGAGCCGTCAGCGGGAGGCGCGGGCACGGGCATCGCGGTCAGGCGGCTGACTGGTGAACGCCAGAGCACGACCACCGGCAAGACCAGCACCAACGTCCCGACGGCCAGCGCGGCACGCGCTCCGTACGCGGTGGCCACAGCACCGCCGGCCAGGGCAGCGAACGGCTTGCTCCCGGAGACCAGCCAGGTCGAGGTCTGCTGCGCCCGCGCCTGCAACCCGGGCGGGCAGATCTGCTGGCGCACTGACCTTTGGGTGGTGCCCGCCACCGCCGCAGCGGCGAGCTGGAGTCCACCCGCTGCGGCCAGGACGACCAGCCAGACGGGACCGGGCCCGGCGACCAGCAGGGGCACGCCCGCCACCGGGCAGGTGGCGAATCCGGCGAGCAGGGTGGGGCCGGGGCCGAAGCGGGCCACGATTCGCGGCGCTGCCAGGGCGCCGACGAGCGCGCCCACGCCGGAGACGCCCATGACGATGCCCAGTCCGGTCGGGCCCGCCTCCAGCGCGGTCAACACGTAGTACGCGAACAGCGCGCCGGTCACACCGACTCCCACACCGGTCAGGGTCAGCGCGAGGACGAGGTCCCGCACCAGCGGAGTCCGCGCCGTGTAGGCGAGCCCCTCCCCGATCTCCCCGGCCAGTCGCCGCCCGGACCTTCCCTTGCCCCGTACCGGACGACCCGGCTCCGGAAGCCTGGTGGCGCAGCAGGCGGACACCAGGTACGACAGGGCGTCCAGCCAGAAGGCCCTCGACGCGCCGACGACTGCGACGACCGCGGTGCCCAGGTACGTGCCGGCTGTGTCCGCGGCCCCGAACGCGGCACCCACCCGGGCGTTGGCCCGGTGCAGCAGGGCGGGTTCGACCAGCTGCGGCACGATCGCGATCGCCGCCGCTTGGTGCAGCACGGTGACTGCGCCCAAGACCAGCGCAACCGCATACAGCACGGGCATCGACAGCATCCCGGCCAGCGCCGCCACGGGAACCACCATGACGACGGCGGTGCCCGCCAGGTCCGTTCCCACCAGTAGAGCCCGCTTGGCGTACCGGTCGACGATGCCGCCGGCCGGGAGGGCCAGCAGGAACGTGGGCAGATGGGCCAGGGAGGCGAGCAGCGCGGCCTGCCCGGCCGTCGCGTCCAGTTCGAGGACGGCCAGCGTGGGCAGCGCCACGAGGTGCACCGATGTCCCCACCAACCCGGCGGACTCCCCGCTCAGGTACCACCGGAAGCCCGGACCGAGTCTCGGCACCTTCTCGCCGGCGGAGGGCCGGGGGCGGGGGCGGGGCAGCGTCACCACAGGCCCGCCTCCGTCAGCAGTCGGCCTGCGGGCAGCAGCTCTGGGGTGGCTCGGTTGGTGAGCAGTTCATCAGGGATCGGGACGTGTGCATTCAGACGGATCGCTTCCCGCCAGGCCCATACCTCCTGCCACTGCGCGCGGGCTCGGGCCGGCCCCGTCCCGGCACGCCCGGAAGCGGACTCGGGCAGGTTCTCCAGGCGGCGTCCGCGGACGAGGAGTTGCCCGGCGGTCACCGGGCCCACGCCGGCGACCCCGCGGACGCCGTCTGATGCGTCCCCGGTCAGCGCCCGGAAGTCCGGCCATCGCACCGGGCGGACACCGAAGCGGTCGACCACGGCCGCGGCCAAGGCTTGGTTGACGGCGGGCAGGTGGACGACAGGGCTGTGGTCGGCGCCGGACCGGGCCGCCTCGTAGCCGGGCACGCTCTCGGCACGGCCCGCAAAGCCGTCGTCGGCGTCGAAGACCACGAACACCTCATGCTCCGGACAGTGCTCCCGGTGGGCCTTGCACAGCAGCGCGACGAACCCGAACAGGCCCGTCAGGTCCTCCCCGCCAGCCGCGGTCACCCGCCGGGGAAAGCCGAAAGGGGCCCGGTAGAGGAGAAGACGACCATCCACGAGCATCAACGGAGCCCCGGACTCGGCGGACCCTGGTGGCGGGCCGGCCTGCTGGTCGGCGGGCGATCGCGTTCCATTGAAACCCGCTGGCACGCGGTCGTTCACCCCGGCAGCTCCGGATGCGGAAGCCACGGTCATGAGCGGTCCTCGGCACGCAGGGTGTCGTGGTCGCCGCCGGATTGGGTGGGGATCGTGGCATCGAAGGCGGCGGCCTGGACGAGGTAGGCGTCGCGGAAGTCCCCGGTGCCCGTGGCCGTGTCCATCAGTTCCTCGAAGGTGCCCGACTCGGCGACCCGGCCGTCCTTGAGGACGTGGATGAGGTCCGCGTGGCGTACGGAGTGGAGACGGTGGGTGATGAGCACGATCGTCTGGCCGGTGGTCGCGGCCAGGGCCCGGATCTGGTCGAAGACCCGCTGTTCCGCGACGGCGTCGAGGGCGCTGGTGGGTTCGTCGACGATGAGGATCTCGGCCCGCCTGTACTTGGCGCGTGCGATGCCGACGCGCTGCCACTGCCCGCCGGAGATCTGGTGGCCACCGCGGTAGCCGCGGGCCAGCAGCGTGCCGAGCCCGCTCGGCAGGTCGTCGAGAACCCTGTCGGCTCCGGAGAAGCCGGCGGCCTCTTCGACCGCCCGATCGTCGATGTCCCGGCCGGGCCGGCCGATGCCGACGTTCACCCGGAAGGTGAACGGCCAGTGGTAGAAGTCCTGCGACATCAGCGCGACGCGACTGAAGACCTGGTCGCGGTCGGCGGTGCGGGCATCGACGTCGTCCCACCAGACCGTGCCGCCGCCCTCGTCCGGCAGGTACAGGCCGGCCAGCAGCCTGACGAGCGTGGTCTTGCCGGAGCCGTTCTCACCGACCAGCGCGATGATCTTCCCGGCCGGGAACGACAGGCTCACCTCGCGCAGGGTCGGCTCCGGCTCTACGCCAGTGCTGCCGCTGGCGGGGTACGTGAAGGTGACCTTCTCGAATCGGACCTCCCGTAGCCGCTCGGGCAGCGGGTCTCCGCCCACGGGGATCGCCCGTTCCTTCGCCTCCCGGCACAGCCGCTCGAAGTCGGCCACGAACAGCGACTCCTGGTGCAACTCGGTGATCTGCAGTACGAGGGTGTCCAGGCTCGCGGCGCCGGTACGGATGGCCAGCACGGCTGTGCCCGCGACTGCCAGATCCATGGCCCCGCCCCACAGCAGCGCGCCCAGCGCGCCATAGGTCAGGAGGGTGGCGATGCCGCCGGCGCCATCGGCGACGAGCCCGATCCGCGCGGCCCGGCGAGCCAGCCGGGTCTGCTCCCGCTCGCTGGTCTCGGCCATGGTCCGGAAGTGCCCGAGCAGGAACGGCCCGACCTCGTGGACGCGGACCTCCGCCGCCGCTTCCTTCTGGGTCAACAACTGGCCGAGGAGGTGTCCGGCCCGGGCGTGCTGGACGAAGGCGTGGAAGGAGACGTACTTCTGCCGGGAGATCATCAGCGAGCTCCACGCGCTCGGCAGGGTCATCAGGGTCAGCAGCGGCAGCAGCACCGGGTGCAGGACCGTCAGCACGCCGGCCGCGGCGACTAAGGACACTCCCGCGTTCAGGGTGTTGGTGCAGTAGCGGATCATGCGCCGGGCCGAGTCCGCCCCGTACCGGGCCGCGTCGAGGAGCCGGTGGAACTCGTCGTCCTCGATCGCCGCGAGCTCGGTGCGGTGCACGAGCCCCAGGTACTGCTCGGTGGCCACCCGCTGCACCTTCGGCTCCAGCGCCCCTGTGGCCGCCGTTGAAGCCGAACGCAGCAGCGAGCTGAGGAACGCCGTGACCGCCACGACCGTGAGCGCGGGGACCGCCTGGACGAGGCGCTCGTTCGTGCTGCCGCCCGTGAGGATGTGCCCAAGCACGCTGTTCACCGCGACCAGGCCGACCGCCTGGGCGATGCCACGACCGGCCTCGGAAGCAAGGACCACACGCAGGGCCCCGGCGTCAGCCAGGCGAGCGAGCCGCAGCCCGGTACCCACCAGGCGTGGCAGTTCCCGCGCCATCGTCCACAGCCCGAGCTTGAGCCAGGCACCCTCGTGCCGGTCCCAGCCGATGTCGTAGGCGAGCTCACCACCGAAGAGGAGCCGCTCGGACTCCGACACCCCCGTGGTGCCGGAGCCGGTCGTCGAGTTCTTGCTCACGCGACCCTCCTGGTATCCGGTCGCGAGGCGCGGCCATGGGAGGACGAGGCGTCAACGCGGCGCCCGCAGACCGGGCTCGGACACGGCACAGGTCGGGGATGTTCGATTGTGTCGGGGGTGTCGAGGCGGTTCGGCACGGGATGCACGGGGTCCTCCGGATGGGCGCATGTCTGGTACTGGTGCTCTAAGAACGGCTCCCGATCGAGTGCGTCACGGCTGAATCGGGTGCGAATGGTGAACTGATGTTCTGGGCTGGCCTGGTGGGCTTGGCGGGCCTGGCGTGGTGGCCTTGAAACTCACTCGAACAGGTTCCTGTCACTCCGTCGGGGGATTGCGGGCCTCGGCACGGGCGCCGGGCTCGGGCACCTGCGGGCATGACGGGGAGGGCAGCGGCGGGGTGTGTCGCTGCAAGTTCAAGCCCATGCTCTACGCCGAGGCGGGCATCGAGCTGTACTGGCGACTCGAGTTCGACCCGGCCCCGCGCCTGATCGTCAGCCTCGGACGACCACAGGTCTCGGTCGGCTCACCGCGCAGGCGCTGCCGGGCGGCCTGGAGCTGTGCGGCCGCACGCCATGGCGCCAGGGGGGACTGCCCGCGGGCTGACGCGTAGCGCGTGACGGTGTCGCGTCCGGCGTCGCCGACGGCAGCCCCTGCAACCAGCTGTTGCACCTGATCCGCACGCCGAGTCGTAGGTGGCCGCGCGCTCACCGGCAGGCAGGATCCTGACACAGGCGCACCTGGTGACCCGGAGGGTGTCCTCCACTCATCCATCGACGGCCAAGTACCTCACCGGCACGTCTCGCTCGGTGAGGCATGGGTGCACGCGAGTACCTGCTCGATCAGCCGGCGCAGCTCCTCGTCCTGGAGGATCGCCTCGTAGCCGTCGCGCTGGGACAGACGGCGCTCCGACTCCCGCACGGTCAGCAGTGCGTCCCGGATCACGGGGCTGATTTCGCCGATCCGGATCAGGCCCTTGAGCGCCTCGCGGAAGGAGCCGAAGCCGTCGTCGCCGTCGGCGACCGGTAGGACGTACTCCTCCAGGACCTGCACGGCCGGATCCGCTTGGCCGGTGATCGACCACAGTGTGACGGCTGTGGTGAGCCGGGCCCACCACCGCGTGCTGTTCTCGTGGATGGACCGGACCCGCTCGGCGTACGGCGCGGCGTCGCGACCGAACTCGGCCAGGGAGGAGAACGGCCCGTGCTCTGGTACCTCTGCCGTCATGACCGCGTCGCCGACCAGTCGCAGCGCCGCGGCACGGTCCCCCCGGATGCACGCTGCGGTCCAGGTCACCGACCAGTGGTTGCCCAAGTGGTCGAGCAGCTGGCAGGTACTCAGGGCTGGTTCGGCCGAGGCGGCGGCCGGCCCCATCGCTCGCAGCACCCCGAGTACGTCGACAGAGGTCCGGGTGTCGGCGAGCAGCGGCAGGAGATCGGGCAGGGCGGGCAAGGCATCCTCGCCCCATGCCTCCAGCACTGCGAGGAAGCCGTGGGTCGCACCGCATGGGGGGCCGCCGTCGCGGATCGCCCGGCGCATCGCGGGAAGCAGGACGTGCGCGTTCGCCCGTAGCGGGATCAGCACGTGGGCGATGTCCGGCCGTCTCGGTTCCTCGAGGTTGTAGCCGCGGCTTTCCTCCTCCTGTGCGCGGAGTTGCTCGATCAGGCCCGGCAGGGCGCGCGGGTCGCCGGTCCGGGCCAGGGCCCAGCGGGCGATCTCGCCCACCGTTCCGTCCAGGCCCTCGTCGGCCTCGGCGTCGTCGAGCAGTTCGGCGAGCCGGTCGGCGTACGGAGCTGCCGTCGGACCGATCGCCGCGAGGATGTTCGCCGCTCGCAGCCGGATCGGTCCGTCCGGGGCGTCCAGCAGAGCACCCGCCAGCGCCAGCAGCGCGGTTGCCACGGAACGCCGTCGGACCAGCTGGTGCCACGCCAGGTCCAGGGCCCCCCGGCACAGCGGGGTGTCCCCGGTCCGGCCGGCCGCCTCGATCAGCCGGACGGCGAAGGACAGTTGCGCCTCGCAGTTGTGCTCCAGCCGCCTGGAGATCCACCAGAGCACGTCCTCGCGGCTGGAGGGAAACTCGAAGTCTGTTTGGTACCACGCCTCCTCGAACCGTGGCCGCACCGCGAGGTCGGAGAACACGTCCACCAGTCGGTCCAGCTGACGCACCGGCAGGTCCCGGTCCAGGTTGGCCGAGGCGTACACGGCCGCGACCCACAGCACCGGATCGTCACCGCCCAAGACCTGATCCAGCACCGCCCGGGCCATGCCGGCGGCGTCCTGGTCCACATCTGGGTCGGCTGCGGCATCGCCGAGAGCGATCAGGATCGGCAGCTGCACCGCCTGATCCGTCTCGATCCGCCATCGCTCCAGCAGCCCGGCGCAGCCGCGTGCGAGCCAAATCGCTGCCCGCCGTACCGCCGGGTCCGGGTCCGTGAGCAGGGCCCATGCTCCCGTCCAGTCCTCGTCTGTCAGGGCCGGTGCATGCATGGCCGCCAGCAGCCCGGTGAGGGTGACCCGTGCCCCGATGTCTGGGTCGGCGGCGAGCGCGACGACGAACGGCAAGGCAACAGCCGCTGCGGACGGTGTCTCACACCCCTGCCTCGTGATGAGGGAGTAGAGCGGATCGCAGTCGTCCTCTGTCGCGGCCGGGCCCGCAAGAGCGATCCGACGCAGCGCACGCGGCACGTCCTCGACCGGCTGGCTCGAGTGAGACGTACCTAGCCCGTCCCACACCACTGCGTCCAGCGCTTCCAGGGACATTCCCACCATCGCCATCCCGTCCGCCAGCACGCCGGCCTGCTCATCACCGGCCGTCATCGTCCAGGAAATCCGCCGTCCTGTCGCTCGAAATCCGCTCCGTCTCGCGCACGAGGCACAGCTCGGCCCGGAGAACGGAAGCAGTCGTGGTCGGCAAGCCGGTGGACTGCAGAATGGGAGTCCTGCCAGAAGTCAATGCTGCCGCCAAGGAGACGAACGACGCCTTCTGGCTGAACTGCCGCAGCAGCATTCACCGGTGTCGTGCAGACCAGGCAGGTCAGCGGAACCTTCTCACCGCGCCACCAGGGCTCATCTTCTTGATCCTCAACGGATCAAGAAGACCACGGATGCAGGGTGGAAGGCCAGGCAATCCTTGAGAGTTCTACGGTGATCGGCCGGCCACGGACCGGATCGGCGACATCAGCGGCTCGAACCGGCCCCACATCGCAACAGTGATCACTAATCGGGCCGACACATCCGATCAACTGACCAACCCATCAAAGAGACGCGCGCTAACCGGAGAGGAGCGGGGGCACCGGGCATGCGCTGGGTACGCAGCCTGCTACGCCGCGCGGTACGAGCCGGCGGTTCCGGCCCCCAGTCAGTGCTGACACTTGTGAAGGACTTCGACCGATGCGCCCGGGATCTGAGAGGCCTGATCATCGAAGGCGCTGACCTCCACGCCCAGAGCCGGGAGAGCGGGCAGAAGTACCTCGATGCTCCGAGAAACTGCCAAAACCTGTGGATCACGCGTTATACGCTCGCCGGATGACCAGCGATCTTCTCCGCCTCACCGTCCTGGGGTGTGCGACGCCCTATGCGGACGTGGACAACCCGTGCTCCGGCTATCTGGTGTCCAGCGGCGAGACTCGGGTCTGGGTGGACGCGGGCAGCGGGACGTTGGCGCAGCTGCAGCGGCACGTGCGCCTTGACGAGGTGGACGCGATCTGGATCTCGCACCTGCATGCCGATCACAGCGCGGACCTGCTCACTGCCTATTACGCGGCGCTCTTCGCTGACATTCAGCTTGCCGCGCCCATCCCCCTGTACGGGCCGCCGGGCATCGCTGACCGGCTGGCCCACTTCCTGACCAACAGCTCGACGCGCAGCCCGGTCGAATCCGCCTTTGCCGTCCATGAGCTGCATGACGGGCACCAAGCGCGCGTCGGCGCCCTCACTTTGACCAGCTGTGCAGTAGAGCACGGCATCCCGGCCTTCGCGGTGCGCATCGAGGCCGAGGGCCAATCGCTGGTCTACTCCGGGGACACCGCACCGTGCGCGAACCTCACGCAGTTGGCCCACGGGTGCGATGTACTGCTGTGCGAGGCCGAGAGCACCCACGCGCCGGCCGAGGGCGACCAGGTTCACCACACGCCCGAAGACGCCGGCGACACGGCCAGCGCGGCCCGGACAGGCCGGTTGATCGTCACCCACGTCGGCCGTTTCCTCACCCCGCACGAGGCGGTGGCACGCGCCTCGGCCCGGTTCAACGGTCCCGTCGACCATGCCGCGCCCGGCGTCACCTTCTCGATCGGCTAGGGCATGTCTGATGGCTCTTTGATGAGGTCGCGGAGCCCGGGTCGCGGAGCCCGGGGCATTGGACGATGGCCGTTGCTTTTTCAGGGCACACCGGCCCAGGCTCGCCGCCTTGATCCCTTACACCACGGCAGGACACGATCCGGGGCAGGATTGGCAGCTTCACCTGCACCGACCTGGTCCGGAGCCCGGGGCCGGCGGGTGGGGAGAATCGGCCCCCGTTTGACATGGCTCGAGCGGATGGCAGGGTGGTACTCGGGGCCAATGTTGGGAGGCTCGGCATGGCATCCGGTTGGGCACGATGTTCCGCAGCACGTCAACTTCCGCTCAGGCTGACGGTTGGCGCGTTCTTCCTGAACTCCGGGCTCTCGAAACTCGACGCGGACGAGGCCACCGCCGAGGGGCTGCAGCAGTTCGCCGCCACGACCTACCCGTTCCTGGGCAAGCACGACGCCCAGAAGTTCGTGCGGCTGCTCTCTGCCGGGGAGCTCGCGATTGCCGCCACGCTGCTCCTGCCGGTCGTTCCAGCCGCTGTCGCCGGGGTTGCGCTCACCGCGTTCTCCGTCGGCACGATCGGGCTCTACCTGCGTACACCGGGGATGCGGCAGGAAGGCAGCCTGCGCCCGACCGAGCAGGGAATCGTGCTGGCGAAGGACGTCTGGACGCTCGGCATCGGCATCTCCCTCATCGCCGAGGGCCTGAACGAACACCGGTGACGCACCACGAGCAGATCGGCCCCCACGGCTGCCGTACGCGCCCGCCACCGCCATTGGACCCGTCCCGGTACACGGAGTAGGTCAGGGGTGCACATGGCCATGACCAAATGGTTCTTCGAGCCCGGCCATACCGCGGCGGAGTTCCGCGCCAGGCACATGATGGTCACCTACGTCCGGGGGCAGCTCAAGAACGTGCACGGCCTTCTGGAGGTCGATCCCGACGAGCCGGAGAAGGCGCACGTCGAGGCGACGGTCGACGCGACCCAGGTGTACACCGGTCAGCCCCAGCGCGACGCACACCTCCGCAGCGCCGACTTCTTCGACGTCGAGCACCACCCGACCTGGACGTTCGTCGGTTCGCGCATTCACCAGGCGAGCGGAACCGAGTTCGAGGTCACCGGAGATCTCACGGTACGTGGCGTAACGCGCCCCGTAACCTTCGACGTCACTTACCTGGGGCAGTGGGACACTCCCTGGTGGGAGGAAGGGCGGGACCTCGGTCCCAGGCGCCGCATCGGATTCACTGCCACGACTCGTATCAACCGGCATGAATTCGGCGTGAGTTGGAACGACGTGGTCGACCGCGGGGGAGTGGTCGTCAGCCCCATGGTCGATGTCACGGTTGACGTCGAGGCCGTCCTCGAACCCAGCGAACCGGCCGCCTGAGCACGACCAGCCCGGGCTGTGAGCCGAACAGCTGGATAGCGGGCGGCTATCGCCGAAGCCGGTGGCCGGTCTTGGACGACGGTGCGCGAAGAGGCTGGCCTTGTTCAAGCGCACGGGTTCTCTGTCGTGGCTGGTTGCCGAGTCTGGCAGCCCCGCTTGCCGATGGGTTCGGCAGGGAGAGGAGCGCTGAGTAGTGTCCACCGCGTCTTCTGAGACCGTTGGGCGCCGGCGGGTCGCGGTCGTGACCGGCGGCGCTGGTGCGAAGGGCGGTGCGATCGCCGCGCGGCTCGCGGTCGATCACACCGTGGTCATACTCGACCGCACGGGCGACATCCCGGTGGATCTGGGCGATCCGGCCGATGCGCGCCGAGCCGCGCAGCTGGTGCTGGAACGCTACGGCAGGTGCGATGTCGTGCCGGCGGAGGAGTTCGAGGAGGTCACGGCGCGCCAGGCGCCGCCCCGGCCCGCTCACTCCGACGACACCCCAGCTGTGGTGGCCATGCTCGTCGGCGAGGCGGCCGCCAGGCAGGAACTGGCCCAGCAGGCGGATCCCAGATCACCGCCAGGGCCGTACGGCGACGCAGGAGCCGCGACAAGCCCGCCATCGCCCACCACGTCGCGCTCCACCTCGCCCACCGACCTCCCCCGAGCCCTCCGATAACCAAAGGGACAGGCTCTAGCCGACACCGGCCAGTCGGTGGGGCTCTTCATCGAAGGCATGCACTGCACCAGCAGCGGCCTTGCTCATCGACGACGAACCCGAAGGATCTCCCCGGAGTCCGCACGGCCACCAGGGACACGCGCACCGGACGGACGCAGTACCTTCCGCTTGGACGAGGGTGCGCACGCCGGCGGTGCGACTCTCGTCGCCGCGGTGGACGGCGCGGGCGACTGCACGGCCCGCCTCGCGGACTGACATCGGGTCCTCCGGTCGCGGCCACGCGCCGAAGGGCCCTCTTCGGAGCGATCCGAGGCGGCCCGTCGATCGTTCAAGCGAATTCTCGGTGAACTGCGCATCGGACACCCGAACGCGCGGGTACGCTCCCGGCGGTGCGGCGGAGAAGCGCCGAGGGGGGAGCGTACCGGTGGGTGGGGAGTTACGGGTCGTTGAGGAACCGCGTCTGGTCGTCGGGCGGCCGGTGTCCTCACGCTGGCCCAGACGCCGGCTCGCGACCGTCCTGGCACCCGCACTGGCGGTCGTGCTCATCGGTGGCGCGCTGCTGGCCGAGTCGGGGAACGCGGCCCTGCCGGCCGAGCGCATCGTCACCCTGGAGGGCAGGATGGCCTCCAAGCGGGACTACTTCGAGGACCCCGAAGTCCAGCGCATCCTCCTGCGGCACCACATACGGCTGCACATCACCAGCGCCGGATCGCGGGAGGTCGCCGTCCGTGACCTGTCCGGGTACGACTTCGTCTTCCCCTCCGGCCAGCCCGCAGGCGACCTGATCACGACCCGGCTCGCCGCGGAGAACAAGTACGCCAAGGTGCACCGCCCCTTCGTCAGCCCGATCGTGCTCGCCACCTACCGGGAGTACGCCGAGACGCTGCGCGACGCCGGGATCGCCACCCCGCAGCCAGGCGCCACTGCCGGCGGCGACCCGGACCAACCGCTCTACTACGTCCTGGACATGGACAAGTTCCTCTCCGGCATCAACGAGGGGAAGCGCTGGAACGACCTGGGCATCCAGGGACACGGGATCGCGAACGCCAACCGGATCGTGGTCCAGTCCCCGGACGTCTGCGAGTCCAACTCCGCCGGCACCTACCTCGCGCTGGTCTCCTACACCTGGCGCGGCAACGGCGGCGAGGTCCCCTCGACCGACCAGGAGGCCGACGCCCGCGCCGACGCCATCGCGCCCCTCATGCAGCAGGGGCTGCCGGCGTCCGACGTGTTCCGTACGTACATCTCCCCGGAGGGCAAGGGGATCGCCCCGCTCGTCGTGGCGTACGAGCACCAGTACCTCACCTACCAGGCGCAGGTCCGGGCCGAGTCGAAGCGGCTGGACACGCAACGGGTGCTGCTCTACCCCTCTACCCAGTTCGTCACCCAGCCGGAGTTCATCGCGCTGAACCGGGACGGCGACCGGCTCGGTGAACTGCTCACCCACGACCCCGGGCTGCGGCGCCGCGCGATGGAGCTGGGCTTCCGGATCCTCGACCCGGCGGGCAAGGTGGCGGGCGACCAGCTCACCCGGTTCCTGGAGGACCGCCACATCCCCGTGCCCTCGGTGGCCGGCAACGACACCCGCTCCCCGATGCCCCGCATGCGCTACCTGGAGCGGATGATCTCCCGGATCGGCGACTGCCCGGCCGCCGACGTGGCGGGTGGGCCGCCCGCGTGAGCGGCCGCAGCCGAACGACCGGACTGCTCGCGCTGTGCCTTTGCCTCCTCTGGCTGTTCGCCGGCACGGCCTGCACGGCGCGCGGGGACCGGCCCGTCACCTTGCGAGTGCTGGCCGATTCGGAACTCCAGGACATGAAGCCCCTGTTGGACGAGCTACGGCGCGATACCGGGATCACGCTCGAGATGGACCACCGGGGCACGGACGACGTGGCCCGTGCGCTCGCCGGCACTCACCACGAGCACGACCTCGCCTGGCTCTCCTCCGACCGTCCCCTCCAACTGAGGCTGAAGGCCGCCGGAGTCCACACCGAGAGCCCGCTCGCCACCAGCATCATGCGGTCCCCGGTGGCGATCGGCCTCAAGCGGGCCGCCGCGGACCGGCTGCGGCTGCGCACACCCGACGGCCGGATCTCCTGGGCCGACGTGGCCGACGCCTCCGCCGACGGCTCCTTGACCTTCGGGATGGCCGACCCCCGGCACACCGACAGCGGCCTGGCCGCGCTCGTCGGCGTCGCGACGGCCGCCGCGGGGACGGGATCCGCCCTGCGACCCGAGGACGTCTCCTGTGAACGGCTCCGGGGATTCTTCACCGGGCGCCTCCTCACCGAGAACTCCCCGGCCGCCCTCGCGGACGGGTTCGTACGGCGCCAGGGCGAGCTGGACGCACTCGTCACCTACGAGTCCGAGCTCCTGGCGCTCAACGCCGGCGGGCGGCTGCACGAGCCGCTGGAGATCGTCCACCCCGAGGACGGCATGGTGCTCGCCGACTACCCCCTGCTGCTCCTCGACCCGGCGAAGCGAGCCGCGTACGACCGGCTCGTGGCCTGGCTGAAGAGCGGACCGGTCCAGAAGAAGATCATGGAACGGACGCTGCGTCGGCCCGTCGACCCCGCCGTCCCCCGCATCGAGTCCCTTCGCCCGCCCATCGGCAACGCCCTGTACTTCCCCGACCGGCAGGAAGTGCTCGACCGGCTGCTCGCCGACTACGGAAAGGCCGAGGGCGCGCCGCCCGCGCGGGTGTTCTTCGTCCTCGACTTCTCCACGTCGATGGCGGGCGAGCGCATCGCCGCGCTCCGCGCCACGTTCGCCGGGCTCAGCGGCGCGGACGACTCCCGATCGGGCAAGTTCCTCAGGTTCCACCGGGGCGAGTCGTTCACGGTGATCCGCTTCGCCGGCCGGGTACTGGACGAACGCACCATCACCTACCGCACGCAGGCCGATCTGGATCTACTGCGGCAGGCCGTCGCCTCCGACGACTTCGCAGAGGACACCGCGGTGTGGTCCGCACTCGACCACGCCTACAGCCGAGCGGCCGATTTGGTACGGGACTTCCCCGGGCAGAGCGCCTCGATCGTCCTCATGACGGACGGCGAGAACAACGCCGGGACCGGGCTCGACGCCTTCCTCGACCGGTACCGTGCGCTGCCACCGGCAGCACGGGCCGTCCACACGTACACCGTTCGCTACGGCGACGCCCATCCCCGGGAACTCGACCGCGCGGCGCGAGCCACTGGAGGACGGATGGTCGACGCCACCGCCCAGTCACTGCTGAACGCCTTCAAGGAGACCCGTGGCTGTACTGAGTGAGGAGTGGTGGGGCGTCTGGTGGCCCTGGATGCTCGTGTGGCTGCTGACGGCGGGAGGCGTGCTCACGCTCGTGGTGCTCGCCGCGTCCTGGTTCACCGGCGTAGGCCGCTCCGCCGGGCAGAACCTCACGTACAGCATCTGCTTCTACCTGCACGAGAAGTCCGTCATGGACCACTACCAGATGCGCGGATACGCGGCCGCGCTGCGCCGGGAGGTCGAGCAGCGGACCAGCGACAGCAAGGACGGGACGATCCGGACCAAGGTCTTCGGGGTCGGGGCGGACGCGGGCCGGCGGGAGAACCGCGAGGTCGTCAGCAGGTACCTGGAAGTCGCCGAGCCCATATCGGTGATCGGCCTGGTCATGGACGTGCTGGAGGAGAAGGACGTGATCGTCCACGTCGATCTCGTCAACCAGACGGTCCTGCGCAACAAGGCCCTGACGAAGGCGCTCGCCGCCGCGCCCGAGGTCCGGCCCGCACGTCCCGGCCCGGCGCACCGGGACATACGGCTGCGGGACATCGAGGACTTCGTGCTCATCCGGGGCCGGTTCCGCAAGATCGGCGACACCCCGGAGGGCACGGTCTTCCTCGCCCCGTACGGAGACCCCGAGGACCCCGCTCGCGGGCCTCGGGTACGGGTCACCTGTGCCACGGAGGGGTTGCGCAACGAGGTGCCGAGGGGCCCCTTCTCCGCGCGCTGTCTGGGCAAGGTACAGGACTGGAACGCGGAGGAGGCGGTGCTGGAGGTGCAGGCCATGGCGATCTTCCGCTGAGCGGGGGTGCCGGGCCGTGTCGGTTCGTGGCCTCGGCCCTCCTGGCCGGCCCCCTCGCCGTAGGGCTCCATGCCCCTTGCAGGGGGCTCCGCCCCGGCTCGTCAGGGTGCGAGTCGGGGCGGTGGGGGAGAGGTCGGCCGGTGGCGTGGGCGGCCTGCTCGATGCTGCGGGCCGTGGCGCGCGGGTGGCTGATCACGGCGGCGTGGGACGCACCCCGTGCCTCGACGACCTGGCGGGCACGTGCCGGCTGGTAGAAGTAGCGCTGGAGGGCCGGTGGAATGGCCTTGTCGGCGTTGGCGTTGGCGTTGGCGTCGGCGTCGGCTACCAGCCACACCGTCGGCGCCGACAGACTCACTTGCAGCCGACGGCGGATCACCGTCCGGACCCGGGCAAGCGTCCACCGCTCATCGTCGAAGCCCTGCGCTGAGGGGCCCTTGCCGAGTTCTTCCTCCAGCGCGGCGAACTCGGCATCGGTGATGGCCGGGTAGTTCGCCGGGCCCGCGGAGCGCAAGGCCTCCACGCCGCCCTCGCGCCAGGCCTGGCGCCAGCGTTCCACCGACCGCACGCTCACCCGCAGATCCTTCGCGCGGGTCGAGGCGGTCGCACGACGCTGCGGCCTGGGCACGCCGGCCAACTTCCGGACCGCGTTCAAAGCCCATGTCGGAGTACCGCCGCGCGTGTACCGCGAGACGTTCAACACGGCCCCTCCGAGCAAGGCTTGAGTTGCGACCGATCGTTGTCGTCATCGCCGGTGCGGTCGCGGGTCGGAGGGATGCCGATGCCGGATCGGTCCAAGAGGACCAGGAGCGGGCTGATGCCGCGATGCACCGGGGCGTCGGGGTCGTTCCAGGCCGGGACGAACGTGACCGGAGTGTTCACCGCCCACGCCACCGGCCGGGGACACGCGCTGGTCGCCCGCTGCCGGGCCGCCCACGTGAAACGGTAAGGCTAGGGGTTGAAGGTAGGGGTTCTGGCGGCATTGACGCTCTGCTAGACATGGGGACAACGGAACACGCGCGTACGGAAGTAGCGAAAGAGTTCGGGCCCTCGAACCCGCACGCCACTTCCGCACCGGAACAGGGAGTCTTCATCCCCTTGATCGACAAGCAGAATGCCGATGGCTGGATCCGTCGCTACCATGCCGCGAACGAAAGCCCGATCCGACTGGTCTGCCTGCCGCACGCCGGCGGATCCGCCTCTTTCTATTTCCCCATGTCCCAGGCGCTGGCCCCGGCGGTGGACGTCCTCTCCGTCCAGTACCCCGGACGCCAGGACCGCCGGCACGAGCCGGGGATCACCGACATCGGCGTCTACGCCGACGCCCTGACCAGCGCACTTCTTCCCTGGGTGGACCGCCCGCTGGCCCTTTTCGGCCACAGCATGGGCGCCGTCCTCGCCTTCGAGGTGACGCGCAGGTTGGAACGCGACCACGGCATCACCCCCGTCCGTGTCTTCGCCTCCGGCCGCCGTTCACCGTCGAGTTTCCGCCCCGAAACCGTGCATCTGCGCGATGACGACGGCATCGTGGCCGAAATGCGGGAACTCAGCGGAACCGAGGCCGCGATTCTCGGCAGCGAAGAGATCCTGCGCATGGTGCTCCCCGCCATTCGCAGCGACTACACCGCGATCGAGAACTACCGCGCCACACCGCAGGACACGGTGAAGACCCCGATCACCGTGCTGACCGGCGAGTCCGACCCCCGCACCAGCGGAGAGGAAGCGGAAGCCTGGGAAGGGCATACCCTCGGCGGATTCGACATCCACCGTTTCTCCGGAGGCCACTTCTTCCTCGCCCAGCATCAGGCGCAGATCCTGAAGATCGTTTCTAAGGAGCTCGCAGCGGCCACCCGAAAGGGCTGAGCCCGCCGGGACGCCGCACGACCGGCGGTCGACCCGGTAGCGAACGCACGAGAGGGGCCCGAGGCAGGGTCGAAGAGCCCTCCCCGCACTGGAGGAGCCGACCCCGCCCCGGACCCATCCCCGCCCGAGAGGCGGGGGCCCAAGGAGGCGCGACGCAGTGCAGTGCAGGGCAAGTTCAGACACCTCGGGGGAAGGGAACGCAGTGGTGGCAAGGCTCGCCGAGCGCGAGAAGCAGTGGGAGACACTGAACGACCTGCTCGCCAGCGCCCGGCGGGGCCGCGGACGCGTCGCCGTCATCAGCGGGCCCATCGCCGCCGGCAAGACGACCTTGCTGGAACACTTCACCGAACAGGCCATCGCGGACGGTGCTTTGGTCCTGGAGGCCGCCGGCTCCCGCGCGGAGCGCTACCTCCCCTTCGGTATCCTGACCCGCATCCTCGACAGCATCGCCCCCCTGGAGCCCGGCGTCCACGCCGAGTCCACCGCCCTGCTCGACAGCCTCGGCGCCTCGGCGACGGACACCCAGGACCTGGCAGCCGGAACCGCCGGCGGCGTCGAGACCGGGATGCGGATCCTCCCGTACGTCTGCGCTTCGCTCCTGCGGATCGCCCGCGACCGCACCGTCGTCATCGCCGTCGACGACGTCCACCACGGCGACGAACTCTCCCGCGCGTTCCTGCTGTGCCTCGCCCGAAGGGTCCGGCAGGCCGGCGTCCTCATCGTCCTCACCGAGGCCGTACGGCTGCTGCCCGCCCAGCTTGCCTTCCACGCCGAACTCCAGCGCCAGCCCAACTGCACCAGCATCCGGCTGCCCCTGCTCAGCGCGGACGGAACCGGACGCATGCTGGCCGGCCACTTCTCCACTGCCGCCGCCCAGCGGGTCACCGCCGACTGCCAGGAGACCACCGGCGGAAACCCGTTACTCATCAAGGCACTGCTGGAGGACGGCGTCGCGGCCCTGGGCGACAGCGAGCCCTTCCAGCCGCTCGTCCCCGCCGAGACCTTCGAGCGCGCCGTGCTGGACTGCCTCCACCGGGGCGACCCCGAGATGCTGGCCGTCGCCCGCGGCATCGCCGTCCTCGGCGACGCCTGCCCGCCCCCCTTGCTCAGCCGCATCACCGACGTCCACGTCAAGACCGCCGAACTGGCCGTCCAGGACCTGGGCCGTTGCGGAATCCTGCGCGGCGACGCCTTCCGTGAGAGCGCGACCCGTGCCGCGGTGCTGGCCGCGACCCCGCCCGGGGCGCTGTCCGTGCTCCATCAGCGCGCCGCGCGACTGCTCCACCAGGAGGGGGCCGCCGCCCTCGACGTCGCCCGCCACCTGCTCGCCGCCCGCAAGCAGGTGGAGGAGTGGGCGATCCCCGTCCTCCAGGAGGCTGCCGAATACGCCCTCGTCGAGGACGACCCCGAACTCGCACTGCGCTGCGGGGAACTGGCCGTCGACTCCAGTCCCGAGGGCCCCAGCCGCACCGCTCTGAAATCCCGCCTGGTCAGCATCGTCTGGCGCAGCAGCCCCGTCGCCGCCGAAGGCCACCTGCGCCAGCTGTCCCGGGAGTTCCTCGCCGGCCGGCTCACCGACCGCGACCTCCTCCACGCCGTGACCTGCCTGGCGTGGATGGGCGAGGCCCGGCAGGCGGGCGAAGCCGTCCGCCGCCTGCAGAGCGCCGCCCAGAAGGCCCTGGACGCCGGGCAGCCCTTCGCGTACGAGCCGGACACCCTCGCCGCCGCGCAGAGCTGGCTCTCGCTCGTCAGCCCCCCGGTCCGCGAGGTGTTCGCGACCGCCGGGCCCGCGCACCCCTCCCGGCCCGGTGACCCGGGTGCGCCCGCCACCGCCACGGCGCCGGGCGCGGCCTCCTACGACATGCCCGACGACGCCCACGTCCCGGCCGTCGAGGCCATGCGCACCGCGCTGCGCGGCGGCCAGGGCGAGGCGGCCGTCGCCGAGGCCACCCGGGTGCTCCAGCGCTACCACCTCAGCGACCGCACCCTCACGCCCCTCGTCATCGCCGCGCTGACCCTCGTCTATGCCGGCCGCCTCGACCTCGCGCTCACCTGGACCGACCGGCTCCTCGGCGAGTGCTCCGCCCGCAACACGCCGACCTGGCAGGCGGCGCTCGGCGTGGTCCGGGCCGAGGTCGCCCTGCGCCAGGGCGACCTGCCGGGCGCGGCCGCCCAGGCCCGCCAGGCCATGTCCCTGATATCCGTGCAGTGCTGGGGCGTCGGCATCGCGCTGCCGCTGGCCGTCCTCATCGACGCCGAGACCCAGATGGGCAACCTCGACGAGGCGATGAGCCTGCTCGAACAGCCGGTGCCCGAGATGATGCTGGAGACCCAGTTCGGCCTCCACTACCTGCGGGCACGCGGCCGCTGCCACCTCGCCACCGGCCGCTACCACGCCGCCCTGCGCGACTTCCTCACCTGCGGGGAACTGATGAAGGCCTGGGGCATGGACGCCGTGGAACTGGCGCCCTGGCGCCTGGACGCCGCCGAGGCGTGGCTGGCCATCGGCAACATGCCGCGTGCCCGCGAGTACGTGGAGCAGCAGCGCCAGCGCGAAGCGGGCCCGGCCGGCAGCCGGCCGCGCGGCGCCCTGCTGTACGCGCTCGCCCGTACCAGCGGCGACCTCACGTACCGTCTCAAGCGCCTCACCGAGGCCGTGGAGGCCCTGGAGCAGGGCGAGGACCGGCTCCAGCTCGCCAGGGCACTGGGGGAGCTGAGCAGCGGCTACCGCGCCGCCGGGGACTTCAACCGGGCCCGGATGCTCGTACGCAAGGCCTGGCACGTCGCCAAGTCCTGCGGGGCGCAGCCGCTGTGCCAGGAGTTCACCCCCGGGCAGGGCGACGGCGAGGCGGTCGCCGCGCCGGCCGGACGCGAGGCCGAACCCGCCCGGGAAGCCGAGACCCTGTCCGAGTCGCTCTCGGAGGCCGAGGCACGGGTGGCGCTGCTCGCGGCGCGCGGCCACACCAACCGGGAGATCGCCACCAAGCTGTACGTGACCGTCTCGACGGTCGAGCAGCACCTGACCCGGATCTACCGCAAGTTGAAGGTCAAGCGGCGTCGGGACCTGCCCGCCCGGCTGTGGGACCTGAGCCTGCCCGGCATCGCCTGAGGGGTGGGCCGCCCCCGGGCAGGCCCGGGGGCGGCCGGGGGCGGCCCACCCCTCAGGACAGCAGGCCCCGTTCCAGGGCCGCCATCACCGCCGCCGTGCGGTCCGACACCGACAGCTTCTTGAACGACCGCAGCAGGTGCGTCTTGACCGTTGCCTCGCTGATGAACAGCCGGCGCCCGATGTCCGCGTTGGTCATGCCCTGCCTGACCAACTGGAGCACTTCGCGCTCCCGCTCGGACAGCACCGGCGCCTCCACCACCCGGGCCCGGAACAGCTTCGGCGCCAGCGACGGCGTCAGCACCGTCTCACCGCGCGCCGCCGCCTTCACCGCCTGCACCAGCTCCTCGCGGGAGCTGCCCTTGAGCAGGTAGCCCGCGGCGCCCGCCTCCACCGCGCGCAGGATGTCCGCGTCGTCCTCGTACGTGGTCACGATGACCACCCGGCTGCGCGGCGACTCCCGCAGGATGTGCCCGGTCGCGGCCACCCCGTCCATCGCGCCCATCCGCAGGTCGAGCAGGACGATGTCCGGCTTCAGCCGTGCGGCCTGCAGCACCGCCTCCTCACCGGAACCGGCCTGTCCCACCACCCGGATGCCCTCGTCCAGCTCCAGCATGGCGCTCAGGCCCTCCCGGACCACCGGGTGGTCATCGGCGAGCAGCACCCCGATCGGTTCGCGCTCACTCATCGGCCGACCCCCGCTCCACCGGGGCGAGCGGCACCGTCACCTCGATGACCGTGCCCGCCCCCGGGCTGCTGCTGAACTGTGCCATTCCGCCGATCTCCTCCACCCGGGCGCGCATCCCGCGCAGCCCGAAACCGTTCCGCCCGCCGTCCGGCACGCGCTCCGGCGCGCCGTCCGCCGGCTCCTCGTCCCGCGGCCCGTCGTCGGTCCGGAAGCCCGCGCCGTCGTCACGTACCACGAGCCGCACCGCCTCCGGCGCGTACGCCACCAGGACGTCCACCCTACGGGCGTCCGTCGCGTGCTTGCGCACGTTGGCGAACGCCTCCTGCGCCGAGCGCAGCAACACCACGCTGACCGCCATCGGCAGCGCCTGCTCTTCGCCGCGGGCCGTGCACCGCACCGCCAGCCCCGTCTCCTCCATCAGCAGGTCGGCCTGCCGGCGTACGGCCTGCACCAGCGAGCTCTCCCGCAGCGACGGCGGGGTCAGCGCGGAGACGAAACCGCGGGCCTCGGCCAGGCTGTCCTGCGCGACCCGGCCGGCCAGCCCGAGCCGGGACCGCGCCCGCTCGGGGTTGTCCACCACCTCCGACTCGGCCGCCTGCACCAGGCTGATGATGCTGGTCAGGCTCTGCGCCAGGGTGTCGTGGATCTCCCGGGCCAGCCGCTCCCGCTCGGCCGAGATGCCGGCCTGGTGCGACAGCCGGGCCTCCCGCTCCCGGCTGCGCCGCAACTCGTTGATCAGCTCGCCCCGGTCGGCGCTCTGCCGCACCACCCGGGTGATCCACAGGCCGAGCAGGACCGACACACCGATGCCGAGCAGCGATATGGGCAGCACCGACAGGATGTGCGGATCGAACTCCCCGCCCCGTAGCCAGACCACCGTCATCGGCCACAGATTGGCCAGCACGACCAGCACGATCGCGGGCGGCACCGACAGGCTCATCATGAGCATGGGGACCACCGCGAACAGCGCGAAGGAACCCGCGAGATCGAGCATGGTGGACGAGGCGAACAACAGCAGGAGCCCGGCGGAGAAGACGATGTTCCGCCGGCCCGACGTCCGGTGGACCATCAGCCTCCGGCCGAGCCCCGCGTACCAGGGCACGATCAGCGTCAGCGCACCGACGGCGAGGGCCCGGTGGGTCTGGCTCTCCACCGAGGTGAACAGCAGAATGACGGTGACGAGGTAGGAGACGGCGAAATAGCCGTCCCACAGACCGAACCAGCGGCTTCCCGAGTCGGGACCGTAGTTCGCGGCCGTCCGCGGGACCTCCGGCTGAGTTTCTATGTGCACGGAACCAGTCCTACCACGAGCGCAGCCGGTGTCCGTCGATCGGTTGACAGCCGGTCCCACCGATCGGTCGTCCCCCGGCCGGGCCCGCCCCGCCTACGTTGGAACCAGCGGAAGGAGAACCGCGACAACGGATTTCGAGGCAGTGCGGAAAGGGCGGGTTCGGTCACGTGGGGCAGTTCACGACGGCACTCATCACCTGCGGGACGATCCTGGCCGTCATCCTCGCGACCGACTTCGGCAACCGGCGCATCACCGCCGTGAGGATCGCCGGCCCCACACTGGTGGCCGTCATCGTCACCGGCGCGTGCGTACACTCCTTTCCGACGGCGGGCAACGACACGTCGCTGCACCTCGCCGCCATAGGTGTAGGGGTCATCTGCGGACTCGTCGCGAGCTCCCCGCTCACCGCCCACCGGGACCCCGCGGGCGACATCCGCACCACCGGCGGGTTCGGCCAGGCGGCGGTCTGGGTCTTCCTCTTCGGGGCCCAGATCCTCTTCGCCTACGGCTGCGAGCACTGGTTCGGCGCGCGCATCAACCGCTTCACCACCGACTACCAACTCAGCGGCGGCGAGGTCCTCGTGAGCTCGCTCGCCCTGATGTCCCTGTCCATGGTGACGGCCCGGGTAGCCGTCCTCCTGTCCCGGCTGCGTGCCGTACGGACCGCGACGATCACACGATGACCCCACGATGACTCCGCGACGATTCAAGATCCTTCAGGAACCAGGGTGAAGCAGTGCTAGACAACCAAGAACTGAGGCTCCGTCCGCCTCGCCACCGCGTCGAAAGCCGCGCCATCGGCTGGTGGACCCTCCAGTCGTCCCTCTTCGCCCTGCCGCTCCCGCTCGTGTTCGGCGTGCTCTGGCTCACCATCTCGCCGGCGCGCTTCGTCTTTGGCCCCCTCTTCCTCGTCGCGCTCGTCCCCGGACTCCTCTACATGGGCGTCATGCCCATCTGGCGCTACCGGGTGCACCGCTGGGAGATGACCGACGAGGCCGTCTACGCCGCTTCGGGATGGCTCTGGCAGCGGTGGCGGGTCGTCCCCCTGTCCCGCGTCCAGACCGTCGACATGCTCCGCGGCCCGCTCCAGCAGCTGTTCAGCCTCTCCGGGATCACCGTCACCAGCGCGTCCTCCGCCGGCGCCGTGAAGATCAAGGGACTGGACCACCGGACCGCCACCGAACTCGTGGAGCAGCTGACCCGGTCCACCCAGGCCGTACCGGGAGACGCCACGTGACACCGGACACCACGGTCCGACACCAGGACCACGCCGACCACGACGTGTGGGGACGGCTCAACCCGCGCCTGTTCCTCGTCAACCTGAGCGTGGTGGCCACACCGCTGGCCACCTTCGGCGCCACCACCGTCATCACCGGCGGCGAGATCAACCTCCAGGTCCTGATCACCTTCGCCTCGTTCCTCATCACCTGCCTCGTCATCTCCGGCATCAGCACGATGCGCCTCCTCACCACCCGGTACCGCGTCACCGACGACCGGGTGGAGCTCCACAAGGGATGGTTCTTCCGCAGCGAGCGCTCGATCCCCGTCGACCGCATCCGCAGCGTCGACCTGACCGCCAACCCCCTCCACCGGCTCTTCGGCCTCACCTCCCTGAAGGTCACCACCGGTGACCAGGCCTCCTCCGGCGGCGGCCTGTCCCTGGACGGCCTCAGCACCCGCGACGCCGAAGCGCTGCGCAGGCAGCTGAGCGAACTGCGCCACGCCCGCCAGGGCCTGGCGACCGCCGACCCCGACACCGACGCCACCCTCGCCGAACTCGACTGGGCGTGGCTGCGGTACGCGCCGCTGACCCTCTGGGGCGTCGGCGGTGTCTTCATCGCCGTCGGAAGCGTCTACCGCACGCTGCACGAGATGAAGATCGACCCCCTGGAACTCGGCATCGTCAAGGACATCGAGGACCGCTTCGGCTCCGTACCGCTCTGGTACGGAATCCTCGTGACCCTCCTCGTCATCGTCGTGATCGGCGTCGCCGGATCGACCGCCACCTTCATAGAGGGCTGGGGCGGCTACCGCCTCGACCGCCCGGAGACCGGCCTGCTCCGCGTCCGCCGCGGCCTGCTCATCACCCGCTCCGTCAGCATCGAGGAACAGCGGCTGCGCGGCGCCGAAGTGGCCGAACCCCTGCTGCTGCGCTGGGCCGGAGGAGCCCGCCTGAAGGCCGTCGCCAGCGGCCTCGGCGACGAGGACGAGAACAGCAGCCGCAGCCGGCTCACCCCGCCCGTACCCCTGGCCCTGGCCCGCCGGATCGCCGCCGACGTCCTCGGCGAGAGCGTCTCCCCGACGACGGCGGCGCAGCTCGCGCCGCACCCCCGCGCCGCCCTGCGGCGCAGGATCAACCGCGCCCTGATCTGGTCCGTCCTGCTCGCCGCGCCCTTCGTCGGCCTCGGCCTGTGGCTCACCCCGGTCCTCGTGCACACCGGCTGGATCACCGCGGTCGTGCTGTTCGCCGCCGGAGTGGCCTTCGCCTTCGACGCCTACCGAAACCTCGGCCACGCCGTCCACGGCCCCTACCTGGTCACCCGGGCGGGCACCTTCACCCGCCGCACCGTCGCCGTCCAGCGGGACGGGATCATCGGCTGGTCCATCACGCGCTCGGTCTTCCAGCGCCGCGCCGGCCTGCTCACCCTGGGAGCCGCCACCGCCGTCGGCAACGGCGTCTACAAGGTCCGCGACGTACGCGTCGGTGACGGCCTCGCCTTCGCCGAGGAGACGGTGCCCGGCCTGCTCGCCCCGTTCATCGAACGGGTGCCCGCCGGCCACTGACCCCAAGAACCAACTGGCGCGCCTCCCCCCAGGAGGCGGAGGGGCGGTCCTGACGACCGCCCCTCCGTCTTCGTATGCAGGGTCCGTCCTGGTACGTGTGGCCCGCCCGGCCGGGTGACGCCCTGCCGGATTCAAACGACAACAGAATCCTTGCAATTGCCCGTATGTCGAGGGCATTATGATTGATCGCGCTCGCAGAATGACGACGCCTTCCACAGGGCCACCTCATAGGGGTCTCTAGGGGAGCGTTAGGGGTTTCTGCGGAAGCTCTCCCGTGCCAAGGTCAACTCTGGTCTTAGGTTTCTCTGCACGGAGTGATGGAGCGCGCGATGTTGAACGATTCCCAGGATTTCGCTGCCGAAATCGGCGGCGCCTCCGAGGCCGGCGAAACCCAGGGCGAATCCGAATCCGGCAGCGCCGACAGTGCTGCGGACGGCATCGCGGGCGACACCTCGGCCAACGCCTCGGCCAACGGCGACCAGTGGCGCGAGCGCCTCGCCGGGCTCACCGGGGACGAACAGCACACCGCGCTGCTCGACTGGGTGTCCTCCCTGGTCACCGCCTCCCTGCGGGACACCGCACCCGCCACCCTCGACCCGCACCGCTCCTTCCTCGACCTCGGCTTCGACTCGCTCGCCGCCGTCGACCTGCACGCCCGCCTCGTCGCCGGCACGGGCCTGCGCCTGCCCGTCACCCTGGCCTTCGACCACCCCACCCCCGCCCACCTCGCCCGCCGGATCCACGCCCTGCTCCTGGGCCTGACCACCCCCGCCGAGGCACCCGTCACCGCCGCCGTCAGCAGCGACGAACCGATCGCCATCGTCGGTATCGGCTGCCGCTTCCCCGGCGACGTACATTCCCCCGAAGCGCTCTGGGAACTCGTCGCCACCGGCACCGACGCCATTTCCGAATTCCCCACCGGGCGCGGCTGGAACCTCGATTCGCTCTACGACCCGGACCCCGACCGGGCTGGCACCACGTACGCCCGCGAAGGCGGATTCCTCCACGACGCCGACGAATTCGACGCCTCGTTCTTCGGGATATCCCCGCGCGAAGCGCTCGCCATGGACCCCCAGCAGCGCCTGCTCCTCGAAACCTCCTGGGAGGCGTTCGACCGCGCCGGCCTCGACCCCGCCGGACTCCGCGGCGGCCAGGTCGGCGTGTTCGTCGGCGCGGAGACCCAGGAGTACGGCCCCCGGCTCGAAGACGCCGCCGACGGATTCGAGGGCTACCTCGTCACCGGCAACGCCGCGAGCGTCGCCTCCGGCCGCATCGCCTACACCTTCGGCTTCGAAGGTCCCACCGTCACCGTCGACACCGCCTGCTCCTCCTCGCTCGCCGCCCTGCACCTCGCCGTCCAGGCCCTGCGCAGCGGCGAGTGCTCGCTCGCGCTCGCCGGCGGCGTCGCGATCATGGCCAGCCCCGGCTCGTTCGTCTCCTTCAGCCGCCAGCGCGGCCTCGCCCCCGACGGCCGCTGCAAGCCCTTCGCGGCGGGCGCCGACGGAACGGCGTGGGGCGAGGGCGCCGGCATGCTGCTCGTGGAACGCCTCTCCGACGCGCGCGCCAACGGCCACCACGTCCTCGCCGTCGTCCGCGGCACCGCCATCAACCAGGACGGCGCCAGCAACGGCCTGACTGCGCCCAGCGGCCCCGCCCAACAGCGCGTCATCCGCCAGGCCCTGGCCAACGCCCGCCTGACGTCCGCCGACGTGCACGTGGTCGAGGCGCACGGTACGGGTACGCGGCTCGGTGACCCGATCGAGGCGCAGGCGCTGCTGGCCACGTACGGCCAGGACCGCCCGGCCGACCGGCCGCTGTGGCTCGGCTCCCTGAAGTCGAACATCGGCCACACCCAGGCCGCCGCCGGCGTCGCCGGCGTCATCAAGATGGTCATGGCGATGCGCCACGGCGTCCTGCCCAAGACCCTGCACGTCGACGCACCGACCCCGCACGTCGACTGGCAGGCCGGAGCCGTCTCCCTCCTCACCGAGGCCGTCGACTGGCCGACATCCGACGCCCCGCGCCGCGCGGGCGTCTCCTCTTTCGGTATGAGCGGCACCAACGCCCACGCCATCATCGAGGAGCCGCCGTCCGAGGACGGTACGGAGGACGACGCACAGGACGCGGCCGGCCCGCTGTCCGGCTCGCTGTCCGGCCCGCTGCCCTGGGCACTGTCCGCCAAGACCCCCGAAGCCCTGCGCCACACGGCCCGGCGCCTCGGCGACTGGCTCGACGCCCACCCGGACGCCACACCCCTCGACATCGGTCACTCCCTCGCCGCCACCCGCGGCCGCTTCGAACACCGTGCCGTCGTCCTCGGCGACGACCGCACCGCCCTCCAGCGCGGCCTGCACACCCTCGCCGACGGATCCGACGCCCCCTCCGTCGTCCAGGGAGCGCCCGCCGCGGGACGCCTCGCCGTCCTGTTCACCGGCCAGGGCAGCCAGCGACTGGCCATGGGCCGCGAACTGTACGAGACCCACCCGGTGTTCGCCGACGCCCTCGACGACGCCGCCTGGTACCTCGACGAACAGCTCGAACACCCGCTCCTCGACGTCCTGTTCGCCGAGGAGGACACCCCCGAGGCCGCCCTTCTCCATCAGACCGCCTACACGCAGCCGGCGCTGTTCGCGGTCGAGGTGGCGCTGTTCCGGCTGGTGGAGTCGTGGGGTGTGAAGCCGGCGTTCGTTGCCGGTCACTCGGTGGGTGAGATCGCTGCCGCGCATGTGGCCGGGGTGTTCTCGCTGGAGGACGCGTGTGTGTTGGTGGCGGCGCGTGGTCGTCTGATGCAGGCGCTGCCGTCCGGTGGTGTGATGATCGCGGTGCAGGCGTCGGAGGACGAGGTCCTGCCGCTGCTGAGCGACCGGGTGAGCATCGCGGCGGTCAACGGCCCGCAGGCCGTTGTGGTCGCGGGTGACGAGGACGTGGCGGTCGCGATCGCGGAGGCGTTCGAGGCACAGGGCCGCAAGACCAAGCGCCTGACGGTCAGCCACGCGTTCCACTCGCCGCACATGGACGGCATGCTCGACGAGTTCCGCCGGGTGGCGCAGGTCCTGGCCTACGGCACGCCCACCCTGCCCGTCGTCTCCCTCCTCACTGGGACCACCGCCACCGCCGCCGAACTGGCCAACCCCGAACACTGGGTCCGGCACGTCCGCGACGCCGTCCGCTTCCTCGACGGCGTACGTACCCTCAAGGCGCGCGGCGCCGACTCCTTCCTGGAACTCGGACCCGACCCCGTCCTCACCGCCATGGCCCAGGACTGCCTGGTCACCGACCCGCAGGACACCGCCAACCCCGCCTTCGCCGCCGCGCTGCGCGTCGGCCGCCCCGAGAACGCCACCCTGCTCGACGCGGTCGCCCGCATGTTCGTCCGGGGCGCGGAGGTCGACTGGGCCGCCTGCTTCGCCGGTACGGGCGCGGAGCGCGTGGACCTGCCGACGTACGCGTTCCAGCGGCAGCGCTACTGGATGAACGCCCGCACCCCCGCCGCCGAGTCGGAGACGGCGCCCGCGCATCGGGCCGACCCGGCTGACAGCGCCTTCTGGGACGCGGTCGAGCACGAGGACGTGGCTGCGCTCGCCGCCGCGCTCGAACTGGACGCGGACGGTGAACAGCCGCTGAGCGAGGTCGTCCCGGCCCTGTCGGCATGGCGCCGGCGGGTGCGGACGCAGTCGGAGGTGGATGGCTGGCGTTACCGGGTGTCGTGGAAGCCGCTGACCGTGTCGGGCGGGGCAGTGTTGGGCGGCGAGTGGATCGTTGTCGCGCGCGAGGACGAGTCCTTGGCCGCTGGTGTGGTGGATGCGCTGGCCGGGGGTGGGGCTGAGGTCCGGCGGGTTGTTGTCGAGCCGGGTACGGATCGTGCCGCTTTGGCTGAGCTGCTGTCTGGTGCGGGTGTGGGTTCTGTTGCTGGTGTGGTGTCGCTTCTGGCTCTGGATGAGGCTGCTGGGGTTGTTGCGTCTGCTGGTTTGGTGCAGGCGTTGGGTGATGTGGGGGTGGAGGCGCCGCTGTGGTGCCTGACTCGTGGTGCGGTCAGTGTGGGCCGTTCGGATCGTCTGATGTCGGCGGTTCAGGCTCAGGTGTGGGGCCTGGGCCGTGTAGCTGCCCTTGAGGTTCCCGGGCGTTGGGGCGGTCTGGTTGACCTGCCCGAGGTGTGGGATGAGCGGGCCATGTCCCGCCTGGTGGGTGTGCTGGCTTCTGCTGGTGAGGACCAGGTCGCGGTGCGGTCCTCTGGGGTCTTCGGGCGTCGTCTTGTCCGTGCCGCGAGCGGCAACACGGACTCCTGGACGCCTTCCGGGACTGTTCTGGTGACTGGTGGTACGGGTGCTCTGGGTGGCCGGCTGGCTCGTTGGCTGGCCGGTGCGGGTGCCGAGCGTCTGGTGCTGACGAGCCGTCGTGGTCTTGAGGCTCCGGGTGCTGCCGAGTTGGTGGCGGAGCTGTCGGAGTTGGGTGTTGAGGTGTCGGTCGTGGCGTGTGACGCCTCCGACCGTGACGCTCTGCGTGTGCTCCTGGAGGCCGAGGCCGACACGCTAACGGCGGTCGTGCACACGGCTGGTGTGCTGGATGACGGTGTCCTCGACGCCCTCACCCCCGAGCGTTTCGAGAGTGTGCTGCGGGCGAAGGCGACCGCGGCGCTCAATCTGCACGAGTTGACCGTTGAGCTTGGCATTGAGCTCTCCGCGTTCGTGCTGTTCTCCTCGATGAGCGGCACCATCGGTGCTGCTGGTCAGGCGAACTACGCTGCCGCCAATGCCTATCTGGACGCTCTCGCTGAGCAGCGGCGGGCGGCCGGGCTGGCCGCTACCTCGATCGCGTGGGGTCCGTGGGCCGAGGGTGGTATGGCCGCTGATGAGGCCATGGACGCGCGGATGCGGCGTGAGGGTCTGCCGCCGATGGCCCCCGAAGCCGCGATCGCCGCGCTGGCTCAGGCCGTTGGTGCCGACGAGGCCGCCCTGACCGTCGCGGACATCGCCTGGGACCGTTTCTCCGCGATCGTGGCGGGAGTCCGCCCCAACCCGCTGGTCGGCGACTTCGTCACCGGCGGCCCGGAAGGCACCACCGCCGCCACCGGACAGGGGACCGTCGTCACAGGTGCCGACGTCGCCGGTGCCGCGTTCGCGAAGCTGGCCGAGCTGCCTCGCGCCGAGCAGGAGCGGGAGCTGCTCAGCCTGGTCCGTATCCACGTCGCCGCCGTCCTCGGGCACGACGGCTCGGACGCCGTCGGGGCCGAACGCGCCTTCAAGGAGCTCGGGTTCGACTCCCTGACCGCCGTAGACCTGCGCAACCGGCTGGGCGCGGCCACCGCGCTGCGGCTCCCCACCACCCTCGTGTACGACTACCCGACCTCCGCGGCCCTCGCGGAGTACCTGCGCGGGGAGCTGGTGGGCAGCGCGCCGAAGGCCGACGCCCCCCAGGGCGTCTCCGTGGCGGCCGACGACGATCCGATCGCGATCGTGGCGATGAGCTGCCGTTTCCCCGGCGGGGTACGGACTCCGGAAGACCTGTGGCGGCTTCTCGCCCAGGGCACGGACGCGGTCGCCGACTTCCCGGCTGACCGTGGCTGGGATCTGGACCGCCTCTACGACGCGGACCCGGACCAGCCGGGGACCTCGTACACGCGCGAAGGCGGCTTCCTCTACGACGCCGCCGAGTTCGACGCCGACTTCTTCGGGATCTCGCCGCGCGAGGCCCTCGCCATGGACCCGCAGCAGCGCCTGCTGCTGGAGACCTCGTGGGAGGCCTTCGAGCGGGCCGGCATCGACCCCGCCGTACTGAAGGGCAGCCGGGCCGGCGTGTTCGTCGGGACCAACGGCCAGGACTATCTCTCCCTGGTCGCGGGCGAAGCCGACGGCCTGGAGGGCCACGTCGGCACGGGCAACGCGGCGAGTGTCGTATCTGGCCGCCTCTCGTACGTGTTCGGCCTCGAAGGCCCCGCGATCACGGTCGACACGGCCTGCTCGTCGTCGCTCGTCGCCCTGCACCTGGCCGTTCAGGCCCTGCGGCAGGGCGAGTGCACCATGGCGCTCGCCGGTGGTGTGACCGTGATGTCCACCCCTGATGCCTTCGTCGACTTCAGTCGTCAGCGGGGGCTGGCGGAGGACGGCCGCATCAAGGCGTTCGCTGCGGCCGCCGATGGCACGGGCTGGGGTGAGGGTGTCGGCATGCTGCTCGTGGAGCGGCTGTCGGACGCGCGGCGCAACGGTCACCCGGTCCTGGCGGTGGTGCGGGGTTCCGCGATCAACCAGGACGGTGCGAGCAACGGTCTTACGGCCCCGAACGGCCCCTCGCAGCAGCGGGTGATCCGTCAGGCCCTGGCCAGCGCGGGTCTGTCGGCCGCCGACGTGGACGCGGTGGAGGCGCACGGTACGGGTACGCGGCTCGGTGACCCGATCGAGGCGCAGGCGCTGCTGGCGACGTACGGTCAGGAGCGTGCCGATGGACGGCCGCTGCTGCTGGGTTCGGTGAAGTCGAACATCGGGCACACGCAGGCCGCGGCGGGTGTCGCGGGCATCATCAAGATGGTGCTGGCCATGCGGCACGGCGTGCTCCCGCAGACCCTGCACGTGGACGAGCCCACCCCGCACGTCGACTGGACGGCGGGCGAGGTCGCGCTCCTGACCGAGCAGGTGGAATGGCCCGAGACCGGGCGCCCGCGCCGGGCCGGCGTCTCGTCCTTCGGCCTGAGCGGTACGAACGCGCACACGATCATCGAAGAGGCGCCGACGGCGGAGGAGGAAGCGGCCGCTCCCGGTCACGGCACGGGTGCCGGTGCCGGCTCGGCCCTCCCGGTGCTGCCGTTCGCCGTCACGGGCAAGAACCCCGCCGGGCTGCGCGCCCAGGCGCAGCAGCTCGCGTCGTGGCTGGCCGAGAACCCGCAGGCCGCTACCGTCGACATCGCGTACTCGCTCGCGGCCGGACGCTCCACGTTCGAGTCGCGCGCGGTCCTGGTCGCGGACGCCGCGAGCCGTGAATCCCTGGCGGCGGGCCTGGCGGCATTGGCCGCCGGCGAGCAGGTGCCGGGGCTGGTGCAGGGCACGGTGTCGGGTGGCGGACTGGCGTTCCTGTTCACCGGGCAGGGGAGCCAGCGGCTGGGGATGGGGCGTGAGCTGTACGACGCCTTCCCGGTGTTCGCGGACGCGCTGGACGAGGTGTGCGCGCGCTTCGACTCGCAGCTTGAACTCCCCTTGAAGGAAGTCCTGTTCGGTGGCGACGGGGCGCTGCTGGACCGTACGGAGTACGCGCAGCCGGCGCTGTTTGCGGTCGAGGTGGCGTTGTTCCGGCTCGTTGAGTCGTGGGGTCTGCGGCCGGACTTCCTGTCCGGGCATTCGATCGGTGAGATCGCTGCCGCGCACGTGGCCGGGGTGTTCTCGTTGGAGGACGCGTGTGTGTTGGTGGCGGCGCGTGGTCGTCTGATGCAGGCGCTGCCGGGTGGTGGCGTGATGATCGCGGTGCAGGCGTCGGAGGACGAGGTCCTGCCGCTGCTGAGCGACCGGGTGAGCATCGCGGCGGTCAACGGCCCGCGCTCGGTGGTCATCGCCGGTGACGAGGACGCCGCCACGGCCGTCGTGGCCGCCTTCCCTGACCGCAAGACCAAGCGCCTGACGGTGAGCCACGCGTTCCACTCGCCGCACATGGACGGCATGTTGGAGGACTTCCGCCGGGTGGTGGAGGGGGTGTCGTTCGAGGCCCCGCGTATTCAGGTCGTGTCGAACCTGACCGGCGCGCTTGTCTCGGATGAGATGGGCTCGGTGGAGTTCTGGGTGCGGCACGTCCGTGAGGCGGTCCGCTTCCTCGACGGCATCCGCGCCCTGGAGGGCGCGGGCGTGACGACGTACGTCGAGATCGGTCCCGATGGTGTGCTGTCCGCCCTGGCCCAGGACTGCCTGAACGGTGACGCGGACGTCGCTTTCGTCCCGGTGCTGCGTTCGGGGCGTGGTGAGCCGGAGACGGTGGTCACCGGCGTGGCGCAGGCTCATGTGCGGGGTGTGGAGGTGGACTGGTCCGCCTTCTTCGCCGGTACGGGTGCGGAGCGCGTGGACCTCCCGACGTACGCCTTCCAGCGGCAGCGCTACTGGCCGGAGACGATTCTGTCCGGCGCCGTAGCCTCCGAGCCGGCTACCGACGCGGTGGATGCCCGGTTCTGGGACGCGGTGGAGCGGGGCGATCTCCCCTCTCTGCTGGCGGAACTGGAGGTGAACGACGATACGAGCCTCAGCGAACTCGTCCCTGCCCTGTCGGCATGGCGCCGGCAGCACCAGGAGCAGGCGCAGGTGGATGGCTGGCGTTATCGGGTGTCGTGGAAGCCGCTGACTGTGTCGGGCGGGACGCTGGGCGGCGAGTGGCTCGTCGTTGCGCGCGAGGACGAGTCCTTGGCCGCTGGTGTGGTGGATGCGTTGGCCGGCGCTGGGGCTGAGGTCCGCCGGGTTGTCGTTGAGGCTGATGCCGATCGTGCTGCTTTGGCTGGGCTGTTGTCCGGTGCGGGTTCTGTTGCTGGTGTGGTGTCGCTGCTCGCGCTGGACGAGTCGGCCGGGGTCATCGCGACGGCTGGTTTGGTGCAGGCGTTGGGTGATGCTGGGGTGGAGGCGCCGCTGTGGTGCCTGACTCGCGGTGCGGTGAGCGTGGGTCGTTCGGATCGGCTGGTGTCGGCGGTTCAGGCTCAGGTCTGGGGTCTCGGGCGTGTGGCCGCTCTGGAGATTCCGGGGCGTTGGGGTGGTCTGGTTGACCTGCCTGAGGTGTGGGATGAGCGGGCGATGTCCCGTCTGGTGGGTGTGCTGGGCGGTGCTGGTGAGGACCAGGTTGCGGTGCGGTCTTCCGGTGTGTTCGGGCGTCGGCTGGTCCGTGCCGCGAGCGGCAGCACGGACTCCTGGACGCCTTCCGGGACCGTTCTGGTCACGGGTGGTACGGGTGCTCTGGGTGGCCGGGTTGCGCGTTGGCTGGCCGGTGCGGGTGCCGAGCGTCTGGTGCTGACCAGCCGTCGGGGCCTTGAGGCTCCGGGTGCTGCCGAGTTGGTGGCTGAGCTGTCGGAGTTGGGTGTTGAGGTGTCGGTCGTGGCGTGTGACGCCTCCGACCGTGACGCCCTGCGCGCGCTGCTTGAGGCTGAGGCCGACACGCTCACGGCGGTCGTGCACACGGCTGGTGTGCTGGATGACGGTGTCCTCGACGCCCTCACCCCCGAGCGTTTCGAGAGCGTACTGCGCGCCAAGGCGACCTCGGCGCTCAATCTGCACGAGCTGACCGTCGAGCTCGGTATCGAGCTCTCCGCGTTCGTGCTGTTCTCGTCCATGACCGGCACCATCGGTACCGCCGGTCAGGCGAACTACGCCGCCGCCAATGCCTACCTCGACGCCCTCGCCGAGCAGCGTCGTGCGGCCGGGTTGGCCGCTACCTCGATCGCCTGGGGTCCCTGGGCCGACAGCGGCATGGCCGCCGACGAGGCCCTTGAGGCCCGGATGCGCCGGGACGGCGTGCCCCCCATGAACGCTCAGTCGGCGATCCGTGTGCTCCGGCAGGCAGTTGCTGCCGAGGACGCCTCGATCACGGTGGCCGACGTCGAGTGGGAGCGGTATCTCTCCGGCCACACGGCCGTACGCCGCAGTGAACTGTTCAGCGAGCTGAGCGAGGTACGCGCCGCTCGCGCGGGCACCGAGGCACGTGCTCAGGCGACCGCTCACGCGGACGGGCCGGGCACCCTCTCCGGGCGACTCGCCGCGCTCGCCCCCGCCGAGCAGGTGCGGGAGCTGCTCGACCTCGTCCGTACGCACGTGGCGGCGGTCCTCGGACACGGCGGTGCGGACGCCGTCGTCGCCGACCGCGCCTTCAAGGAGCTCGGGTTCGACTCCCTGACCGCTGTCGAGCTGCGCAACCGCCTCGGCGCGGCCACCGAGCTGCGGCTGCCGGTCACGCTCATCTACGACTACCCGACGTCCGCCGCGCTGGCCGACCACCTCCGTGACGAACTCGTCGGCAGCGTCCCCGTCTCCGGCGCCCTGCTGCCCGTCGCCGCGGCCGTCGACGGCGACCCGATCGCGATCGTGGCCATGAGCTGCCGGTTCCCCGGTGGCATCGCGTCCCCCGAGGACCTGTGGGAGCTGCTCGCGCACGGTACGGATGCGGTCGCCGAGTTCCCGGCGGACCGCGGCTGGAACCTCGACCGCCTCTACAGCGCCGACCCGGACCAGCCGGGGACCTCGTACACCCGCGAGGGTGGTTTCGTCGCTGGAGCGGCGGAGTTCGACGCCGGCTTCTTCGGGATTTCGCCGCGCGAGGCCCTCGCCATGGACCCGCAGCAGCGCCTGCTGCTGGAGACCTCGTGGGAGGCCTTCGAGCGCGCGGGCATCGACCCGTCGTCGCTGCGCGGCAGCCGCGCCGGTGTGTTCGTCGGCACCAACGGCCAGGACTACCTCTCGCTCGTCGCCCGCGAACAGGACGGCCTGGAGGGCCACGTCGGCACGGGCAATGCGGGCAGCGTCATGTCCGGCCGCGTCTCGTACGTGTTCGGACTCGAAGGCCCGGCGGTGACGGTCGACACGGCGTGTTCGTCGTCGCTGGTCGCCCTGCACTGGGCGATCCAGGCGCTGCGCAGCGGTGAGTGCTCGCTGGCGCTGGCCGGTGGCGTCACCGTCATGTCGACGCCCGAGAACTTCATCGACTTCAGCCGTCAGCGGGGGCTGGCGGCGGACGGCCGGATCAAGGCGTTCGCCGCGGCCGCCGATGGCACGGGCTGGGGTGAGGGTGTCGGCATGCTGCTCGTGGAGCGGTTGTCGGACGCGCAGCGCAACGGTCACCCGGTCCTGGCGGTGGTGCGTGGCTCGGCGATCAACCAGGACGGTGCGAGCAACGGCCTGACCGCGCCCAACGGCCCCTCCCAGCAGCGGGTCATCCGCCAAGCCCTCGCGAGCGCGGGTCTGTCGGCCGCCGACGTGGACGCGGTTGAGGCGCATGGCACGGGTACCCGTCTTGGCGACCCGATCGAGGCGCAGGCCCTCCTTTCCACGTACGGCCAGGAGCGTGCCGACGGACGGCCGCTTCTGCTGGGCTCCATCAAGTCGAACATCGGTCACACGCAGGCCGCCGCTGGTGTCGCGGGCATCATCAAGATGGTGCTCGCGATGCAGCACGGTGTGCTCCCGCAGACCCTGCACGTGGACGCGCCCACCCCGCACGTCGACTGGACGGCGGGCGACATAGAGCTCCTGACCGAGCAGCGCGCATGGCCCGAGACCGGGCGTCCGCGCCGGGCCGGCATCTCCTCCTTCGGCATCAGCGGCACCAACGCCCACACCATCATCGAGCAGGCGCCCGACGCCGAGGAGCCGGCGCGCGCCGACGCGCAGCCGACCGTACGACCGGGCCGTGTCCTGCCGTACCTCCTCTCCGGCAAGACCAAGGACGCCCTCCGGGCGCAGGCGGCGGTTCTCACCGCGTACCTGGACGCCGCTGAGGACAACGGCGTGGACGCGGTGGACCTGGCGTACTCCCTCGCCGCGAGCCGCGCGCACCTCGACCAGCGCGCCGCCTTCGTCCTGCCCGCCGAACACGCCCAGGACCTGCGGGACGCACTCGGACGACTCGCCACCGGCGAGTCCGCGCCCCGGATCACCACGGGAACGGCCGGCGACGGCCGTACCGCTTTCCTGTTCACGGGGCAGGGGAGCCAGCGGCTGGGGATGGGGCGTGAGCTGTACGACGTCTTCCCGGTGTTCGCGGACGCGCTGGACGCCGTCTGCGCACAGATGGACGCGGTGCTCGACAGGCCGCTGAAGGACGTCCTGTTCGGTGGCGACGCGGCTGTGCTGGACCGTACGGAGTACACGCAGCCCGCTCTGTTCGCGGTCGAGGTGGCGCTGTTCCGGCTCGTCGAGTCGTGGGGTGTGAAGCCCGACCTCCTGTCCGGGCATTCGATCGGTGAGATCGCTGCCGCGCATGTGGCCGGGGTGTTCTCGTTGGAGGACGCGTGCGCGCTGGTGGCGGCGCGTGGTCGTCTGATGCAGGCGCTGCCGGGTGGTGGCGTGATGATCGCTGTGCAGGCGTCGGAGGACGAGGTCCTGCCGCTGCTGACCGATCGCGTGAGCATCGCGGCGGTCAACGGCCCTCGGTCGGTGGTCATCGCCGGTGACGAGGACGCCGCCACGGCCGTCGTGACCGCCTTCCCTGACCGCAAGTCCAAGCGGCTGACGGTGAGCCACGCGTTCCACTCGCCGCACATGGACGGCATGCTGGAGGACTTCCGCCGGGTGGTGGAGGGGCTGTCGTTCGAGGCCCCGCGTATCCAGGTCGTCTCGAACCTGACCGGCTCGGTCGTCTCGGACGAGATGGGCTCGGCGGAGTTCTGGGTGCGGCACGTCCGTGAGGCGGTCCGCTTCCTCGACGGCATCCGCGCACTGGAGGCCGACGGGGTTACAACGTATGTCGAGCTCGGCCCCGACGGTGTGCTGTCCGCCCTCGCCCAGGACTGCCTGGCCGAGACCGGTCACGCCGTCTTCGTCCCGGTCCTCCGGAGCGGCCGTCCCGAGGCCGAGACCCTCGTCACCGCCCTCGCGCAGGCTCACGTTCACGGCGTCACCGTCGACTGGACCGCTTCCTTCGCGGGCACCGGCGCCCGACGCGTTGATCTGCCGACGTACGCGTTCCAGCGCCAGCGGTTCTGGCCCAGCGCGGCCGTGTTCGCGGCCGGGGACCCGGAGGCGATCGGTCTCGGTGACGCCGGGCACCCGCTGCTGGGTGCGGCGGTGACGCTCGCCGATTCGGAAGGCGTCCTCCTCGCCGGTCGGCTGTCGGTGGAAACCCACCCGTGGCTCGTGGACCACACGATTCTGGGCAGTGTGCTGCTTCCGGGCACGGCCTTCGTGGAGCTGGCGATCCGTGCCGGCGACGAGGTCGGCTGCGATGTGGTGGAGGAGCTGACGCTGGAGGCGCCGCTCGTTCTGCCCGAGCGGGGCGGCGTGCAGCTTCAGCTGGTCGTCGAGGCGCCCATCGAGCCCGGCCGTCGTCCGTTCGGCGTGTACTCGCGTCGCCGTGACGCCCTCGCCGAGGAGTCCTGGACGCGTCACGGGTCGGGTGTGCTTGCGGCTGGTGCCCGTCCGGAGGCCGCGCAGGAGTTCGGTGATCTGGCGGTGTGGCCGCCGTCGGGCGCCCAGCCCGTGGACGTCGACGGGCTGTACGCGGACCTGGCTCGGGAGGGTGTCTCCTACGGGCCGCTGTTCCAGGGCCTGAAGGCAGCCTGGCGACGCGGTGCGGAGCTGTTCACCGAGGTGGCCCTGCCGCAGGGCGACCAGAGGGACGCGGCGCGGTTCGGGCTGCACCCGGCGCTGCTCGACGCGGGTCTGCACGCCATCGGCCACGGCGAGTCCGGCGAGCATGCCGCTTCCGGTGCGCTGTTGCCGTTCGCCTGGGCAGGTGTCTCGCTGTACGCCGTGGGCGCGTCCTCGCTGCGCATGCGCCTGACCCCGCACTCCGCGAACGATCCTCACACGCTGGGCCTGTTGATCGCGGATGAGACGGGGCGGCCGGTGGCGGCCGTGGAGTCGCTGACGCTTCGCCCGGCTTCTGCGGATCAGGTGCACGCGGCGGGCGCCGGTCATCTGGAGTCGCTGTTCCGCGTGGAATGGGTGTCCGCGACGCTCACGCCTGCCGCTCCTGCTGGTCTGCGGTGGGTGGTGCTGGGCCGGGACGAGATCGGTCTGGCCGGCACGGGTGCTCAGGTGACCGAGTACGCCGATGTGGCGGCGTTCGGTTCGGCGCTGGCGGCGGGTGAGCCCGCTCCGGATGCGGTGTTCGTCCTGCCGTCCGCTGACGTGCTGGGTGCCGACGACGCCGCGGGCTCCGTTCACACGGCGGTGAATGGCGCGCTGGCGTCCGTTCAGGAGTGGCTGTCGGATGACCGGTTCGCGGGTACGCGGCTGGTGTGGGTGACGTCGGGTGCGGTGGCTGTTGGGGCCGGTTCGGGTGTCCGGAATCTGCCGGGCAGCGCGGTGCGTGGTCTGCTGCGCTCGGCGCAGTCGGAGAACCCCGGTCAGCTCGTGATGCTCGACCTGGACGTGGAGCCGGACTCGGCGTCGGTGGCGGCGATTCCTGCCGCGCTGGCGGCTGGTGAGCCGGAGTTGGCGGTCCGCGCGGGTGTGGTGAGTGTGCCGCGTCTGGTGCGCGTGCCCTCTTCGGATGGTGCCGCCGAGTCACCTGTCGTGGTGGGTGACCCGTCGGGCACGGTGCTGGTCACGGGCGCCACCGGCAGCCTCGGGCGGCTGTTCGCCCGGCACCTGGTGACTTCGTATGGTGTTGAGCGTCTGCTGCTGGTGAGTCGGCGGGGTTCTGCTGCCGAGGGTGCCGAGGAACTGGTCGCGGAGCTGGCGGAGTTGGGTGCTCGGGCGGAGCTTGCTGCCTGTGATCTCGCGGATCGGGATGCGGTGGCCGCGCTGCTGGCGTCGGTTCCGGCTGAGCACCCGCTGACGGCCGTGGTGCACACCGCGGGTGTTCTGGATGACGGTGTTGTGTCGGCGCTGACGTCGGAGCGGGTCGCGACTGTGTTGCGGCCGAAGGTGGACGCGGCCTGGAACCTGCATGAGTTGACGCGGGATCTGGACCTGTCTGCGTTCGTTCTGTTCTCGGGTGCGGCGGCTGCGTTCGGTGCGGCGGGGCAGGCGAACTATGCTGCGGCGAACGCGTTCCTGGAGGCCCTGGCCGAGCAGCGACGGGCCGAGGGCCTGGCGGCCACCGCGCTGGCCTGGGGTCTGTGGGCCCCGCAGACGGGTAGCGGCGGTGGCAGTGACGGTGGCATGGCGGCGGGTCTTGATGACGCCAACCTGCGCCGCATCGCCCGCGACGGCGTCGGCGCGCTGGCTGCCGACGAGGGGCTCGCCCTCTTCGACACGGCGATGGCGGTGGATTCGGCGGTGCTCCTGCCGATCCGCCTCGATCTCGCGGTGCTGCGGGCGCAGGCGGTCTCGGCGGGTTCGACGCCGGCCCTGCTCCGTGCCCTGGTGCGAGTGCCCGTGCGGCGCACCGTGGAGCGCCGGGACGGCCGCGCGGACGCCGGTTCGCCCCTGGTGGCCCGTCTGCTGGCGTTGCCGGTCGCGGAGCACGAGGGCGTGCTGCTGGACCTGGTCTGCGGGCGTGTGGCCGCGGTCCTGGGCCATACGGGCGCCGAGGCGGTCGACGCAGAACGGGCCTTCCGGGACCTCGGCTTCGACTCCCTCACAGCCGTGGAACTGCGCAACGTACTGAAGGCCGAGACCGGTCTTCGACTGTCGCCGACGCTGGTGTTCGACTACCCGACACCGGTGGCACTGGCCCGGCACCTGCTGGCGGAGCTCGCGGTGACCGCCGAGTCCGCCGAGCAGGGCGGTGTGCGCGGGCGGCTGACGCCCGTACGGTCCGCCCCGGACGTCACGGACGACCCGATCGTGATCGTCGGCATGGGCTGCCGTTTCCCCGGCGGCGTGCGGACCCCCGACGAGCTGTGGCAGCTCGTCGCCACGGGCGGCGACGGCATCACCGCCTTCCCGTCCGACCGCGGCTGGAACGTGGAGGCGCTCTACCACCCCGACCCGGACCACGCCGGTACGTCGTACACGCGTGAGGGCGGCTTCCTGCACGACGCGGCCGAGTTCGACCCGGCGTTCTTCGGGATCTCGCCGCGCGAGGCCCTCGCCATGGACCCCCAGCAGCGCCTGCTCCTGGAGACCTCCTGGGAGGCCTTCGAGCGAGCCGGAATCGACCCCGCGTCCGTGCACGGCAGCCGTACCGGCGTCTTCGCCGGCGTCATGTACCACGACTACGTCACGGGCGTCGGCATCGGGGACGGTGCCGGTAGCGGGGACGAGCTGCCGGAGGGCGTCGAGGGCTACCTCGGCACCGGCAACGCCGGCAGCATCGCCTCCGGCCGGATTGCTTACACCTTCGGTCTCGAAGGCCCGGCGGTGACGGTCGACACGGCGTGTTCGTCGTCGCTGGTGGCCCTGCACTGGGCGATCCAGGCGCTCCGTAACGGCGAGTGCGACATGGCACTGGCCGGTGGCGTGGCGATCATGGCGACTCCGGAGACCTTCATCGACTTCAGCCGTCAGCGGGGGCTGGCGGCCGATGGCCGCTGCAAGTCCTTTGCTGCGGCCGCGGACGGTACGGGCTGGGCCGAGGGTGCGGGCATGCTGCTCGTCGAGCGGCAGTCGGATGCGGTGCGCAACGGGCACCCGATCCTGGCCGTGGTGCGCGGTTCGGCGGTGAACCAGGACGGTGCGAGCAATGGCCTGACGGCGCCGAACGGTCCGTCGCAGCAGCGGGTGATCCGCGAGGCTCTGGCGAGTGCGGGTCTGTCGGCCGCGGATGTGGATGCGGTGGAGGCGCACGGTACGGGTACGCGGCTCGGTGACCCGATCGAGGCGCAGGCGCTGCTGGCGACGTACGGCCAGGACCGCCCCGAGGGCCGGCCGCTGCTGCTGGGCTCGATCAAGTCCAACATCGGTCACACCCAGGCTGCGGCCGGTGTCGCCGGTGTCATCAAGATGGTCATGGCGATGCGGCACGGCGTGCTCCCGGAGACGCTGCACGTGGACGCGCCGTCGGCCCAGGTGGACTGGGAGGACGGTGACGTCAGCCTGCTGACGGAGGCGGTGGAGTGGCCGGAGACCGGCCGTCCGCGCCGCGCGGGCATCTCGTCCTTCGGTATCAGCGGTACCAACGCCCACACCATCATCGAACAGCCCCCGGCCGCAACGGAGCCGGCGGAACCTGAAGCGGCCGTGCTGCTTCCGGCGGTGCCCTGGGTGCTCTCGGCGAAGGGCGAGGACGCGGTTCGGGCGCAGGCGCGTGAGCTCCGGTCCCACGTCCTGGCCGTGCCGGATGTGCGCCCGGTCGACGTTGCGTGGTCGCTGGCGGTCGGCAAGGCGTCGTTCGAGGACCGCGCGGCGGTGGTGGCCGCGGACCGTGAGGGCCTGCTGGCCGCACTGGAGGCGCTGGCCGAGGGCCGCTCGACGGCCGCGCTGATCGAGGGCTCGCCCGTCCCCGGGAAGCTCGCCTTCCTGTTCACGGGGCAGGGGAGCCAGCGGCTGGGGATGGGGCGTGAGCTGTACGACGCCTTCCCGGTGTTCGCGGACGCGCTGGACGAGGTGTGCGCGCGCTTCGACTCCCAGCTCGAACTGCCTCTGAAGGACGTCCTGTTCGGCTATGACGCGGCTGTGCTGGATCGTACGGAGTTCACGCAGCCCGCGCTGTTCGCGGTAGAGGTGGCGTTGTTCCGGCTCGTTGAGTCGTGGGGTCTGCGGCCGGACTTCCTGTCCGGGCATTCGATCGGTGAGATCGCTGCCGCGCATGTGGCCGGGGTGTTCTCGTTGGAGGACGCGTGTGTGTTGGTGGCGGCGCGTGGTCGTCTGATGCAGGCGCTGCCGTCCGGTGGTGTGATGATCGCGGTGCAGGCGTCGGAGGACGAGGTCCTGCCGCTGCTGAGCGACCGGGTGAGCATCGCGGCGGTCAACGGCCCGCAGGCCGTTGTGGTCGCGGGTGATGAGGACATGGCCGTCGCGATCGCGGAGGCGTTCGAGGCACAGGGCCGCAAGTCCAAGCGACTGACGGTCAGTCATGCGTTCCACTCGCCGCACATGGACGGCATGTTGGAGGACTTCCGCCTGGTGGTGGAGGGACTGTCGTTCGAGGCCCCGCGTATCCAGGTCGTCTCGAACCTCACCGGCGCGCTTGTCTCGGACGAGATGGGCTCCGCCGAGTTCTGGATCAGGCACGTCCGTGAGGCGGTCCGCTTCCTCGACGGCATCCGCGCACTGGAGGGCGCGGGCGTGACGACGTACGTCGAGATCGGCCCGGACGGCGTGTTGTCCGCGCTCGCCCAGGACTGCCTGACCGGCGACGCTGACGTCGCCTTCGTCCCGGTCCTGCGCGCAGGGCGTGGCGAGGCGGAGACGGCTGTCACCGGCGTGGCGCAGGCTCATGTGCGGGGTGTGGAGGTGGACTGGTCCGCCTTCTTCGCCGGTACGGGTGCCAGGCGGGCGGAGCTCCCGACGTACGCCTTCCAGCGACAGCGCTACTGGCTGCAGGTCACGGGCGCGGCGCGGAACGCCTCCGGCTACGACGTGGACTCCCGTTTCTGGGACGCGGTGGAGCGCGAGGATCTCGCGTCGCTCGCCGGCACGCTGGACATGGACGACGAGAACGCCTGGGGCACGGTCCTGCCGGCCCTGTCGGCCTGGCGTCGTGGCCTGCGGACGCAGTCGGAGGTGGATGGCTGGCGTTACCGGGTGTCGTGGAAGCCACTGACTGTGTCGGGCGGGACGCTGGGCGGCGAGTGGCTCGTCGTCGCGGGCGAGGACGAGTCCTTGGCCGCTGGTGTGGTGGATGCGTTGGCCGGCGCTGGGGCTGAGGTCCGCCGGGTTGTTGTCGAGGCTGATGCCGATCGTGCCGCTTTGGCTGAGCTGCTGTCCGGCGCGGGTTCTGTCGTCGGTGTGGTGTCGCTGCTCGCGCTGGACGAGTCGGCCGGGGTCATCGCGACGGCTGGTTTGGTGCAGGCGTTGGGTGATGCCGGGGTGGAGGCGCCGCTGTGGTGCCTGACTCGCGGTGCGGTCAGCGTTGGCAGGTCGGATCGTCTGGTATCGGCGGTTCAGGCTCAGGTCTGGGGTCTCGGGCGTGTAGCCGCTCTGGAGGTTCCCGGGCGTTGGGGTGGTCTGGTTGACCTGCCTGAGGTGTGGGATGAGCGGGCGATGTCCCGTCTGGTGGGTGTGCTGGGCGGTGCTGGTGAGGACCAGGTCGCGGTGCGGTCGTCCGGAGTCTTCGGGCGTCGGCTGGTCCGTGCCGCGAGCGGCAGCACGGACTCCTGGACGCCTTCCGGGACTGTCCTGGTCACGGGTGGTACGGGTGCTCTGGGCGGTCGGGTTGCTCGTTGGCTGGCCGGTGCGGGTGCCGAACGTCTGGTGCTGACCAGCCGCCGTGGTGCTGATGCCCCGGGTGCTGCTGAGCTGGTGGCGGAGCTGTCCGGGCTGGGTGTTGAGGTGTCGGTCGTGGCGTGTGACGCCTCCGACCGTGACGCTCTGCGTGCGCTGCTGGAGGCCGAGGCCGACACGCTGACCGCGGTCGTGCACACCGCCGGGATTCTCGATGACGGTGTCCTCGACGCCCTCACCCCCGAGCGTTTCGAGAGTGTGCTGCGGGCGAAGGCGACGTCGGCGCTCAATCTGCACGAGCTGACCGTCGAGCTCGGTATCGAGCTCTCCGCATTCGTGCTGTTCTCCTCGATGAGCGGCACGATCGGTGCTGCTGGTCAGGCGAACTACGCTGCCGCGAACGCCTACCTGGACGCTCTCGCTGAGCAGCGTCGTGCGGCCGGGCTGGCCGCTACCTCCCTCGCGTGGGGTCCGTGGGCCGAGGGCGGTATGGCAGCTGATGAGGCCATGGACGCGCGGATGCGGCGTGAGGGTCTGCCGCCGATGGCTCCGGATACGGCGATGGCCGTGCTGCGACAGAGCGCTGTCTCTGGGGATGCGGCCCTGCTGGTCGCGGACGTGGACTGGAAGCGCTTCGGGCCCGCATTTGCCGTGTCACGCCCCAGCACGCTCTTCGCGGAGCTGGCGGAGACTCGCTCCGCCGCCCCCGCCTCACGTGACTCCGAATCGCCGGTCGACCGGCTTGCCGGTCTGGGCGCGGTGGAGCTGGAGCGGGAGCTGCTCGGTCTGGTCCGGACGCACGTCGCGGCCGTCCTCGGGCACGACGGTGCGGACGCGGTGGGTGCGGAGCGCGCCTTCAAGGAGCTGGGCTTCGACTCGCTCACGGCGGTCGAGCTGCGCAACCGGCTCGGTGCGGCCACGGGTGTGAGCCTGCCGGCCACGCTGATCTTCGACTACCCGACCGCCTCCGCCCTCATGGCGTACCTTCGCGATGAACTGCTGGGCACTCAGGCTCTGATCACCGGTCCGGCCGCCACGGTGGTGGACGACGATCCGATCGCGATCGTCGCGATGAGCTGCCGCTTCCCGGGCGGTGTCCGTACCCCCGAGGACCTTTGGCAGCTGCTGGCCACCGGCGGCGATGCCATCGGCGAGTTCCCGGTCGACCGTGGCTGGGACCTGGACCGCCTCTACAGCCCGGACCCGGACCAGCAGGGCACGTTCTACGCCCGTGAGGGCGGCTTCCTCTACGACGTGGCCGACTTCGACGCCGACTTCTTCGGGATCTCGCCGCGCGAGGCCCTCGCCATGGACCCCCAGCAGCGGCTGCTGCTGGAGGCCACCTGGGAGACCTTCGAACGGGCGGGCATCGATCCCGCCGCCGTACGCGGCAGCCAGGCCGGCGTGTTCATCGGAACCAACGGCCAGGACTACGACGGGACGTTCCGTTCCATTCCTGAGGGCATCGAGGGTTTCCTCGGTACGGGTAACGCGGCGAGCGTCGTCTCCGGTCGCCTCTCATACGCCTTCGGTCTCGAGGGCCCGGCGGTCACGGTGGATACGGCGTGCTCGGCTTCTCTGGTGGCCCTGCACTGGGCGATCCAGGCGCTGCGCAGCGGTGAGTGCTCGCTGGCGCTGGCCGGTGGTGTGACCGTCATGTCCTCGCCGGGCGCCTACATCGACTTCAGCCGTCAGCGTGGCCTGGCGGCGGACGGCCGCATCAAGGCGTTCGCCGCTGACGCGGACGGTACGGGTTGGGGTGAGGGTGTCGGCATGCTGCTCGTGGAGCGGCTGTCGGACGCGCGCCGGAACGGTCACCCGGTCCTGGCGGTGGTGCGGGGTTCGGCGATCAACCAGGACGGTGCGAGCAACGGCCTGACGGCCCCGAACGGTCCGTCGCAGCAGCGCGTGATCCGCGCCGCTCTCGCGAGCGCCGGGCTGTCGGCCGCCGAGGTGGACGCGGTTGAGGCGCACGGTACGGGTACGCGGCTCGGTGACCCGATCGAGGCGCAGGCGCTGCTGGCCACCTACGGCCAGGACCGCCCGGGCGACCAGCCGCTTCTGCTGGGCTCCATCAAGTCGAACATCGGTCACACGCAGGCCGCCGCCGGCGTGGCGGGTGTCATCAAGATGGTGCTCGCCATGCAGCACGGGGTACTCCCGCAGACCCTGCACGTCAACGAGCCCACCCCGCACGTCGACTGGACGGCGGGCGACATCGCCCTGCTCACCGAGCAGCGCGCGTGGCCGGAGACCGGGCGTCCGCGCCGGGCCGGCATCTCCTCCTTCGGCTTCAGCGGCACCAACGCCCACACGATCATCGAGCAGGCACCGGACGCGCCCGACGCCGAGGTGTCCGCGCAGCCGCAGGAGCGGCCCGGTGGCGTCATGCCGTGGGTGCTGTCTGCAAAGAGTGAGGCGGCCCTGCGGGTCCAGGCCGAGCGCCTTGAGGCGCTGCTCGCGTCGGATGAGCTGCTCGAATCCGCCGATGTGGCCTACGCGTTGGCGACATCGAGGTCGGCCCTCGAGCGCCGGGCCGTCGTCGTCGCGGAGGAGCGGGAAGAGTTCCTCGCCGCGCTGCGCGCCCTCGCCGCAGGCGAGCAGGCAGCCGGCCTGGTGCGCGGAACGGCAGCCGCCCTCGGTAACACGGCGTTCCTGTTCACCGGCCAGGGCAGCCAGCGAGTGGGCATGGGCCACGAGCTCTACGACACCCACCCGGTCTTCGCGGACGCCCTGGACGCGATCTGCGCCCGCATGGACGCCCACCTCGAACTGCCGCTGAAGGACGTCCTGTTCGGGGACGCCGCGGCTGTGCTGGACCGTACGGAGTACACGCAGCCGGCCCTGTTTGCGGTCGAGGTGGCGCTGTTCCGGCTCGTCGAGTCCTGGGGTGTGAAGCCGGACTTCCTGTCCGGGCACTCGATCGGCGAGATCGCTGCCGCGCATGTGGCCGGGGTGTTCTCGTTGGAGGACGCGTGCGCGCTGGTCGCGGCGCGTGGTCGTCTGATGCAGGCGCTGCCGGGTGGTGGCGTGATGATCGCGGTGCAGGCGTCGGAGGACGAGGTCCTGCCGCTGCTGACCGACCGGGTGAGCATCGCGGCCGTCAACGGACCGCAGTCGGTGGTCATCGCCGGTGACGAGGACGCAGCGACGGCCGTCGTGGCCGCCTTCCCCGACCGGAAGAGCAAGCGCCTCACCGTCAGTCACGCGTTCCACTCGCCCCACATGGACGGCATGCTCGACGCGTTCCGTCAGGTCGTGGCGGGGTTGTCCTTCGAGGCCCCCCGCATCCCGGTCGTCTCGAACCTGACCGGCTCGGTCGTCTCGGACGAGATGGGCTCGGCGGAGTTCTGGGTGCGGCACGTCCGTGAGGCGGTCCGATTCCTCGACGGCATCCGCGCCCTCGAGGCCGCCGGAGTCACGACGTACGTCGAGCTCGGGCCCGACGGTGTGCTCTCCGCACTCGCCCAGGACTGCTTCACGCAGGACGCCGTCTTCGTCCCCGCCCTCCGCAAGGGCCGCCCCGAGGCCGAGGCCGTCACCACGGCCCTCGCCCAGGCCCACGCCCACGGCGTCACCGTCGACTGGGCGGCGTATTTCGCCGGTACGGGTGCGCGGCGGGTTGATCTGCCGACGTACGCGTTCCAGCGTCAGCGGTTCTGGCCCAGCGCGGCCGTGTTCGCGGCCGGGGACCCGGAGGCGATCGGTCTCGGTGACGCCGGGCACCCGCTGCTGGGTGCGGCGGTGACGCTCGCCGATTCCGAGGGAGTGCTCCTTGCTGGTCGGCTGTCTCTCGACACCCACCCCTGGCTCGCCGATCACACGATCCACGGCGGCGTCCTGCTGCCGGGCACGGCGTTCGTCGACCTGGCGATCCGTGCCGGTGACCAGGTCGGCTGCGATGTGGTGGAGGAGCTGACGCTGGAGGCGCCGCTCGTCCTGCCCGAGCGGGGCGGCGTGCAGCTTCAGCTCGTGATCGAGGCGCCCATGGCGCCTGGGCGTCGGGCGTTCAGCGTGTACTCCCGACGTCAGGACGCACTGGCGGAGGAACCGTGGACGC